>JBFGKE010000043.1:0-32782 GCA_041576815.1 Polyangiales bacterium
AATTATATAGGGGACAGTCCCCTTTTTTGTGTCGGTGCGCCGAGGGGGGGCTTGCGTGGCCAAAGCTCGCCAGTCATTCCGGCCACCTTTGCAAGCCGACCCGTCCGATGTAGCCTCGTATCGCGAATTTTTTCGCCCCGGCTTTCCGGTCCGGCGTAACCCCACATCGCATTTTTTCGTGGCTCGGCTCATTCAAACACGATGCCGCGGCGCCATAGAACGGCCAAGTCCATCGTGAGCGCAATCCCCCAGTGCAGCAGCGCGCCCAGGAAAAACGAGCGGTGGCGGAGGGCGAGGTAGCCGAGGACGAAGCCGGCGACGATCGACGCCTGCGCCTCGAGGAGCGGTTTTCCGTAGTGGCCGATGCTGTACATCATCACCATCCACGGGAGCCCGGCCGCGTCGAGGTCGCGTCCGAGGCCGAACGTCATGTAGCCCCGCCAAAAGCTCTCGCCCGATAAAAAGACCAAGAAATAGGCGAAGTGATAGAGCACGAACAGCCGAAGCGAAGCGGTTTCGCCGTGCACGATGCCTCGCGTCTGCGGGTAGCTCGCCTGAAACTCGGGGAGCGAGGACGCCCAAAGCACCAGGGGCACCATCACGACGAACAGCCCCAGGTACACCCACCGCATGCGTGTGCCCCCGCGCACGACGTAGCCGTAGAGGCGCGGCGGCTGTCGCAGCTCGAAGCGCACCAGCAGGTAGGGCGCGGCAAACCGGAGCAGGACGCTGCTCGTCGCGAAGTAGAAGAAACCGAACAGAGGAGTGCGAAGCTCACGGGGCAAGATGGGCTCGAGCAGCCGTCGGTAGGTATCCGACCGCCCGAATGCCAAGAACACGATCAGCAGCAGCATCGAGCTCACCACGACGAACCGCGCTTCGCGAGACAGCGCCGAAAATCGGACGCCCGTGAACGCGCGAAGAAAGACGAAGTAGAGTGCGCTGCCGATCAGGATGTACGCCGCGAGCGAGCCGGGCACTTCGTGCGCCCACGCGTACCAGGTCCAATTGAGCGGGATCAGCGCTGCAATGCTCGCGAGAGCCACCATGGCTTTGCTCCGGCTATCGATGTCGAGCTCACGGTGGTTCAAGCGCGCTTGCCTCGCTCGGTCACGATCAGCCGAGGCGTTCGATCACGGCAGCCATGCCTTGGCCGCCGCCGACACACATCGTTTCGAGGCCGTAGCGGCCGTCGCGCGACTGCAGGTTGTGGATGAGCGTCGTCATGATGCGTGCACCCGTTTGCCCGAACGGATGGCCGAGCGCGATTGCGCCACCGTTCACGTTGAGCTTGTCGAAGGGGACGCCAAGCTCGCGCGCCGATGGGATGACCTGTGCCGCAAAGGCCTCGTTGATCTCCACCAGGTCGATGTCGTGGATGCTCAGGCGCGCGCGCTCGAGCGCCTGTCTACTCGCGTCGATCGGCCCGAGCCCCATGATTTCCGGGTTGAGCGCCGACACGCCGGTCGAAACGATGCGCGCGAGCGGCTGGATGCCGAGTGCCTTCGCGCGGGTGTCGCTCATCACGATCACCGCGGCAGCGCCGTCGTTGAGCGGGCACGCGTTGCCCGCCGTGATCGTGGCGCGGTCGCCCATCTGCTCGAGCAGCACGGGCTTGAGACCTGCGAGCTTCTCGACGGTCGTCCCGTGGCGCGGGCAGTCGTCGGCTTCGACCACCTTGCCGCTCGGCGTCGTGACAGGCGTGATCTCCTCGGCAAAGAATCCAGACTTCTGCGCGGCTTCGGCGCGCTGCTGCGAGCGCGCGGCAAACTCGTCCTGCTCTTGCCGCGACACCGCCATCGACTGCGAGACGTTTTCGGCGGTTTGCAGCATGGTGATGTAGACGTCGGGCAGTCCTGGCGCGGGCTCCCACTCGCCTCCGTCCGGTGCCATGTAGGCTGCCATCCGTGCCTCGGCCTCGGCGAACCGCGGGTTCTTGGTACCGTCCATCCCATCCGACTTGCCCAAGCCAAACCGGCTGACGCACTCGACCCCGGCCGCCACGAACACGTGGCCTTCGCCCGCCTTGATTGCGTGCGCAGCCATGCGGATCGTTTGAAGCGAGGACGAGCAATAGCGGTTTACCGTCGTACCCGGCGCATCGAGGCCCGCGAGCAGACTCACGACCCGCCCCATGTTGTAGCCATGCTCGCCTGCCGGCTGCGCACAGCCGAGGATCACGTCCTCCACCGATGACGGGTCGAGGTTCGGAGCTTTCGCGAGCGCCGCTTCGACCGCAATCGCAGCGAGGTCGTCTGGACGCATCTCGACCAGCGAGCCCTTGAAAGCGCGGCCGATCGGAGTCCGCGCGGTGGAGACAATGACGGCGTCGGGCATTTCTACTCCTCGATGAACATCGAATCGCGCGGATCGCGCAGCGCGTTCTTTAGCACCTTTCCGGTCGCGTTGCGCGGGAGCGGCTTTCGTCGGATCTCCCACAGGCTCGGCACCTTGTAATACGCGAGGGCATCTGCGACCCATGCGCGAAGGCCGTCGTCATCGATGTCGACGCCGCCTTCGGGCACGACGTACGCCTTAACCTCTTGGCCGAGCTCTTCGTGATCGACGCCGATGACGGCCGCCTCGGCCACGGCGGGGTGTGCTTCGAGCCGTTGCTCGATCTCGAATGGATAGACGTTTTCCCCCCCGCGAAGGATCAGATCTCGCTTGCGCGATGCGATGTAGAGCCTGCCGCCTTGCAGCCGTCCGATGTCTCCGGTCCGAAGCCAACGTCCCGGCTTGATCGCCTCCCGGGTCGCATCGGGGTCGTCCCAGTAACCCAGCATGACCAGTGGGCCACGCAGATGGATCTCGCCTTCTTTGCCCTCCGGAAGCGTTTTTCCCTGATCGTCCCGGATCTCGATCTCGACCGTGGGGACCGCCCGTCCCACCGACGACGGATCCTCGGCGAGCTCCTGGCCTGCGTTCAGCGTGGCAAAGGCAGTCCCCTCGGTGAGGCCATAGCCGACGCCCATCGTGTGGCTGCATTGCGGAAAAAAATCTCTCGCTTTGTCGATCAGCGGAGCAGGGATCGGCGATCCGCCGCCACCGACCGAGCGAAACGAGCTCAGGTCGCACTCTCCAGCCTTTGGGTGGCTCAGGAGCCGGTGAAGCACCGTGGCTGTGTAACCCCAGCCCGTCACCTTCTCCCGCTCGATCAGTGCAAGCGTACGCTCCGGGTCGAAGCGGCCCATGGGCCAGACCGTCTTGGCGCCGCCGGCGAGCCCCGTCACCGCGGCGCAGTGCAGCCCGGATACGTGGAAGAGTGGGCTCGTTACGAGAACGCTGGTGGGCAGCTGCGGAAGCTCCGCCTGCTTCGGATTTGCCATCATCAGGCGCGCCCCGTGAAAAAAGGCAACCATGAGCATGTTCGTGACGTTGCCGTGCGTGTGCACCACACCCTTGGCGCGGCCGGTCGTGCCGCTGGTGTACAACATGATCGCCGGGTCGCTTTCGTCGATCGTCTGCGTCGGCAATTCGGCGCCGGCATACGCCTCCAACGACGCGTCGAACGCCTCCTCCACGAGCAGAACCGGGACATCGATGTCCCCGGTGATGCGAGCTGCGCGCTTCTGGTCCGCGATGAGGACCTTGGGCGTGCTGTGCCCCACGGCGTACCGGATCTCGTCCTCGGTCCACCATCCGTTCATGCCCACGCAGATGGCGCCGAGGCTCACGGCGGCCCAAAACGAGACGATCCACTCTGGACAGTTGGCGGCCAAGATGGCGACCCGATCTCCGGGTCCCACGTCGTATCGGTCCTGGAGCGCCGCCGCCGCCCGGGCCACGAGCGTCTCGTGCTCTGCAAATGTAAAACGCCACTCCCGATCGCCGTCTTGGAATACCAGGTACTCGGCCTCCGGAAACTCGCGCGCGCGGAGGAGCACGTCGCGCAGGGAGCGCGCGCGATTGGCAAACACCTGCATGCGTTCGCCCAGCACCTCGTCCTCGGTGAGCTCGAACGGCGCGCCCGGCGCGAGAAGCTGAGCCTCGACCGCGGCCAGGCGGCCCGGGACTGGGGCGGGCGCGCTCATGCTCAGGACGCCATCTTTTGCTGAAGCATGCCTTCGAGCCACGCCTCCGCGGATGGGACATCCCGAAACACCTTCACGGGGATCGGACTCGGCGCCACCCACGAGATCGCGGTCCATAGGCCCTGCTGGATGGCGCTCGCAAACACCAGAGCCCCGCCCGCGCAGTACATCTTGAGGTGCTGTCGATCGCGGTTGATCCAGTCGATGATGCCCCGCCGCTGTGTGGCCGGCACCCGGCCGACCGCGCGCGCGTCGATGATCACACCGTACGGCTCGCCGCGACGGGCCCAATCCGACATCTGCGCAATGTGCCGCTGCCACTCCGCGTCGTCACAGAGCCCGTGATACGTCATCCGCATCAGCGGTTTTTCCGTCTCATCGAAGACCACCTCGCCCATCGTTTTCCCGCGGGCAGTCTAACGAGCGCGGCCTAGCGCCACAACGGGAACCGCTGTCTCAAAGCGAGGTGTTCCGCGTCGCCAACGGCTGCCGGCGGGCGACGCATCAATTGTGAGGTACTCTCACTTTTCTAGTTGACTGGCGGCCCGTCGTGGCCACCATGCAGGCCGCTCGGGGGGCCCGGCGGTTTTGGAAGGCCTCCCCTTCCTTACAACGGCTAGGATTGACTTACTCATGGACTGGGATTGGGATTCGAGCCCGACCTACGGGTCGGAGTGCCTGACGATCGACGGAACGTTTTCGCCGCTCGTTTTCTTCGACATGAAGCTGCCGCGACAGCTCACCGACGAAGAAGTCGAGCTGATGTTGGACATTGCCGACTTCCACCTAGAGACGCGGCGGCCTTTCTTGGGCTTGGTCCGTCACGAACGCGGCACCGGGGTCGTGGTCGCACAGCATCGCAAGCGCTTTTCGGACTGGATCGAAGCGCGAAGGGAGCCTCTGCGGCGAGATGACTTTGGTGTCGTGGTCGTGATTCCGGAAGCGATCTTTCGCGCAGTGCTTCGTGTGGTCTATCGGTTTCGCACGCCTCCGCTGCGTACGATCACCACGTCGGATGTCGCCGCCGCCGTGGCCGCGGCCCGGAACGAGCTGCAGCGCATCGGACATCCGGTGACGCCCACGCTCGATGCGTTCCTCGATGGGCTCGGCCCAAACGGTCGTTCACCCTCGTCGACTTGACCGTCGCAGTGAAACGCGTTTCACTTTGCCCCGACGCCGAAGGGATGCATCGTGGGTGTTTCGCGAGAAAAATCGGATGGAATCGTCGAGATCATCGTCGACTATCCGCCAGTGAATGCGATTCCAGTCGCCGGCTGGCTCGACCTCGCTGTCGCGGTCACGAGCGCTGGCGAGGACCCGACGACCCGCGCCGTCATCCTTCGCGCGGAGGGCCGAGGCTTCAATGCTGGGGTCGACATCAAAGAGATGCAGGCCACCGAGGGCTTCGAAGCGCTTCTCGGCGCGAACCGTGGCTGTTGGGAGGCCTTTCGCGCGGTGTACGAGTGCAAAGTCCCTGTGATCGCGGCCGTGCATGGGTATTGCGTCGGCGGTGGAATCGGGCTCGCCGGCAACTCGGACATCCTCGTCGCCGCGGAGGGCACGCAGTTCTCGTTGCCGGAGGTCGACCGCGGCGCGCTCGGGGCCGCGACGCACCTCGCGAGGCTCGTGCCGCCGCTCAAGATGCGCGCGATGGTGCTGACGTGTGAGCCGGTGACCGCCGAGGAGCTACACGCGTGGGGCTCGGTTTACGCCGTCGTGCCCGAGGATCAGCTCGTGGACAAAGCCCGCCAGGTGGCCCGCACCTTCACGAAGAAAATCCCGCGCGTCGTGCGCGTCGCCAAAGAGTGCTTGAACAACATCGATCCGGTCGACGTGAACCGCTCCTATCGCTTCGAGCAGGGCTTCACCTTCGAGCTGAACCTGGCGGGCGTGGCCGACGAAGCCCGCGACGCCTTCGTGCGCGACTCCAAGGCAGACGCCGACGACAAATGAACGACAAGCGCATGACGGCGGATGAAGCCGCGGCCCAGGTCACGGACGGCATGACCATTGGAATCGGCGGCTGGGGATCCCGGCGCAAACCAATGGTGTTCATTCGCGCGCTCATCCGCCGAGGCGTGAAAGACCTGACGGTGGTGTCGTACGGAGGGCCCGACGTCGGCCTTCTCTGCGCGACCGGGCAGGCACGGCGAGTCGTGTACGGGTTCGTGTCTCTCGATTCGATTCCGCTCGAGCCCCATTTTCGTAGGGCGCGACAGGCTGAGAGCATCGATGCGGTCGCGCTCGACGAGGGCATGTTTTTGCTCGGGCTTCGCGCAGCGGCGCAGCGGCTACCGTTTTTACCGACGCGGGCGGGGCTCGGCTCGGACGTGTTGAAGGTGAACCCCGAGCTGAAAACCGTGCGGTCGCCCTATGAAGACGGCGAAGAGCTCGTCGCCGTTCCGGCCTTGAATCTCGACGTTGCGTTCGTCCACGTGAATCGCGCCGATGCGTCGGGCAATGGACAGCTGCTCGGGCGCGATCCGTATTTCGACGACTTGTTTTGCATGGCGGCGGACAAGGCATTCATGAGCGCCGAGCAAGTCGTGCCCACCGATGCGCTGATCGCGGGCGGGCCGCTCCAAAGCCTCCGCATCAACCGCATGATGGTCGCCGGTGTGGTCGACGCACCGCGGGGCGCGCACTTCACCGAGTGCCCGCCCGACTACGCGCGCGACGAGGCATTCCAGCGCGAGTACGCCGCTACCGCGAAGGACGACGACGCGTGGAGAGCGTTCCGCGCTAAGTATCTCGATGTGACAGAAGCCGAGTACCAGAGGGCCGTCGCGTCATGAGCGCGCATGAGGCCACACGTGCCGATGTTTGTGCGCTCGCAGTCGCGGAGTGCTTCCGCGGCGACGGTGAGATCCTCGTCAGTGCGATGGGCACCACGCCGAGCCTCGGCGCACGCCTGGCGAAAGCCACGTTCGCCCCCGACCTGTTGATGACCGATGGCTTCAATCTGTTGCTCGACCGGGCGCTGCCGCTCGGGGTGGAGCCGACGGGGGGCGACGTCGAGGGCTGGATGCCTTTCGAAAAAGTTTTCGAGACGCTCTGGTGGGGGCGCCGCCACGTCATGATGGGCGCCTCTCAAATCGATCGGTACGGCAATCAAAACATCGCGTGCATCGGCGCCTGGAACCGCCCCAAGGTGCAGCTCCTCGGGATGCGCGGTGCCCCGGGCAATACGATCAACCACGTCACGAGCTACTGGGTTCCCAACCAGAGCGAAAAGGTGATGGTTCGCGAGGTCGACGTGGTGAGCGGCGTGGGATACGACCGGGCGCGCGCGTTGGGCCGGGGCGGCGGTCGGTTTCACGAGATCCGCCGCGTGGTCACGAACTTGGGGGTCTTTGACTTCGACACTCCGGATCGCCGGATGCGCCTCCGCTCGCTCCATCCGGGCGTCGAGCTCGAGCGCGTCCTCGACAGCACGGGCTTCGAGCTGGTCATCCCCGAAGGACTGGACACGACCCCGATCCCCAATCAAGAGGTCCTCACGAGGCTGCGCGAGCTCGATCCACGAGGTTTCGCGCAGAAAGAAGTCGTCGCATGAGCGCCCGGAAACGAACCACCAAGGCTCCCGCCAAGAGCCGCAAATCAAAGCCGGCGAAAGCCAAGCGCACGAGCAAGCCGCCGCCGCGCAAGGCCGCCAAAGCCACGAAGGCCAAGAAAAAGCCTGCGCCTGCTCGCCAAACGCGAGGGAAGAGCAAAGGCACCGGCAAGGAGAAGCTTCGGTCGTCGCCGCTTCATACGCGAATCTGCGACCTGTTCGGCGTAAAGTATCCGATCGTGCAGACCGGCATGGGTTGGGTGTCGGGCGCCCGTCTGACGTCAGCGACCAGCGAAGCCGGGGGGCTCGGCATCTTGGCGGCGGCGACGATGACCTTCTCCGAGCTCGCAGACGCGATCGCGAAGGTCAAGAGCCGAACGAGCAAACCGTTCGGGGTCAACATGCGAGCCGATCAGTCGGACATCATGAAGCGTGTCCAGCTGCTAATTCGCGAAAACGTGAAAGTCGCGAGCTTCGCACAGGCGCCGAACGAGGCCCTCGTCAAGACCCTCAAAGACGCCGGCGTGGTGACCATGCCGACCATCGGCGCGCGCCGGCATGCCGAAAAGGTACAGGCTTGGGGCGTCGATGCCGTGATCGCGCAAGGCCAGGAGGGCGGCGGCCACACCGGACAGATCCCGACGTCGATCCTGATTCCCGACGTGGCGGCCGCCGTCGACATCCCAGTCGTGGCGGCCGGCGGCTTTCGCGATGGGCGCGGCCTGGTCGCGGCACTTGCGCTCGGTGCGGAAGGGATTGCGATGGGCACGCGGTTCTTGCTGACCAAAGACAGCCAGGTGCCCGAGCACGTGAAGAAGATCTACCTCGAGACCAAGCCCGATGGCACCGTCGTCACCAAAGCCGTCGACGGTTATCCGCAGCGCGTGATCCGGACGCTGCTGATCGATCGGCTCGAAAAGGCCAGCCCGCTGACCCGGTTTCCGCGCGCCGCTCTCAATGCGCTCTCCCTCATGAGGGTGACAGGCACCTCGTTGCCCGAGCTGCTCGAAGAGGGCGTGGCGATGAAGCAGAGCCAAGAGCTCACCTGGGCCCAGCTCGCGATGGCGGCCAACGCGCCAATGTTGACCAAAGCCTCGATGGTCGACGGCAGGGTCGAGGCAGGCATCCTGCCTACCGGACAGGTCACGGGCGTGATCGACGAGATCCCCACCGTCGCCGAGCTCATCGCGCGCATCATGGCCGAGGCGCACCAAACGCTCGAACGACTGAATGCATGAGGCGGCGTGATGGACCTCGAGCTCACCGCTGCCGAAAACGCGTTTCGCAAGGAGTGCCGCGACTGGCTCGAAGCCCACGTTCCGACCGAGCCGCTCCCTTCGGGTGACACGAAAGTTGGTTTCGCCCGGCACCTCGAATGGGAGCGCGCCCTCTTCGATGGGGGATGGGCGGCGGTGTCTTGGCCCAAGGAGTACGGCGGCCGCGAGGCATCGCTGTTCGAGTGGCTGATCTTCGAAGAGGAGTACTACCGGGCGGGGGCGCCCAACCGCGTGACGCAAAACGGGATCTTCCTTCTCGCGCCGACGCTTTTCGAGTTCGGCACCGAGGCACAAAAGGAGCGAATCCTTCGGCCGATGGCACGGGGAGACGTCACGTGGGGACAGGCGTGGTCGGAGCCCAACGCCGGGAGCGACCTCGCGTCCCTGACGAGCACGGCCCGACGCATAGATGGCGGGTGGCGCCTCAGCGGGCAAAAAACCTGGTCGACGCGCGCCGCGTTTTGCGACATGGCGTACGGGCTTTTTCGCACCGACCCCGAGCAAACGCGCCACCGCGGCCTGACGTATTTCATGTTCCCGCTGCGGGCCGAGGGCGTGACTGTACGCGGGGTCGATCGTCTCGACGGCGATGAGGGCTTCGCAGAGATTTTCCTCGACGACGTGTTCGTCCCCGATCACGACGTCATCGGGGAAGTCGACGAGGGTTGGAAGGTGGCGATGGCGACGACGAGCTCCGAGCGCGGCCTCACCCTGCGGAGCCCGGGGCGGTTCATGGCGACTGCATCGCGTTTGATTGATCTCTATCACCGCTACCGCGATCGCGCCGACCCCGCGCTGCGGAACGACGTGATTCGGGCATGGATGGATGCGCAAGCCTATCGCTGGTTCACGTTTCAGACCGTGACGCGCATGACCGATGGCGAATCGATCGGGTCGGACTCGAGCGTGAACAAGGTGTTTTGGTCGGAGATGGACGTGCGAATGCACGAGACAGCGCTCGCGATCATCGGCGAGGCCCTGGAGCTCGACGAGGGCTCCGAGAGCGCGGTCGATCGCGGGCTTTGGATGAAGGGCTTCCAGTTTGCGCTGGCCGGGCCCATCTACGCCGGCACCAACGAGATTCAACGCAACATCATCGCCGAGCGCGTCCTCGGCCTTCCGCGAAAGTAGCCCCTCCGTGCGCTTCGCCTTCACGAACGACCAGACGATGCTCCGGGACACCGTGCGGCAGGTCCTCCAGCGGGAGTGTCCGCCCGACGTCGTTCGAGCGGTGTGGGACGGGCGCCCCGAAGCCGCGCGCGCGGTGTGGCTCACGCTGGCCGAGACCGGCGTGATCGGGATGACCGCGCCGGAGTCCGAGGGAGGCAGCGGCCTCCGGGAGCTAGACTACGTTTTGCCGATCGAGGAGACCGGCTACGCCGCTTTTCCAGGGCCGATTGTCGACACCCTGGCCGTCGGCGTGCCTCTGCTCGTCGGCGCCGGCACCGACGCACAAAAAGAACGCTGGCTCGGCCCGATCGCGGCGGGCCGAGCGCGCGTCGTCGTGTCGTTCGAGGATCGGTTGATCGTGCCCTACGGGCGCTCGGCCGACGTGCTGATCGCCGAGCGCGGGGGCCACTTGTACTGCCTTGCCATCGACGAGGTCACGGTCACCGCAGAGCGCTCGGTCGATCGCGCACGCGAGCTCGGCCGTGTGATGTTCGCGCCCGACCCGCAGCATCGAATGCGAGGCGACGCGGATGTCTACGCGCTCGTGTCCCGAAGCCGTGAACGCGCTGCGCTCGGGGCGGCGGCCCAGCTGATCGGATGCTCCAGGCGCATGCTCGACATGGCGGTCCAGTATGCGAAGGACCGCGAGCAGTTTGGAAAGCCGATCGGTGCGCAGCAGGCGGTCAAGCATCGGCTCGCCGACGCCCTCATCGCTCAAGAGCTCGCACGCCCTCTGGTCTATCGCGCCGCCTGGTCGCTCGCGACCTCCTCCCCCGACGTCGAAGTCGACGTCTCCATGGCGAAGATCCATGCAGGCGAGGCTGCAAGATTCGTGGCCAAGCACGCCCTCCAGGTGCACGGGGCGATCGGCTATACGATCGAATGTGACCTTCATATGTGGATGAAACGCGCGTGGGCGCTCGCGGCGGAGCACGGTGATCTGGCCTACCATCGCGAACGCGTCGGCCGAAACGTTCTCTGATACACCGGTTCGCGCCTTGCGAGCCTCGACCGCTCCCCCTACACCTGCCGAAACAGAGAGGTGCAGATGCCTGAAGCCTATATAGTCGAAGCCGTTCGCTCCCCGGTGGGGAAAAAGAAGGGCGGCCTGAGCAAAGTCCACTCCGCCGACCTCGGCGCTCACGCCATCAAGGGCGTCGTCGAGCGCTCCGGCATCGACCCCGGGGCGGTCGACGACGTGATCTTCGGCTGCGTCGATTCCGTGGCGACGCAGGCTGGGGACATCGCGCGCACCTGCTGGCTCGCGGCGGGCTACCCCGAGCACGTGCCGGGCGTCACGGTCGACCGCCAGTGCGGATCCTCGCAGCAGGCGGTCCACTTTGCAGCGCAGGGCGTGATGAGCGGCACGCAGGACGTCGTCGTCGCTGGCGGCGTGCAAAACATGAGCATGATTCCGATCGGCGCATCGATGGTGGTCGGCAAAGAGCTCGGCATCCCCGATCCCTTTTCCGGGTCGGTCGGCTGGACCGAGCGGTACGGCGACAAGCCGGTCAACCAGTTCTACGGCGCCGAGATGATCGCCAAGCAGTGGGACCTCTCGCGCGAGGAGCTCGAGAAGTTCGCTCTCGACAGCCACCGCCGCGCGATTCGTGCGCAGGAAGAGGGTCGCTTCGATCGTGAGATCCTTCCCTTTGGCGACATCACCGCCGACGAAGGCCCGCGCGCCGACACGACGCTCGAAAAGATGGCGGCCCTGCCGATCCTGATGGACGGCGGCCGGCTGACCGCAGCCGTCGCCAGCCAGATCTCCGACGGCTCCGCTGCGCTCCTCATCGTCTCTGAAAAAGCACTCGCGGAGCACGACCTCACGCCCCGTGCACGAATCCACCACCTCAGCGTCCGCGGCGAAGACCCGATTCGGATGCTGTCCGCCCCGATTCCCGCGACGCGCTACGCGCTCGAAAAGGCCGGCATGACCCTCGAGGACATGGACCTGATCGAGATCAACGAAGCCTTCGCGCCCGTCGTGCTCGCCTGGGCCAAAGACCTCGACGCCGACTTGAGCAAGGTCAACGTCAACGGCGGGGCGATTGCGCTCGGCCATCCGCTCGGCGCGACCGGGGCCAAGCTCATGACCACGCTGCTTCACGAGCTCGAGCGAACCGGTGGCCGGTATGGCCTGCAGACCATGTGCGAAGGCGGCGGCCAGGCGAACGTCACCATCATCGAGCGCCTCGGCTGAGTCCCTCTTTGGGGACTAGCGCCCGTCGACCGGGTTGCGGGTGCAATGGTGTTGTGACCTTTTGCACACGCTCCTGCGACTTTGTCGACAGGCGCGGCGCAGGTCCTCATGATGTACCAAGGCTGCAAACACCGTCCACGTCCGACCTGGGAGAGCATGAGCTCGAAGCTCCCAAAACCAAGCTCGATTCCACCTGAGCGAAAGCACTCGGAGGTGCGGAGCTCGGTGCAGCCGGACGAACGGCGCCACGCGATGCGATGGGCGTCCGATGCCCAGATCGAAATTCTCGCGCCGATTCAGGCGAAGGCGATCGCCGTGGACGTCAGCTCGACGGGCATTCAGGTGTCGCTCCCGGGCTGGCTATCGACGGGAACGCTCTGCGACCTCCGCATCACGACTCACTCCGGGCGCCAGATTTTCAAGCGGGGGCGCGTGATTTGGGCGCGCCGCGTCGGCGAGCAGTGCGTGGCGGGCATGCACATCGTCGGCTCGATCGTTCCGCCGGGCGACACCGAGTAGGGCTCAGCCTTCGCGATAGCGTGGTACCCAGCCCTTCTCGTCTTGGAAGAGGCGAATGCATCGCATCGTCTTGGCCTCGGTGAGCTCGAAGCGATGGTAGCGCTCGGCCGGAACGACGATCAGGTCGCCGCGTTCAACCTTGACTCGCATCCAGCGCTCGTCGTTCCCGCGGATGTCGAAGATACCTTCCCCTTCGAGAACGAACCGCACCTCGTCTTCGTCGTGGAGGTGCTCGACTTCGAACTTCTCACACATTGCGTCGAGATTGGGCGTGTCGGGGCGAAGCGCGATGATGTCCTGCACGATGTAGCCGTGTTTCTCCTTGAGCACGTCGAGCTCGGGCTGATAGACGGCTTCGTCGAGCGGCAGAGCCCGATAAAGCACGCCGTGCCGCCTCAGGTCGCCTTCGTCGAGCGGCGCGCCGGTTTCGATGTCGTGAGCTTCCATCGTCAGCCCTCCGTCTGCGCTGGGCGTGCCGCGGGGTCGATGCCGAGCATGCGCATGCGAGTCGCGGCCTCGAACAGGAAATGATACGACTCGGCCTGGGTTTTTGCTTCGACCCAGTCGCGGCCCCAGACGTAGACACCGTGCCGTCGCACCAACACCGCCTGCGTGTTTGGGTGCGCCTCCATCGCCGCGGCCATGCCCTCCTTCAGGTCGCACTCGTGCGCCGTGTTGTCGATGATGGGCACGACGAGCTCGTCGTGGAAGCCGTGCCCGCGAATGCCCTTGATCATTTCGAGGTGCGTGACGCGGAACGTATCGCCCGGCGTCAGCGAAGCGAGAAGGGCATTGACCGAGTGGCTGTGAAGCACCGCTCGCGCATCGCGAAGCCGAAACGCGTTGAAGAAAAGCGGCGCGCAGGCGCTCACTTTCAGTCCCGGTTCGGCCGGTGACTCCAGCACCTGGCCGTCCAGGTCGAGGACGAAGAGGTCTTCTTCGGCAAGCCGCTCTTTCTGCACGCCGGAGGGCGCCATGAAGACCCGATCGCCCTGACGCAGGCTCAGTCCCCCGCCCGTCCCGGACACCCAGCCGAGACCGTAGAAGTGTCGGCAGAGCTCGACGATGAGGCGTCTGGGGCTTTCGGGCATCGTGACGAGCCCTTGATGTAAGGCGTTTCGGGGGGCCGGGCAACGAGCCGGCTTGACGCCGAGTGCTCCACAAAATAGAACATGTTTCACTTCTTTCTCACGTGATTTCGGACCCCATCCGGGAGGTGGACATGGCCAAGGTAGCCAACACAGCAGAGTATTTCGACACCCTCGCCGACCGCTTCGTCGCCGACAACGCCAAGGGGGTCAGCGCGACCATGCAGTACACGTTGAGCGGGGACGGCGGCGGCGACTGGACCGTCACGATCGAGGACGGCGAGTTCAAAGGCGTGCAGAGCGGCGGTGTCGAAAAGCCGACGCTTCACATCATGATGGATGCCTCGAAGTTCGTGGACATGGCGAACGGCGACCTCGACGGCCGCAAGGCGTTCCTCACGCGCAAGCTGAAGGTGAAGGGCAACATCGCTCTCGCTCAAAAGATGCAGAAATTCTTTCCGCAGGGCTGAACTCCTCTTGCCACGCGGAGCAGAACGATGAGCGAGATCCTCTCGGCCCCGTACGTGCTGGAGTACACGTATACCCGGAGCACCGGGCCCGTGGTCGGTCGCTTCCTCGAGAGCCTTCGCTACGAAGTTCTCGAAGGGGTCAAGACCGCCGACGGCCGCGTGCTGTGCCCGCCTCTCGAATACGACGAGGCGGGTGAGCAGACCTCGGGGGATTTCGTTCGCCTTCGCCCGTCCGGCACGGTGAAGACGTGGTCCTGGGTGCAGGCGCCTCGGATCGGGCACCCGTTCGACCGTCCTTTCGCGTGGGCGCTCATCCAAATCGACGGCGCCGACAACGCGATGCTGCACGCCGTCGATGCGGGAGATGCGAAACGCATGCAGACCGGGATGCGAGTGAGGCTTCGCTGGGCCGGCGAGAAGACCGGGACGATTCGAGACATCGCCTGCTTCGAGCCAATCCTGC
The DNA here is from genome assembly GCA_041576815.1 of Polyangiales bacterium. Classification (GTDB taxonomy): domain Bacteria; phylum Myxococcota_A; class Polyangia; order Polyangiales; family Houyiibacteriaceae; genus SG8-38. The sequence goes on from JBFGKE010000043.1 coordinate 14,778, forward strand.
CGTTCATGCCGGGGCCGGTGCACCTTCAGTACGACGTGAACCCAGGCCAGCACTACAGCGCGTACCTGCGCGGGCTTCAAGAAGGCAAGCTGATCGGTGGCCGGGACCCGGCATCTGGCAAGGTGTACGTGCCACCCCGGGCGGCGGACCCAGTCACGGGCAATCCGACGAGCGACTACGTGGAGGTGGCCGACTCGGGTGTGCTGACGACCTTCACGATCATCCGCATTCCGTTCGAGGGGCAAAAGCTGAAGCCGCCGTACTGCTTCGGGGCGATCGTGCTCGACGGCGCAGACATGCCGATCTACCACTTGATCAGTGGCGTCCCCCACGACGAGATCCGGATGGGGATGCGGGTCAAGGCGAAGTGGAAGCCCGAGGCCGAATGGGAGACCTCGCTCGAGAACATCCTCTACTTCGAGCCGACGGGTGAGCCCGACGCGCCGTTCGAGAGCTACGCGGAGCACCTCTGATGCGCGACGTGGCCATCGTGTCGTTTTCGCAGCTCCCGTCGGTTCGCGCGATCGATGCGGCCGACGAAGCGGAGCTCGTTCAACCGGTGACGTCGGATGCGATGAAACAGGTGGGGCTCACCCAGGACGACATCGGGTTCACCTGCTCGGGAAGCACCGACTATCTGCCGGGGCGTCCGTTTTCGTTCGTCGCCGCAGTCGACGGGTTGAAGGCGTGGCCGCCGATCCGCGAGTCGCACGTCGAGATGGACGGAGCGTTTGCGCTCTACGAGGCTTGGGTGCGGCTGCTGCACGGCGACATCGACACCGCGCTGGTGTTCTCGTTCGGGAAGTGCTCGCTCGCCCCGGTGCCCGATGTCTTGAATCTGCAAAACGACCCCTACTACGTGCAGCCGCTCGGGCTCGACGCGATCAGCGCCGCGGCGCTTCAGGCCCAGGCCCTGATCGATGCCCGCAAAGCCACCGAGCGCGATTTCGCCGAGGTGGCGGCGCGCAGCCGCAAGAACGCGATTGGCAATCCAAACGCGCACCTCAGCGGGGACTTCAGCATCGATGCGATGCTCGACGAGCCGTACCTCAGCTCGCCCCTTCGAAAGAGCTTTTGCCCGCCGCTGTCCGATGCGGCCGCAGCGGTCGTGCTTGCTGCCGGTGACACGGCGACGAAGCTGGCCGAGCGCCCTGCCTGGATTCGCGGCATCGATCATCGCACGGAGCCGCATGCGCTCGGCCAGCGGGAGCTCACGGCATCCGCTTCGACGAAGCTCGCGGGGCAAAACGCCGGCGTCGGCAAGGCAAAAATCGACGTCGCCGAGCTTCACGCGCCGTTCGCCCATCAGGAGCTGATCCTGCGCGAGGCCCTCGGGCTCGACGAGCACGTCTCGATCAATCCCTCGGGGGGCGCGCTTGCGGCCAACTCGCTGATGACGGCTGGGCTCATTCGATTCGGTGAGGCGGCAAGCCGCGTGCTGAGCGGCGATGCAAAGCGGGCAGTGGCCCACGCAACCAGCGGCGTGTGTCTGCAGCAAAATCTCGTCGCGGTGTTGGAGGCGGGTGGTGGCTGAGCAGTGCGCAGTCGTCGGCATCGGCCAGACCAAGCACGCCGAAAGCAGGCGCGACCTCTCGATCCCGGGGTTGGTTCGCGATGCCGCGCTCCGTGCGCTCGAGGACGCTGACATGACGTGGAAAGACGTCGATTCGATCGTCATCGGCACCGCGCCCGACATGTTCGAAGGCGTGATGATGCCGGAGCTCTGGCTGTCGGATGCACTCGGCGCCGCGGGCAAGCCGATCTTTCGCGTGCACACCGCCGGATCGGTCGGGGGCTCGACGGGCGTCGTTGCCTCGCATCTCGTTCAAGGCGGCGTGCACGAAAAGGTACTGACCCTCGCGTTCGAAAAGCAAAGCGAGTCGAATGCGATGTGGGCCCTGTCGCCGGCGATCCCGTTTCAGCCCCAGCTCGTCGCCGGTGCGGGCGGCTACTTTGCGCCGCTCATGCGCTCCTACATCCGCCGCTCCGACGCGCATCCCGATACGGGCTGCGTGGTTGCGGTCAAAGATCGTCAGCACGGGCTCTTGAACCCGGATGCCCACCTTCACCTCGACCAAACCCTCGACCAGGTGAAGGCGTCTCCGATGCTGTGGGATCCGATTCGATATTCGGAGACGTGCCCGTCGTCCGATGGCGCGGTGGCGATGGTGCTGGTCCACGAGAAGCACGCCAGCCGCGTCAAGAACCCCGCCTGGGTGAAGGGCACCTCCGTGCGCACCGAGCGAACGTTTTTTGCGGGACGCGATCAGGTGAATCCCGGCGCGGGCAGGGCGTGCGCGAAAGACGTCTACGACGAAGCAGGTATCATCAATCCGCTCGCGGAGATCGACTGCGCCGAAGTATACGTCCCGTTTTCCTGGTTCGAGCCGATGTGGCTCGAAAATCTAGGATTTGCCCCCGAGGGGGAGGGCTGGAGGATGACCATGGAGGGCAAAACCAAGCTCGGGGGCGAGATGCCCCTCAACATGTCGGGGGGGGTGATGTGCACCAACCCGATTGGGGCAAGCGGCATGCTTCGCTTTGCGGAAGCGGCGCGCCAGGTGCGCGGCACGGCGGGCCGACATCAAGTCGATGGCGCCAAGGTCGCGCTTGGGCACGCGTACGGCGGTGGCTCACAGTTCTTTGCGATGTGGATCGTGAGCTCGGAGCGGTAGCGGGAGAGTCGAGATGGAATACAACCTTGCGGATCTATACGAAGCGGTTTGCGATGCGGTTCCGGACAACGTCGCATTGGCTTCGGGCGACGTCCGCCACACGTATTGGGAGCTCGATGTGCGGGCGAACCGGCTCGCACACCACCTGCAGTCGCGAGGCATCGGCGCGGGCGATCACGTGGGCCTTCATCTCTTCAACGGTCACGAATTCGTCGAGGCCATTCTCGCACTTTTCAAGATTCGGGCAGTCGGCATAAACGTGAACTACCGTTTCGTCGGGCCCGAAGTTCGCTACATGATCGAAAATGCTGATCTGAAGGGCATCGTCACGCAGCGGCGTTTTCTTCCGGTGATCGACGAGGCGATGGAAGCCCTTCCGCCGCTGAAGACACTCATCGTGATCGAGGACGGGGTCGATGCCGTGACCAAGCACGAATCGATCGAGTACGAAGCCGCACTTTCTCGAGGTTCGGCGGCCCGCGATTTCGGCCCGCGCTCTGGCGACGACCTGTACATCATCTACACCGGTGGCACCACGGGGATGCCGAAAGGCGTGATGTGGCGCCATGAAGACCTCTTCTTCACCGGCCTTCAGGGCGGCTCCCCCGGCGGCGAGCCGGTCGAATCGCCGGAGCAGCTGGTCGAGCAAGTCAAAGAGGGCTGGTACACCGTGACGATGCTTCCGTGCGCGCCTTTCATTCACGGCGCCGCGCAGTGGACCCAGTGGATCTGCCATCTGACCGGAGGCAAGCTCGTACTGCAGCACGGGCCGAGCTTCGACGCCAAGCGCATCCTGTCGCTGGTTGCCGAGGAAGAGGTGTCGACGATCTCACTGGTGGGCGATGCCATGGCGATTCCCCTGGTCGATGAGCTGAAGGCCGGCGACTACGACATGTCGAACCTCGCCGTGATCGCCTCGGCCGGTGCGATCCTCTCTTCCAGCGTTCAAGAAGAGATCGAAGCACTGCTTCCCGACGTGATGATCATCAACAGCTTTGGCACCAGCGAGTCGGGCGACCTCGGACGCGCCGCTGGCGACGAAGAGAGCCACGAGGGGAGGCCGTCGTTCTACATGGGCGACGAGGTCACCGTGCTCGATGAGGAAGGCAACCAAATCGAGCCCGGCTCCGGGAAGATCGGGATGGTGGCCCGCTCGGGCCGCCTCCCACTCGGCTACTACAAAGACCCAGACAAGACCGCAGAGCGCTTCAAGGAGTTTGGCGGCAAGCGCTGGGTCGTCCCCGGCGACTTCGGCACGATCGAGCCCGACGGGCGGATCACCTTTCTCGGCCGCGGGAGCAAGTGCATCAATAGCGGTGGCGAAAAGGTGTTCCCCGAGGAGGTCGAAGAGGCGCTGAAGGCTCACCCGCAGATCGTCGACGCGCTCGTGGTCGGTGTTCCGGACTCCCGCTTTGGCTCGAAGGTGGCGGCAGTCTTCAACACACGCGGCAACGCGGCGCTTTCCCTCGAGGAAGTGCAGGCCCACTGTCGGAAGCACGTCGCCGGCTACAAGATCCCGAGGCAGATCACGATCACGGAATCGGTTTCCCGAATGCCGAGTGGGAAGCCCGACTACAAATGGGCCGAGGAAATCGCCCGTGATCAAGCGAACGCTCAAACCTGAGAGGTTTCGATGTCAGCAGCGCTAGAAAAAGAAAACGAGCTCTTCCCCGGCTACCCGCGCGGGTGGTTCGTCATCGGTGTGTCGAAGGAGCTTCAGCCCGGCGACGTCCGACCGATCAAGTATTTTGGCCGCGACATGGTGCTTTATCGAGGTGAAGGCGGCGCGGCGATCGTGCACGACGCGTTTTGCCCGCACCTCGGCGCTCATCTCGGATACGGCGGCAAGGTCGTCGGGGATACGATTCGATGCCCGTTCCACGCATGGCGTTTCGATGAAACGGGCAAGTGCGTCGAAGTGCCGTATGCCAAGCGCATCCCGCCACGCGCCTGCGTGAAAAACAATCCAGTTCAAGAGCACAACGGGTTGATCTTCGTGTGGAATGAGCACGAGGACGGCGAGCAGCCGACCTGGGAGATCCCGGACATCCCCGAGTACGGGACCGAAGGCTGGACCGATTGGGGCTCCGAGCTGATCGAGATCAAGACCCACCCCAAAGAAATCGTCGAAAACCTCGCCGACAAGGGCCACTTCGGGCCGGTGCACGGTACGTGGGCCAACGAATTCGGCAACGAGTTCAGAGACTACATCGGCATCCAGCGCGTGAAGGGTGTCGCGTACCCACGTGGCGGCGGCGAGGACCCGTTCGAGCTCGAGTCCACCTACTACGGTCCAGGCTACATGCTGACCGAGATGCAAAGCGTGCTCCCGAACATCATGCTGCTCTGCCACACGCCGGTCGACGAGAACAAAGTGCACGTGCGAATCGGCGCGATGATCGACATCTCGAACGTCAAGGAGGGCAAAGAGGAGTTCCTCGACGGCTACCGCGAAAACATCATCGTCGGATTCAAAGAAGACATCGCGATTTGGGAAAACAAGAAGTACCGGACCCGGCCGATTCTGTGTGATGGCGATGGTGACGTCGGCGGTCTTCGGCGGTGGTACCAGAAGTTCTACATGCCCCAGGCAGAGGTTGGGTACTAATCATGGACGTCATGGATGATCGAGCGAAACGCATCGTGGAAACCGCCGTGGCTCTTGCGGAGCGCGATGGCTATCAGGCGGTCCGGCTTCGGGACGTGGCCGCTACGGCTCAGGTTGCGCTCGGCACCGTCTACAAGCGCTTTGCAAGCAAGGAGGAGATCCTGATCGCAGCGCTCGAGCAGGAGAGCGAGAAGCTCGTCGCGAAAATCGGCAAGAAGCCCGTGCCGGGGAGCGACGCGCAGGAGCGCGTTCGTTTCGTGTTCTCCGCGCTCACGAAGGGGCTCCTGCGGCGTCCCAATCTCGCGAAAGCCCTGGTCAGGTCGCTTGCTTCAGGCGACCCGAACATCACCGAGCGCGTCGCGAGCTTTCACGGGCTCATCACGACCATGGTGATGGCGGCCATTCGCGGCGAGACTCCGGGCGAGCCTGCTGCCAGCCCGGTCGGCGTCGACGGTCGTGAGCAGACCGTCTCTTCGATCCTCCAAAACGTGTGGTTCGCGTCGTTCGTGGGCTGGGCGGGCGGTCTCCACGATGCGGCCCAGGTGCTCGAGGACGTCGACAAGGCAAGCGAGCTCCTGCTGGCGGCGTAGGCGAGGGCGCATCTCCGAAACGCGACGATTTCGATGGGTGCTTCCGTGCCCCAAAGGCTGCGCCGACGTCCTTGCGGATGAGGTGCGGTCGCTCGAAGTGGACGTCGCCGAGGTTGGGGCGACCGCCGTCCATGCGCAGGGAACGCTCCGGGACGGATACCGTCTCTGCCTGTGGTCGCGCGTTGCGTCTCGGGTCCTGTTGCCGCTGGCCGAGGTCGAGGCCGGCGACGATGGAGCGCTCTACGCGGGGCTCCGGGAAACCGCCTGGTGGGAGCACTTCGATGCTTCACGCACGTTTGCGATTGGAAGCTCGCAAACTCCGAAGAGCACGTTCCCCTCGCATTACTGGGTGCAGCGAGCCAAGGACGCGATCGTCGACGGCTTTCGCGATCGATCGGGAGCCCGTCCGAGTGTCGACAAGGAAGATCCCGACGTGCGACTACACCTTCACATCGGGGAGCGGCGTCATGCGCTGAGCCTCGACTTCTCCGGGGAGGCGCTCCATCGACGCGGTTACCGGAGGGACGGGGGCAAGGCGCCGATCAAGGAGAACCTCGCCGCGGCTATCCTCTATCTGGCAGGCTGGCCCGACGCGGCTCGCCGAGGGCTCGCGCTGATGGACCCGACGTGCGGCACGGGCACGTTTCTGATCGAGGCGGCCTGGATGGCCACGAATCGCGCCCCTGGCCTGCTTCGCGAGCGGTTCGGCTTCGAAAAGTGGTTCGGTCACGAGCCGGCGGTCCTTGCCGAGGAGCGGCGTGCCGCGGAATCGGCGCGAACGAGCGGCTCCTCTCTGACGATCGTCGGGAGCGATGCCTCCGACGAAGCCCTGGCCAAAGCCCGTGAAAACCTACGGGCCGCCGGGGTCGAAGCCCTGGTTTACCTCGAAGCCAACGGGATCGCGTCGATCCAAAAGCCTGCGGGGGAGGGCATCCTCGTGTGTAATCCGCCGCACGGCCATCGGCTCGGCGATGAGGCGACGCTCTTTCTCTTCTATCAATCGCTCGGCGACTCGCTGAAGCGTGCCTTCGGCGGCTGGACGGCGTACGTGTTCGCTGCCCAGGGAGCCAGTCTCAAGCATCTCGGGCTTCGTCCCTCTCGCCGCCATGTGCTTTTCAACGGTGCGATCGAGTGCCGGCTGCTCGAGATTCCCGTGCGAGGGGCCGCCTCGGCCTCCGATGGGTCCACCGGGGCACCGGCCTGGCGCAAGCCCAGCGAAAAGGCGCAGATGTTTGCGAATCGCATCGAGAAGAACAAAAAGAAGTGGGGACGGTGGGCCAAACGCAACGGGATCGAGTGCTATCGCCTCTATGACGCCGACATCCCGGAGTACGATGTCGCAGTCGATCGATACCCAACCAAGGCCGTCGTCCACCTGTTTCAAAAAGAACGGGAGGTCGAGGACGGCCGCGCCCAGCAGAAGATCCAAGACGTCCTGATGACGCTTCCCGACGCGCTGGGGGTCGATGCGAGTGACATCGTGCTCAAAGTTCGTCGCAAGCACGATCAGGGGGATCAGTATGCCCGCGTGTCGGAGCAAGAGGCCGAGCTGATCGTTCACGAGGGCGATCTGCGCTTCATCGTGAATCTGGAAGACCGCATCGACACGGGGCTCTTCCTCGACCACCGCCTCGTGCGCGCCCATGCGCGGGAGCGCTGCCAAGGGATGCGCATGCTCAACCTCTTTGCGTACACCTGCTCGGTGAGCGTGGCCGCGGCGGTGGGGCAGGCGAAGCAAACCACCAGCGTCGACCTTTCGAACACCTACCTCGAGTGGGGCCGCAGAAACTTCCAGGCGAATGGCCTCGATCCCGACGCGCACCGTTTCTTCCGAAACGACGCTACCCGCTGGATCGCGAAAGACCGCTCGCGCTACGACTGGATCTTCGTCAATCCACCGACTTTCTCGCGCTCCAAGATGAGTAAGGGGGCGTTCAACGTGCACAAAGACCATGCGGCCCTGATCGACGATGCGATGCGTCGTCTCGACGACGATGGGGAGCTCTTGTTCACCACTCATGCCCGGCGATTCGAGCTCGATGGCGCAATCGAGCGGCACTTCCGTGTCCGAGACGTGGCCGAGAGCCTCGTGCCGCGCGACTTCCTGCGATACCCGTTTCGTGCGTTTGCACTGTCGAAGCACTAGACGCCGACCCTTGGCACTCCACTCGGGCGACGGTATATCCTCGGAGCTGGAGATCTAGATGGGCCGCTCGCTGATTCTCGTGGAGCAGGACGTGGGCGCGGGTATCGCGACCGTGACCCTCAACCGTCCTGAAAAACGCAATGCTCTGACCGCGGAGATGGTGCAACAGCTAAACGAGGCGTGGAGTGAGGTGCTCGAAAACGAAGCGATCAGCGTGGTGATCCTCACGGGTGCCGACCCTGCGTTCTGTGCCGGAATGGATCTGGACGCGATGGACTTCGGAGCAAGCAACGCGGGCTTCGAGTTCATCGATGCTCAAATGCAAGACGATCGCGAGGTTGGCAGCCCTCTTTCGCGTGCGAAAACCCCGAGCATCGGTGCGATCAACGGTGCTGCCATTACCGGCGGACTCGAGCTCGCCCTCGACTGCGACTTCCTCATCGCCTCTGACCGGGCGGTCTTCGCAGACACGCACGTGAGGCTCGGCGTTCCGCCGGGCGGCAACGCGGGCTCGGAGCTCCCAAGGCGGATCGGCATTGCACGTGCCAAGGAGATGTCGCTCACCGGGCGCACCGTCTCGGCACAGGAAGCCAACGATTGGGGATTGGTCAACCGCGTCGTGTCCCACGGGGAGTTGCTGCCGCACGTACGCAGTCTCGCTGAACAGATCGCTGGGCATGACCGCGCAGCGGTGCTTGGAGTCAAGGAGCTGATCGATGAAAACTACCAGCTCTCGCCCCAGGAAGCGGTACGCAACGAGCGGCGACGGCTGCGCGAATTCATGGCGCGGGCGGCGCACTCAAAAGGACGGGACTGAACGGTGGCGGAGCCGCTCTACATACGCGACGGGGATCTCTTTGCGCCAACGGTTGCGACCGGATCGCCGTGGGTCGCAGGAGCTCAGCACGGTTCCCCCCCTAGCGGTTTGCTTGCGATGATGCTGGAGCAGCTCTTTGCAGATTCGGACCTGGTGCCGGCGCGGATTACCGTGGATCTGTTTCGTCAGATCCCGATGGAAGCGCTGCGAGGATCGGCGGAGATTCTTCGCTCAGGAAGACGCATCGGCGTGGGAACCGCGTCGCTCATGCTCGGGCAAGCCGAGCTGGCGCGGGCCACTGGCCTGTTCTTGCGGACGAGCGAGACGGTTGCGTTCGATCCGGATGAAATCGTACCGCGCGGCCCCGAGGGACTCGACGACGTTCCACTCGTTCCCGAAGCGTTGGAGATTGGTATGCCTTCAGGGTTTCACCAGCTCGTGCCAACGCGCAGGACGCAGCCGCCTGAAGGTTGCCCGCTGGCCGCATGGTTTCGAATCCCCGATGCACTCACCGAATCCGAGGCCACCTCACCTTTCCAACGTGCAACCATGTTGGCCGATTACGGCAACGCCATGGCCACGATGAGCCACACCGAGCTGACGGGGGAGACCGTATCCTTCATCAATCCGGACCTCACACTGACCCTCGAACGGCTGCCGGAGGGACCGTGGCTGTGTTTAGTCTGTGAGCGCTTCGGATTCGAAAACGGCATCGGATCGGTGACGGTTGGCCACTACGACGTTCGTGGGCGCTACGGATCCTCGATACAGACGCGCATGTGCAACGGGTGAGGAAGCAAGTCCTATGGGTCCAGCTTGAACACGCGAATTGCGTTCTCTCGCAGGAACTTCGGCCAGACGTCGCCCTTGAGGGGCAGTTTTTGCATGTCCGTGAAGATGCGCTCGAGCGATAGTCCGTTCGGGAAGTAGCCCGCGTACATGATCTTGTTGGAGCCGCGCGTGTTGGCGTAGTCGATGATCGAGCGCGGGTAGTGCTTCGGCGCGAAAGCACTCGTGCTGTAGTAGAGGTTCGGGTACTTGAGCATCAGCTTAATCGCGAGGTCGACCCAAGGTTCACCGCCATGGCGCATGACGAACTTGAGCTCTGGGAAGAACCAGCAGACCTCGTCGATGTGCTCGACTTTTTGTGGCCCCATGGGGATGCGCGGACCCGGCACGCCGACGCAAATACAGATGGGAATGTCCAGGTCAATGCAGGTTGCGTAGATCGGATAGTATTTCTTGTCGTTGAGCGGCACCTGTGGGCAGAGGCCGGAGGGGAACCCCGTCACGGCTTTCAGCCCGTGGTGCTTGTGGAGCTCGCGGATCTTGCGAACTTCCTCCATGCCGTTGTTGGGATTCGCGCCGTATGAGGGGAAGAACCGTTCCGGGTGTTTTCGGCATGCGTCGAGGTTGTTCGAGTAAGGCCCCGAGATGCCGAGCATGGCGCGCTCGATGCCCCACTTGTCCATCTGGGCGATCGCGTATTCGACAGGATCCTCCTGCTTGCCGACCTTCGGGATGTCCTTGAACATGTACTCGGCCGGCATTTTGAAGACCTTCCGGCTTTCCTCGTCGAGCAGCAGGGGCTTGATGAACTCGTACCAGGCCGTCGGATCGTCGTCGGGGATGTTCATCATCAGGTCGATGGCTCGGAGGCCCCTCGGTATCGGCATGAAATTCCGTCCTTTCCGGCTTCGAGGCCGGGCCCTATGTCTACAGCAGCCGGCTGGACTTGTGCCAGCCCATGCGCTAGAACATGTTCTAGTCTATGGCCTTTCGCGGCCCACCTGTAAAGCGGTGAATCTATGACTCAGCAAACGCCGGCGGCTCTTTCGGCCATCCCGACGGGAGAAACGACGATGGACGGAGACCAGAGCCGCATCCCGACGCGGGACGAGCTGCTACAGCGCGCGCGCGACCTGGCCCCGACGCTGCGCGAGCGTGCCAAGCAAGCCTCGGAGCTCCGTCGAATGCCGGACGAAACGATGGAAGACTTCCATCGGCTCGGCTTCTTCAAAGTGGTGCAACCGCGGCGCTACGGCGGGTACGAGATGGATCCCTCGATCATCTTCGATCTTCAGCTCGAGCTCGGCCGAGGATGCGCGTCGAGCGCATGGGTGTACGGCGTGCTCAATGTCCACTCGTGGCAGCTTGCTCTTTTTTCGAGCGAGGCGCAGGACGAGGTTTGGGCCGACGACCCCGCGACGTTGATCTCGTCGTCGTACATGCCGGTTGCAAAAACGGAGTGGGTGGACGGAGGCGTCAAGCTCAGCGGCCGATGGTCGTTCTCGAGCGGGTGCGACCACTGCGACTGGGTGTTTCTCGGTGGTTTCGTCCCGACCGAGGAGGGCAAGCCGCCGGACATGCGCACGTTTCTTCTGCCGCGCTCGGACTACGAGATCATCGACAACTGGCATACGTCCGGTCTACGCGGTTCCGGAAGCAAAGACATCGTCGTTGACGGCGTGTTTGTGCCGGACCATCGGATGCACAAGTTCTCGGATGGCTTCAAACAAAAGAGCCCGGGCAACGAGGTCAACCCCTCGCCGGTCTACAAGTATCCCTTTGGGCAGATCCACGTCCGCTCGGTTTCGACGCCTGCGGTGGCAGCCGCGTTTGGGGCGCTCGATGCCTACATCGAGTACATGAAGACCAAGGTGTCGCAGGCGACGGGCGGCAAAGCGAGCGACTCGTACTCCAACAGTCTCGTGGCGGCGGAAGCTACCGCGGCGCTCGACCGAGAGGTGCTGACTCTTCGCCGCAACTTCGATGAGATGTCTGGGTACCTCCAGCGGGGCGAGAAGATCCCGCTCGACCGGCGTGTGCATTTTCGGAACGATTCGGCGCGAGCGGTGCGCGTGGCCACCGAGGTGGTCGAGCAGCTTTTCCTCGCGTGCGGAGCACGGGCTGCATTCGAAGACCATCCGATCAACCGCCACTTCCAGGATGCCCACGCGATTCGCCTACACCACGCGAATGGACCCGATGGTCCTGCTGCCAACATGGGCGCCGTGCTCTTCGGCCGGAAGAACACCGACTTCTTCATTTAGAAGGCATGGATGATGCGGAGCGCCGAAAAAAAATCGAAAGGCTCGGGGACGAGCTTTACGACGCCCTGCGCGCGAGACGCACGCTGAGCCCGCTGACCGAGCGCTGGCCCGAGATCACCATTGCCGATGCCTATCACGTGTCGCTCCGGATGGTGAAGCGGCGCGTCGAAGAGGACGGTGAGACGATCATCGGCAAGAAGATCGGGGTCACCAGCCGGGCGGTGCAGGAGATGCTCGGTGTCTTTCAACCGGACTTCGGCTATCTCACCGACAAGATGCTGTATCCGAACGGAGGACCGATGCCGATCAGCGAACAGCTGATTCAACCGCGCGCGGAGGGCGAAATCGCGTTTAAGCTCAAGAAGAGCCTGACCGGGCCGGGCGTGACCAACGAGGATGTCATCGAAGCAACCGACCACGTGATGGCCTGCTTCGAGGTCGTCGACAGCCGCATCCGCGATTGGAAAGTGAAGATCCAGGACACCGTGGCCGACAATGCGAGCTGCGGGCTGTTCGTGCTGGGCGACGAGCACGTCGACCCGAAGGGGCTCGACTTCCCCAACTTGAGGATGCGCGTTCACAAGAACGGCCGGCCCTTGAGTGAGGGCTTCGGGTCTGCAGCGCTCGATTCGCCGGTCAACTGCGTGCGCTGGCTTGCGAACACCTTGTCGGAGTTTGGTATTGTGTTGGATGCTGGTGACGTCGTACTTTCGGGCTCGCTGGTCCCACTAGAGCCCGTCGTTGCAGGTGACGAGATGGCTCTCGAGGTCGAGAACGTCGGAAGAGCCTCGGTGCGATTCACATAGGAGCTCGGGCGATGGCGACCAAAGTGAAAGCAGCGATCATCGGGTCCGGCAACATCGGGACGGATTTGCTCTACAAGGCGCTTCGAAGCGAGGTCATCGAGCCGGTGTGGATGGTCGGCATCGATCCCGAGTCGGAAGGGCTTCGCCGCGCCAAAGAGCTCGGCCTCAAGACCACCCATGACGGGGTCAAGGGTCTCGAGCCGCACATTGCCGACGACAAGGTGCAGATCGCGTGGGATGCGACCAGCGCGTATGTGCATCGCTCGAACAACGACCTCGTGAAAGCGCACGGGGTCAAGATGGTCGACCTCACGCCTGCGGCCATTGGGCCGTTTTGCGTGCCGCCGGTCAACCTGCAGGACATGGTGGGCCGCGACGAGCAGAACGTGAACATGGTGACCTGTGGCGGGCAGGCGACGATTCCCATGGTGGCTGCGGTCAGCCGCGTGCAGCCCGTCGAGTACGCGGAGATCATCGCGACGGTGTCGTCGAAGTCCGCGGGGCCTGGTACGCGCAAGAACATCGACGAGTTCACGCGAACGACCGCCAAGGGGGTCGAGGTGGTCGGCGGGGCCGGGCGCGGCAAGGCGATCATCATCATCAATCCTGCCGAGCCGCCGCTCATCATGCGGGATACGATTCACTGCCTCACCAAAGATGCGCCTCGCGAGGCCGAGATCGTCGAATCGGCCGAGAAGATGATCGTGGAAGTGCAGAAGTACGTGCCGGGGTACACGCTCAAGAACGGGCCGGTATTCGACGGCAAACGGGTTTCGTTTTTCATGGAAGTCGAGGGGCTCGGGGATTTCCTTCCGAAGTACGCGGGCAATCTCGACATCATGACGGCAGCGGGCCTGCGAACCGCCGAGCTGATCGCCGAAGAAATCAAGCGCGCGGAGGCCGCATGAATCTCGAGGGCAAGAAGGTGACGCTCCACGACATGAGCCTGCGCGACGGCATGCATCCGCAGCGTCATCTTCTCACGCCGGATCAAATGGTGGCGGTCTCGACGGCGCTCGACGAGGCGGGCGTGCCCCTGATCGAGGTGACCCATGGCGACGGGCTCGGCGGGGCGTCGGTCAACTACGGGTTTCCAGCCGCAACCGACGAGGAATACCTCCGTGCGGTCGTGCCGAAGATGAAAAACGCGAAGGTGTCTGCGCTGCTTCTGCCCGGGATCGGCACGGTCGACCACCTTCACATGGCGCTCGATTGCGGCGTTCACACGATTCGGGTCGCCACGCACTGCACCGAGGCGGACGTCTCGGAGCAGCACATCTCGCTTGGGCGCAAGCTGGAGATGGACACGGTCGGCTTTTTGATGATGGCCCACATGATTCCGCCGAAAGAGCTGGTCGAGCAGGCGCTTCTCATGCAGAGCTACGGCGCGAACTGCCTCTACATCACCGACTCGGCGGGCTACATGCTGCCGGACGACGTGACAGCGCGCGTGGCGCTTTTTCGCGAAAAGCTCGACCCCGAAGTCGAGGTGGGCTTCCACGGACACCACAACCTTCACATGGGGATCGCGAATTCGCTGGCGGCCATCGAAGCCGGGGCCGCGCGTATCGATGGGTCCGCCGCAGGCATGGGCGCCGGTGCAGGCAACACGCCGCTCGAGGTGTTCGTCGCGGTCCTTCACCGCATGGGCGTCGAAACCGGCGTCGACATGTGGAAGCTGATGGACGTCGCCGAGGAGATCGTCTACCCGCTGATGACGCACAAAGTCCGCGCGGACCGCGATTCGCTGACGCTCGGTTATGCCGGCGTCTACTCTTCGTTCTTGCTTCACGCGAAGCGCGCTGCCGAGAAGTACGGGCTCAAGTCGACCGACATCTTGGTGGAGCTCGGGCGCATGAAGACCGTCGGCGGCCAGGAAGACATGATCGAGGACGTGGCGCTCGACATGAAAAAGGCGAAAGCCTCGGGGTGATGCGTGGGTGAGCTCGCGGCATTTCGTGAGGAGGCGCGGGCCTGGGTTCGCGAGAACGCGCCCAAGTCGCTTTGGGGCACGAGCGGGAGCGGCCCTTTCGAAGGCTATTGGGGCGGCAGCAAATGTCGGGAGACCGACCCGGACCTCCTACGTTGGCGCGATCTCGGCATCGAGAAGCGGTGGACCGCGCCGGCTTGGCCGGTCGAGTACGGTGGCGGCGGCCGCAGCGCCGCTGAGGAGCACATCATCCACGTGGAGATGCAGGCGATTGGCGTGCCACGGCCGGTGGCCGGGCAGGGGTTGGCCATGCTCGGGCCTGTGCTCCTCGAATACGGGAGCGACGCGCAAAAGGCGCAGCATCTGCCCGGGATCGTGCGAGGCGAGGTGCGCTGGTGCCAAGGTTACTCCGAGCCGAATGCCGGCTCGGACCTCGCGAATCTTCAGCTACGCGCCGAACGGCAGGGCGACGCGCTCGTGTTGAACGGCCAGAAGACTTGGACCTCGCACGCCGACCTGAGCGACTGGATCTACTGCCTCGTGCGGACCGACTCGAGCGCGCCGAAGAAGCAAATGGGCATCTCGGTCGTGCTCGTCGATTTGAGCACCCCGGGCATTACGGTTCGGCGCATCGATTTGATCAGCGGCTACTCGCCGTTTTGCGAGACGTTCTTCGAGGACGTGCGGGTGCCAGCCGAGAACCTCGTCGGAAAAGAAAACGAAGGCTGGGCGATCGCCAAGGCGATCCTTGGGCACGAACGCGCATCGATCGGGCGGTCGATCGCGCGGCAGCCCGGCTCGGCGCAGCGAGATGTGGTCGAGCGCGCGCGCCGGCATCTAGGTGCGCCCGAGGGTCCGATTCCCGATCCCCTGTTGCGAGATGAAATCGCCGGGCTCGGCATGCGCGAAGAGGCGTTCCACCTGACGCTCGCGCGCATTCAGCAGGAAGCGGAAGTTGGAACGCCAGGTCCCGAGGGCTCGATCACCAAGATCGTCGGCTCCGAGCTGAAACAGATGCGGTTCGAGATCGGAATGAAGGTGGCCGGTGTCCGAGGCCTCGGCTGGGAAGGGCCGGGCTTCGACCCGCGGGATTTGGAGTACACGCGGGATTGGCTGCGGTCACGCGCGAGCACCATCGAAGGCGGCTCGTCTGAAATTCAAAAGAACATCGTCTCGAAACGGGTACTCGGGCTGCCGGAGGGTAAGAAGTGACCGGGCACCGCGCGCCGCACCTGCTGTTAAGCGACGAGCAGAAGATGTTGGCGAAAACCGCGCGCGAGCTCATCGCGGCGCGTGCGGCCATCGGACGGCTGCGCTCGTTTCGCGACAGCAAGGACGAGGTGGGGTTCTCGCGCGAGCTCTGGGCTGAGATGGCGGAGCTCGGGTGGCTCGGGCTTCAGATTCCGGTCGACCACGGGGGGCTCGGTCTAGGGTTTTTCGATTTATGTGTGCTTCTCGAGCAAAGCGGGCGCGCGCTGATGCCGGAACCGTTTTCGTCGACTCTCCTACTGGGGGCGCAGGTGTTTCTGCTCGGCGGCAGCGAAGCTCAGAAGGACGCGTGGCTTCCGGGGATTGCTGCCGGTGAGAAGCTGGTTTCGCTCGGGCTCCCGGAGGAGGGCATTGGGTCTCAGGTGAGCGCGGCAGCCAACGGACGAGGTTTCGCGCTGACGGGGGAGGTCGCCGATGTTCTCGATGCACACGTGGCCGATGCGATCGTCGTTCCGGCCCTCGCCCCGGGCGATCGCAAAACACTGTTTCTCGTCGATCGCCGCGAAACCGGCGTGCGGCTCACGCGCCAACATCGAATCGACGGGCGCAACGCCGCCATCGTGCATCTAGACCGTGTGCGGATCGGCGGGGATGCGATCGTCGGTCCAAGGCACGATGCGGGTCCGCTGCTCGATGAGGTGCTCGACCGAGCGCGTATCGGCTCGGCCGCGCAGATGCTCGGGGCGGCCGAGCAGGCCTTCGACGACACGCTTGCCTACATCAAGACGCGAGAGCAATTCGGCGCTCCGATTGGGTCATTCCAAGCCCTTCAGCATCGGGCGGTTTCGGTGTTCACCGAGCTTGCGCTGACGCGTTCAGCCGTGCTCGCGGCGGCACGGGCGGTGGACGAGGCGCCCGACGACGTCGCGCGGCTGGCGTCCCTGGCCAACGGCGTGGCGTCGGAGACCTTCATGCTTGCCGCGAAAGTAGCGATTCAGATGCACGGAGGTATCGGCGTGACCGACGAGCACGACATCGGGTTTTTCATCAAGCGAGCACAGGCCGACTATGTGAGTCTCGGGAACCCGTCGCAGCACCGGCGGCGTTGGGCGAAGCTTCACGGCTACTAGAATCCACAGGGAAGAGCGAGAGAACGATGAAAAGGTTTGAAGGAAAGAATGTGGTGATCACCGGGGCTGCCGCCGGCATCGGCCAGGCGACGGCGCAGCGCATCGCGGAAGAGGGCGGCAACGTCGGGCTGATCGACATCAACGCCGAGGGGCTGGCGGCCACGAAGCAGCTGGTCGACGCGAAGGGTGTGAAGGCGCGGACCTACGAATGCAACGTGACCGACGGTGCCAACGTGAAGCAGGTGATCGATCGGGTTGCCGAGGATATGGGCGGCTTCGATACGCTGATCCACTGCGCCGGTATTCTGCGCACGTACCATACGCACGAGATGACCTTTGCGCAGTGGCACGAAATCATCGACGTCAATCTCAACGGGACGTTCTACGTGAACCACGCGGCGCTACCGCACCTCTTGAAGAATCGGTTCAGCGCGCTGGTGAATTGCTCGAGCACCGCAGCCCTCGGCAGCCACCCCTGGATGAGCGCGTATGCCGCGTCCAAAGGGGGCATCCTCTCGATGACCCGGTCGCTCTACCAGGAGTATGTAAAGCAGGGCCTCCGTGCGAACTGCGTGGTGCCCGGCGGCATCGCGACGTCCTTGCACGGAGATTTCAAAGCCCCCGAAGGCGCCGACATGGATCTCCTCAAGGGCGCCATGCCTTTCGTCGGTTTTGCAAAGCCACGTCACGCCGCCAGCGTCATCGCGTTCCTCGCTTCGGACGACGCCCGCTACATCAACGGCACCGAAATAAGAGCCGACGGCGGCGCCCTCTCCTAGCCGCAAGAAAAAGGGGACAGTCCCCTTTTCTAGGTTCTGTCCAACAAAGACTTAGACATTAGGTAGAAAAGGGGACTGTCCCCTATCTAATTCTTCAGCGCTGCGAGCTCTTGCGCCCGCGTCATTACGGCCGCGTCGACTTTGTCGAGAGCGCCGGCGTCGTGGGGGGGCTGTGGGTCGTATTCGATCATCAGTTGGAGCGCCTTCGCGGTGGTTTCGTCTGCAAGCTGCTCGGCGAGGCGAAGCGCCATGTCGATCCCGC
>JBFGKE010000044.1:0-31695 GCA_041576815.1 Polyangiales bacterium
GACGCCGGCAAGAGGAGCTTCTTGAGAATGTCGACGCAGAGAAGGGTGTCGTCGACGCTCCAGTTGTCACCGTCCGAGAAGTGGAAGGGATAGATGTTCCACTGGGAAGAGGGATAGTCCCGTTCGACGATGTCCGCGGCGAGGCGATAGGCGGACGAAATCATCGTTCCGCCCGACTCCCGCGTTCGGAAGAAAGTGTCGCGATCGACCTCTCGCGCCGCGGCGTCGTGAATGATGAACCGCGTTTCGATGCCGCGGTACTGTTTGCGAAGCCAGGTATCGATCCAAAACGACTCGATGCGCACGATTTCTTTTTGCTCGTCGCCCATCGAGCCGGACACGTCCATCATGTAGATGATGACCGCGTTGGCGACCGGCTCTTCTTCCGTCTTCCACGACTTGTAGCGCATGTCGTCGCGCGTCGGAATGATCACGGGGCGCTTCGGATCGTAGGTGCCGAGCGCGATCTGGCGCCGAAGGGCGCTTCGGAAGGTGCGTTTGAAATGCCTGAGCGAGTTCGGTCCGACGCTGCGCACGCCGACGTATCGATCTTTTTTGTCGACGATCGCGCTCTTGCCCTTGTTTTCGATGTTGGGGAGCTCGAGCTCCTCGCCGAGGATGTCGGCCAGCTCGTCGAGCGTGAGCTCCACCTCGAGCGCGTGATCGCCCTCTTGGTCGCCCGCTTTGCCCTCGCCGCTCCCCTCCTGCGGACTTCCGGATAGCGGATCGCCCGGCTCGCCGTCGCCCTGCGCGACGCCACCCTGCTGCTTGTCGCCGAAGCGTAGCTTCGGGATGTCGATGTGGGGGATCGGAATCGAGACGATGTCCTTGCCCTGACGGCCGAGGAGCTCGCCCTTCGAGATGTACTTGCGTAGATTTTGCCGAATGCGACCCCGAACGATGTTGCGGAACCGGGAGTGGTCTTGGTCGATTCGAAGCGACACCCCTTACTCCTTGACGTCGCCCCTCGCGAAGATGCTGGCCACGTACGCGAGCACGTCCGTCGCCGACGCCTCGTTGTAGCCGTAGTACTTGATCAACCGATTCTTGATGATGTCGATCTTGTCTTGCGTCTCTTTGTCGATCACGTTTGATACGAAGCTCGAAAGCTTGATCGAGTCCTTTTGGTCTTCGAACAGCTTCATTTCGAGCGCCCGCCGCAGGCGGTCGTTGGTTTCGTACGTGAACTTCTTCCCCTCGAGGGCCAGGTGTCCGATGAAGTTCATGATCTCCCGCCGGAAGTCGTCTTTGCGCGCGTCGGTGATGTCGATCTTCTCTTCGATCGAACGCATGAGCCGCTCATCCGGCTCTTCATCTTTGCCGGTGTACTTGTTCTTCACCTTTTGCTTCATCAGGTGCGCACGAATGTTGTCGATGTAGTTCGCACACAGGCGGCCGATTGCGTCTTCGTCGGCGCTGATCGCACGCTGCACCTCGTTCTTGACGATCTCGTCGTACTCCGATTTCACGACGCTGATCAGCTCGGCGTAGCGCTTCCGGTGCTCTTCACCGACGGTGAGCGATGCGCTGAGGCCTTTTTCGAGCTCGTTCAGCACCATGAACGGGTTGATGTAGCCCTCGTTGCCTTCGCGCACGAGCGAGTTGCTGATCTTGTCCTGCACGTAGCGCGGCGACATGCCGTCGAGCCCTTCTCTCGAGGCTTCTTTTCGGAGCTCCTTCACGTTGTCCTGGGTGTAGCCCGGCAAGATCTTGCCGTCGTAGAGCTTGAGCTTTTGTAGCAGCGCGAGCTGATGCTTCTTCGGCTCTTCGAGCCGGCTCAAAACCGCCCACATCGCCGCAACCTCGAGTGTATGCGGCGCGACGTGCTTGCCGCGAAGCCGAGCCGAGCTGAAGTCCTTTTGGTAGATCTTGATCTCCTCGCTCATCTTGGTGATGTACGGGATGTCGATCTTGATGGTGCGGTCGCGAAGCGCCTCCATGAACTCGTTGTTGATGAGCTTCTTGTACTCGGCCTCGTTGGTATGGCCGATGATCACCTCGTCGATGTCGGTCTGTGCAAACTTCTTGGGTTTGATCTTGTGCTCTTGGGTGGCCCCGAGCAGGTCGTAGAGGAACGCCACGTCGAGCTTGAGCACCTCGACGAACTCCACGATGCCGCGATTTGCGATGTTGAACTCCCCGTCGAAGTTGAACGCACGCGGGTCCGAGTCGGAGCCGTATTCTGCAATCTTTCGATAGTTGATGTCGCCCGTGAGCTCGGTCGAGTCCTGGTTCTTTTCGTCCTTGGGCTGGAAAGTGCCGATACCAATTCGATCCTGCTCGCTCAGCACGAGGCGCTTCACGTTGATGTGATTCGCCATCACCTTGGACCAGTCGCCGTTGTACCGTTCGAGCAGACTTCGAAAGATGAATCGACACGCCGGGTTGAGCTCGCCAGGCACCCGGACACGCCGGCGGTCGTCGCCGAGCCGGAGCTCTTGAACCGCTTGCTCCCGCCACTCGACGGGAATCAAACGAAGAGGCTCGTCGTGCATCGGGCACGGGAAGACGTCGTCGCCGCCTGCAAGCCCCGTCTGGTGCAAGTTGATCCACTCGTAGGTGTAGAGCGCACCTTCGGGCGTTCGCGAGTACCGCTCGAGGCCTTTCTTCAGAAGGCGCGCGATGGTGCTCTTGGACGAGCCGACCGGGCCGTGAAGAAGAATGATTCGCTTTTCCGGTCCGTATCCCTGGGCGGCGGCGTGCAGCACGTGCACGAGACGCATCAGCGGAATGTCCAAACCGAAGATCGCGTCCTTGCCGTTCTCGATGGGGTCCTTGAAGAACGGATAGCGAATCAGCTTTTTCTTGTTGTCGATGTATTCTTCTTCACCGTACGAGACGACCATGTCGTAGAGACGCTGAAAAGCGTTGCGTGTGACCTGCGGCCGTTCTCGGACGATTTGAAGATAGTCTTCGAAGGAACCTTCCCAGTGCAGATCCTGATAGCTCTCGTAATCCTGCAGGGCGGCTATCTGCTTGACCATTTCCCCCATTGCGAAGTCCTCCTCATCAATCAGGGTATCATCAAGCATGTACCGTGTTAACTATCGGAGCCAGGCGGCGATGCACGTGGCCACCACACATGCGAACACAAACCACCGAAGGCCCGCAATCGGCACTCTCAGCATCAAGCGCACCCCGAGCCGCGCGCCGACGATCGACGCGACGGCCAATACGGTCGCTGGCAACCAGGACACCAAGCCCGCCCAGGCGAAGATGCCTAGCGTCACCGTGCCAAATGCGAGCGTGACCACCAACTTAAGTGCATTGCCTGCAATGAGGTCGTGACGCAGCGTTCCAACCAGGACGCCGAGCAACAGGAACCCGACGCCTGCCTGAATGAAACCCCCGTAAACGCCGGACAAAAACAGTCCGACGTAGCTCCGCGGAGCATCGGACGGGTGCATGGCCGGGCCTTCGTTGGAGATCAGGGTTTGCTTGCGAAACGCGATCAGCGCGGCCATCGCGATCATCGTCACTAGCATGATCGGCTTGAGGACGTCTCTGGGCACCCGCGTTGCGAGAAGTGCCCCGGCGATCGCGCCGAGCACCGTGGGGATCAGAATTGGAACAATCGATTCGGTGTGGAGCTTGTTCTCGCGCCGCAGCGCGGTAATGCCGGCCACGCTTTGCGTGACGACGCCGAGGCGATACGTGCCGTTCGCCACGTCGGCCGGCAGGCCTAGGGCCATCAGCGCGGGGAGCACGATCATTCCGCCGCCGCCAGCCATGACGTTCACGACCGTTGCAAGAACCCCAGCCGCCGCGAGGGCAGCGAGGCCTTGATGACTCAACTCCTCGATCATGAACGTTCCGCCGTCGCACTATAGCTGGTTTTCGTTTCTCGCGACGCCGCCGACCAAAGCATGCTAGCGTTTGCCAACGTGAAGAAGACCTACGTCTTGGATACCAATGTGGTCCTTCACGACCCGTTAGCGGTCTACAAATTCGAAGACAACGAGGTCGTCTTGCCGATCTTCGTCATCGAAGAGGTCGACCAGTTCAAGAAAGAGCTCAGCGAGCTCGGACAGAACGCGCGGCAGCTTTCGCGCATTCTCGACGGTCTTCGCGCTGACAACGGTCGCACGCTCGATCAGGGCGTTCCGCTCGAGAACACGGGTGGCAGGCTTCGCGTTGCGGTTCCCTCCGACATGCCGAAACGCTCGCGCGGTCCCGGCGAGATGGATCGTTTCATTCTGCAAATGGCGCTCGATCTTCGTGCGGAGAGGCCGGACCAACCTCTGGTGTTCGTCACGATGGATACCAATCTGCGCATCCGCGCCGACGCTCTCGGGCTCAAGGCCGAGACATACGAAGGCGGCCGTGTCTCGATCGACGAGCTCTACTCGGGCGTCATCACGGTGGACGTCGACCGCGGGACGGTCGACCAGCTCGCCAAACGCGATCTCGTCGACGCGGACAGCCTCGACGCGGAGCTCTATCCCCATGCGGGGGTCGTCCTTCGCGAGCGCGAGCGCCCCCGGCACACGGCCCTTGGACGGTTCGACCCGAAAAGCGGGACGATCGTGCCACTTCGCGTGGGTCGGGAGGGCGTTTGGCGGGTGCGACCGCGGAACCTCGAGCAGTACTTCGCGCTCGACATGCTGCTCTCGCCGGACATTCATCTACTGACCTTGGTCGGCAAGGCGGGTACCGGAAAAACCCTGCTTGCAATCGCCGCGGGCCTTCAGTCCGTGGTTCAGGACGCTGCGTACAGCCGAATGCTCGTCTCTCGTCCGATCTTTCCCATGGGGCGCGACGTGGGCTATCTACCGGGGACGGTCGAAGAAAAGCTGAATCCTTGGATGCAACCGATCTTCGACAACCTAGAGTACATCTTCAGCACCGGCCGAGGCAGAATGTCCGACCATCGAAACTACGAAGAGCTCGTCGCAACCGGCATCATTCAGGTCGAGCCGCTCACGTACATTCGCGGTCGCTCTCTGCCCAATCAGTTTCTGGTCGTCGACGAGGCGCAGAACCTCACACCGCATCAGGTCAAGACGGTCATCACCCGATGCGGCGCGGACACGAAGATCATTCTCACCGGCGATCCCTACCAAATCGATAACCCTTACGTCGACTCGGCGAGTAATGGTCTGACGGTCGTTGCGCAGCGCTTTCAGGAAGAGAGCATCGGCGCACATGTCACCCTTTCGAAAGGTGAGCGAAGTGAGCTCGCAGAGCGCGCCACTCAGCTTCTCTGATCGCGGCTACTCGCGGCTCCAAGCGGAGCTCGACGTCGCGGTTCGTTGCCTCCACGACTCGGCGCGTCTCCTCGTAGGCACGACGACCCACAGCGACCCCGACGAACGCCGACGGCTCATTCGGTGTGTGGAGCGCGACAAGCACGCCAAGCCGCGGTGGGAGTGGCGGCCTTTGTCGGTCGAGCGGACCGTGTGGCAGGCGTTGAGCCGCGCCCGCCAAATTGCGGAGGCGTCGGAAGCCTGCGAGCTGTACCTCGCGCGGCTCGACGAGCTCGAAACGGAGTTGCTGCTGCTCGAGTCCCTCGGCCGGCGCAAGCAGGTGCGTCCCATGGCCGCGCGCCTCTTCGGAACCGGTTCCGAGCGCGTGTTCGTCGACGAGCACCGGACCGTTCTCGACGCGGCGCACGAAATTCTCGCGCGCGGGCCGTCCGAGCCGGAGCCAAAGACGATCCGCGCGACTTCGGACGATGGCATCGATCTTCGAGGCCTGATGCTTGCTTATGCAAAGCACGTCGGTCTCCACATCGCCGTTCGCGTGGACCCCGGCTTGATCGCGAACGCCGCCGTGGGTGAGCGCACGGTGTTCATTGCCGATCGCGCGTTCGGGGCGCACGAAGCGCAGCGGCTCGCCACGCACGAGGTCTACGGGCATCTGGTTTCGGCCTTCAACGGGCGAACGCAACGGCTCGGCCTCTTTGCGATTGGAACCGCCGGCTCCTACGGCGACCAGGAGGGGGTAGCGATTTATCTCGAAGAGGCGGCCGGCCTCCTCGATTCCAACCGGCAGCGGACCCTGGCGGGACGTCTGCTCGCCACGCACGCGATGCACGCCGGGGTTTCTTTCGGAGATGCGGCCCGAGCCTTGGTCGTCGAGCACGATTTCTCGGCGGCGGGCGCGGTCACGCTGTGCGAGCGCGCTTTTCGGGCAGGCGGCGTCTCGCGCGATGCGGTCTATTTGACGAGTTGGCTTCGAGTCCGGCGGGCCGTCGAGCGCGGCGAGACGAATCTCGGAGAGCTACAGCTCGGCAAGGTGTCGCTTGGCGCGCTCCCGGACGTGCGCCGACTGGTCCGAGCCGGCCTGGTCACGAACCCGATCTACCTCTCGAACTTGGCGAGGAGCCGCGGCAGGATGGGTGCCGGTACCAGGCCCGACACGTCGCCGCCGAGCCTCGCGACCTCCTTCACGAGATTCGACGCGACGTAAAAGTACGCGTCGTTTGCCATGATGAACACCGTCTCGACTTCGGGATTCAAATGGCGGTTCATGTTTGCCATTTGTAGCTCGTACTCGAAGTCGGCGACCGCGCGCAGCCCCCGAAGGATGACACGCGCGTTGCGGCTCTTCGCGTAGTTGACCAAGAGGCCGTCGAAGTTGTCGACCTCGATGCGGCTCGGGTCGGCACCCATGTCGGCTGCCGACTCGCGGATCATCTCCATGCGCTCTGCAACGCTGAAGAGCGGCTTCTTGTTGTCGTTGTTGAGCACCGCCACGATGAGCTTTTCGAACGCGACCAGGCCGCTTTGCAGGATCGCCGTATGACCTTTGGTGATGGGGTCGAACGAGCCGGGGTAGATCGCAATTCCTCTCACGGGATGCCTTTCTCGACTTCGTACAGGCCGAAGCTCACGCCGGTGTGACCATAGCGGTACTCCGCCTCGGGTGCGAGCCCATTCGGCCATGCCCACTCGAACGCAGCAGGGCGCTCGACCACGACGCGTGCGCTCGGGGACAACGATCCAGACTCGACGATTGCCTCGAGCAGCGGCGGGATCCTTTCGACCTGTGAATAGGGAGCATCGACGAACACCAGGTCGAAGCCATGCTCTGCGCGGGGAAGCCTGCGGGCCACGGCTGCAGGATCGCCGAGGAGCTCGATCCGCGCCGTGCGAATCGAGGCGTCGAGCCCGAGGTCACTCGCGCTCTGTGAGATCTGGCGGAGCACGAGCGGGTCACCGTCGATCGCGACGGCTTCAGCTGCGCCCCGGGAGAGAGCTTCGAAGCTGAGCGCACCGCTCCCTGCAAACAGGTCGAGCACGCGTGCCCCGTCGAAGGCGCCCCGCGCCTCGAGGGCTGAGGCAATGGCCTCGCGAGCTCGGTCGGACGTAGGCCGGGTGCCACGACCCTTGGTCGCGCCGAAACGGCGTCCCGCAAGACGGCCCCCGACTATGCGCATGACATCGAACCTCGCTTCATCACAGACGGTTTCGAACGGAAAGAATAGGAAAACTGAAGCTGTGGGCCAGTCGTTCGTCGTAGGTATGAATTGGACTACGTACAGCCAGATGCTAGGTCCCCAGAGCCTCTAAGGAAGCTTACCGACATGCGGAAGATTTGCCTTCGCTGCGGTTCGAAATTCGGAAGCAAAGCCGACTACTGTCCCCACGATGGGAGCCGACTCGTCACGGATGACGACATCGGAGACCCGCTCTTGGGCACCGTTCTGCTCGAGCAGTTCCGCATCGACGAGCAGGTCGGTACCGGCGGTATGGGCACCGTGTATCGCGCGCACCAGACCACCGTCGGACGCGACGTCGCGATCAAGGTCCTTCGGGCCGAGCTTGCCCGCGACGAGCAAGCGGTGCTGCGCTTCGAGAGGGAAGCCAGGCTCGCCATCTCTCTCGACCACCCAAATCTGGTTCGCGTTTTCTTGTCGGGTCGTCTCGCAGACGGGCGGCTCTACATCGTGATGGAGCTGCTCGAGGGTAGGTCGCTCGCCGACGAGCTCGCGGACGAGGGCGCGCCCTCGATCGAGCGTGCTCTGATCATGGTCATGAAGCTTTGCGCGGGGCTCGGCGCAGTGCATGCGGCGGGGATCGTCCATCGCGACATCAAGCCGGAGAACGTGTACTTGGTGAAACGAGGCACGGATGAGGACTTCGTCAAGCTCGTCGATTTCGGAATCGCGCGGGTCCTCGAAGCCGACGGCATTGGGCCGACGACGCAAAGCGGCGGCCGCGTGTTCGGTACCGCAACCTACATCTCGCCGGAGGCTGCAACGGGTGAGGAGACCGACCAGCGAAGCGACATCTACTCCCTCGGCGTGCTGACCTACCAGCTTTTGGCCGGCAGGCTTCCGTTCGAAGGAAAGACCGCCGGCGCCGTGTTGATGCAGCACGTCCATGAAGAGCCGCCGCCGCTTCGGAGCAGAGGCCGCGGGGCCGAGGTGCCCGAAGATCTCGCGCGCGTCGTCATGCGGGCGCTCAGCAAGGATCCGGATGCGCGCCCACAAACCGTCGCCGAGTTCTTGGATTCCATTGCGCAGGCGGCTGGTCAAGCCGGTCTTCTCAACGATGCGCGCGCACTTCTGTTCGGAACGATTTGGGGGGAGGACTTGGCAGCGCCCGGTTCGTACCTCGGCGAGCTTCTGGGCTCGAGCGCGCCGCCCAGCACGCCGCCAGTGCTAGCCGACACCCATCGGGTCGTCGTCGACCGCGATCCCGAGGAGGAAGCTCTGCTCTCGGCCGCCCCGAAGCCTTTTGGGACGACCGGATACGACCTCGCGACCGTCCGCGGGCCGAAGCGGCGCAGGTACGGCCTGCTTTGGGCATCGCTTGCGCTGCTTCTGTTGACGACGGTGGGTCTCGTGGCGGGAACGTGGTGGTTTCAGCGTGCGCCGCGCGCGGTGGCCGAGCCCCGGCCGGTGCCGATCGAGACCGTCGAGGCGCCCGAGCCGGAGGAGACTCAGATCGCCGACGTAGGGACCGACGTGCCGGTGATCGAGGCATCCGTGCCCGAGGTGCCGGTCGCCGAGACCGAGGTGCCGGTCGCCGGGCCCGATGCACTCGAAGCGCTGCCGGAGCCGGTCGTCGAAGAACAGATCGAGGAAGAGGTCGCGCCGGCGCCTGAAGCCGCGGACCCCAAACCTTCGAAGAAAAAGCCGGCACCGCGAAAGAAGCGGCCCAAGAAGAAAGTACCCGCGAAGGCCGCGCCGCCGCCGCCCGCCTCCGACCCCGTGCTCGAGCCCGACGACGGTATCGATTGGACCGTACCGGACTTTCCAGAGGAGCCGCTTCCGTCGCCGGCCCCTGCCGATCCCCCGGCATCTGCCGATCCGCCCGCGCCTCGTCCAGAGCCCGCACCTCCAACCGGTACGCCCGATGCGCCTCCCCGCAATCCCATCGTGATCGACGAGCCGCCTGTGCCCTAGGCTCCGGCAGGCTCAGCGTGCATCGAGCGCGCTTTCGAGTGCTTTCGGATCGGTCACGGGGGCCTCGCAAACGAAGCGCCGGCACACGTATGCAGCCGCATTTCCGTCGACACGCGTCCGGTTTTCCAGCAGGGGCACGTCGGGGTCTCCTCCCTCTTCGCCGGCAGCGACGACCTGAAAAGGACGATACCCTTTTCGAAGCACCTCGACGAGTGGTGCCCTGTCTTCGGGGCTTCCAACGATGGCGATCTCTTTCGGTCCGGCGATGAGAAAGCTGGCGAGGGTGAGCCAGTGCGCGAAGCCGGACGGATACTGGCTCATCCATCGACCCGTCGAGGCAATGCTTTGCTCGGCCACCTCCCCAAGGGCTCCGTCGCCGGTCAGCAGGCTCAGCTTGAGTAACACGCCAGCTGCCATCGCATTCCCGCTCGGGATCGCGTTGTCCTGCAGGTCTTTTGGCCGGTGGATCAGCTCCTCGTGATCGTCCGACGTGTCGAAGAAGCCCACGCCCTCCGCGTCGCGAAAGTGCTCGACGATCAGATCTGCGAGCTCACGCGCCCAATCGAGCCATCTCGGCTCGAACGTCGCTTCGTAGAGCGCCAACAGGCCGTCTGCGAGGCAGGCGTAGTCCTCGAGATAGCCGTTGTACTTCGCGTCGGACCCCGCCTTCCACGTGCGATGGAGCCGGCCGGAGTCGCGACGCATCCAACGACGAAGAAACTCGGCATTGGAGATTGCAGCATCGACGTAGTCGCGTCGGCCGAGCGCCTGGCCGGCTTCCGCAAAGGCCGCCAGCGCCAAACCGTTCCACGCGGTCAACACCTTGTCGTCGAGACCGGGCCGCACCCGTCGCGAACGATGCTCGAAGAGCGCCGCGCGTGCGCGTGACATTCTTGCCTCGAGGGCCTGCGGCGACATGTCGAGCTGCCCTGCGAACCCCTTCGGATCCAAGTGCAGGTTGAGAACGTTGCTCCCTTCCCAGTTGCCTTCATCCGAGACCCCGTAGAGCCGCATGAACGTCTCCGCCTCGTCGCCGAGCACGTCACGGATTTCAGCCGCAGACCAGACGTAGAACTTGCCTTCGACGCCTTCGCTATCGGCATCCTGACTGCTGTAGAAGCCACCCCCGCCGTCGTGCATCTCACGAAGCAAGTAGTCGAGGGTCTCTTCGGTGATGCGGCGATACAGCAAGTCGCCCGTCGCCTGCCACGCATGAAGATAGACACGCGCCAGCAGCGCGTTGTCGTACAGCATCTTTTCGAAGTGAGGCACCAGCCAGCGGTGATCGACCGAATACCGGGCGAAGCCGCCGCCGATCTGGTCGTACATTCCACCCATCGCCATGCGCCGAAGCGTCAGCTCCGCCATCTCGCGCGCACTCTCGTTCTCCGTTCTCAGCGATTCGCGAAGCAAGAGCTCGATGGTCATCGGCTGGGGAAACTTGGGTGCCTGTCCGAACCCGCCCCAGGTGGGATCGAAACGCTGAGCGAGACCACGGACTGCGTTCACCAATACGTCTTCGCCGATCGGCTGCGCCGCATGCCCGAGGTCCGAGAGCGCCTGGAGCTGCTTGGTGACATCGCTTGCGCTTTCCAGCACGTCTGCACGCTCGTCGTTCCAGGCTTTTGCAACCCCCGTCAAGATCTGCCTGAAGCTCGGCATGCCGTGCCGAGGCTCGTTCGGGAAGTACGTCCCCGCGTAAAAGGGCTTCGCCTCCGGCGTGAGAAATACCGTCATCGGCCAACCACCGCGGCCCGTCATCGCGGTGACGGCCTGCATGTAGATGCTGTCGACGTCCGGCCGCTCCTCGCGGTCGACCTTAACGTTGATGAAGTCGGCGTTCATCTGCGCGGCGGTCGCCTCGTCCTCGAACGACTCGTGAGCCATGACGTGGCACCAATGACAGGCCGCGTAGCCGACGCTGAGAAGGATCGGTTTGTCCTCTTCTTTGGCGCGCCGCAGCGCCTCCTCACCCCACGGATACCAGTCGACCGGGTTGTCGACGTGCTGGAGAAGGTACGGGCTGGTCTCGTCCGCGAGATGATTGGCCATCGTGCCTATGTTTGTGGCGCTTGCCACCGGTCGGGTCAACGGGCTCGACGGCGCTACGCGCGCCTAGCGCCAGGCGAAGAACGGCTGGTCGTAGTGGGCGACGCGGGTCTCTCGCCCATGGATCGCCACCTCGCGAAACTGATAGATCACGGCCGCCGTCGGCGCGAAGATGTCCTGGCCGAGAAGGCGAACCGAGAGCACCGGGTGCTTGCTTTCGGGCTGGTCGAAGAGCTTGGGAATGCCAGGGGCATCGAGCGCCGCGATGGGAACGCGGTGCACCTCGGCGACCTCCTCCGGGTTCGGGACGAGGCGGACGCGGTCCCCGATCCAGACCACCACAGGCGTGATGCAGAACCCCGATCTCGTCGGATAGTCGTCGAGCAGCCCGAGCACGGCATCGACCCCGTGCTGCAGACCGATCTCTTCTTCGAGCTCTCGAAGCGCTGCCTGCACCGCGTCCTCGCCACGGTCGACGCGGCCGCCCGGCAGCGCCCACTGGCCACCGTGATTTCGCAGCATTTCGACCCGCCGCGTGATCAGGAAGCAGGCCTCGCCGTGCTCGCCGGCAACGACGGTCACAGCCACCGCCGCCGGCTGAAGCTCTCCCTGCACCCGCGCAGATCGCGGATGCGCAGCCAGATTCCCCGCAATCCGCCCCCGCAGACTATGATCCGCCAAAAGCACCACCCGAATTAAAACGGGATAGTCCCCTTTTTGAAAGGGTTAAGAAAAAAGGGGACTGTCCCCTTTTTCCGAATGGAGATCGAGATGGCGAGAGTCTTGTACGAGCGGGATGGGCGCATTGGGCGGATCACGCTGAATCGTCCGGACGTGATGAACGCGATCGACAACGAGCTCCCCGCCGAGCTGGCAGACTGCGTCGCTCGAGCGAACGACGACCCTGCTGTTCACGTGATCGTGCTCTCTGGCGCCGGCGACGCATTTTGCGCGGGCTACGACCTCACGCATTACGCCGAAACGACCGGCCCGGCGTCGTTCACCCAGGAGATGCCCTGGGATCCGATGAAGGACTACGCGCTCATGATGCGCAACACCCAGCTCTTCATGTCGATTTGGCGCTCGTATCGGCCCGTCATCTGCAAGGTTCACGGGTATGCGGTCGCAGGCGGCTCCGACATCGCTCTGTGCTCGGACCTGATCGTCATGGCCGAGGACGCGCGCATCGGATACATGCCCGCTCGCGTGTGGGGTTGCCCGACGACGGCCATGTGGGTGTACCGACTCGGCCCCGAGCGTGCGAAGCGCATGCTCTTCACCGGCGACAGAATCGACGGTCGCGAAGCCGAGCAAATCGGGCTCGTCTACAAAGCCGTCCCGCGCGCGGAGCTCGATCGCGAAGTCGAGTCCTTGGCCGAACGCATCTCCACCGTTCCCGTCAATCAGCTGATGATGCAGAAGCTCGTGATCAATCAGGCGATCGAAGCCATGGGCTTGTCGCAGACTCAAATGTTCGCGACGGTCTTCGACGGCATCACGCGACACTCGCCCGAGGGCATTCACTTCAAGAAGCGCGCGGAGGAGGTCGGTTGGAAGCAGGCCGTTCGCGAGCGCGACCAAGGCACCTTCGACTGGACCGACAACGCGCCGTTCGACGACAAAGATTGAGCGTGGGTCGTCAGACCCGCCGTCGGGACGCGACGAGGACACCGAGCAGGAGCGCCCAAATCGCGGAGCCGCCGCGCGCTGCCGTAGCTGCGCAGCCTCCGCCCGCCGCCCCCCCCTCGGTCGCGGCGCACGGCGCATAGCACCGGCAGCCTTCCGGCTGGTTGCTGACCGCGCAGAACCCATCGCGACACCCCGCGTCCTCCGTGCATGCGTCCGCCAGCGAGCCCGCCCTTTCGCCGGGCAGCGTGCACTCGAGCCGCCCGTCGAGGGCTGGAACACACACGAAGCCGACCGGACAGTCCGCATCGACGTCGCATGACCGCGTGCACGCGGTCTCGACCGGCGGCCTCTCGGCGGGTCCGATCGCCAGCGAGGGCTCGATGAAGGTCGTGACGGCCGGCGCGATGGTCGCGTAGACGCTGAGCTCGCGACAACCGGTATCCCCCGACGACGCGATGCCGACGAGCTCTCCCTCGCCCGCGAAAAGAGGTCCACCGCTGTCGCCCACGCAGCTCACCGCCGGGTCTGGCTCGACCTCGATGACGTTCGCGTCGACGTTCGCGACCCTGCCGACCCCGACGCGCTTTGCACCGTCGGGCGGAGCCCCGGGTTCTGTCGCACCAAAGCCCGCGAGCTCCACACGCGCTCCGATCGGGGGCGGCATCGAGCTGGGGTCGGGCAACGGCAAAGGCGCGACCCCGTCGATCGGGCTCGCGAGCCAGAGGATGGCAACGTCGTTCGCGCGGGTCCGCTCGTCGAACTCCGGATGCTTCACCACCTCGAGCACGAACACACGGTCGGCCGCGCCTGTGAGGGTGCTGCCCACGGCGACCTCGTATGCAAGCCCTGGCCGTCTCGAGTCGAAGCAATGCGCCGCGCTCAAGACCGCGTCGGGAGCGATCAGCGTCCCACTGCAGAGCACCGTCGCCGCATCGTCGCATTGCACGCGACGCGGGGTGATGGCGACGACTTGGGGCAAGCTTTCGGTAAGCTCGCCGTCGACGATCGCTCCGCGTTCACTCTCGTGCGCGGGGCCCACTCCGACGCACGCGGCGGCACAAAGCGACAGCGAGACGAGCCAGCAGGTTTTCCTCATGGCTCGCCGAGCTCTTGCCGGCGTGCCTCCAGCCGCTCGATTCGAACGCGAAGCCGCGCGGCTTGTTCTTCGTCGTTTGCGTCCTCTGCAGCGCGCAGGTCTTCCCGCAAGCGATCGAGGACCGTGGTCAGCATCGCCTCGCGCCGAGCGGCCGGGTCCCCCGCCGCGTCGCCCGGAACGCCGGCATCGCCCGCGCCCGGCGTCGGAGGAAGCGCGACCTCGTCCCTCGGCAGCGGCTCTGCCGTGGGCGGTGCATCGGCGCGCTCCGCATCGCCGCTCGCCGGCCGCGTGCCTGCGGCCGGCAACGGATCGACCGGCGCAGCCCGCTGTGCCCGTTCCCGATCGTTGGCCTTGGTTTCCGCCGCCGGCTCCTGGCTCGGGCTCGTCCCTTGGGGCACGAGCCACCACACCACCGCCGCCACTACGGCCACGATGATGACCCAAACCCAACGCCGCTTTTCCGCGCCCATCCTCAGAAGGACACGATTCTAAGACCGTTGCGGGTTTTTCGCACTCCGATGATCGCGGGCTCGCTCTCGCTCTGAAAACGCGCGCGAACCAGGTGAAGCTGGTCGTCTCGTCCGTCCACTTGGCTGCTCAACACGCGCTCGAACCGTTTGCGGCTCAACGCCTCGAGCGCCTCGTTACACGGCTCGCGTTCGAATCTGGCCCGAGCCGTTCCGTCGAGCCACGCTTTTGCGGCTGTGCAGTCTTGGCTTGCAACGGCGCCGAAGAACGCGACGACCACGTCCTCGGGACCGCCATCGGCCGGCTGCTCCTCACGGCAGCCGAAGCCGACTACGACGATCAACACCCACGCGAACGAGGTGCGCGTCAGGTACCCGAGCAAGACGGCGCGAACAGCTCGTCGTCCGCGGCGGAGATGAACTCGTCGTTGCACCAAAACGACGCGATCGAGTGCCCGTTGCGCACACATTGGTCGTGGTCGTGGCAGTCCCAGGTGAGCTGCTGGTTTCCGCCCGGGCAGCCTGCGCCGCAGTTCCCGTAGCACTCGCCGCGCTGGTAGACGTACGGAACGTGGTCCGGCTCGCTGCAGGTCCAAGAGCCGCGGATCCACGAATACGTGCAGCCTTCGCGAGTACCGACTTTCGCAATGCTCGTCGCATCCGAATCCCAGTTGCTGTGCCACCAGCCGTCATGCGTCGCGTACTGGTAGCTGTTGTGCAGGCTGCAGATGCTCGTGTAGGATCGATCCGCTTCGCCTTGCACGCTGCGCTGCAGCTCGACGCTGTCGGGGGTCTCCGCCCAGAGGCTGATCGAACGCACGAGGAAGCTCTCGAGATAGGACGACTCCTCGCCGAAGTGCTGTTCGAGCGCGCGGTGGCATTCGAGCAGCAGGGCGCGGTCGTTTTCGAGGATCTGCGTGTCCTGCCCGTTGGTCTCCGCAAAGCCGTCGATCTCGGCAAGCTGTGCACCCGAGTCGATGATCGCGTGCAGCGACAACCCGTTGAGGCGAGCCGACACGTCGAAGACACCGTCGAGATCGCGCGCTTCGAAGGTCACACCTTCGGCACATGCGCCGCGAAACCCGTCGCCGGTCACCTCGATCGCCGACGTTTCCGTTCCCGTGTCCGTCGTCTGGCCCTCACAGCCAAAGGTCAACATCGACACAGCCACCATCAGTATCGTCAGTCTTGCCCTCATTCCGTACCCCTTTCCTGAGCGAATGCTGGCGGACGGTAGGGCGTGACCGATAGGATTGTCAACGAACGGTTTGACGACAGTGCGATCAAACCCAGGTGTATCAACGCGGCTTTCCACCAAGCGGGTTAAGACCCTGCGGTAGTCATTCCTTCGCGCCGATCCTATCGTTGCGCCCATGGATGTGATCCCAGTTCCCTGTTTGCGCGACAACTACGCGTATCTGCTCGTCGAGGAAGGGCGCGCCGCGGTGGTCGACCCCTCGCAGGCCGACCCGGTGCTCCGTGCGATCGATCGAGCGGGCGTGCGGCTCACCGAGATCTGGTTGACGCACCACCACTGGGATCACGTCGGAGGCATCGAGCCGCTGATCGAAGAGTGCCCGATCGAGCAGGTGCGCGGGTCGAAATACGACGCGGACCACGGGCGCATCCCGCGCCAGACGGCCGCGCACTGCGAAGGCGATCGGTTCGTGTTCGGCGGCGCCGACGTCGACGTTCTCGAAATCCCCGGACACACCCTCGGCGCCATCGCGTACATCGTCGAAGGCAACCTCTTCAGCGGAGACACACTCTTCATTGCGGGCTGCGGCCGCGTCTTCGAAGGAACGATGGAGATGATGTCGAAGTCTCTGGACAAGCTACGCAGCCTCCCGCCGGGCACCAAGGTCTGGTGCGGGCACGAGTACACCGTGAATAACCTTCGATTTGCAAAGACGATCGAACCCGAGAACGCGGCAATCGAGACGGCCCTTCGCGAGGCCGAGCAAACCCGCGCGGCCGGGCGCTTCACCGTGCCGGGGACGCTCGAGCAGGAGCTCGCCACCAATCCGTTTCTACGCTTCGATCTGCCAAGCGTTTCTGCGGGACGGGATCCGGTGCACGCTTTCACGGAGATCCGTGAAGCCAAGGACGCCTTCTAGCGGCGCATCTTTTCGATGGACCGCTTCATCATCGAAAGCGTCCAGCCTCTTGGAAGGAGCTTCGAGAGCAGCGCTGCGGAGACCCGGTCTGCTGGCGATGGAACGACGACCGGCCCGCCGCCGATCGCCCGAAGCGCTTCGCGGGCCACCATCTGAGGGGCCGTCATCGGGATGTAGAAGGGTAGGTGTTCGTCGAGACGCCGATCGCGGACCGGCTTCGTGTCGGTCATGCCCGGGCAGACTGCGAGCACGTCGACGCCGCGCTCACGAAGCTCGGACCACAGGCCCGCTGCGAGGTTCAGTCCGTACCCTTTGGTCGCCGCGTAGTGGCAGAAATAGGGCGACCCCGAGAGCGCCGACACCGACGAAACCACGATCACGCCTCCCCGGCCGCGCTGCACCATCGCCGTTGCAAACACGTGGGTCAGCACGAGCGTGGCGCGGCAGTTGAGGTCGAGCGTCTTTTCGTGCTGGTCGAGGGAGATGTCCAAGAACGGGTCGAGCAGCGAGGTGCCTGCGTTGTTGACGAGCAGACCCACATCGTGAGCGTTTGCCCACGCGCGAGCCTCCTCCGCCAGGCCCGGTGCCGAGAGATCCCGGATCACCGTCTGCGCATCGACCCCGTGCACCGCGTGGAGCTCCTCGGCCAGCGCACGGGTCTCGTCCGCTTCTTGGTCGACGAGCAGGAGCCCAAAGCCCTCGCCGGCCAGCTGCTCCGCGAACGCGCGCCCGATCCCTCGGGCGGCACCCGTCACCATCGCGTAACCGCCATAGCGTGCGCGGAGGTTCGATCTCGCCTCGTCAGCCACCGATTCGTCTCCCCATCAAACGACCCTTGTCACGTGAGCTGTCCTCGATCCAGAACACCACGCCGATCGCGAGGAAGCCCACGAGACCGCCCAAGCCATGGAATGGGCTGAGCCACGTCGGCGCGCCGAAGGTCAAGTCGTATGCGGCGGCGGTCAGCGCCAAGATCGTGCCCCGCGTGATCGCGACGGCGATCACCGAGGCGCTGCGGACGCGTAGGTAAACGAGAACCCACGACGCGACGATGCACCAAGGCAGTGCCAGCACGACGGACTGAAGCCCCGGCTCTCCAAAGAGGTTTCCAATCGCAACCGAAGGCGCGAGCCAAAGCCACCAGAGAAACCCAATCCTCGTCGAGCGCGCCCAAAACCCACCCGGCATCTCGCGGAAGTAGTAGCCGCGAAACGCGATCTCCTCGCACAGGCCTGGGATGAGATTGAAGGTGAGCCCGGCGGGCATCCCCAACACGATCAGCATCCAAGGGCTCGGCGGCGGATTGGCCTGCAGGTATTCGTCGAACGCCGCGCGTTCATCGGCCGGCACCATCGACCGTTTGTTTTCGATCAGCTGCTCGACGGTCGTCACGGGCTCGTATCCAGCCGCCCACGTGACTAGCATTCCCACGAGCAGGATCGCGACGGGCACGAGCCATGCGATTCCCCACCAGCGGTTGACCGTGAGCTGGACGCCGAGCGGTTTCAGAATCGGTTGCTGGAGCCACGGCCCCTGAACCAAGAGCGTCGCGACGAGCGCGGGCACGGTATACCAGAACGCCACGGCCCGACCGGAGGCGCCGGACCACGAGATGTCGTTGAGCCACATGCCGAGCACCGGGGCCCAGCTGCCGATCGCCATCAGCGCAAAAGGGACCCAGATGAGGCGTGCTTTGTCGACCTTCGGTCTCACCGAAAGCGTTTCCACGCGGCGAGCTCGGCATCCTGAAACGCTGCATAGCGCTTCTGCAAGCGCACGAGCTCGCCGTAAATTCGCGGAAGCTGCGGTGCGAGGGCGAGCAGGATGCGGCCGGTTGCCTCGGCGTCCCCAGCCGCGCGGTGCGCGCGCTCGAGCGGGATGCTCAGGTGCTTGGCGACGTCTCCGAGCTTTCGGCTCTGCAAAT
This sequence comes from Polyangiales bacterium, assembly GCA_041576815.1. Classification (GTDB taxonomy): domain Bacteria; phylum Myxococcota_A; class Polyangia; order Polyangiales; family Houyiibacteriaceae; genus SG8-38. Next base: position 18,638 of record JBFGKE010000044.1, read on the forward strand.
CTTTCAAGATCTCGCGCGCCCACACCAAGGGGTCGATCCACGTGACGTCGTCCCGCGCGGCTGGTGGAAGGTCGCCCGGCGTCATGCCGGTTGGGGCTATGCGCGCGAGCTCCGCGTGGAGAAAGCCTCGGTCGAACCCGGCGTTGTATGCGACTGGAAGCCTCCCCTGAAGCATCTCCAAGAGCTGCGGCAAGGCTCGTGCGAAATCCGATGCGCCCTCGAGCTCCTCGTCCGTGATGCCGTGCACGGCACGCGCCTCTTCGGGCACGGGAATCCCGGGGTTCACCAACCAGCTTTCCTTGTGCGCGACTCGGCCCTTTTCGAAGGCCACCAAGCCGATCTCGATCACCCGATCGCTCTCCGGATCCCGTCCTGTCGTCTCGAAGTCGACCACGATGAAAGGAATGTCTTCCCAGGTCGAGCCCGGTTCGAACTCCTGGCAGAGCCCTTCGACGTTTTGGATCGCATCCGCGATGAGATCTGCGATCCCTGGATAGTGGCGCCCCGTCGGAAAGCAGCCGCACACGTCGGTTCGTCCCCGCACGCCGGGAAGATGCACCGCATGGCCGCCTCGGCGCAAGTCGTCTAAGAGACTTCCGTGGCACGCCCCTATCGGACGCGGTTTGCACCATCGCCGACGGGCAAGATGCACCTGGGGCACGCCCGCACGGCGTTGGTGACCTGGCTGCGCGCTCGGAAGCTCGGTGGCGAGATTCTGATGCGCATCGAGGATATCGATCAACCTCGCGTGGTCGCCGGCTCCGCTGACGCGATCTGTCGTGACCTCGAATGGCTAGGCCTCGGTTGGGACGAAGGCCCGGTGTTTCAATCGGCGCACACGGATTCATACGAGCGCGCCCTCGACGTCCTGCAATCAGCCGGGCTCGTCTATCCCTGCACGTGCTCGCGCAAAGACATCGCGAAGATCGCCAGCGCCCCGCACGGCGACGAAGGGCCGCGTTATCCGGGCACCTGCCGGGGCGGTGCCTCCAAGCCTGGAAAGCCGGCCGCGCTTCGTTTCATTTTCGACGATCCAGCGCCGGGCTTCGACGACGCGATATGCGGCGCTCATCCAGCCGGGCGCAATGGCGGCGACTTCGTGCTTCGCCGCGCGGACGGCACGTGGGCGTACCACCTCGCGGTCGTCGTCGACGATGCCTCTGCGGACATCACCGAAGTGATCCGCGCCGCCGATCTCCTTCCGTCGACGCCCCGACAGATCGCGCTCTACCGTGCGTTGGGCCACGAGGTTCCACGGTTCGCGCACGTCGGGCTCGTCGTCGATGAACGGGGCAAGCGGCTTTCGAAACGGCACGGCGCGACCCCAATCGAATCCCTTCGCGCCCAAGGCCGAACGTCCGAGCAGATCATCGGTGAGCTCGCGTTTTCGCTCGGACTGATGCCGTCGTCCGCACCCGTGCGTGCCGCTGAACTGATCTCGGGCTTTCAGCTCACGGAGATCTCGGGGTCATCGTTCACTTGGAATGCTGGGGGTTGACTTAAATCCGGTTTTCTACCCTCAATGAGGATACGACTGGCTGAGAACCGGGCTATGACCTCGAGCGAAAGGCTGATGGAGATCGCCGAGCGCCTAGCGGAGCTCGACCCCGTGCGAACATATCCGCAGCGCGGTGCAACCCTGATCGCCGGCCTCGTCGGTGCGCATTCGTTTCGGCTCGACCGCCCGGACACGGACCCACTCAGCAGCGAGTCCGAGCTCACGTCGACCGATCCGACGATCGAGCTCCCTCTGCGGCAGGGCCGTACCTTCATCGGCACGCTTCACTTGGAGATCGCGGGAGACGCCCCGGCCGGAAATCAGCTCGAGCTCTTGAAATGGGCGTCGCGGCTCTATGCGAAAGGCCTCGACTACGCCGAGCGACTCACGGACGAGGGAAGCCGAAGGCCGGGCGAGGCGGTCGAGCAGACACTGCGCCGCGCCCCGCTCACCCCGCGCGAGCGCGACGTGGTTTCGCTGCTGGTCGCCGGGTCGAGCACGCGTGGTATCGCCAAAGAAACGGGGCTGACGGTCTCCACGGTCAACACCTACCTCAAGCGGATTTTCTCCAAGCTCGGTGTGCACTCGAGGGTCGAGCTGATCGCCCGAATGGCAGGGACCGCCACGATCCCGCCGCGACCCAACTACGAGGCCCCGCACCCCGATTGATGGACCGCGACGACGAGCTCAGCCATCTCGATCGCCATGGCAAGGCTCGAATGGTCGATGTCGGCGACAAGGAAAAGACGAAGCGCACCGCTCGCGCGCGCGCCGTTCTTCGGATGGATCCAAGCACGCGAAGCGTGCTGCTTGCGGGCGAGGTCCCCAAAGGGGATGCGATTGCGACCGCCCGAATCGCGGGCATTCAAGCAGCCAAGCGAACGTCCGAGTTGATTCCTCTTTGCCATCCGCTCGCGATCACGGGTTGCGACGTCACATTCGCCGCAGGCGACGATGATAGTCGCATCGCGATTGAAGCGTCGGTTCGATGCTCGGACCGCACCGGGGTGGAGATGGAGGCGCTGACCGCGGCCACCGTCGCCGCGCTCACACTCTACGACATGCTCAAGGCGATCGACCGGGGCCTGGCGATCGAGGAAGTCGTCCTCGTCGAAAAACTGGGCGGTCGAAGCGGGCACTACCGCCGCCAAGGCTAGTCGCGTCTCACGATTCGGCGAAGCGCCTGCCAGTCGTCCCCCGAGAGCTCGCGAGTGATGACGAGGGTTGCAGCAGCGGCTGCGAAGCCGACGAATAGCGCGACGAGCGCCATCGCGCGCGACCCATCGTCGAGCGCAGAGGCGGCGCCATACCCCGCGGCCGCGGCAAGCAAGGCCCGAAGCCAGGTCGCCGGCGGGATGAACACGCCGAACGTCCGACGGATCACCCAGGCCGAAAGCAGCAGCGCGAGGAACATCCCGGTCGTGGTGCCCACCGCGGCGGCCTCGAGCGACTGAGCGCCAAGCGGAGCACGCATTACGAGAATCCGGTTTGCGACGATCACGACGACTAGAGACACGCCCGCGATCATCGCTGCCATCGACGGCTTGCCAGCTCCGCTGATCGCAGTCGCGGCGACGGCGAACAGCGCAAACGCACCCACGCCGAAGACCAATACCGAAAGCGCAGGGGCGCCAGCAACGTATTCGACCGGATAGGCCAATCGCATCACCCCGTGCGCTGCGCCCGACGTCGGTGCAGCGACGAGCAGGAGCAGCAGCAAGGAGAGGCGCATGGCATGCTGAATCGTCGTTCGAGCCGTTTCGCGATCGCCGATGCTCGTCGCCTTGCTGATCATCGGGAACACGATGAACGTCATCGAGATGATCAGCTGATAGGGCACGAACGCAAACGTCTGCGCGGCGCGGTAGTAGCCTACGTACTGGTTCGCGAGATCGACGGCGGCCTGCCCGCCCACAAGACCCGCCATTGCTATCTCGGTGGCGGTTCGCTTGAGGACTTGGATGTCGATCAACAGCATGCCGTTGAGGCAGATCTGGTAGGTCCAAATCGGCGCCATGAAGCCCACCCAGCGGCGGAGCGGGATCGGCGTCCCCGGCTTGCCGAAGCCGATCCAAATCAAGCTGATGGACAGAATGGAGGCTGCGGCCGTGGCGAACCCAGCTACCGCGCCTACCGCGCCGAATCCGAGCGCTGCTCCGGTGAGAATGCCGGCCGTTCGCAGGGTCGAAAACGCCGCGTCCAGGCGCGCCTGCTTTCCAAACCAGTGCCTGCCGTTGAGGCTCCCGACCACGACCGCGTAGAGCGCGTATGCAAACACGACGACCGACGCGATGCGCACGAGCCTGGTGAGCTGGTCGTCGAGCAGTGCGCCTGCAATCGCTGGCGCCAGGGCGAAGAGCCCGAGCGCGAGGATGCCGCCTACGAGCGTTTGCACGCGAAGGCCTTGACGAAGCGTGACTTCCGCGCGTGCTTCGTCCTCGCTCACGAACTTCGAAACCGACTGGATCGTCGCGACGATCAGCACATTCGTCAGGATCGTCACGCCGCTCATCGTGGCCGAGTAGAGCCCGAACTCCTTGGCCTCGCCGAAGATCCTCGGCAGCAGGAGCTGGACGGCGTAGCTCGTGACGATGAAGTAGGCCTTCGCGCCTGCGATCGACACCAGGCCGCGCCCCGCCCTACGCGCGTCATCCGAAGAGTCCACCGCCGCCGGTTGTGCCGTTCTCTCCGAGCCGGGTCAAGGGGTTGACTTACCGCTTTGATTGTAGAAGTTGATCTGCAAGAAGTTCTGAGGCGACGGAGGTACGTTTACAACCCCGGCAACGAGCCGAGGCGGGGGATTCGCTGATCGTCCTCGCCGAGAGCGCCGACGTGCTCGCTCTTCGGGAGAGCGTATCCGGCTGAGGGTAGCGCCGCCCGAGGGCTCGATTCGAGGCCGTGATTTCCGGCCCCGATGGCGCTTGACGTCACCGGGCGCATGGTTACGTTGCTGTCATTCCGGCATCCGGTCGGACGCAAAAGGAGACAAGAAAGCATGGGAAAAATCATCGGCATCGACCTCGGGACGACCAATTCCGTCGTCGCGGTGATGGAGGGCAAAGACCCGAAGGTCATCGTCAACGAAGAGGGTGACCGGATTACGCCGTCTGTCGTCGCGTGGGACGACCAGGGAGAGGTGCTCGTCGGCCAGATCGCGAAGCGACAGGCCATCACCAACCCCGAGGGCACGGTTTACTCCACGAAACGATTCATGGGCCGGCGCTACGACGAGCTCGGCGACGACGCGACACGAATGCCGTACAAGGTAATTCAGCGCGAGAACGGTGACGCGGGCTTCGAGGTGCGCGGCAAGAAGCTTTCTCCCCCGGAGGTTTCCGCGCAGGTCCTTCGCAAGCTCAAGAAGGCAGCGGAGAATTACCTCGGCGAGACGATCACTGAGGCGGTGATTACCGTCCCGGCCTACTTCAACGATTCCCAGCGACAGGCGACCAAGGACGCCGGCAAGATTGCGGGTCTCGACGTCAAACGAATCGTCAACGAGCCGACGGCCGCCGCGCTCGCCTACGGCCTCGACAAGACCGAAGACCATCTCATCGCCGTCTACGACTTCGGTGGCGGTACGTTCGACATTTCGATTCTCGAGGTCGGAGACAAAGTCGTCGACGTCGTGAGCACGAACGGTGACACACATCTCGGTGGCGACGACGTCGATCAGCGCGTGATCAACTACCTCGTCGCGGAGTTCAAGAAGGACACCGGCATCGACGTCGGCAAAGACAAGATGGTCCTCCAGCGTTTGAAAGACGCCGCGGAAAAGGCGAAGATCGAGCTGAGCACCAAGCTCGAGACCACGGTCAACCTGCCCTTCCTCACGGCCGACGCCTCTGGGCCGAAGCACCTCAACATCCGGCTCACCAGGGCGAAGCTCGACTCGATGATCGACGACCTGGTGCAGCGCACGCTGGAGCCCTGCAAGAAGGCGCTTTCCGATGCGGGCAAGACGGCGGCGGACATCGCCGAGGTCGTGCTCGTCGGTGGCTCCACGCGGATGCCGCTCGTTCAAGAGGCGGTGACCAAGTTCTTCGGCAAGGAGCCTCACAAAGGCGTCAACCCCGACGAGGTCGTTGCGCTCGGCGCTGCGGTGCAGGCAGGCGTCTTGTCAGGCGATGTGCAGGACATGGTGCTGCTGGACGTGACGCCGCTCAGCTTGGGCGTCGAGACGCTCGGCGGGGTCATGACGGCGCTGATCCCGCGGAACACCACGATTCCGACCAAGAAGGAAGAGATCTTCTCGACGGCTGAAGACAGCCAAACCAAGGTCGAGATTCACGTCCTTCAGGGCGAGCGTGCCGAAGCGGGCAACAACCGTACGCTCGGGCGCTTTCACCTCGAGGGCATCATGCCCGCGCCGCGCGGCATCCCGAAAATCAAGGTCACGTTCGACATCGACGCGAACGGCATTCTTTCGGTGACCGCGAAGGACGAGGCGACGGGCAAGGACCAAAAGGTCACGATCACGGCCAATAGCGGCCTCTCCGACGAAGAGATCGATCGCATGGTCCAGGACGCCGCGGCGCACGAGGAAGAAGACAAAAAGCGTCGCGAGCAGGTGGAGGCTCGCAACCAGGCCGACCAGTTGGCGTACGCGGTCGAAAAGGCCCTCGAAGACGTCAAGGACAAGCTTCCAGCAGAGAAAGTCAGTGAAGTCGAGGGCAAGGTGAAGTCGCTTCGCGAAGCGATCGAGGCCAACGACTCCGATGCGATGAAGACTCACACGGAGGCCCTCGAAGCGGTGATGAAAGAGATCGCCGAGGTTGCCTACAGCTCGGCAGCCGCCGAGACGAACGGTGCGCCCACGAGCGGCGCGACCGAGGAGGCACCGAAGGGGGACGACGACGTCATTGACGCGGAGTTCGAAGAAGGCGACTAGCTTGTTCGGCTAGCACGACAAAAGAGCCCCGCCGGCCTAGCGCCGAGCGGGGTTTTTCATTGTGCTTGCCCGATTTCTCGTTGCCTCTACATAGTTGGGGGGGCTCCGGGCCACCCGACGAATCATGCCGTCACTCGATATTCCTTTCTTCGGCACGCTCATCCTGTGTCTGATTCTGATCAGCGCCTCCTACACGATGGCGATCGCCATGGGTGCGGGTCGGGGTCGGCCGCACCTGCTTCCCGCGGCGCGTTGGGGCACGTACGCCACGTGCGCGTTGGTCTTGGTCGCGGTTTGCGTGCTGGCATACGCGTTTCAGGTCCACGATTTCCGAATCCGATACGTGGCGCGTTACAGCGATCGGTCCATGCCCTGGTGGTACTTGATTGCATCTCTTTGGGGCGGCCAAGACGGCTCGCTCCTGTGGTGGGCGTTTCTCTTGTGCGGCTACACCTTCTTCGTCACTCGCTGGCTTCGTGGCCGGCACATCGAGCTTCAGCCGTGGATTCTCGCGACGTTGATGAGCATCCTGATCTTCTTTACGGTCTTGATGCTGTTCGCCGCCAATCCTTTCGCGACGTACATCCGCACGACTCCGGGAGACGGTGAGGGCCTCAATCCGCTCCTTCAAAACTACTGGATGGCAATCCATCCACCGTCTCTCTACCTTGGTTTCGTCGGTTGGTCGGTGCCGTTCGCAATCTTGGTAGCGGCCCTCGTGACGGGACGACTCGGCAACGAGTGGGTTCGCGCGGCGCGCCTGTGGTCGATGATCGCATGGGCGTTCTTGTCGCTCGGTCTGTTGCTCGGTTGCCTATGGTCGTACGAAGAGCTCGGTTGGGGGGGCTACTGGGCGTGGGACCCCGTCGAAAACGCCTCCTTCATGCCGTGGCTCGTCGGGACGGCGTACCTCCACTCGGTGCTGATCCAGGAACGGCGCCACATGATGAAGGTGTGGAACGTCTTTTTGCTTTCGCTGACGTTTTTCCTGACGATCTTCGGTACCTTCCTCACGCGCTCGGGCCTGATCGCCAGCGTCCACTCCTTCGCCCGCTCCGACATCGGTCAGTACTTCGTCTGGTACATGGCGTTTCTCATCGTGGGCATTGCCGCGCTGATGATTTGGCGTCTACCAAAGCTCAAGGCAGACAACGAAATCGAGTCGCTCGTCAGCCGCGAGTTCGCCTTCCTGCTCAACAACTGGGTGCTCCTCGGGATGATGGTGTTCGTCCTGATCGCGACGACTTTTCCGCTCCTCAGCCAGTGGGTGAGAGGCGAAGAGGTCACCGTGGGGCCTGGGTTTTACAACAAATGGATGGTGCCGCTCGGCATCGTGCTCTTGTTCTTGGCGGGGTTGGGCCCGTTGATTGCCTGGCGAAAGGCCACGGGGTCGAGGCTGGCACGAGCGCTCGCATTCCCGCTCGCCGCAGGCGTCGCCGTGGCGGTGCTTCAGCTGTTGTTTGGGGCCCGTTTCGGCTACCCGCCGGTCGTCGAGCCTACCGAGATTTACGACACCACCACCGGGTCGGTACTCGCTTGGATGTCGTCCGTCGCGCCAGTCGTGTCGTTTGCGACGTGCGCGTTCGTTCTCGCCAGCGTCGGGCAGGAGTTTTGGCGCGGCGTCCGGGTGCGCATGCGCCGAGGCGAGGGCACCGGCACCGCGCTGGTCCGGCTCGTGTCGAAGGGCCGCCGCCGCTACGGGGGCTACATCGTTCACATCGGCATCGTGCTGATGTTCGTCGGTTTCACAGGCGCCGCCTACGACATCGAAGAGGAAAGCGCGCTTCGCCCTGGCGACACGATGTCGGTCGGCAACCATACCGTCCGCTACGACCAGCCCCGCATGGAGGCCGATCCGAACAAGCGAATGATCTTCACCGACATGACGCTGATCGACAAAGGCGGTGAGGAAAAAGGACAGGTGGCGCCGGCGAAGTTCATCTACCGGACGCACCCGCAGATGCCCACGACCGAAGTGGCGATTCGCAGCAGGCCGGCCGAAGACGTCTATGTCATCATGAGCACGGTCGACCCGTCGACCCGCCGTGGAACGTTCCGCGTGATCATTCGGCCTCTCGTGGCGTGGATTTGGCTCGGCGGCATCGTTCTTCTGCTCGGCGCGATCATCGGCATGTGGCCCACGACGCGGGAGCTCCTCCGCGAAGAGCCCGTGCGCCCCCGGCGTTTCCGTTTTTCGCCCGCCACCGCCGTCGTTCTCGCCGCGATCGTGCTTGCATCGATGATGGCGTGGGCGGGAGTGGCGTCTGCGCAGAACGACAGCAGTAGCTCGCTTCACGCCGGCACGGTCGTGATCAACGACGCCACCGAACGCCAGCTTTTCGGCCGCCTCCTTTGTCAGTGCGGCGACTGCGCTCGCTTGCCGCTCGACACCTGCGCGTGCGGATGGGCGGACGACAAGCGCGCCGAGGTGCGCGAGCTTCTCGCCGCGGGGGAGCCGCCGAGCGATATTCAAGAATCCTTTCGAGCGCAATACGGTGCCAAGGCGCTTGCCATTCCGTCCGACAAAGGGCTCGATAGGGCGCTCTGGGCGGTTCCCATCGCCGCGATGGTTCTCGCCATCGGCCTCATCGTCGCGTTGGGCCGCCGTTGGCAACGCCGCGCTGCCCAGCCGCGAGGCGCCTCCTTGGTCGAGGCGGAGCGCGATCCGGAGTACGACACCCGCCTCGACGAAGAGCTCGAGCGCCTGGAGAAGGACGGATGACCGAAATCCTTCCGTGGTTTTTCATCGTGTTTGCCGCGCTGGGCGTCGTCGGATGGCTCGTAAGCCTTTGGCAGAGCCTCAGCCTGGCGCTTTCCGACGGCGGCACCGTGCAAACCCAAGCGCAGCTGACCACCGATGTTCGCCGTGCGCTGCTCTCAGAAAAAGAAGCGCTGCTCGGAGAAATCCAGGATGTCGCGTTCGAGCACGATGCGGGCAAGCTCTCGGATGCCGATTTCGAGGATCTCAACGAGAAGCTGCGTACGCAGGCCCGGCGCGTGCTCTACGAGTTGGATGAGGGCACGGAAGCATTTCGCGGCGAGGCCGAAGAGCTCATCGCCCAGCGGCTCGCAGACGGACGCTGATGCGCAAGATCGCCTTCACCGCCATCTTGGCATGCGTTCCGGCGATCGTCTCGGCCCAGCAGGATCAGACCGTCGTCAATCGCGTCCTCGGAAACGTGCCCGATCTCGTGACGTCGGTGGTCGACGAAACCTTGCCCACGGGGACGATTGCCGTCGATGTCGTCGACCGTGCCGGTAACGCCGTTGCCGAGCAGGCGGTCCGCCTCGGCATGATGGAGCAGTCCGGCGGGCGGGAAAGCAAGGCATGCGTGACTGACGCGCAGGGCATGTGCAGGTTCGACGGGCTGACGACCGATTCGAAGCAATCGTACCGTGTCAACGTGCCGTACGAGGGGGCGCGGTACAGCTCACCTCCGTTTCGGCTCGATGCGTCGAAGGGCCAGCGCGTGCGCGTCGTACGCTTGCCGACGACCACCGATGACCGGCGTATTTTTCAGGTTCTCGGACGCACGATGATCGAGTTTCGCGACGACCGCGCGCATCTGACGCAAGAGGCGCGCCTTACGAACCTCGGCGATGCGACTTACGTGTTCCCCGATGGCGGTCTACCGATCCGCCTGCCGGAAGGCTTCAAGGCATTCGAATCGAAAGCCGTCATGACGGACCAGCGCCTTTCGGCAACCGAGACCGGGCTGGAGATCGGTGGGTCGATCCCCCCGGGTCGAGTCGACCTGATGTGGACGTATGACATCCCGGTCGACGGCTCGTCGGTGTCGATCGAGCAAGCAGTTCCTTTCGCCACCATGGAATACCAGGTCGTCAGCGACTACATCGACGGGATGACCCTCGAGGTCGAGGGCTTTCAGGTCGCCAGAGTCCACGAAGGGGGTGACCGGCGCTTCCTGGTGGCCGGGATGATGCGCCGCCCCGGCGATCCTCCCGTCGATCCGCTTCGAATTCACGTTCGAGGAATCCCGGGTGGCGGACCCCTGCCGTACCTGGCGTCTGCCGTGGCGAGCATTTTCGTGTTCCTCGGAATCTGGTTGGTTTCGCGCCCTACCGACGAAAGCGGCGCCGTCGCGAAGGTGCGGAAGCAGCGCCAGGCCGAGCTCCTCGACGAGATCGCGATGCTCGAACGCCAGCGCAAAGCCGAGTCGATCGGACCGTCTTATTATCAGCACCGCCGTCGCGAGTTGACCGATGAGCTTGCAATCGTGCTTCGCATGCAAAGGGAGGCGACGGGTCATTGATCCGCGGCCACAGGGCGCGTATGTTCGCCGCCGATTGCGGCTAGGAGAATAGGGGAGCCATGGCAGAAGGCTTGAATCGAGTGACGCTCATCGGGAACTTGGGCGCTGACCCGGAGCTCAAATACACACAGAACGGCCAGGCGGTGCTGCGGTTGCGGCTTGCGACGACCGAGTCTTACGTCAACCGCGCTGGCGAGCGGCAGCAGCGGACCGACTGGCACACGTGCATCGTGTGGGGCAAGCGCGGCGAGGCGCTCAACAACATCTTGTCGAAAGGCCGGCCCATCTGCGTCGAGGGGCGCATTCAGTACCGCCAGTGGGACGACAAGGACGGCAACAAACGGAACTCGACCGAGATCGTGGCCACGAACATCGTGCTTCTCGGGAGCGGGCGCGGGCGCGATTCTGGAGCACCGAGCGATTTCGGCGGCGGCGGCGGCAGCGGCAGCCCTCCTCCAGCCGACGACTTCGGGGACGACGACATTCCCTTCTAGCCGGCGACTCGTCGCTCACAGCCTACGATTGCTGCACGGGCGCAGGTGGCGGCGGCGGCGTCGGAGGCTCGGGAGGAGTGACCGGCTCCGAGTGCTCGGCAGCCAGCGCGGCCTCGAGCGCGGCCTTTTCGGCTCGCTTCTGCTCCCGCGTCAGCTTTGCCAGCCGTGACTTCTCGGCGATGTATGCGACCGAAGCCGCGACGACGATCCCCACCTCGAGCGCCAACGCGATTCCGGTGTACACCCCGGGGTTCGCGCCTTGCACCATGGCGAAGATCCGACCGCCTGCAAAGCCCGCCGCGCACACGATGAATGCGAGGCACGCCGCCAACCGAACGCGCTGGAACGCCGAGCCGAAGAGCGCGAACACCCCGAGAGCGGGCCACATCCCTGCATTCAGGCCGACCGACTCGATGTAGAGCTCGCCGGTATGGGGACCGGAAAGGCCCATCCAATCGGGCAAGACCGACCCCGCGAAGAGCGCCAGCGCCCCCCACGCGATGCTGCCGATTCCGAGAAGCACGAGGACGCTACGGGCCATGTGCTGGAACATAGCGCCGTTCGCCCGACAAAGAAAGTTAGTCCAGTCTTGCGGTATGCCGAGGGTTCGCGCCGACGTTTTGCTCACGACGAGAGGTCTCGCGCCTTCGCGTGCACGAGCCCAGGCCCTCATCCTCGCGGGTAAGGTGTTCTCCGGCGACCGGCGCGTCGACAAGAGCGGCGAGAAGCTCGACGACACCGCTCCCCTCGCGGTACGCGAGCCCGATCATCCGTACGTCTCCCGAGGCGGGGTCAAGCTCGCCGGTGCGCTGGACGCTTTCGAATACGTTCCGCGTGGAGCGGTGGTCGCGGATTTTGGCGCATCCACCGGGGGCTTCACCGACTGCCTGCTACAGCGCGGCGCGGCCCGGGTATTCGCAATCGACGTCGGCTACGGACAGCTCCACGACAAGCTCCGCAAAGACGAACGGGTGGTGGTGATGGAGCGCACCAACGCACGTCACCTCGACGCCGGCGCGTTGCCGATCCCCCTCGACCTAGTCGTCATCGACGCGTCGTTCATCGGGCTCGAAAAGCTTCTTCCCGCAGCCCGCGCGCAGTTGAAGCCCGATGGCGACGTGATTGCGCTGGTCAAGCCCCAGTTTCAAGTGGGTCGCGACAAGGTGGGCAAGGGCGGCGTGGTGCGCGATCCTCAGCGGCGTCGCGAAGCCATCGATGCGCTGATCGATGCGGCCGACGAGATGGGCTTCGATACGGTGGCCGAATCCGACAGCGTGCTGACCGGGCCCGAAGGAAACCAGGAGACGTTCATCTGGCTTCGGCGTCGGCCGGAAAAACCCTCTGGGTGAGCTCGGTGTCGACGGGCATCCAGCCGCGGTCGATCTTGCTCTTCCGAACTTTCACCCACCAAACCTGCTCGCACGCGAACGGCTCCTCGGCGCTGAGGCCTTCGAACGCATCGTCTAGCGTGCAAGGAGTCCAACCGGGACCGTCGCTCGTACCGACCATGCACATGCCCTTCGAGTTGTAGAAGAAAAAGCTTCCGACCTGGCCTTTGGCGGCGGCCAGAAGCGTTCTTTCGACTCGAACGCCCTGTTCCCAGACCTGGCGCTTCACGAATAGGTCGCGCTTTGCAACGAGGCGCCGCGGCTTGGTGATCCGAATCTGGCTGTCTTCGACCTCGATCAGATCGCCGCTCTTCCAAGTCACCGTGGCGGTCACGAAAGCCGCCTGATTGGGTTTGAGTCGCAGCCGATTCTTCTGGTAGCGATCGCCCCAGCGAAGGTCGCGAGCCTCGGCGGGATAGGGCCAGCTGTGCAACGCGAGCGCGTTCGATCGAGCGTCGTGATCGCAGCCAGCGATCGTCGTGGCGGATGGCGCCGCATCGGTGCCGGCCGAGC
>JBFGKE010000045.1:0-30788 GCA_041576815.1 Polyangiales bacterium
GCACGGCGCGGATCCGACGCTTGCCGAGCTGAGCCGACGACTCCGCTGCCGAGAGCTTCCAAAGACGGTCCCGCTTCCTGAAGGCCGACCGGACCTGTGGGAGCAAGCGGTAGCGCGGGTCGAGGGCATCGTCGCCACGCGCGGCCTGCGCCCCGACCTCACGGTCTGGCTGGACATCGCCGAGGACGTCCCCTACGCAGAGCCCACCGACCCGAGCGCGGAGGGGCTCTGGGTCACACTTCGCCACCAGCCGCTTCAACGGCTTGGAGACGCGTCGTTCCTGCTGGGCCAGCTTCGAAACAAGCGTATCGAGCGGCCGCGCCTGATCTTTCCGGCCGAGTTTCGGGACGAGGTCGCGGCGGCCATGCACGACATCCTCGGCTGACCCACCGGGCGCAAAACGGCGATTTGCGGTAAGGTCGGAGGAGACGGAGCGCTCGGGGGATGGCGAGGATTCTCATCGTCGACGATCAGGACAACGCGCGCAGCATGCTCTCGGAAATGCTGCAGGCGGAGGGGTACGACGTCGACGAATCGTCCAACGGCGAGTCCGCGTGCACGATGGTCGCAGACAACGGCTACGACTTGGTCATCACCGACCTGAGAATGGGCGACGTGGGCGGCCTCGAGGTGCTTCAGCGCGCCCGCGAAAGCTCGCCGCGGACCAAGGTGATCGTCATGACGGCATTCGGGACGATCGAGGACGCCGTCGAGGCGATGCGCTTCGGCGCCCACGATTTCGTACAAAAGCCTTTCGTCGAGGACGAGCTCCTGATCAAAGTCGCGCGCGCCGCACAAAGGCGCACCGCTGGGACCGACGGGGCGGCAGTCGCGGCGGATTTCCGCGAGCGCTACAACTTCGGGAACATCATCGGGCACTCCGCGGAGATCCGTGACATCCTCGGTCGAATCGTGCGCATTGCACCGACGGACGCCACGGTCCTCATCACGGGTGAAAGCGGCACGGGCAAAGAGCTGGTTGCGCGAGCCATTCATGCAAACTCGCTTCGCGCGGAGCGCCCGTTCGTGTCGATCAACTGCGCAGCCCTCACCGAAACGCTTCTCGAGAGCGAGCTCTTCGGCCACGTGCGCGGCGCGTTCACCGGCGCCGTGCAGACACGCAAGGGGCTCTTCGAAGAAGCCAACGGTGGCACGTTTTTCTTCGATGAAATCGCCGAGACGCCCCCTTCGCTTCAGGCCAAGCTCTTGCGTGCGATTCAAGAGGGTGAAATTCGCCGCCTCGGCGACAACAAGCCCATCAACGTCGATGCACGCATCATCGCCGCCACCAACCAGGAGCTTCGTGCACTCATTGCAGACAAACGCTTTCGCGAGGATCTCTACTACCGCCTCAACGTCGCGCGCTTCGAGATTCCGCCCCTTCGAGATCGCAAGGAGGACATCGCTCCCATCGTCGACAGCTTCCTCGCGAAGTACGGCAAGAAGATGGGGCGGCAGGCGTCACTCGGCCCTGGCGTCATGGATCATCTGCTGGCGTACGACTTTCCGGGAAACATCCGCGAGCTCGAAAACCTCATCGAGCAGGGAGTCGCGCTGGCACAGGGCGGGCAGATTCACCTCTCGGACATCCTGCCGAACAAGAACAGCAACGGTGGTGCGCTCGACCCCGGGCGCAAATCGCTCGCGGACATCGTGCAAGAGGTGGAGCGCGACGCCATCGTTCGCGCCCTCCGGCAGGTCGAGGGCAACAAAGAGCGTGCCGCCGAGCTCTTGGGGCTCAGCCCGACGACGCTCTGGCGCAAGATGAAGCGGCTCGGGCTCGAATGGCCGTAGCGGGCGCGGCGCCTATTGCGCTTCCCGCTCTCGCGCTGATTCGATTCGCCGTTCGCGCTCGTAGGAGTGACCGACGACGCCGCGAAGCTGCTCGGTAACGGCCTCGGGCACCTGCGAAGCGCCGGCGTCCACGGCCGGCGGCTTGGTCGCCTCGTGCACCTGCTCCCCGATCTCTTTGGTGAGCCGCTCCGTAGCGACACCGACTTCCCGTCCGAGCTCACGGGCCTCGTCCGTGTTGATGACGCGCATCAGGTGTTCGAACGCAGAACGCTCACCGAGCTGCACGAAGAACAGCACGTAGGCCAGAAACGCCAGCACGGCGCCCGTCCAAACCAGCCGTATCGTACGACGGATCATGCCTCTTGCCGACGAATACCATAGCTCCGCATTTTCTTGTGAAGGTTGGTGCGCTCGACGCCGAGAATTGTGGCAGCCCGCGAAATGTTCCAACCGACCTCATCTAGGGTACGCAGGATGTAGTCCTTTTCGGCACGTCCACGATACTCCCGCAAAGTCAGACGTTCGCCGGACTCGTCCAGCGTCGAGGGGAGCTCCGCCGGAGGCTCCGACTCACGCCGGACCTCGCTGAGCACACCCTCCTCGGGCAGATCGTCGAGCGTGATCCGATCGCCGCTGAGGATGGCCATCCGCTCGACGACGTTCCTGAGCTCGCGCACGTTTCCGGGCCAAGGCCGGCGGCCGAGCGCTTCGAGCACTTCCTCGTCGATCGGCTTTTCGCGCAGACCGTTTTCGAGCGAGAACTCGCGCAGAAAGCCCTTCGCCAGGATCGGGATGTCGGCCGGCCTCTCGCGAAGCGGCGGGCTCAGGATCGGGACGACGTTGAGCCGAAAGTAGAGGTCCTCGCGAAACCGGCCGTCTTTGACCTCGACCTCGAGGTCTTTGTTGGTGGCTGCCAGCACGCGGACGTCGACTGCGATCGCTTTTTCGCCGCCGACGCGCGAGATCTCGCCGCTTTGAAGCGCACGCAGCACCTTCGCCTGCGCGCTGGCGCTCATGTCCCCAATCTCGTCGAGAAAGAGCGTGCCGCCATGGGCAAGCTCGAACATGCCCTTTTTGCGACCCTGCGCACCGGTGAAGGCGCCGCGTTCGTAGCCAAACAGCTCGCTTTCGATCAGCTCGGCTGGAATCGCAGCGCAGTTGACTTTGATGAACGGTTTGCCCACGCGAGGGCTGAGCCGATGGATCGCCCGGGCGATGAGCTCTTTGCCGGTCCCGCTTTCACCCGATATCAAAACGCGACCGTTCGTGGGCGCGACTTTTTCGAGCTGCGCGAAGAGAGTACGCATCACCGGGCTCTCGCCGATCATCTCGTAGCGATGCTCGACGTCCGCCCGAAGCTGCTCGACCTCCCGCTGAAGCTGCCAAGTCTTGAGCGCGTTCCGAACCGTGACCAACACCCGGTCGCGGTCGAGCGGCTTCTCGAAGAAATCCGTCGCACCGAGTTGCACCGCCTGCACCGCTTCCGCGAGGGAAGCGTGACCCGACACCATCAGCACTGGGAGCTTTCGTGTCTCCGGCTCGCTGCGGATTTTCTCGAGCGCTTCGATGCCGCTCATCTGAGGGAGACGGACGTCGAGGATCAAGAGATCGATCCCGTTGGACCCCAGCATCTCGAGGCATTGCTCCGCAGACGACGCTTCGAGCGTGTTGAATCCTGCGCCTTCGAGAACCATCCGCAGAGTGCGGCGAATGTTTTTTTCGTCGTCGACGACCAGGATTGTGGCGGCCATGCAACGCGGGTTATAACACGTGGGATCATCGCCGCCTCAATGAGTGATAGAGTGCGTGGATCGTGACCGACGGAGACGCTGCCGCCGCGCGCTTTCAGGCTCTGCTCGAACGACACCGGCCACCGACGGGGGGTGTTGCGCTCGACGAGATCGTGAAAGAAGCTGCGCCGGTGCTTCCGCTCCTGTGTGAGCTCCCGCCCGGGCAGCTCGCACACGGCGACTTCGACTCGTTCGAGTACCGCGAGTGTTTCACGGTGTTGACTTTGCTAGGACGGCGGCTCGCGCTGCTCGATTTGACGCCAAGCGGCGCGCTGCAAGTCGTTCAGCTCGTGCTTCGAGCCGTCGGCGCTTCAGAGACGACGATCGGCAGTGCATTCCGAGAACGCGCGACGGGTGCCGTCTTCGAGGGCTTCGTGTTGGGGCGGGAGGAGCGGGTCGAGCACGCGCTGCGAGCGCGCTCCTCCGAGCCGATCGCGCCGCTCCCGATGGCAGACCGTGTGTTCGCGCTGATCGTATCGGGCGTGCACGAGCCCGCCGTGCTGAGTCAGTGCGTCGACGAGCTCGGCCGAGCCATGCTCGACGCCGACGCCACCACCGCGGTCGTGGACCTCACCCAGCTCGGCGAGCCGAGCCCCGAGCGGGCCGCGGCGATCTTCTCGGCGGACGAGATGACGCGCATGCTTGGCGCCGTGTGCGTGTTCTGCGGAATCAGCCCGTCGTGGCGCGCGGCGTCCGAGCGCGCGCGTATCGCGCTCGACACGATGGAGATCGTCCCGACGCTGGCCGACGCGATCGCGGTCGCGGCAGACCTCGAAAACCGCGAGGCGGAGCCTGGAACGTCCACCTGGAAGGCAGTCCTCGGCCGGCTCGCCCGATCCCGGGGAAGGGGTGCGCGCAAGTGAAGGACAATTCAGCGATTCTCCGCTGCAGGACACGCTGAAAATGGCCTGGCCCTTCATTGACCCACCCGCTGGCGCTGCGGTATAAGCGCGAGGACCGTCGGGGGGCAATTTCGCTTCGGATGGTGGTCACTTAGAGGGGAATCGCGATGCGCAGGACAGTTGCGCTCTCAGTGGTGGCGGGTTGCATGTGGTTGGGTGGCGCCATGGCGATGGCCCAGACCGCCGAGGATGCGCCGCCGCCGGACACTTCAACCGACGTTTCCGCTACGCCCGAGGAGGCCGCACCTGCGGAGGCCGCGCCGGCTCCCGCGCCTCCACGCGAACCGATCGACGCAGGCACCTATGCGGTCCGCCTACGCGACCTCGAGCAGCGCATCAACGAGCTCAAGGAGCAGATCTTTCGATCGAAAGCCAGGCTCTCTCTACTGGCTGAAACGGTGCTCGAAGGCGTCGTCGGGGGTGGGCAAGCGGTCATCGTCCACGAAAACCGCATGTCTCAATCGTACAAGCTCGTACGCGTCGTTTACGCGCTCGACGGCGCGCCAATCTTCACCAAGGCCGACGAAGAGGGCACGCTCAGCGAGCAACAGGAGTTCGAGATCTACAACGGGAGCATCGTTCCCGGCGAGCACACGCTCACGGTCAGCCTCGAGTACCGAGGTCATGGCTTTGGGGTGTTTTCATACTTGAAGGGGTATCGCTTCACGGTGCGGTCCACGTATACGTTTGCGGTCCCCGAGGGCCGCGTCGCCAATCTCCAGGTCGTCGGATACGAAAAGGGCGGCCCGACGACACCACTCGAAGAGCGGCCGGCGGTTCGTTATATCGAACGCGTCGAGCGCCCAGTACGACCCGACGCAAGCGGCGGGGGCGATCGGTAATGAAAGCTCGTGGGGCGACAGCATCGCCGCCCACACCGACACTTGGCAGGGGGCGAGCGAACGTGATTCGGGTGACGTGCATCCTCGCCGTCGCCGTCGTCGTCCTTCACGCACCCGGAGTGTTCGCCCAGGACTTGAGCGCGGCGAACCGGGAGCTCGTCGATCTCGAGGCTGACGCGCAGCGGCTCATGGCGGACAGGGTGCGGCCACACGACGCCAAGAGCGACACGTTCGTCGAGGAAAGGCTTGCCGACGGGGAGCTCTATCTACGCCTCGAAGATTACCTTCGCGCGGCGATTCTGCTGACCGACGTCGTCGAGCACCATCCCACCCACCGCGCCTACCCCGAAGCGCTGTTTCTGCTCGGTGAATCGCTCTTTTTGGCGGGCGACAATCTCGGTGCCCGCAAGCGCTACGGCGAAGTAATCGACCGTGGAAGCGATCCGGCGTTCGCAACGTACGTCGAGCCTTCGCTCAGCCGACTGATCGAAATCGCGATTCACACGCGTGATTTTCGGCAGGTCGACGGCTATCTCACCACGCTCGAAAGCCTCGAGAGCATGACCGCCACGACGGCCTACTTTCGAGCCAAATACCACTACAACCGCGCCGTCCCGATCGACGACGTGCTCAACGCCCCGGCGGACGCCGCCATCGAAGGGGTCGATGCGGCCCGGCTCGAAAAGGCGCGCGCAGGGTTTCTCTCCGTTCCCGCCGGCTCCGGGTTTGCCCTTCGGGCGAGGTATTTCGTCGGCACCATCCACACCCTCCGCGGCGAGTATCTCGACGCCGCCGCTGCGTTTCAGGGCGTCCTCGGGCTGAAGCCCGCCAACGAGCAGGAGCGGCGCGTGATCGAGCAGGCCCATTTGGCCCTCGGGCGCGTGCACTACGAAACCGGCCAGCTCGAGGAGGCGGTGGAGGCGTACCGGGCGATCGAGCAGACGTCCCCACGATTCGACGAGGCGATGTTCGAGCTCGCCTGGACCTACATTCGCAAGCGCGACCCCGTTCAAGCCGAGCGGGCGCTCGAGCTGCTCTCGGTCGCCGCGCCCGACAGCCCCCTCAATGCCGATGGTCGGGTCCTTCGCGGAGACCTCCTGGCTCGCAACGGCCGCTACGACGAAGCGGAGGTCGTGTTCGACGAGGTCTTGGAAACGTTCGGACCCATTCGCGACGAGCTCGGCACAGTCCAAAAAGAACACCCCGATCTTCACGCGTATTTTCGGCGTGTTGTGAGAGAAAACCTAGACGATTTCGATATTGATGACTTTCTGCCTCACTCGGCGCGGCAATGGATCGATCTCGAAGGCGACTACGAGCGGGCGCTCGGCGTGCTCGAGGACTTGAGTGAGTCGAAGCAGCTCGTCCGCGAAACCGACGAGCTTGCGCAGCGGATCACGGCCGCGCTCGCCGCCCCGAACCGAGTCAGCGTGTTTTCCGACCTTCGGCGCCAGCGGGAGCGGACCACCGGGCTCCGCAATCGCGCGGCCCGGGTTCGCGGGATGCTCGTCGAGGGCGAGGCGCGTGCGCGCGGCAGCGTCGGCGGTCGGGTGTCACGGATCACGGCGCGTCGGCGAGAGCTTCAGCGCGCCATCGTGAAGTTACCGGTAGAGACCGAAGACTTCGTCGAACGGGACCTGGTCGATCTAGCGCAGTACCGAAAGGCGGAGCGAGACTTGCAGGCCCTTCGCGTCGAGCTGCTGGGGCTCGAGGCGCGCATCACCGCATCGCGCGTCGGGCTGGCCTCCGTCGATCCCCAAAAGGTCGATCCGTCTGCCGTACGCGCCGAGCTCGCCGACCACGAGTCACAGGTGAGGGACTACGAAGACCAGCTCCTGTCGATTCGCCGGCGGCTGGAGGTCGGGCGCTTGGGCGTCGGCGTCGGGGACAAGGGATACCAGGCAGACGACCTCAAGCGGAACCGCTTCATCGAGCTCGTCGACCGGGAGAGGCAAGTCGCGGGCTCCGGCGGGGCCGACTATGAGAATGGGTTTGCGCGGGTCGCTGCCCTCGAGCGACAGCTGGACCAGCGTGATGCCGAGGTTGCGGCAGTCGTCCAACAGCGCGCGTCGGAGATGCTGGTCGTGGTCGAGGAAGAGACCGCGAACCTCGCACGCTACCGGGCCGCGCTCGGCTCTTTCGAGGGAGAGACCGAGGACGTGGTGGGCGCTGTGACCTATTTGAACTTCAACCGCGTGTACGATCGGTTTTACGACCTCGTATTGCGTGCCGATGTCGGCAAGATCGACGTATCTTGGGCGCGCAGAGAAGACCATCGCCTGCGCATCGATGCGCTGACCCGCGAGCGCGCCCGTGAGCTGCAGGCGCTCGACGACGAGTTCAGGGATGTGATGGACGAAAACCTCGGCGGGCAGGACGGCGAATGAGCGTCCTGGCGAGACTCGCTCTGTCGATGTCAGGAGCCCTCTGGCTCATGGCGTGGACGGCCGGCGCGCAGCCGCCCGCGCCAGGCGCCGAACCCGAGCCCGCGAGCCCGCCCGTCGAAGAGTCCGCGGCCGAGGAGCCCGCGCCGGTCGAGCCCGCGCCCGCGGAATCCGCGGAGCCGGCGCCATCGCCCGACGCCGACGCCACGCCTTGGGAGGGCGCGACCGACGTCACGTTGCCGCCGTTTCTTCAAGACACCGGCAGGCGCATCGTGGACGAGCGGCCGCCGCCCACACCGGAGCAGCTCGAAGCGCTTCGGCAGCTCGAGCGGGAGGTCGATGAGTTTTCGGAAAGCGGCGAGGCCTTCCGGTCGACGGTGACCTCGCTCGTGCGGCGCGAGTATCTTCAGCGGCGCCGCGAACGAGACCGCTGGTATGGCGAGCAGCTCGAAGCCGAGGAGCGCGGTTTCAACGACGCGCGAACAAGCTCTATACGCATCTTCGAGGAATTCATTCGACGCTACCCCGAGCACCCGCGGTACACGCCCGACGCGATGTTCCGCCTCGGCGAGCTCTATTTCGAGCGAAGCGCAGTGGAGTTTCAAAAGCTGTACGACAAAGCCCAGGCCGCACGTGAGGCCGGCGACCTCACAGCCGAAGACAGTCTTCCAACGTCCCCCGACTTCACACCGACCGTGACCCTCTACAAATCGCTCGCGCGGCGGTTCCCGAAGTACGAGCGCTCGGACGGCGTCTACTACCTGATCGGCTACACCCTGAACGAGATGGGGCGGCCCGAGGAGGCACTCGCCGCATGGCTCGCGCTCGTCTGCGCGAACAAGTACGACTACGACCCCGGTTGGCGTCCTCCGCCCGCAGATGCATCCCTCGCGGCCCAGGCCAGATACCCTGCGCTGACACTCGATGGCAAGCCGCTCGGGGGCACGGGAGGTCCGTTCACCGATCCGTACAAGAGCTGTGAGCCGATCTCGCCGGAGGCGCGTTTCGTGAGCGAAACTTGGTTCCGAATTGGCGAGTATCACTTCGATGATTTTGGCGGCACCAATGCGCTCGATCTGTCGATTGCCGCGTATGGGCGCATCCTCGAGGACGTCGAGGATCGGAACTACAACCTCGCGCTCTACAAGGTTGCCTGGGCGTACTATCGCGCGAGCCGTTACCCCGAAGCGATTCGAAACTTCGGCAAGCTCGTTCAATGGTCGGACGACACACGGCAGCAAACCGGGCGCGCCGGCTCCGAGCTCCGTCCCGAGGCGATTGAGTACCTCGGCATCGCGTTTGCTTACGACGACTGGAACGAAAACCAGGTTCCAGACCCGGTCGAGGGTCGGGCGACCGGCATCGAGCGCATTCGAGATGCGTCACTCCTTCCGCAAGACCGGCCCTGGACGCCCGAGGTCTACTTTCAGCTAGGCCAGGTCTACTTCGACGAGGCGAAATACCCCGAGGCGATCGCAGCTTGGCGTCTCGCGATCAACACGTGGCCGGAGCACCACCGAGCCCCGGAGATTCTGAACCAAATCGCAGTCGCCCATCAGATGCACAACGAGTTCGAGAACGCCATCATCGCGCGCTCCGAGCTCACGCAATACGTGCAGGGCAGCGACTGGTGGAACGCCAACATGGATCGCCCGGCAGAGCAGCGAAACGCCGAGCAGCTCGCCGAAAATGCCCTCATCGTAACGGCGATTCATCATCACCAGCGAGCCCAGCGCATGCGTCAACAATGTGTGCAGGAGCGGGATGTGCGGCTATGTCGTGACTCCCAGACCGAGTACGCACTCGCTGCCACCGCGTATCGAGGATACCTCGAACGCTACCCGAACAACCCGCAAGGCTACGAGCTCCACTACAACCTCGCTGACGCGCTCTACTGGTCCAAGAGCTACGAGCAGGCCGCCACCGAGTACGCCGAGGTTCGCGACTCCAACGTGGACGACACCTATCTCGCCGAGGCCGCGCGTCGGGTGGTCGAATCGCTCAAGCGCATTGCGGACCGAGACGTAGAGGAGGGGCGGCTGGTCATCCGCGGCGATGCCCCGGCGGCCACCGGCTCGCCGCCGTCGGTTCGACCGGTTGCAATGCCGGAAACGGTACAGCGCCTCGCGCGCGCCCGAGAGATCTATCTCATGCGCGTTCCCCCGCGCCGCGACACCGAAGGCGTGCGCGCCGCGTACGACTACAACAACGCGCTCTTGCTCTACTGGTACGGGTACTGGCCCCAAGCCGAAGAGCGCTTCGCGCGTATCTACGAGGATCGGTGCTCGGGGCCGGAAGCCGACGCGACGGGCCAAATCGCCTGGGAAAACCTGCGCGCGATGGCAATGGCGACCGAAAACTCGGAGGAGATTCGGCGTCTTGCCACCGACATCCAAGAGCGGGGCTGCACCTTCTCCGCGAAAGCTGACCGCATCGACTGCCGCCTTCCGGGGAACCGCGACAAACCGATTTGCCGCGCGGGCGCAGACCTGAACGCCCTGGTCTACCAGGATGCGCTGGACGTCTACAAGCGCGCCGGGCAGGCGACCGGCGAGGAGCAGCGCCTCCTCTACGAGCAGTCCGCCACGATGCTGTTGGCCGCCGTCAACAGCAATCCGACGGATCGACAGGCCCCGCTGGCGCTGGAGTATGCGGCGCTCGCGCTCGAGGCGACCAATCGCTTCGACTCGGCCGGACAGCTCTATCAGCGCATCATCGACGAGGTGGGACCCCGCCGGGCCGAGGACGAAGCGGAGCAAAAGAGCCTCGATGCAATCCTCGCCAACGCTCACTTCAAGCTCGCATACACGGCCAGCCGCAACTTCGACTTCGATCGCGCCGTCGAGAACTATCGCGTGCTCGCGGACTCGAAGCGTTTTGCCGAGTCCTCCGACCCGGAGGTGAAGACCAAGCGCGCAGACGGTCTCGTGAACTCGGCGATTCTGCTCGAGCGGCTGCAGCGGTACCCCGAGGCCACCCAGTACTACCGACGCGCCTACAACACCGTCGAAGATGCCGACACGAAGCGAAATGCGCTCTACCGCATCGCCGAGATGGCCTATCGCCAAAAGCGATATCCGCAGGCGATCAGCGGCATGCGTGAGTTCATCAAGGTCTATGGCAACGACGGCGACGCCGGTGATCTCGTCGTTCAAGCGTACTGGCGCATCGCACAGTCTTGGAAGGCACGCGGTCGGCTCAAGGACTACCAGACGGCGCTTTCCGACGTGATTGCGGCCTACGCGCGTACGGGAGAGCCGCCTGGGTCACTCGCAGCGGGGTATGCGGCCGAGGCGCGCTTCATTTTGGTCGACGGCAGGCTCGATGGCTTCGAGAGGTTCCAGATCAAGCCCGGCAGGCCGAAGACGGTGGACGCCTACATCAAGACGATCACCAAACAGATCGGCAACGGGGCCCAGCAGGCTCAGGCGATCGCCGACGGCTACGAGCCCGTGTTTTCCTACCGGCGGCCGCGGTGGACGATCGCATCGTATGTGCGGCAGGGCCGGGCGTACGAAGTGCTCGCCCGCTCGATCCTCAACACGCCGATCGTGGTCCCCGTCGACCTCCAGCGTGCCCTCCGACAGGCGGGCCCCGACGAGCGGGAGGAGTACCGCCTCGACTTCGAGGACAAGGTCCGACAGGTGCTCGACGATCAAGTGCGGCCAGTCGAGTGCTTCGCCGTGGCCCGATACGCGCTCGCCGCACGGGCTGGGCGCGCGGGCAGCTTCGACGACGATTACACCCGCCTCGCGATCGACCGCCTCCAGGCCTACGGGGACGAGCGGATCGCCGAGTGCATCGCGGAAGCGCAGGCGCGTGACGCCACTTTCCAGGGGTACTCCCCCGGCGAGTTCGCCCGGTCACCCAGGGGCAAACCGCTCGAGATTCGACCAGGAATCGCTCCGCCTGCTATCACCGGGGAGGGCGAGTGATGCGAACGGGGGCACCGAAGGCACTGTGGCTTGGAGCGATGCTCGCGCTCGCGTCGGGTTGCGCGGGCAAGGCAGCCACGGAAACAGTCGAGCCGGAGGGGACGGCTGGGGGCGAAGTGACCGAGGCTCCGACGTCAGAACCCGCCGAAGAGACCCCGGTCGAAACGCAAGCGCCCATGGCCGGCGAAAGCCCGTGGGGCGCGACGCGGGCTGAGCAGTGCAAGCGCCCGGCGCGGCCATCGCTCTCGGGAAGGGCGGCCAAGTCGCTCGATGAGGGCGTATCTGCTGCCGCCGCAGGCGACGTCGGCGCGGCGGAAGCGAGCTTCAAGCAGGCGCTCAACAGAGATCCAAACGCGTACCCCGCGCTCTACAACCTCGGCGTGCTCGCAGACCGTGCCGGCGACGAAACCAAAGCCATCGACTACTACAAGCGCGCGCTGCGCGTCTTGCCCGACTATGCGCCGGCCGCGCGCGGCATGGCCACGATTCAAATTCGGCGCGGGCAATACCAAGCGGCGCTGTCGACAGTCGAGCCCTTGGCGAACGCGCACCGCGCCAACCTCGAGATGCAGGCCCTCTATGCAGAGGTATTGGTCGAGGCGAGGCGAGTCGACGAGGCCTGGATGGCCGCACGCCGTGCGCTCAAGTGCGATGAGCGCTTCGTGCCGGCATTGATCGCGCTGATCAAGGCCAGCAGCGCGCAGGGCCGCGAGGAGCTCGCCGAGTCGATACTGAAGCAGGCCCTCGAGGTCGACCCCGGCATCGCGGAGCTCCACTTCCTTCGAGGAGAGCAGCTCAAGAGCGAGCCGGGGCGCCTCCGTGAAGCCATGGCGGCCTACGAGCGCGCGGTCCAACTCCGCCCGAGCTATGCCGAAGCGCGCATGGCGCTCGGCGTCCAGCTGCTCGCGGGAGGCAACTATCCGGGTGCGCTATCGCATTTCCAAGCCGCGGAGCGCCTCGTGCCCACACAGCCCGCGGTTCACGTCAACCTCGGCGACGCCTACCGCGCGACCCAGCGTTGGAGCGACGCTCAGGAGGCCTACCGCCGCGCGCTCCAGCTACGACCCAAGCTGCCCGAAGCACACTACGGACTCGGACTGCTGTTCCTCACCGCCGCTGGGGATTTCCCAGGCCTCGACGAGCTCACCGCGTACGAAAAGGCGGTCGACGAGTTCCGGATCTACAGATCGGAGATGGGCCCGCGCCTCGCCAAAGAAGATCAATCCGAGGAGTATCTCCGCGACTTGGATCGAATGATCAAGCGAGCACGGCGCCGGGCCGAACGTGAACAAGGAGGCGCCTCATGAAGCGGTGGGCTCTACAGTGGTGGCTTGGGCTCGCTCTCGTGCTGGCGTCGGCGGGCACGACGCTCGCGCAGGGTGGGAAGAAGCGTCAACCGCGAGTCATTCAGCTCGAGGAGATCGTGATCGAAGGGCGCGTCCAGAAGCCGAACGCGTTCTACATCCTCAACCGGTCCAACTTGGGCTATGAAGTGCTCGAGCTTCGCACGAGCTTCCTCCGTAAGGTCGTTCGAAGCGTGCAAAAGGAACCGTTCTGATGCCCCGAGAGCAACCGACCAGGCAGGGAACGCGCGCAGGCGCCATGACGATGGCCATGCAGCTGGTCCCGACGAAGCAATCGGGTCCAAAGGTGCTGCGCATCGGCTTGTTTCGGGACAAGAAGATCGTCGAAGAGCGGATCATCCGACGCCGGGAGACGGTGTCCGTCGGCACGGCTGCGAAAAACCATCTGATCATCAAGTCCGGGACCCTTCCCCCGAAGCTCGAGTCGCGGTTCGAGCTGTTCCAGCTCGTCGGCGACGACTACATCCTCAACTTCACCGAGGACATGAGCGGCAAGGTCGCGCTCCCTGGCGGCGTGCAAAAGCTCGAGCACCTCCGTGAGACGGGCGCCGCTCGCAATGCCGGCACGCACTATCAGATCAAGCTGGCGGATACGTCGCGCGGCAACATCCGGATGGGGGATTTCACGGTTTTTTTCGAGTTCGTGTCTGCCCCCCCGATCACGCCCAAGCCTCAGCTTCCGGCGGCGGTGCAGCGAGGCTTCGTCAAAACGATCGATTGGACGTTCACGACCTGGGTGATCTTTTCGTACATGGTGTTCTTCGGCTTCATCATCTACATGGAGAACGCGGACTGGGAGATCGAGAGTGGCGTTCAAGAGGTTCCCGAGAGCCTGGCACGCCTGATCTTCGAGGCGCCCATCGAGCCGCCAACCATCGAAGAAGAGGAGATCGAAGAGGGCGAGGGCGAAGAAGAGGAAGAAGAAGCGAAAACCAAAGCCCCCGAACGCAAACCGGTCAAAGCCGAGCCGAAGGGGCCGGCCGCCGGCGAGCCCGGGGCGACTGCCGAAGGCCGCGCGCGCATCGCACAGGAAGCCGCGGCACAGGCGGAGGCCATGCTGCTCGGCGCGCTCGGTGGCTCGAGTGGCGCGCTTGGTGACGTGCTCGCCGGAGGCGCAGTCACGGGGAACGCAGCGGACGTGTTGGCACAAGCCTCGGGGGTGGGCGTGGCCACGAAGAGCGAGGCCGGCGCGCTACGTACGCGCAGCGGCGGTGGCAGCGGGCAAAAAGCAGGGCTCGGATCCCTCAAGAAAGGCAAAGGGGTTGGAAAGGTCGCCAGAGAGGGCGAGGCCGTCAAAGAGCGGCAGGTTCGCGGCA
This sequence comes from Polyangiales bacterium, assembly GCA_041576815.1. Taxonomy (GTDB): domain Bacteria; phylum Myxococcota_A; class Polyangia; order Polyangiales; family Houyiibacteriaceae; genus SG8-38. Next base: position 14,328 of record JBFGKE010000045.1, read on the forward strand.
ACGTCGGCCTCAACTCCGGCGGCGACATCGGAGGAAGCGGTGAGTTCGACGCCGCCCTCGTCCAACGGCAGATCAAACAAAGGCTTAAGTCGATCACGCGTTGCTACGAGTCCGAGCTGCGTAAGAACCCGAGCCTGGGTGGAAAGGTCACGGTGACCTTCACGATTCAGGAGCGGGGCAACGTCACGAACGCGAAGGCCTCCGAGAACACGACCGGCAGCGCGGCCGTCGCAGACTGCGTGACCCGCACGATCAGTCGTTTCCGCTTCAATCCAGGCCCAGACGGCGGAAGCGTTACCTTCCGCTATCCGTTTGTCTTCCAGCCTCAAAATTAATTTCGACGCGATACCACTGTTCCTGCTTAACTGTAATGAGTATCCATTGACACGAGAATCGCTCCGCGTATAATCGCCGCAAGTTGAGGGGATCGTTGATGTTTAGACGGATGGGGACCGCAGGACGCACGTTGCTCGCCGCGATCGTGGTGTGCGGAGGCGTCGGCTATGCGACTGCGCAGGAGGGCGACACGACGGTCGATGTCGTGAAGGAGCGGCCGTCGGCCGCAGCGGGGAACGACAGCGCGCTGTCGCCGGGGCAGCAAGCCGAGGCCGCGGAGGCCGCCGTCGCGAGCGCTGGCGCGAGCTGCGCCGCGCAGTCGAGCGCCCTCAAGAGCGCGAAGCGCGAAAAAGACATCATCCGGGCAACCTGCCTGGACGACAAGCTCAGCCAGTGCAATGCCAACCTGCAAAACATGAAGCGCCGGCAGGCCGCGCTGGATGAAGCGATTGCGGAAGGGGACACCGGCCGCGCGAATCACGAGTTCACGGTGATCACCGTTCTCTCACAGAAGTTCAAGATGCTCGCTCAGGCAGCGAATCAATGCGTGGGCCAAGACCTTTTCGAGACTGGAGACACCCAAGTGAAGGAAGAGGTCGACCTCTTTGCGCCCAGGGAGAACCCTGCGGTCATTCGCTCGGTCCTGGATTGGCCGATTCCTTTCATCCCCCCACCGGTCAGTGGAGTCACCTAAAGAGCGGAATGGTTTTGGTATGCGCGGGGGGAGCAAGGGATCATGCGCTATTGCTCGAGGTTAGGGCTCGCTCTAGCTTTCGCGGCGCTGCTCGTCCTCGCGCAGTTGCCGACGCCCGCTGGCGCACAGGGCTTTAGCGACGACCGTTCCGCACGCGAAGGGCCCGGGTTCAAGACCGGCCGGCTCGTGCTCCACCCGGGGCTTTCTCTCGAGGGTGGCTACGACTCCAACGTTTTCCTGAGCGATCAAAACGAAGAAGGCGCGTTCATCTTGAGGCTGGAGGGCTACCTCGACGTCGCCACCGAGAGCACGGAGCGCCAGCGCGAGGGCGATTCCAGCAGGGTCGAGCCGCAGAAAATCACTTTCCGAGGCGGTATCGGCGGCCGCTACTATCACTACTTCTTCGACAGGGTTCCCGACAACGTGGGCGCAGATGCGCACATCGACTTCGCGTACAACCCCTCGAAGGTCTTCTCTCTTCAGATCCGCGACGTCTTTCGTCGAACGATTCGACCCTTTTCGAACGCGAACACGCCGCAGGGCGACACGATCAGCTACGGGCGCAACATCAACACGGGCTCGGTCGACCTGGTCGGTCGCAGCAAGAGCAACGTGCTCGAAGGCCGTGTGGGCTACACGAACGTGATCGAGTTCTTCGATGCGCAGATCTACGGCTACGGCAACAACATGACGCACAGGGTGCCGGTCTCGCTGAGCTGGTTGTTCTTTCCAACTTCCGCGCTGGTCTACACGATGGATTACGCCAACCAGCGTTACTTGAATCCCGAAGAGGTCGCGGCATCGCCCACTCTGCTGTCGGGCAACAACCGTGTCACGAACCTCATCGGCTACAACGGTGCGCTCACGGAGCGCTTCTCGCTCACCGCGATGGTGGGGTATGCATTCGGGTTCTACAAAGTCGGCGATGACTACGACGACGTGGTCGCACGGATCGACACGAGATGGCAGCCGCGACCCACGGTTGCGCTGGTCACTGGCTACGAGCGGGACGTCCGACCCTCGTTCATCGGCAACTTCGTCACCATCAATCGGCTCTACGCCAACGCACTCTTCACCATCTCGGGCGCGCTCCAGCTCGGTGTTCGCGCCTGGGCTTCTCGCGACCGGTCGGGCCTCGCGTTGAGCCCGGAGGGGACGCTCCTCGGAAATGAGACCAACCGAAAGGACTGGCGCGTGTTCACGGGCATTTTCGGCGAATATCGCTTCACTGCATGGCTCGCCATGTTTGCCCAGGCCGGTTGGCTCGCCGATTTCACCGATTTCCGCTACGAGGGACCGGACCCACTTCTCGACCCGCCGGCGAGCTATCAGAGATTTGATGGATGGATAGGTCTCCGCGTCTTCTACTGATCGTCGTCCTGGTCATCTGCACGTCTGGTTTCCTTGGTTGCAGCAAGCGCGGCGTACAGGCCACGGAGGTTCCGCCACCGGCCACGGACGACACGACCCTCGGCCCCGGCGACGTCTTCTCGGTGCGCGTCTACGGCGAAGAAGCGATGTCCGGCAGCCATCAGGTCGCCCCCGATGGCACGATCAGCTTCCCGCTGCTGGGCTCCGTTCAGGTTGCAGGCCTCGAGCCGACCGAGGTCGCCAAACGCATCCAAACCGAGCTCCGCGAGCGAGACCTCCTGCGCAATCCGCACGTGTCGGTCTACGTCGACGAGTACGCATCCAAACGCATCAGCGTGGTCGGTGCCGTCGAAAATCCGGGCACCTTCCCGCTAGAGCCCGGCATGACGGTCGTTCAGGCCATCAGCATGGCCGGCGGTTTTTCGAACTTGGCGGACCGAAACGGAACGGTCGTGACTCGGCGCCTGAGCGAGCAGATCGTCCGCTACCGGGTGCCTGTCGAGAAGGTACAGCGAGGACAGGCCGAAGATATCGAGGTGGCGGCGGGCGACATCATCTTCGTCCCCGAGCGACTCTTCTAGGCGTGGTCACAGGCTCCAGTAAACCAGGTCCGGCCGAACGCTCGCTGGCTGAACGAGTGACTTCACGTCGATGAACAGGCCGCCACTACGGACGCTCGTCGTGATTCGATCGAGCTGGTCCAAGTACTGCTCGTGCGGCACGGCCAGAATGACGACGTCGAGATCGACCAACGCATCCAGAGGCCGGAGCTCGATGCCGTGCTCGTGACGCGCTTCGTCCCGCGAAGCCAGGGGGTCGTGCACGATGGGGTCGATGCCATACTCGCGAAGCTCGGCCACGATGTCCGGCACGCGGCTGTTTCGGAGGTCGGGCACGTTCTCTTTGAATGTCAGACCGAAGATGCCGACCCGGGCACCGCGGATGGGACGATCCTGTGCGCGAAGAAGCTTCACCGTTCGCTGCGCCACGAATCGACCCATGTCGTCGTTGATGCGGCGGCCCGCGAGAATGACTTCGGGATGGTACCCGAGAGATTCGGCTTTTGCAGTCAGGTAGTAGGGGTCGACGCCGATGCAGTGCCCCCCGACCAAGCCAGGCGTGAAGCGAAGGAAGTTCCACTTGGTGCCCGCGGCCTCGAGCACGTCTTGGGTGCGGATGCCCATGCGGTCGAAGATCAGGGCGAGCTCGTTCATCAAGGCGATGTTCACGTCGCGCTGAGTGTTCTCGATCACCTTGGCGGCCTCGGCGACCTTGATCGAGGTCGCCCGATGTACGCCTGCCTCGACGACGGCTTCATACGCGCGCGCGATGCGCTCGAGGGCTTCATCGTCTTCGCCCGATACCACCTTCACGATCTTCTCGAAGGTGTGCAGCTTGTCACCGGGGTTGATGCGCTCGGGCGAATAGCCCAGCTTGAAGTCGCGAGACTGTCGGAGCCCAGACGCGTCTTCGAGCAACGGCCCACAGTGTTCCTCGGTAACCCCCGGGTAGACGGTGGACTCGTAAACGACCACGGCACCCGGGGCGATGGCGCTGCCGACGATGCGAGTTGCGGATTCGAGCGGCGTGAGGTCGGGGCGTCGGTCGCGATCGATCGGCGTAGGCACGGCGACGACGAACATCGTGCAGCCGCGGAGGTCGGTGGGGTCATTCGTCAGCCTGAGCGTGGTTCGCGCGAGCTCGCCTTCAGCGACCTCGCCCGTCCAGTCGCGGCCGGCTCGAAGCGCGCTCACCCGCGCCTCCGAGACGTCGAAGCCCACGGTGTCCGGGAACTTGCGAGCAAATGCGAGCGCGACGGGCAGGCCGACGTAGCCGAGACCGACGATGGCGATGTGCTCGGTCACGGGACCGGCGCCTCCTGACGAAACCAATCGGTCGTGCGGCTCAGGCCTCGCTCGAGGGGCATTGGCTCGCCGAGCATGGAGACCATCACCGTCGGGTCGAGCACCGACCGTTCGAGGTCGCCCGCGCGGTGCGGTGCATCCTCGACGATCGCCGGAAGGTCGACCAAGCGAGCGAGCTGCTCGGCGAGCGCGCGGGTCGTCGTTGCGACCCCGGTGGCGACGTTGATCGTCCGGCCGTCGAGCGCTCCCTCGAACGCGGCGAGGTTTGCGCGAACCGCATCCTGCACGAACACGTAGTCACGCACACACCCGTCGTCCCCAGACGCAACCCGTGCGTTGACGCGGATCGACTTCCCGCGAAGCAAGCGCCGAAGGAAGATCGCGACGACGCCCGCCTCGCCTTCGGGATCCTGACGCGGGCCGTACACGTTTGCATAGCGCAAAACCGTGTACCGCAGGCCGGAGCTTTCCGCGAGCGCGCGGAGGTAGAGCTCGACGCTGGCCTTGCTGCAGCCGTAGGGGCTCCGGGGGTTGGATGGCCAGTCCTCGCCTGCGAGCTTGCCTTCGGGAACCTCGCCGTAGAGCGCGCCGCCCGTGCTCGCGAACACGAATCGGCTTTCACACTCGAGCGCAAGGCGAGCCACGTTCAGCGAGCCGAGCACGTTGACGTCGGCGTCCAGGACCGGCTCGCGCACGCTGGCTGCCACGCTCGACTGGGCGGCGTGGTGGCTGATTGCATCCGGTCGAAAATCGAGCGCCAGCTCTTGCAGCACATCGCGATTTCGAACGTCGATTGGATGGAAATCAACGCTCTGAGGAAGGTTTTCGGTTCGGCCATGGCTCAGGTCGTCGACGACGAGCACCTCGTGACCCGCAACGACGGCCGCTTCCGCCACGTGGCTGCCGATGAAACCAGCGCCGCCGGTCACCAAGAGCCTCACACCCGCTCCACCGGCTTGGACTCGCGAAGCGAACGGCTCGGGCGCGGCGCCGGGGGCTCGCTGTCGGCGGTGTCGTCGCCATACTCAGGCACGACGCTCGAAAGGGCCCGCCGGATGGCCTCGGCTCCCCCGGACGTGCAGAGCGCGCTCAGCATCTCGAACTGCGCGCGAAGCGCCGGCAAGTGGGGCGAGGCGTACAGCCCGTTGAAGATCTTGGGGTGGCTCGTGCGCTCGATACCCTCGCTCATCGTAGAAAGCTCCTCGAAGAGCTTTTCGCCAGGCCGCACGCCGGTGAAACGGATTTCGATGTCCTTGTCGGGCTCGAGGCCGCTCAGGCGGATCAGGTCGTGCGCGAGGTCGAGAATGCGAACCGGCTGCCCCATGTCCAGAATGAATGTTTCACCGCCGCGGCTGAGGGCGGCGGCCTGGGTCACCAGCTGCACGGCCTCCGGAATCGTCATGAAGTAGCGCGTCATGTCCGGGTGCGTAACGGTGATTGGGCCGCCATCCCGAATCTGGCGGCGGAAGATCGGGATCACGCTGCCGGCCGAGCCGAGCACGTTACCAAAGCGAACGGTCGCGAAATGGGTCGCGCTGTCCGAGGAGAGGGCCTGCACGTAGAGCTCGGCTGCCCGCTTGGTCGCGCCCATCACCGAGGTCGGGTTCACGGCCTTGTCGGTGGACACCATCACGAATCGCTCGACAGCGAGGCTGTCCGAAAGATCGGCCACGACCTGCGTTCCGACGATGTTGTTCTTCACCGCCTCGACCGGGTTCCACTCCATCATCGGGACGTGCTTGTGGGCCGCGGCATGGAAGACGATCATCGGCCGGTGCTCCCGGAACACCTGCGTGATGCGAGGGACATCGGTGATGTCGGCCACGCAAGGCGTCGCCCCCACGTTCGGGAAGCGGGTCCGTAGCTCCGAGTGGATTTCGAAGAGGTTGTTTTCGGCCCGTTCGACCAGGATGAGCGACGAGGGCCGATACGCGGCGAGCTGTCGGCAAAGCTCCGCGCCGATGCTCCCGCCCGCTCCTGTCACCATCACCGGCTGGCCGCGCACCAGCGACGCTACTTCTTCGGTGTCGAGCTTCACCTGTTCTCGCCGTAGCAGGTCTTCGATCGCAACCTCCCGAATCCGCGAGAGATTCACGCGGCCGCCGACGATTTCATAGGTTCCGGGAACGATTTTCGCCGTCAGCCCCGCCTCTTTGCATGCTTCGGTGATGCGACGGATCGCCGACCCGGGTGCGTTCGAAATCGTGATCAGCGCCTGCGTGGTGCCGTAGCGCTCCGCGAGCCTCGCGAGGTCCTGCGTGGTGCCCATCACCTTGATGCCCTGGATCACGGCGCCCTGTTTCACGGGGTCGTCATCTACGAAAGCGACCGGCAAGATGCCAAGGTCGGGGCGGCGCGCGATTTCCTGCGCGACCAGAACGCCACCTTGTCCGGCGCCGACGAGCAGCGTGGGCTCGTCGGACTCCTCCTTCGACCGATGTCGCTCGGTTGCGAGCCGCTCGCCGAGCATGCGTCGAAGCGCCCGTACGCCGGTGAGTCCGATGAAGGCGAGCACGAAGTCGCCGAGCAAGACGCCCAGAGGGACGATTCCGTAGCGCGCGTACGGGAACCCGTCGACCAGCGTCGGGCTGAGAAAACGAAGCGCCACCAGCACCGCGGACGCGCACGCAATGGCTGCGAAGATGCGGACGGTATCGCGGAGGCTGATGTAGCGCCACGAGAACCGCGTGATGCCGAACCCCGACAGGAAGGCGTACTGGAGCAGGACCACGTAGGGCAGCACGATCATCAGCTGACGGAACACCAGCTTCGGAACCTGCCAGTCGAACCGGACCAGCATCGCGAGAAAGAACGCGAGCATCAGCACGCCGATGTCGATCAAGAACTGCGATGTCCGGGTCCTCAATCGGCTCATGACCCCGCGCCCTCCAACACGGTCTGTCGATACCAGTGCCAGAGCTCCCGCACCCCCTGTTCGACGGTGGTTTTTGGCGCGTATTCGAGGAGCTCGCGGGCGCGGTCCACGTTGGCGTACGTGTATTCGACGTCGGCGGCGGGCATTGGCTTGTCGATCAAGTGCGAACGCCGGCCGGCCTGCTTTTCGATCAGTTGGACGAAATCGGCGAGCAGGATCGGCTGCCCCCGGCCGAGGTTGATTACCTCGAAGCCGAAAGGCCGATCCGCCGCGGCGACGACCCCCTGCACGATGTCGTCGATGTACGTCCAGTCGCGGTGCATCTGACCGTTGTTGTACAGAGGGACCTCGGTGCCGTGAAAAATGTTGTCCAGGACCTTGTAGGCCATCATGTCGGGGCGCCCGCGCGGCCCATACACCGTGAAAAAGCGAAGCGCGGTGAAGTTCTGGCCGAAGAGGTGGAAGTACGAGTGGCCCAGCAGCTCCGCGGCGCGCTTGCTCGCTGGGTAGGGTGCCAGCGGCCGGTCGGCGCGGTCGCTCTCGATGAAGGGGATGACCTTCGTGCGGCCATACACCGATGACGTCGACGCGAACACGAAGAGCGGCTGACCGTGGTCCCGCGCTGCCTCGAGCAGGGCGAGCGTGCCGCCGAGGTTCACGTCGAAGTAGAGCTTTGGGTCGTCGATCGAAGCCCGGACGCCCGCCATGGCGGCAAGGTGGATGATGACGTCGAATTCGTGGGCTTTGCAGAGCGAGCGGACCGCGGGCTCGTCCCGAACGTCGATTCGCTCGAATACGAATCGCGCGGCGTCCGGCGGCCCGGCGCGAACCTCCTCCAAGTTCGCGAGCTTGCGCGCCGGGTCGTAGTAGTCGTTGAGGTTGTCGATACCTACGACGAAGTCCCCGCGGCGGAGCAGCGCCGAGGCGGTCGTGCTCCCGATGAACCCGGCGGCCCCTGTTAGCAGGATCTTCTTCATCTCCCCCGTGCCCCCAGTATACGCCGTGGCGACCCCGGATTGCTTGGTCCGAATGCAGCCGGGCGACTACCATGCGCCAGGTGCAGGCAATGCTCTTAGCAGCCGGGCTCGGGACGCGCCTGCGGCCGCTCACCGAGCTGCGGCCCAAGCCGATCGTGCCGGTGGCCAACCGCCCGCTCGCCCAGTTCGCGATGGACCACCTCGCGCAGAGTGGGGTGGATCACATCGTGGCCAACACACTCCCAGCGCCGGAGCTGGTCGAGACCGTGCTCACCGCCGCGCGCCCCAATGGGGTAGACCTCCGATTCTCGCGCGAAACCGAGCTGTTGGGTACTGCCGGCGGCGTGCGGCGGGCACAGCGCCTGTTCGCCGACCGCGAGGCGCCGGCGGTGGTCATGAACGGGGATACGCTCTTCGCGCCGGACCTCGAGCGCGCCGTGGCGGCACATCTGGCCCACGGGGCTGTTGCAACGATGATACTTCGACATACGCCCGAGCCGCAACGGGTTGGGGACGTCGGGATCGACGAGCACGGGTGGGTGAGAGCACTTCTCGGCGAGCCAGAAGATGACCGGGTGAGGGCGTCCCTGATGTTCACCGGTGTTCACGTGCTGTCTCCGGAGGCATTCCCGGACTTGCCCGAGTCCGGCTGCATCATCCGCTCCTCGTATCGCCGATGGGTCGACCGAGGCGCACCGGTGCTCGGACTGATCGACGATTCGCCTTGGGCCGACCTCGGTACGATTTCCGAATACCACCGACTGAACCTAGAGCTCGCCTCAGGTTTGTTCACGTGGCCCGGGGTCGCGCCGCGAGGCGGTTGCATCCTGCCGGCGGGGGTCGAGCCGTCCGAACGCGTCCGGAGTTGCGTGATCGGGGAAGGCGCCGTCATCGGCGACCAGGTGACCCTCGACCGATGCGTCGTCTGGCCGGGCACCCACGTCACCCAATCGGCCGCCCGCACCGTGCTCACGCCGCGAGATCGAATCGAGCTTGCTTAGCTGAGGCCCATCACCTTGGCGAGCACCACGGTGATGTTGTCCGGGCCACCCGCTTCGTTGGCGCTCTCGATCAGCTTGTTGGCCGCTGTCTGCAGATCTTGCTGCGAGCCGACGATGCGCTGGATCTCCGCGTCGGTAACGGGGCCGCAAAGACCGTCGCTGCAAAGGACGTAAATGTCACCGATCTCGGGGCGGTCGAGGACGGTGTCGACCTTGACCGTGGACTTCATGCCGAGCGCGCGCACAATCACGTTTTTGAGCGGGAAATTTTCGATCTCATCGTCGGAGAGCCGCTTCATCTTGATGTAGTCGTTGAGGAGCGAGTGGTCGCTCGTGAGCTGCTCCATCTTGTTGTCGCGAATGCGGTAGACGCGGCTGTCACCGACGTGGCCGATCAGCACGCCATCCTCGACGACCAGGATGCCGGCGACCGTGGTGCCCATGCTGTGCATGCGTGGGTTCTTCTGGGCCGCCTCGTAAATGCGCAAGTTGGCGAGCTTGATGCCGGTGATCAGCCGGTTCTCTTCGTACCCGCGCGCCTTGTCCATCTTGTACGGCCACGTGGCCTCAGGGTCGGAGCTCGTGGCACGGAAGAACTCACGGAGGGTGTCGATCGCCATGCCGCTCGCCACCTCGCCGGACGAGTGTCCGCCCATGCCGTCGGCCACCACGTAGAGGTTGTCGTCCTCGGCGAGCATGAAGCTGTCCTCGTTGTGGGCGCGCTTCATGCCCACATGCGTGTCACCGATAGCCAAAACTCGAGCCCGCGACATGTTCGGCTTGGAATCCCCCTCGATTACGAGAGTAGCGAGCCGCAGACGGCCAAGTCAACGAAAGCGGCCTATACTCGCCGCGCCGTGTCGGGCGACCCTGAAAACGAGCTGGCTTCGGTGCTTGCAAGCACACAGGAGCTCCTGCGCTGGGAGGAGGCGCTCGGTGGCCCCGGGTTTCCGGAGAGCAAAGGCGCCCCGCGCACGGCGTCGGGGGCAGATTCGACGCCTCGTGGGGCGCAGGACGTGGTCGAAAGCCTCCGCGTGCTCGCGGACGAGGCCGCGGCCTGCACGCGCTGCGAGCTTCATCGGGGTCGGACCCACAGCGTATTCGCCCGGGGGACGGCCAACACCGATTTGGTGTTCGTGGGCGAAGGGCCCGGGTACCACGAAGACCAGCAGGGGCTTCCGTTCGTAGGCCGGGCGGGTCAGCTGCTCGACCGCATGATCGCAGCGATGGGCTACGATCGCGAAAGCGTCTACGTCTGCAACGTCGTGAAGTGCCGGCCGCCCGAAAACCGCACGCCCCTCCCGACCGAAGCCGCCGCGTGCGCACGTTTTCTCGTACCGCAGCTCGAGCTGATCGGGCCCAGGGTGATCGTCGCCCTCGGCCGGTGCGCGGCAGAAAACCTCCAATGCGTGCCGCCGGCCGGCAAGTGGCGAGGCATGTGGGGAGAGTGGCGAGGCATCCCGGTCATGCCGACCTACCACCCGGCGTTTCTTCTTCGAAGCCCGCAGTTCAAGAAACCGGTTTGGGAGGACCTTCAAGCGGTGTTGAAGCGACTGGAGCGTCCGGTGCCTGGGCGCTAGGGGGTCGCAGGTGGTGGGATCAGTCGCCGCGGTAGACGCAGCCGGAGGTGCACGTCTCGCAGACCTCGATCCGGCTCAGCATCGGCAGCGAGCGCTTGATGCGCTTCCAGAGCCACTGCGCCAAGACCTCGCTCGTCGGGTTTTCGAGACCCTCGATCTCGTTGAGATAGTAGTGGTCGAGTAGGCGGCGGGTGGGCTCGCATGCGTCTGCGATGTCGGCGAAGTCGACCAGCCACCCGAGCTCGGAATCCGGCTCGCCCTCGACGTAGACCCGGACCCGATAGGAGTGCCCGTGGAGCCGCTTGCACTTGTGGCCGTCCGGCAGGTTCGGCAGCCGGTGCGCAGCCTCGAACCGCAGCTCTTTCCAAATCTCCACGAGGACAAGAACCATGGCGGCGCCCAGCACCCGGAGCAAGAGGGGCCCCGCGGCCGGCGCGCGCACTGACGCTGGCACTGGCGCTCACCGATTAACCCTCTAAAAAAGGGGTCTGAACCCTTTTCTCTACCGCGTCTTGGAGTTGACCCCCATCCGCTGTTTATCCTGTAGTTAAGTGACGCAGCACACTGAAATCGATTTCGACGTGCTCGAGGTCTGCCTGCGGGACGGCATGGCTGGGAACGAGCATGCGGATCCCCGGGAGGCGCTCGGCTGCTCGGAGGAGGCCGAGGACGCGGAAGTGGCGCGGGCCATGGTGCGCGCGTTCGCCGCGGAGGCTCTCGCGCGAGTCGGCACCCAGGGCGTCGACCCCGAGGCCGCGCGCCATCCGTCGGTTCGGCCGCCCACCGAGGTGACCGCGGACCCCTCGTTTCTCGGACGGCTCAGCACCACCGGGACGGACTGGCTCTCGGTCGAGCGAATCGACGACGTGCCGACGCTCGTCGCCGTGCTTCGCGCGGGCTCTCGGCGACAGCGGCGCGCCGCACTGGCGCGTCTCGCCGAGCAGGTGCGCGACCGGCGGCTTTTGCAGACGGACGAGGTCCGGAAGGCGATTCAGACGATCCACGAGCTGCGGGACGTCGAGCTCGGGCACGAGCTGGCTCAGGTGCGCGCCGAGCTCCCCGGTGCCAAGGGCCGCCAAGCGAGACAGGAGCGCGAGCACTGGAAACGGCTTGCGGAGCGGATCGAGCACGAGGTGCTCGCGTTCTGGGAGGGTCAGTCGACCGTCGAGCCCATCCACGTGCTGCCCGGAGACCAGCGAGCCTTCTTGCTGATGCGCATCGCGGAGCTCTCCGACACGGTGGTTCACCACATCACCGCAATCATCGAAGGGAGCGACGGCTGCGTGCCCCCCGAGTCGCGCATCGGCTTGATCGCGTCGCTTCGATACGCCACCGATCGGCGGCTCGTGCCCGCCTTGACCTCGGTCGTCGAGGCCGAGCGCGGTGAGCTGGTCGCAGAGGCCGCCCGTGTGCTCGGCGGCATCGACGACTCGCGCGTCCAGCCGATCCTTGCCGAGCGTTTCGAGCGAAGCTTCCTCGTCGAAGAGCGCATCGCTCTCGCGGGCGCGCTCGGGATGCACGGCGACTGCCGAGGCCTTTCCGAGGTTCGCAGCTCTCTCGAAGAGGACCGCCCGCCGCGGCTGCTTCAGGCGCTCGAAGCGATGGAAAGCCTCGGCTCATCGGAGAACATCGATGTGGTCGCGAAGTTCCTGGGCCACGGCGACGTGTCGATCGCCACGCAGGCCGTTCGGACGACGGCGCGCATCGGGGACGGCCGGGTACTCGAGGAGCTCACCGATCGGCACAACGCGACCTCCGTCCCGGCGCTTCGGGCGTCGATCGAAGATGCACTCTTGGCGATTGGGGCGCGGATGGAGCTTCGGGGCGAGGAGGCCTCCGCCATCGACTGGTCCGAGGTCGGCAACAAGCCGGCCCCGCGCAAGGGTGCACGCGACCGGTTGCCCGCCATCGCGCTCGGCTGGCGAGACTACTTCATGGCGCGTCTCTGGCTGTTGCTGGGGCGGACGACGTGGGCGATCGCACGTTTTGAATCCGCGGCCGCGCGGCGCACGGGGTGGGCAGTCCCGCTGATAGGGATCGGCATGACTTTCGCGCGACGAGAGCAATACGCCCTCGCGCTCCCGGCGTTTCGACGCGCCATCGAAGTAGACAGGCCGCGCATCGAGCGCAATCCGATTCTCGTTCGCGCCATGGCGAAATCGTTTCTGCATCGCGCGGAGCAAGTCGAGCGGGAAGGGCGCGACGACGTGGCTCGCGGGCTGGTCGGAGAAGTGTTGACACTCGATTTGCGGCGGGCGCCGGGCACGGTCCGGTTCGAGCTCAAGCGCAAGCACGATGTCTTGAGGCGGGAGGAGTCAGGCGATGTCCACTCCGCTGCGTGACGCCGCGCTCCGTCACCTCCACGCCCTCGGCGCGGCCGATGCGCCAGGCGCGGTTCGCCGGCTCACGATGGACATCGAGGTCGACGGACGCGTGGAGCTAGTCACGCTCACCCTTCGGGACGGCGAGCTTCAGTGCATCTCGAGCGACGGACAAATCGCGGGCCCCCACGTGATGGCGGCGCTGCGCTTCGTCGCCGCGCTCGACCCACACGAAGACTCGTCGCCCCCCGGGCCCGCAGTCGCGGCAGCTCGAAGGTCGCTCGAGCCGGGACCCCCGAGCGATCTCGCGGATGCCCTCGACGACCTCTTGACGGCGGTGACGAGGGTCGGCGTCGACAAGGCGCAGCACGCGCCTTCGGTCGATGCCGCGCTCGAGCGGGTCGTCGATGCCGCGCCGAAGCCGACGCCGACAGGCCTCGGTCGGTTCATCGGCCGGCTACAGCACGAGCTTCGCGCCGGCGAGCTCCATCGTACCGTCCGCCTCCTCGACGGCGCGTCGAGACTCGCCGACGCGCTCAGGTTGGAGCGCCCCGACAACGAGTCCGAGCGGCGCATCGGCGCATGGCTGGGAGCTCGGGCCGGTTCGACGCCGGAAGTCGAGCTGCTCTCGGATCGAACGATGATCGAAGTCGGTCGCGAATGGCTTTCCGGCACCGAACGCGCAACCGTCGAGCGCCGCTATCTGATCGACGTTCACTCGGGTGCGGCGTTCCGTGAGGATCGACCTCGGCTCGCCAAGGCTTCGCTCGGACCGTGCCCCAGACAGCTCCACGTCGGGCTCGCCGAAATCGAAGCGGGGCCGAGCCCGCAACGGATTCGCGTGCTGCAATACGAGGTGCAGACGGGTGTTCCCACGGAGAGCTGGGAGCGGCTCCACCAGGTGGCGAGCCGCAGCTTCGCGGAGGTGACCGATCGGTATCGGCACGCAGTGCAGAGCTATCCGTCCCTGGCCGAGCCTTTCGTCCTGGTGGCGCCTTATCGGATTGACCACGACGAGGTGTTCAAGGCGTTCGATCCGGAGGGGCACCAACTGCTTCTCAATCGGTCGGAGCGCCGGGGCGCCGTGCTCGCTTTTTACGATCTTCTCGCGGACGGCATGGAGCCCTCTTGGCTGGCGGGCCGGCTCACCGACGTGGGGGGCGCCGTTTGCTTGACCCCATTTGCCGTAGGCAGCCGCGACCGGGTCTACGCCCGCCTCTGATTTCTACTGAGGAATCGGGGTTCGGCTGCTAACGTCCCGCGAGCACCCACGTATGCCCTGGCGTTCCACTCTGCCGCCCACCATGACTTCCACCCCGAGCCCGTCCCGACGCTCTCTTCAGGCCCGGCGCCTGCCCCTTGCCGACGCGTCCCGCCAGCTCGTCGAGCTCGATCGGCTGGGGGTCGGGCGAGACTTTCGCCTTGCGCTGACGGGGGAGGGCCTGTGGCCCCTCCGGCCCACGGCCATCGAGGTGCTGCAGATCAACGTCGGAAAGCTCTGCAACCAGACCTGTCGCCACTGCCACGTCGATGCGGGCCCGGACCGAACCGAGGTGATGTCTCGGGAGACGGCCGAGCTCTGTGTCGACGCCCTGCGCCGCTACGCGATTCCAACGGTGGACATCACCGGCGGGGCGCCGGAGCTCAACCCGAGCTTCCGCTGGCTCGTGAAGCAGTGCGCATCGCTCGGCCGACGGGTGATTAACCGCTGCAACCTGACGATTCTCGAGACCGGCCCGCATCGCGATCTACCGGAGTTCTTCGCCGAGCAGGGCGTCGAGCTCGTCTGTTCACTTCCGCACTACCAGCAGTCGTGCACCGACGTGCAGCGGGGCAACGGGGTCTTCGAAAAGAGCATCCGCGCGCTTCAGCGGCTCAACGCGCTCGGGTACGGCAGCGGACGTTCCGGGCTTCGCCTCGTGCTGGTGACCAACCCGGTAGGCGCCTCGCTCCCTGCTCCCCAGGCGTGCCTCGAGCTCGAGTGGAAGCGGGAGCTCTCGCGCCTGCATGGAGTCACGTTCGACGAGCTCTATACCATCACGAACATGCCGATCAGCCGCTACCTCGAGTGGCTCCTCCAGACCGGCAACCTCGAAGGCTACATGCGCAGCCTGATCGAGTCGTTCAATCCCCAAGCTGCCCACGGCGTGATGTGTCGCAGCACGATCTCGGTTGGATGGGACGGCGCGCTCTACGATTGCGACTTCAATCAAATGCTCGACATCCCGGTCGATTCGGACGCACCTCGTCACATCCGCGACTTCGACGTAGCGGCGCTCGAGGCCCGCGCGATTCAAACCAACCGTCACTGCTACGGGTGCACGGCGGGAACGGGGTCGAGCTGCACTGGGACGACGGTGACGTGACCCCCATGCCCCCCATGCAGGTTCGCGACGGCAGCTAGGCCGAGACGCGGTCATCGCCGAGCTCGACCTCGACCGGGGCGTGGTCCTCTCCGAGCTGCACCACGACATCGGCGCGGTCCGGCATCTCCTCCCACATGAACCGGGTCAGCCGCTCGAAGTGCATGACGAACCGGCGCACGGCATCGAGCGTCATCACTTCCGGGCCGCCCCCGGCCGCTCGCAGACGTGCCTCCTGCTCCTCGCGCCATGCCAACACGTGTTCGAAGCTCGGGGGCCGGAGCATCACGAGGAGATCGAGCTCGGCGAAGAGGATTTGATAGCTCCGGCCTAGCTCGCGATTCACGTACCAGCGCCAATCGCCGGTCGCGTCCTCGACCCTCTCGAGCTCGTTGACCGGTGTGTCGAGCTCGTCGGGGCGCTGCGGCCGGGCCCCGACGCACCAGCCCTCGAGGATCACGAGGTCGCAACGGCCCTCCCACGGGGGCCACGCTGCGACGGGCGCCCGCTCGTCGTTGGATTTGTCGAAGCGCGGAAGGGCGATGGGCTTCCCCTCTCGAAGACAACGAAGGACGCGAACCCCGAGGTCGACGTCGTGCGTGCCGGGCACCCCCCGCGTGGCGAGCAATGGGTGGATCGCCTGCGCCCGCTCGAGCCGCTGAGCGCGCGTCAAATAGAGATCGTCGAGGGAAAGGACGGCCGTGCGAACCTGGTGGACGCGCTCGAGCAACCGCTGAAGAAGTCGTGCGAGCGTCGACTTCCCCGTGCCCTGCGCTCCGTTCAGCCCGAGCACGACCATCCGGTCGTCGACGTGATCGGCAATCCATCCCGCCATCGGCAAATAGAAGTCCGCGATCAGCACGTCGCTCGGCCGCGCAATCCCCTCGATTGCGCACCACGCCTCGACGTCCACACGCACGTCGGGAAGCGTTTCGTGAATACTCCCCGCGACCAATCTCGGCCAAAGCATGGGGAAATCACAAGCACGAAACGGTACCGTCCTGCAAGGCGTGGGGGGTGGTTGCAGGATGGGTTGCCTGGTTTGGTTTAGTTACATCCGACCCGCCCACCCCCACCC
>JBFGKE010000046.1:0-29794 GCA_041576815.1 Polyangiales bacterium
ACCAAGGCCAAGTCGCTGGCCGAAAAAGCGATCCAAGCGAGCGGCGTGCCCTACACGATCTTCCGCGTCACCTGGCTGATGGAGTCGCTCGAGCTCTTCATTCGCGGCAAGAACGCGATCATCATCGGTACCCAGGCGCATCCGGTGCGATGGGTGGCGGCCGATGACTATGCGGGGTTGGTCGCTCTGGCCTACGAGCTTCCGGAAGCCACCAACAAGACGTTCTTCGTGGCTGGGCCCGAGGGCTACGGCAAAGGCGACGCGATGCGAATGTACATCGACATTGCACGGCCCGAGCTCAAGCTCCGATTCGTTCCGGTTTGGCTGATGAAGACCGTCGCGGCGCTCTCGTTCGATCGGCAGCTCTACGCAGACGTGGGGCGCATGGCATTCTACGACACCATTGGAGATGATTTCGGCGACCCGAGCGAAAGCAATCGCATCCTCGGCGCGCCAACGACGACGCTGCAAGAGTGGTGCGAGCAACAGGCCGCGAGACGGCGGGCTCGGGCCTAGTCACGAGGTGTGGTACCCTCGCTCACGTCGCCTGACGGCGGGGAAGGGCGTGGCACGATGGAGGGAGACGGCGGCTTTTTTGGGTTGATCGTTCAGCTCGGACTCCTGGCGCTTTTCGTTTGGGTCTTCTGGAGGATCTTCGAAAAAGCTGGAAAGCCAGGTTGGGCAGCAATCATTCCGATCTACAACGTGATCGTGCTGCTGGAGATCGTCGGGAGGCCCTGGTGGTGGCTCCTTCTTCTTTTCATTCCAATCGTCAACGTGGTCGTGGGGTTCCTGCTTGCGCTCGACCTCTCGAGGTCGTTTGGTCACGACGTTGCTTTTGCGCTCGGACTGATCTTCTTGGGCTTCATCTTTTACCCGATCCTGGCGTTCGGCGGCGACACCTACCAGGGACCCGCAGCTGCGGGGTAGTTGGCGATCAGACGCTCGTTACCTCCAAGGTCATGGCCAAAGCGTGACGCTGGTGGGATGATCGAGCCATCCAAGGAGGAGGTGCCGTCATGCCCACGATCGATCTGCCGCAAGGAACGCTTCACTATGAAGATATCGGGAGCGGGCCCGCCGTCGTGTTCGTCCACGGCCTGCTCGTCAACGGGAAGCTGTGGCGCAAGGTCACACCGGAGCTGTCGCGCACGGCCCGATGCATCGTCCCGGATCTGCCTCTCGGCTCGCACGGGATTCCCATGAGCGCGGACGCCGACCTGAGCGTCGAGGGTGTCGCCAAGCTCGTGGCGGACTTGCTCGACGCCCTCGACCTTCACGACGTCACGCTCGTCGGCAACAACTCCGGGGGCGTGATTTCACAGCTCGTGGCCGCCCGCCATCCCGCGCGCATCGGACGCTTGGTCTTGACCACGTGCGACGCGTACGACGTCTTTCCGCCACTGCTCTTCAGCTACCTGCGGGTCCTCCCGTACGTGCCCGGCCTGATGACGGTGCTCGCCAAGAGCATGCTGCGCTCGAGCGCGCTTCGAAATCTACCGCTTGCGTACGGGCTGCTCGCCAAGTCGGGCATCCCGGACGAGATCGCGAAGAGCTACGTCGAGCCCTGCGCAAACAGTCCCCTAGTTCGGCGCGACGTCGCGAAGTTCTCGCGAAGCGTCTCACCGAAGGTCACGCAAAAGGTTGCGAAGGAGCTCCAGTCGTTCGACCGTCCCGTGCTGCTGCTGTGGACGCCCGAGGACCGATTCTTTCCCGTGTCGCTCGCCGAGCGGTTCGTGAAAGATCTGCCGAACGCGCGCCTCGTCACCATCGACGACGCTTACGTCTTCGTCGCCGAAGACCAACCGGAGCGCGTCGCCCGCGAGATCGCGAGCTTCGTGACCGCGGAGCCACATGCCGGCGCACGGGCGCCACTGAACTAACCTTCCAAAGCCAGGTGCAGGGCGCTCGTGCTATGGTCGCGCCATGCGTTTGGCGGTGTTGTTATCGATGTTCGTCGCCCTCGGATGCTCCTCGAGCGACGGTGACGGCGCGCCTCTAACCCCGAGAGGTCCCGGGCAAGGCGAGTGGGAACCCGTTCCGAAGAGCGATGTCGCCGACGTGTGCGGCCTCGATCCGGATCTTCTCGAACAGGCCGATGCCGACATCGACCGCGCCTATGCGATCGTTCGGTACGGAAAGCTCTGCCACGAACACTACCCGACGAGCCTCTACCCCGGCGGCGAGGACGAAATCGAGCTGGTCTTTTCCGCGGCGAAGACCCTCGCCGGGGTGCTCATGGGCGCGGCCGCGTGGCAAACCCGGGGCCTCGAGCGCAGTGGGCGAAAGACGGGGCCGCTCAGTGACACCGACCGCGTCGACCACTGGCTCGACTCGTTTACCTTCAACCCGGATGCGCAGGTCGGGCACGTGCTCGGCATGGTCGCGCAAAACGAGGACCTGAGCGCTCCGGATCTCGCCTTCGAGTACGACACGTTTGGCGAGGTTCAGCTCAATCGCATGAACGACGTGGTCGCGGCGGCGATCGCACAAGACCCGGCGTTTGGCGCGAGCGTGCACGAGTTCTTGGTTCAGCACGTCTTCGAGCCCCTCGGCATGCGGGAGTCCGACTGGGAGGGCGACAACCCCGACAAGACGTTCGCGGTCGGGTGGAGCACCACCGCGCGCGACATGGCGCGACTCGGCCTGTTGATGCTCGACGGCGGGCTCTGGGACGCGGAGCGGCTCGTGGGCGAGGACTGGATCTACAAGATGACGCATCCCGCGTTCGAGCGCGCGAACACGGGGTACGGCTATCTCACCTGGTTGATCGCGAGATCCAATGCAGACAACGGCGATGGAATGCCGAAGACCACAGAGCCCAACGCCGAGTGCACGCCGTCCGCGATTTGGAACGAGTTCCCGCACGGTCTGTCGGAGTCGCCGGATTGCAACTACATCCCCCCATTCGACTGCAGCCAGGAGTTCGACGTCGGCGTCTGGTACGCCGCCGGCCTGATGGGGAACTACATCAGCGGCCACCCCGGCCTCGACATGGTGCTGGTGGTGAAAAACATCGGCAGCAACAGCCAACGCCGCGTGTGGAATGCGATCCGGCCGGCCCTGGTCGCGCTCGACTCGACGTACGCGGGCGACGAGGACGCGTTCTGCGAGGCCTATGCCGCAGGCAGCTACGCGCCGGACCTCTGATCGCCGATCACCGGGACGCACGCAGCGCGGAAAGCACTGCTTCTGACCAGCGCTCGGACGCTTCGATCATGGGAAAATGACCGACCCCATCGAGTAGCTGGAGATCGCTGTTCTGAATCTCGTCGTGCAGCACGTGCGCCATCTGCTCGACCGCCACCGGGTCCTGGCGCGCCCAGATGATGTGCACCGGAAGGTCGGTTTCGCGCAACGCGCCGATCCACCGATGCCAGAGCCGGTAGCGCTCGTCGATGTATCGGCTGATCGCCGGCAGCACCGCGCGGCCGCCTCCAGCGACGAGCTGGCTCCACATGGCGTCGAGCTCGGCGTCGGTCAGAAAGCCCGGGTCGGCGAAAATGCGGCGGATGTTGCGACGGAAAAGCGGTCGATTGGCCAGTCGCGCAGCCAGCTCGCCGACCCCGGGCGCCTTCAGCAGCCGTTGCATCACCCGCAGCTTGGCAAGCTCGATGTGCATGCTGCCGTTGCAAAGGGTGAGCGAGCGAAGGCGGACGGGCTCGGAGCCGAAGTTGCGCCGGGCCAAGAGCTCGGTGGCGACGCTGGTGCCGTAGTCGTGTCCGAGGAGGTCTGCTTCCGTGATGCCGAGGTCACGCCAAAGCGCTAGCGCGCGATCGGCTTGGTCGACCAGCGAATAGGAGTACTCCTTGGGCTTTTCGGAGAAACCAAAGCCGAGATGATCGTGCACGACCACCCGATAGTGCTCGGCGAGAACTGGCAGCGCGCGCCAATAATCGTAGCTGCTGGTCGGGTAGCCGTGAAGGATCAGCAACACGGGCTTGGCACCACCAGTGTCGACGCAAAACACTTGGTGGCCGCCGACTTGGCGAAGCGATCCCCGTTGCCGCCATGCATTTTCGTCCATCGTCCAGCTCAGCGCTCGTCTTGACCTGCGGAGAGTAGCGTATTCGTCCCGGTCACGAGACGAACGCGGGAGTGGCCCGAACGCGGGTCCTCCCAAACGATCCAGAGCTCGCTCCCGCGTGCCGCGATGTGTGGTGCGTAGATGTGGGCGCCGTCCACCGCGTCGTCGATGAGTCGGCTGGGCTCCACGGCGAGGTTTGGGCCGAGCGCCGCGGCCAATCGTAGGCGATTGCTGCCCGCGCGAAAGTCCTGCCACACGGTGTGAATTCGCGCGTCCGCGGTGACTGCAATCGCGGGACGCCAGGCATCGATGCCCGCAGGTGCGTCGTCGACTCGCGTGGTGACGCCCGCGCGCCACAGTCGAATTCGGCTCTCGTAGCGGCGGTCCTGACGCTCGGTCCAGGCCACCGTCGGGTTCCCGGTGAGGTCGATCGCGAGGGACACATCGCCGTGAAGCCGCTCAGACTCCAAAGGCGCGGAGCCGCCCACGGGAGTGACCATGTCGGCCGCCGGATTGATGCGCTCCGCCGGCGAAAAGCTTGCCGCGCCGTCCTCGCTCCGGCCGAGGTACACGTCCCAACTGAACTCTCGAAAGTCGGAGAACGCGACGAAGACCACGTCGTCGCGCGCCGCCACCCGAACGAAAGAGGCGTCACCCCTCGGACTGTCATCGATCGTATTGCCAGAGTCCACCTGCACCGGCCGCCAGGGCTCGGCGCCGTCGCTCGATGCGATCCACGGTTTCGCCCGCCCGCTGGCGCGCAGATCGAGCCACGCGACGAAGAACCGACCTGTCGTCGGGTCGATGGCGACGTCGGGCGACCAGGCCGTCGCGGTCGCCGGGACGGTGACCGGCTCTACGGTCCAGTCGGCGGTGCGACGAATGGCGGCCATGATGCGTGTGCCATCATCGGCGGATTCTTCCCAAACCACGGCGGCGCGGCCGCCATTTGCTGCGGCGCGAGGCAGTCTTTGGACCGCGTTCGCGCCCACCGGAAGGTCGACTTCCTCGAGAGGCCCGTCGACGCCCTCGAAGACCCGCACCCGCTCGTCTCCCGGCGGGCCCTCCATCCACGCGACCACCACGGACTGCGCGCTGGCGGCAACGACGGGAAACCGCTGATGGCTTCCCGGTGAACGGGGCTCTGCGACCATCGAGCTCGGGCCTAGGGCGCCCGCAAACCCGTCGCCGCTCTCGGGAAGGCGCGCGTCGGCGCTGAGGGCCAAGTCGAACGCGATCGTCTCGGCGTGATAGTCGTCCTCGAGCGGATCGCCGCTGCCCGGCAGCATGCGCTCGCCGCGATCGCGCAGCACCGCGCGCCGCTCCTCGAGCGAAGCCGGAGGACCGGGATCTTCGATGACCCACGGCTCCACCGTCGTCAGACCGGGGTATGGGTTCTGCCCGATGAACGCGCGCACCGCATCGTCTGCGCCAGATGCATTCGTCACGTGCGACTGACAGTCGAAGACGAGCTCGAAGAGGTTGCCTTTGATGCAGGGCGTGACGTTATGACGAAAGCTCGCGTGACGCTGGGTATGGCCCCAGCCGGACTGCCGCACGATGTCGGGCAACCAGTCGCCTTCGAATTCTTCGACGGCCCAGCCGGAAAACGCTTCCGGCTGCAGCATCACGTGGGCGCCGAGCGCGTCGAGCCGTTCGAGAAGGCCGGGCATCCAAGCATCTTTCGAGATGACCATGCCGGTGCGGGCGAAGGGGAGCTCGAGCGGCACGGCCTGCTCGAGCGTGCCGTGAGTCAGGTTCAAGAGGTCTTCCTCCGCGGGAACGAGATAGCTCTTCGCCACACGGCCGATCTCCTCGCCGTCGGGCCCGAAGTAGATGCCCCAATTATAAGCAGCGCCTTCGGTGGCCACGTAGACGCTCTCGACGCCTACGAGGTCGGGGTCGGCCAACGCCGCAATCTCGTTTGGATCGCGACTCAGCGCTGCCGGCGCGAAATCCGAAGATACCGCCACGTACACGCCGTATTGCTTCGCGATCTCGGAAAACGTCTGAAACGCGCGCTGTAGCGTGTCGGTCAGCGAGATCACGAGCCGTGCGTTTGCCGTGGTGTCGGGGTATCGCTCGCCGTAGAATCGGAACGGACCGTCATAGGGCTCGATGAGCGAGAGGAACGCCTGCAGCGAATCGGTCTCGGCGCGCGCGCCGGCGCCGCGCGACCCGATGAATGCCGCGGCCAGGGTCGCGTTCTCGGGAAAGACGAGAAAGTTCGGCTTGTCGCCGGCGAGGCAAGGAAGCACTTCGGTTCGCACGACGTCGTCCCACGCGCTGCAGAAGCTCGCATAGTCTTCCATCTCGCGATATCGAATCACCGCCCCGACCGCAAAGACACGGGCCGCATCGCCATCCCCGGCAACGTCAATCGCGCAGGCGCCCGGTACGGGAACCGGCGCCGCGACCCCGAAACGCTCGCACGCGCCGCTTGAAAAGGGCGAGCCTTCACCGCTTTGCTTGCACGCCGAAACGTGGAGCAGACAAAGGAGCAACAGGCCGACCACCAGTCTCGTCATGGGTTCCGTCATGGCATGTACGCCGACAAAGCCGACGAAGTCTACTACGATGGAATGCGACCAGCTCCTGAGGGACTTCCTCGAAAGGCGCTGATTTGCCTTGCACGGAGCGGGCGGGCACGTAGAACCTGTTCTAGATAGGAGCGAGCCCATGGCCATCGTCGAACCACTTCCAGACACGGCGGACGGACGCCGGCGCCTCGGGATACGAAGCCCCGCCACGGGCGAGCCCGTCGGTGAGGTCGTGTCGAACCGACGCGAGGATGTCGAAGCAGCCATCTCCCGAGCGCGAGAGGCGCAACGAGAGTGGGCACGGGTGCCGATCGCCGAGCGGGCGAGGATCGTTCGGGGCGCCATCGAGGTGTTGGTCCAAAAGCGAGCCGACATCGTCGACACCCTCGTGAAGGAGACGGGAAAAACGCCCACTGAAGCGATGATCATCGAGATGCTGGCGGCATGCGATTACCTCAACTTCTGGTCGAACCGCGCCGTCGAAGAGCTGTCTGACGAAAAGCGAAAGCTCCATGGCTATCTCCGGCCATTCAAAAAGCTCGTGATGCACTACCGGCCCCTCGGCGTGGTCGGCGTCATCACGCCTTGGAACGGCCCTTTTGCCCTCGCGATCAATCCGACCACACAGGCCGTGCTCGCAGGGAACGCCGTGATTTTGAAGCCCTCGGAGGTCGCGCCTTATTCCGGCGCGTGGGCGGTGGACCTTCTTCGCGAGGCGGGCGTTCCCGAGGGCGTCGTACAAACGCTTCACGGCGACGGGGAAACCGGCGCTGCGCTCGTCAACGGGGGCGTCGACAAGATCTCGTTCACTGGCAGCGTCGCGACAGGCAAAAAGATTGCCGTCGCCTGTGCGGCGCAGCTCATTCCGTGCACCCTCGAGCTGGGCGGAAAAGATGCGATGATCGTTTGCGCCGACGCCGACGTCGAGAGGGCCGCGGGCGGTGCGGTCTTCAACTCGATGGTGAACTCGGGCCATGTTTGCATGGGGGTCGAGCGAGTCTACGTCCACGAAAGCATCGCCGATGAGTTCGAACGGCGCGTGGAAGAAATCGTGAAAGAGCTTCGCTACGGCGTCGGCGAGGCCGGCGAATCCGATATCGGAGCCCTCTATTGGGACCGGCAGCTTCCGATCATCGAGCGCCACGTCGAGGATGCGCGCAGGAAGGGCGCCGAAGTGGTCGTAGGCGGCGAAGCGGACACCGAGCATGGGTTGTTCTACAAACCCACCTTCATCCGCAACGCAGACCACACGATGGAGCTGATGCGTGAAGAGACGTTTGGGCCGATCGTATCGGTCATGCGTGTCAAAGACGACGACGAGGCCATTCGTCTCGCCAACGACTCCCGCTACGGGCTGAGCGGGAGCGTCTGGACGAAAGACATCGACAAAGGCATCGCCATCGCAAAGCAGCTCGAGACCGGGTCGGTGGTGATCAACGACGCATCGATGGCGTATGGAGCGCCGGAGGCGCCGTTTGGGGGGCTCAAGGACAGCGGGCTCGGCCAGGTCAACGGTCTGGGCGCTCTACGGTCGTACACCCACGCGCAGCCGATCCTCATCGACCGCTGGGCGCAAAAGAAAGAACGCGTGTGGTACCCACACACGCCCAAAGTGTATGAAGAAATCGACGGTATCATCCGCGTGGTGTATGGCACGGCACTGAAGAAGCTCGGCTTCTTTTCTTAGGCGTGGAAAAGGTTGCCATCGTCACTGGCGCGTCTTCCGGCATCGGCGAAGCCGCGGCGCACTGCCTGGCCGACGCCGGCTATGTCGTCGTGTTGGCCGCCCGGCGTGCAGATTTGCTCGACCGAACCGTCCAGAAGATCGTCGACGGCGGCGGGAAGGCGCTCAGCGTGCCCACCGATCTGAGCAAGGCGGACGAAACCTCGGCGCTGCTGAAAAAGACCTTGGACGAGCTGGGTCGCGTCGACCTGCTGGTCAACAACGCCGGGTATGGGCCGCCCTATGCGCTCGAGCAGCTCGACCGAGATGCGCTTCGTCACGTGTTCGATGTGAACCTTCTCGCAGGAATGCAGCTGATCGGTGAGGTTACGCCCGTCATGCGCGCGCAAGGCGGCGGGCGAATCATCAACATGGGGTCGCTCACGCAGTACGTCGGCGCTCCGATGGCCGCCGCATACGCCGCGACGAAACGGGGCATGGACGCGATGACCGACTGCATGCGGCTCGAGCTCGCCCCGTGGAACATCGAGCTCGTTCTGGTGGTGCCGGGGTTCGTGGACACGCCGACGTTCGACAAGGCGCGCGAGGCGGGAAGGCATTTGCGCGACGATCCGGACAACCCATATCGCCAGCTCATGTCGAACCTCGACGATTTCGCCAAAGAACAGCTCGAGAGCGCGGTGTCGCCAGAAGAGGTCGGTCGGGTCGTGGTCCAAGCCGCGACGGCCGCCAAACCCAAAACCCGGTACTTCGTTCCCAGGGGTGCGAAAACCGCCGCGAGGATGTTCCGCATGATGCCAGACAGGCTCGCTGACCGGCTCCTGTTGAAGATGTACAAGTGGGGGTCCGGAACTCCCGAGGGTTCGCGCGACTGATCGACGCCGGGCAGGGGTGCTTCGTCACACGAGGTCGCGCTTGGGAATGTCGGCGATCTTGATGACCGACATCTCCGGGTCCATGTCCGTCTCGGCGAGGAGCGTTCGCACCACGATTTGGCCCCGGCGGCGACCCTCGGTATCGAGCCAGTTCTTCACGCCCGGGTTCTCGCGGCTTGCGTAGATCCGAAACGACCCGTCTTCGTCGTATTGCACCTCACGGTCGTTCAGCGACACGCGGTGGTAGCGGAAGTCGCCGGTCTGCAAGAACTGGGTGAGGAGCTGGCACGACCAGTAGCGGCACGGGACTTTCTTGCCCTCGACGACGATCGCCTCGTCGTCGGCGAGCTTGTACGAGGCGCCGGCGTAGCTGATACCGGGGCCCGGCAGGTTGTTGGCGACGACTTTCGGATCGACCATCTCGACGATCTCGTCCGCCGAGTATTGGTCGTAGCGCTCCTCATCGACGATCATCTGACCGTCCGCGCCAATGCGGGTCGGCGTGCCGGCGCCGTCCTCATCGTACTGGATGGTGTTCAGCGCGACGAAGGCGGAAATCCCGAGCGCCGCCTCGACCGTCTCGTCGACGAACGAAATCGCACGGTCGAGCGCCGCTGAGAGGTCTTCGGGGCCGTACTCGCGCGGGGCCGGCACGTCATCGGTGCACCGAATGGTCATCGTGGCCGGCCTGTAGTGGCCGTCGTCGACCTCTAAAACCGATTCGGGGAAGTATTGCCGCGTGAGAATGAACGGGTCGCTTCCTTTGAGCTCGAGCCAATTCTTCGCGCCCTCGGGGCGCTCTGCGCTGATGTGAATCGTGGCCAGTCCGTCTTCGAACACGATGTCGGTATCGATGAGAAAGCTGGCCATGTCGCGCATGCCCTCGTCGTCGCTCGAGTACACGACGATCGAAAAGAAGATGTCATCGGCTCGGCGGACGGTGAATGCATAGGAGCGGTGCGTATCGAGCTTGGCCTCGTGATAAAGCGTATCGATGCCGTCTGCGACGAAGCTTCGCCGGGTTGGCATGAACATGCGAGTGAGCCTGGGGTGAGAGCGGTCGACCTCGGCCGCGAGATCTTGGGCCGCTGCGAGCAAGCCGAACAAGTACCGAAACCCCTCGGCCCGTTCGCGCGCCCCACGCGCACCGGTCGGGCCGACGATCTTGTCGCCGGTCCCTTTCAACCGCTCGGTGAAACGATTCCAAGCCGCTTGGCTCGGGGTGATCTCCGTCGACTTCGTCATTTCGTGGGTCGTTTCTCGTTTCGCCGACCTTGTCAATCGGCTCTACACGACGGTCGGCACGTCGTACGCTTTGCAGTATCTCTCGAAACGCTCCCGAATTTGGCCGATCCGGAGCCCGAAGTCACCGAGCTCGTAGCGATGGGTGCCGTGCTTTCCCCGCGGATTGTCGTTGATGAACGCACGCATGAGCCGCTCGACCTCGTCGGACCAGGGCAGCCCCAGGCGATCGTAGGCTTCGTGCAGAGTGGCAACCGGGTCGGCAATGACTCGTTCGAAGTGGATGTCGATGAACTGATCGGCTTTGTCGGCGTGGTTCGCCCTCACCTCCATCGCATGGTCGAGCGCGTCGGCCCACCAATCGAGCTGCTCCCGTCCGACTGCGATGGGGTCGACGGAATCCGTGACGATTCCGCGCACCGTGTAGATCAGGCTGGCCAGCGAGGGGATCGTTTTGGCAGGATCGCGGTGCGTGAAGATCAGCCGCGCATCCGGATATTCGTCCAGCAGCGCATCGAGCGTCCGCAGGTGAACGGGGCTTTTCAGAACCCAGCGCTCCTTCATGTAGCGGCTTTGGAGGTGCTCGAGGAAGTGCCGATGGTAGCGGTAGGCAGGTGCCGCGCTCTGCTCATCGACCCAGGTTTGGTAGCTCGGGATGTTGTACGCGATGCTCGGCTGCGGGCTCAGCAGCGTGTGCGCGAGAATTGGCATGCACTCCTGAGGAAGCTGCGCGCCGACTTCATGGATGGCGGGAAGCTCGGGCGCCATCTGCTCCATCTGCCCGAAATACTTCTCGGCCTGCCGAATGCGACGGTCGGTGGTGTAGGTCGGAGCCTCCGGTGGCGGCGTTGGATACTGCACCTCCCAGCCCTGCGGGGCGCGATTGGCTGGGTCCTGGGCGAGGAGGTTGAACAAAACCGTCGTACCGGTTCTAGGGAGACCCACGATGAACACCGGCTTCTCGATCGGCACGCCAGCGATCTCCGGGTGCGCTTCTCGATGGCGGTAGAGCCCGAAACGGCTCTCGAACCCCATCACGAGCGATTGCCGCACGGCGAGCCGACCGATCCAATGAAGGTCCGCCTCCCGTTCGGCCGCATCGACGATTCGCACGAGCCTTTCCATGAAGTCGTGTTCACCGAAGCTCGTCGACTTGGCGTTGCGGGCTGCCGTCTGAACGATGTGGTCCGGATCGAGCGAGGGCCATCGCGGCGCGAAGACGGGACCCAAGCGGTTGAGCCAGCGCACGACGCGCGGACGATGTGGCGATGAAGCGGCCATGCTCAGAACGGCGCGCGTAGCATGGGGCGCGAATTGCGGCAAAACCGGGCGCGAGCCCGGCACTGCCCACTCGACACGACGGGCAACGTCCATCATGAGGTCGGCTGAGAACGAGGCGGAGGCCATGACCACCGAGATTCACAGCAGCGACAACCTGCGCGGCGTTCGCTACGAAATCCGCGGGCGACTGGCGCAGCGTGCGCACGAGATGGAGCGACAGGGCTACGAGATCATCTCGCTAAACATCGGGAACCCCGGGCTCTTCGGCTTCCGAACCCCGGAAACGATGCGCATGGCGATGATCGAGAACCTCCCGAGCAGCGAGGCTTACTGCCACCAAAAGGGTATCTTCCCGGCACGCGAGGCGGTGGTGATGCAGCAGCAGGATCGCGGCGTGATGAACGTGACCGCCGAGCACGTATTCATCGGCAACGGGGTGAGCGAGCTCATCGACCTCACGATGCGCGCGCTGCTCAACGTCGGCGACGAGGTGCTCATCCCGAGCCCGGACTACCCTCTTTGGACGGCATCGGTGATGCTGAACGGAGGCCGTGCCGTGCATTACCCCTGCCCGCCCGAAAAGAATTTCCAGCCCGACCTCGACGTGCTCGAGAGCCTCATTACGGATCGCACCCGCGCGATCGTCATCATCAACCCGAACAATCCGACGGGGGCGGTGTACAGCCGGAGCGTGCTCGAAGCCATGGTCGCGCTGGCCGAAAAGCGCGATCTCGTGATCTTCAGCGACGAGATCTACGACGGCATGGTGTACGACGGCGCCGAGTTCGTCCCGATCGCGCCGCTCGTGAAAAACACGCTCTGCGGTACGTTCAGCGGTCTCTCGAAGGTCTACCGCGCGTGTGGCTTTCGGGTCGGGTGGGTGGTGTTCAACGGCACGAACGAGCATGCCCAGGACTACCTGCACGGACTGGACCTGCTGGCCTCGCTTCGACTTTGCAGCAACGTGCCGGGGCAGTGGGGTGTCCAAACCGCGCTCGGCGGCTATCAGAGCCTGAAGAAGCTCGTCCGGCCGGGCGGGCGGCTCTACGAATCGCGCCAAGCCGTGATCCGCGGGGTCGAGGCGAGCGAGTACCTGAGCCTCGTGGTTCCGGGTGGCTCGATGTACGCCTTCGTCGGCGCCGACACCGACAAGCTGCCAGGCTTCGACGATCAAGAGTTCGCAATGGAGCTCCTCGAAACCGAGCACGTGCTCGTGGCGCCGGGCTCGAGCTTCAACGTGGACTACAACAACTACTTTCGCGTCACGATTCTTCCCGAGTCCAAAGTGATCGACGACGTCTTCCAGCGAATGGAAAGGGTGCTCGGAGCCTAGCGCTCACGGCTCCGCGCGCGGCTCGGGCTCGTCGTCTTGGAGGTAGCCGAGCGCGCGCAGCTGTTCGGTCAGCGATGCGTCCATTTCTGGATCGAGAGTCGGTCGCGAGGCGTACGCCTCGTCGAGGGCGCGGCAGTGTGCGAGGAGCAGCCCCGCGGCCGGATGGTCGTCCGCGGGGAGCGGTGAGGATTCTTTCGGGTCCGCTGCCAAGTCGAAGCGCGTGACGTGACCCCGATCCGCCACCAGCTTGATTCCTTCCCGCCAAAGGGCGCTGCGCGCGGCACTGCAAGGCGGGCGCGATGCCGTCGCCGGGTCCGGGTTTCGAAAAACGCTCGCGAACCCGGGCGGAAGAGGCGTGGGCAAGACGCCATCGCGCACGAGCGAATGGGCGACGATCGAGGGCACGTCATCAGGTAGAGGGACCTCGCCGTCGGTGCTGAAGTAGAGAAACGGCACGCGGGTGACCGGCTCGTAGAAGAAAGGCCGCCCGTGCTCGATCATGCCGTGCTCTCCGAGATATTCGCCGTGGTCCGACGTGATGATCAAGCGATAGCTCTGATCGAGCCAGCCTCGGCGCTCCAACACATCGAGCACCATTTGCAGGGAACGGTCAGCGCGCAGGATCGCGTAGTCGTAGACATCGGAAAGATGCGCGAGGTACTCTGCAGCTTCTTTTTCGCTCATCTCTCCGGCTTCGTAACGCTTGCGCCCCGGCTGGATCGACATCCCGCTCCTCGGAGGCAAAAAGCCGACGCCCTCGGGGACCTCGGTCCAAGGCGCGTGCGGATCGGCGATGTTGATGAAGGCAAAGAGCGGCCGAGTCGGGTCGAACCGTGCGACCCGAAGCTGCCCTTCGAGCCGTTCCGCCAGCCGATGGTCGTGCATCATCGGGTAGCGCCGGCCGATTGCGACCTGATCGAAGCCCCGGGTGAAGCCCAGGCGCTCGGATACGACCGGATTTCCGGAAAGCAGCAGCGTCTGATACCCGCGCGCCGACATCTCATCGGCGAGCGTGGGGAGATCGGGGCCCAACGGCATCACACTACCCGTCTTCATGCGGGCCGTCCCGCCGCCCCCGCCCGCCCTGTGACGGTCGAGTCCGACGCCGGTGAAAAAGCTGGCGTGGCTCGGTAGTGTCCAGGTCGACGGCGAGTGAGAGTTACACGCATGGGTGGCCCCCGACTCGACGAGCGCTTCGAGATGGGGTGTCGTGGGGTGTCGATATCCGCAGAGCGAGGTTCGATCGGCGCGGACCGTGTCCATCACGACGAAGATCACGACCGGTGCGCTCCGCGGTTCTCCGGCGAAGGGACCGAGCGCAAGGCGCTCCACCGCGGCGAAGGCGAGGACCACCAGCAAGATCAGCCCTAGAGAAACGATAACGGCGCGCTTCCTAGTTTTCTTCACGTCTCGCTCGGGAGCCCTCTGGAGGTAGCCGATACGGCTCGAGCTCCTTGCGGAACTGGCCGTACATCTTGCCCCATACCCAGAGGCTCAAGCTCGGGGAGAGGCGTTCGAGGAGCCAGAACGCCTTCCACATCGAGGGCACGACGACGATGGGCTTGTTGCGATCGATCTCGCGAAGGGCCTTGCGCGCGAAAGCCTCGACGTCCATGGGGCGCATTCGCTCCCAGATCTCCATCACCTTCGCCTCGGAGCCTGCCGCGAAGTTCATTCGCCCGTACTTCCCCGCCATCAAGATCGGCGTGCGAATCACACCGGGGCAAAGCGCGGTCACTTTGACGCCGTGGTCTGCCGCCTCGATGCGAAGCGCCTTGCTCAGACCCACGACGGCATGCTTCGTCGCCGCATAGCTCCCCGCCTCGCCCGTCGGCAAGATCCCCGCGACGGATGCCGTGTTGATGATGTGGCCGGACCCTCGTTTGCACATCACCGGGTACACCGCCTGAATGCCGTGCGCGACGCCGCGCAGGTTCACGTCGAAGACATCATACCAGTCGGCAAGCGTGTACCCGAGGATGGCGCCGCCGACTCCAATGCCCGCGTTGTTGAACAAGTAGTCGATACCCCCGGCGCGAGCTACGGACTCTTCGACGACCTGCTGGAAGCGAGCCGCGTCGCGCACGTCGAGCTCGACCGCGGTCGCTTTCGATCCCCCGCGGCGGATCTCGCCGGCGACTTCCTCGGCGAGGTCCACTTGGCGATCGGCGAGGATCACCTCGACACCGCGCTTTGCGAGCTCTCGCGCGAAGGCAGCACCGATGCCCGAGGCACCGCCGGTGATGAATGCAACTTCGTCGCCCATGACTGACCGTAATATCATCTATCATCAGGGCGGATCCATGCCATAGGCGGCGCGGCGCGCAGACCGGAGTGTGACAACCGGGCAATCCGGCTTGGCAGTCCGCAAGCGCCGTGTTCTACTCGTTTCAAAGAACGTGTCTTCGCCGCTCGCCAAGACCCGCTCACGTCCCGGCGTGGCGGAACAACGCAAGCGCGTCCTCGAGGCCGCGCGGGGGCTTTTGTTGGAACGGGGGTCCGGTGACATCACCGCCAAAGACCTGGCCGACCGCGCCGGCATATCGCGCGCGACTTTCTATCGGTGTTTCGACAACGTCGATGCCGTAATCGACCTTCTCTACAACGAGTTTCTGGCGCGCGTCACGCAGCGCCTCGAGCGCCACATCCAGCCGGGTACGAACCCGGCGACCTGGCTTCGTCAGCTGGTTGGCGAGGTGCTCGGCGATGCCGTCGAGATGGGCCCTTACTTGGTGGCGCTCTATCGCGAAGAGCTGCGGCCGGGCTCCCCTGCGGGCGATGCCCAACGGCAGCGCGTCGAGGCGCAGATCGACCGCATCTGCGATTGGTGGACATCCTGGGCAGGGTTTACTGCCGACCGCGCTCTGGCTCGCGCCATCGTGCTACTCCCGCAGGCTGCGGGCATCTCCTTGGCCCAGGCCAACGTGACCGGCGCCGAAAAAGCACGCCTCGAAGAGGCCGTGATGTTCATGATCGAGGCGACCATCGAACGCTACTTGCGATCACACGAGGACTAAGCGGCTCGATGGTTTCGCGGGCGCTGCCAAGGAAGAAAATCATCAAAAAACCTTGCGTTTTCGAGAGAATCCGGTATAGTTAGGAAACATACCAAAGCGTCCGCAGTCGATGTTTCATCCTGCACACGCTTTGGGCTAACCGACGGCGCGCAACAGCAGTGCCTTGTGTGCTGCATCCGTGGATGCTCTTTCCCGATGTGAAGGGGGGATCGACGCTTGCTCCCGCATTGCAGCGGCGCGCCTGACATCACAGGAAGGAATAGACTATGGAACAGACCACGAATACCACGCACGACACGACCGGAAGCGCGCAGCGCACGGTCGGAGAGAACGTCGCAGACGAGCTTTCTCGGCTTCGCGATCGACTTTCACGGCTCGCACACGAGGTCCGGATGAAGTCGAAGGGCGCGAGCGACGAGATCCAAAACACGCGCGAGGTGCTCGAGAAGGAAGTCAAACGCTTCAGCGACGAGGTCCAGAGCGCAGCAGGGAACACCCGCAGCGATCTCGAGAAGGTCGGACGGGACCTTCAGGCGCGTCTTCAGCGGCTCGCCAACCAGATCGGGGCAGGCTCGGAGGCGTCGTGACGGCCGCCGAGCGCGTACGCCAGCGCGTACCGCGCCGCCGAAAATCGTCGTCACTGCCTGCCAAGAATAAGCCTCCGGCACCGAAGCTCTCGGGTCGACCTAACGTCCTCATTCTCGGGAAGAGCGCGCTTTCGGCGCGCTTGACCCGTGCGATCCGAAGAGAGGGCTTGCGGTGCCGACGCATCGACACGCCCGGGGAAACCGAAGGGGCGATCGACGAGCACACGCGGGCGCTGCTGAT
Source organism: Polyangiales bacterium (assembly GCA_041576815.1). GTDB lineage: Bacteria > Myxococcota_A > Polyangia > Polyangiales > Houyiibacteriaceae > SG8-38. The sequence continues at coordinate 16,828 of JBFGKE010000046.1, forward strand.
CGTTCCGCCGATTCCGTCCTTCTCCGTGCTTCAGTTTGCGCGCCAGCGTCGGGCACCCCCGTCGGGCGTGCCCCTATTTGTCGTCATGGAAGGGCCGCTCCCGGCGCCTACCGTCGGCAAGCTCTACCGGGCGGGGGTCGACGCGATCTTCGAGTGGCCGGCCGATGGCAGAGCGGTGAAGCGGACCTTGTTTCGGCTGACGGCCCCGCGCGTCGGGCGCTGGGGGCGAAAGAAAACCGTCTCGGAGATCGCCCTCGAGGAAACCGCCCGCAATCACATCGACGCCGTGGCCGGCCCGTTCGGAGCGAAGCTCGGCGTCGAAGCTACCGGCCGTTTCCTACTGCTGAAAGGAAGCCTCGACGCGCTGTGGAAGCTCGAGCTGACTCGTCAGTTGCTCCTCGAGATTCCGGGCGTCGAGGACGTAGTCGCCGGTGGGGTCGAGATTCGCGGACAGGCTCGGGACGATACGACGATCGCCAACGCGATTCGAACCGTGCTCCGGCATGCTGCGGGCGTCGACAAGTCGACGCTCGCGGTCTCCGTGCGCTCGGGGGAGGTGACGCTCACCGGATCGGTTCACGACAAGCACGAAGCCAATCGTACGCTCGAGCTCATCCGCCAAGTGCGCGGAGTACGCTCGGTGCAAGACTATCTCGTGGTCACGCCTCGAGGAAAGCAGCGTGACAGAGCGCTGGCCCGCCGCGTGCGCGACGTGCTGAGCACGAAGTACCCCGAGCTCTGCATCGGCGTCGCGGTCTTTGGTGATATCGCCGTACTTTCTGGACGAGTCCCGCGAGCCGCGCTCCGCGAACGCGTCGAGGAGCTGGTTCGCAGGCAACGCGGCGTGGCGCGCGTCGTCGACAAGCTCGCGGTGAGCGGCCGCGCACGACGCTGAGCTTTCGCGTTGCGAAGCGCGCCGACCGTGGGTGCTGCTGGCACGCGCTTTTCGGATCCGCTAGCTTCCCGCCCGGCGGCCGCACATGAACATCCTAGGTATTTCGGCGTATTACCACGACAGCGCGGCTACTTTGGTGCGCGACGGCGACATCGTAGCCGCTGCTCAAGAAGAACGGTTCACGCGTAAGAAGCACGACTATCGCTTTCCGCAAAACGCAATCGACTACTGTCTTCGCGAAGCGAGAATCGAGCGGTCCGAGCTGGACTTGGTCGTGTTTTACGACAAACCGCTCAAGAAGTTCGAGCGGATTCTCGAGACGTACGTTTCCTACTCGCCCTCGGGGTTCAAGCTCTTCCTGATGGGGCTTCCGCTCTGGCTCAAGCAAAAGCTCCACACCCCGCGAGAGCTCCGGCACGGGCTTGGCGGCGAATACGAGGGCCGCTTCGTCTTTCTCGAGCACCACGAATCGCACGCAGCGAGCGCCTTTTTTCCCTCGCCCTTCGAAGAGGCAGCCATTCTGACGATGGACGGCGTAGGCGAATGGGCGACCGGGAGCATCGGCGTCGGGCGCGGCAACCACATCGAGCTGATCAAGGAGCTTCGCTTTCCCCATTCGCTCGGCTTGCTGTACTCCGCATTCACCTACTTCACGGGCTTTCGCGTGAACAGCGGCGAGTACAAGCTCATGGGTCTTGCTCCTTACGGACGGCCGGTTTACCGCGATCGGATCCTGAGCGAGCTTCTGGACCTGAAAGAGGACGGATCGTTTCGCATGAACATGGACTACTTCGCGTTCTGCTATCGCGACCGCATGACCTCGTCCAAGATGGACGCGCTGTTCGACGGCCCGCCTCGGAGCGCCGAAAGCGAAATCACGCAGCGGGAGATGGACATCGCCGCCTCCATCCAATCGGTCACCGAGGAGATTGTCCTGCGGATGGCTCGCCATGCGCACGAGGTCACGGGGATGTCGAAGCTCACGATGGCCGGCGGTGTCGCGTTGAACTGCGTGGCGAACGGCCGCGTGCTGCGCGAGGGCCCGTTCGACGAGATTTGGATTCAGCCTGCAGCCGGAGACGCGGGCGGCGCGCTCGGCGCGGCGCTTTTCGCCTGGTATCAGCTCTTGGAAAAGCCGCGTCATAATCGAGGACGCGACGCCCAGCACGGCTCCCTCCTCGGGCCCCACTACTCCGCCGAGGAAGTCCGTGCTTTTCTCGATTCGAAGGGCGCGGCCTATCAGCACTACCCGAACGAAAAAGAGCTCTGCGACGTCGTCGCGACGCTACTCGCAGAGCAAAACGTCGTCGGGCACATGGCAGGCCGAATGGAGTTCGGACCCCGCGCGCTCGGGAGCCGTTCGATTCTGGGAGACGCGCGATCGCCGGAGATGCAGTCCACGATGAACCTGAAGATCAAGTTTCGTGAGTCCTTTCGCCCCTTCGCGCCTGCAATCCTGCGCGACCACGTGGACGAGTTCTTCGAGATGCGTCCGAACGAGGACAGCCCGTACATGCTGCTCGTAGCACCCGTGAAGGACGACAAGCGATTGCCGACCGACGAAAACGCGACGGGGTTGGAGAAGCTGCACCAGAAGCGCTCCGTGGTCCCGGCGATCACACACGTCGATCACTCGGCCCGTGTCCAGACCGTCGACCGCGATCGACATCCACGATTCGCTGGAATCCTCGAGGCTTTCAAAGAGAAAACGGACTGCCCGGTGCTGATCAACACGAGCTTCAACGTTCGCGGAGAGCCGATCGTCAACACGCCGGCCGACGCCTTCCACTGCTTCATGGGCACCAACATGGATGTTCTCGTCATCGACCACTTCGTGCTCCAAAAGGCAAAACAGCCGAACGCGAAAACCATCGACCGTGAGGCTTACTTGAAGCAGTTTGCTTTGGACTGAACATGAGCCAGCTCGTCGAAATCGACTTCAATCCCGATACCAAGACGTTGCGTCAGTTCGGGGTCATCGCGTTCTTCGGCTTTGGCATTCTCGCCGCCCTGGCGTACTACGAGAAGCTCATATTCTCGTTCGGCTTGAGCGATGCGCGAGTGCCGCTCGCGCTCGGCTTCGCGGGAGTCGGTGCAGCCGCCCTGCTCTTGTCGCTCGTTGCGCCCAAGGCCAACCGTTTCCTCTACGTTGGGCTGACCGTCCTGGCTTTTCCAATCGGCTTCGTCCTTTCCTACGTGATCATGGGAACGCTCTTTTTCCTCGTCATTGGGCCGATTGCCTTGCTTTTCCGGGTGATCGGGCGAGATTCGATGCGGAGGGGCTACGACCCCAGCGCGCCCAGCTACTGGGAGACGGCGAAGCCGCCACGAGACAAAGAAAGCTATTTCCATCAGTATTGACCGCGCAATGACCGAAAACGACGAACCAAAGAGCGACGACGAGTTCTTGGCGCGCGCGTCCGGGAAGCAAACCGGGCTCGTCTCCGAGCTCGTCGGATTCTTGAAAGCAAACAAGAAGTGGTGGCTCGCGCCAATCCTCGTCGCGATCCTCCTTCTCGGATTGCTGGTGGTGCTCGGAGGAACCGCAGCAGCACCTTTCATCTACACGTTGTTTTGAGACACGCAACAAAGCTGGGGCAGGTCAGCGAGCGCGCGGCCTCCCAAAGCACGTTGAAAACGTTTTGGACGTGCACCGCGTTCGTCTGGGGCGGCGTCGGTCTCTGTGCGGCGCTGTTTTACGTGGGTGTCCTCGATTTCGTCACGAGCGCGAAGATCGGGCTCTACGCGATCAGCATCTGGTTGAACGTCTGGTTGCTGGTGTTCTTTCTTCCTCAAAACGAGGGCCGGTCGAAGCTCGACCTTTATCATGACGCCCTGGTAGTGTGGATGCTTTCCTACGCGTTGACCAACGCGCTATGGGAAATCCCCTGGGTGTTGTTCTCTCCGTTCGTCTTCGAGAACCTACACACGCTCGATGACGTCATCGCATACACCCCCTTCATGCGTGAGAGCCCGCTCCACATGTATTGGTGGGTGCTCGCATCCTTCAGCTCGGTGGATTTGCGCACCGTGAACCACGACTCCACGTTCTACACGCTGGAGCTCTACGCCTTCGTGAACGTTCTGTCGGTCTGTTTGTTCTTCTATCTCAACAGGAGGCGTTCGCCCTATCGCTACTTGATCCCCGTGCTCGGGAGCGGCGAGCCGGTGATCGCGACCTTCATCTTTTCGTTCTCCGAGGTGTTTGGCGGTTTCGAAAACATGTCGGGCGGCGTGGCCGACACCCTGCTGGCCTTGGTTTGGACCCAGTACCAATACTTCCTCTTCCCGCTCATCTTCGGCTACTTCGGCGTGAAGCTGCTGAAGGAAGACTGGCGGTCACGCGAAGTCGAGAGCGCGCCGTCTACAGGCGGCCGTTTCGAATCGCCCGCGTGACGTACTCGGCTCGGCTTTTGACTTCGTCGAGGTCTTTGAGCCGGTCGAGGGTGCTGTACTGGCGAGCGACGCGCGGGTTTGATTTCAACCGTTCGCGGTGGCGGTCGAGGAAGTCCCAGTAGAGCGTCGTGAAGGGGCACGCGTCGTCGCTGGTGCGTTTCGACGGACTGAAGCGGCAGCCCTTGCAGTAGTTGCTCATGCGATTGATGTAGGCACCGCCTGACACGTACGGTTTGGTCGACATGCGCCCACCGTCGGCCCAGAGCCCCATACCCATCACGTTCGGCCCCATCACCCACGCGCCGCCGTCGACGTAGTTGGAGCGCATCCAATCCCTCACGAGCGCAGGCTGAATCCCATAGAGATTGGCGAAGTTGGCGAGCACCATCAATCGTTGAATGTGATGCGCCCAGCCGCGCTCGCGAAGCCCATCGAGCGCGATCTGCAAGCATCGCATGTCGGTCTTTGCATCCCCGGTGAACGCAGGCGGAAGCTGACGGCGATGACCGAGCGCATTGGCGTCATACTGGTCGGGCCACAGCCAATAGACGCCCCAGACGAACTCCCGCCATCCGATGATCTGCCGAATCAGGCCTTCCACCGAGTTGATGGGTGCCTTTCCGCTTTGATACGCGGCCTCCGCTTTTTCGCAGACCTCTTGCGGCAACAAGAGCCCAAGATTGAGGTAGGGGCTCAAGAGCGAGTGCGCCAAATGCCAATTGTCGGCAAGCATGGCGTCTTCGTGAGGCCCGAAGCCGGGCAGCACGTCGTCGATGAAATGCTTCAGTCGCGCGAGCGCAGCCCGCCTCGAGGTGGCCCACCAGCCGGTCGGCCCGTCACCCGGTGCGTCGTCGGGTAAATCGGAGAGCACGTCGTCGTCGAGGTCGTCGAGTCGGCTCTGCTGCGGCGTCGGCCAGTCGCCTCCGTCCGCGGGTGGCGGCTCTCGGTTCTGGTCGTCGTAATTCCAGCGGCCCGTCACGGGCTCGTCGCCGTCCATGAGATAGCCGAGGCGCTTGCGCTGCCAGCGGTAGAACGTTTCGAGACGAAGTTGTTTCGAATCCCCGGCCCATTCCGCGAAGTCTTCGCGGTGACAGAGAAACTGGTTCGATCGTACGAGGGCCACTTCCAGGCCACGGAGACACCGTTCCATCGACCGCGAGCTGGGCTCGGTCGCAGCCACGCCGTCGGGATGGAATTGCTCGACGTGCTCCGAGAAGCCGGTCTCGAAGCTCTCGGCGCGACGGTAGTCGACTTCGTAGCCCGCCTCGCGAAGCTCGTCCGCGAAGCGGCGCATCGCCGTCAGCACGAGGTGCAGCCGCTGCCGGTGAAACGGGAGGTGGCGGATCGCTCGCTTGCTTTCGACCATCAGTATACGGGCCTCGTCGGGACTGCTTTGCTGAAGTGCCCCGATGTCCTGATTGAGTTGGTCGCCGAGAACCCAAACCGTCTTCATCGCCCCGCTCCGTCAGTCGATGGCATGGCCAATCCGTTCTTCGACTTTCGAGACGTATGCGTCCGGGTCGGCCTTTCGCTCGAGGCCCGACGCCGACAGATAGCGGACCTTCCCGTAGACCTCACGCTCTTGAAAGGCGCGGTCGTGCAGGCCGAAGATCCAGCCGACGTTCGCGTAGGAGCTCGGGTCGCGTCCATCGAGGAAGTACTTGTTGTTCAAGTAGAGCGCGGTTTGGAACGCGTATTGGGGCGTGTTGGTCCATTCCAGGATCTTCTTCCCCCAGTACATGCGCATGTAGTTGTGCATGTAGCCGGTCTCGCGCATCTCGGCCATGGCGGCGTTCCAGTAGCGGTCGTGTGTCTTGCCCAGCTCGAGCTCGCGCCGGGTGTAGACGTGCTCCCGCTCGTCGTCTTCGTGCTCGGCGAGGGTTGTCTTGGCCCAATCCGGCAGCACCGAATAGGAGTCGTATTTCGATTCGAAGCGCACGTAATTGAACGTGAGCTCGCGCCGAACGATCAGCTCCTCGAGATAGCTCTCGATGGCGTTCTTGCTGGCGCCTGAATTCTGGATCTCGCGGGCGACGTACACCGGCGAGATGTGGCCGTAGTGCAGGTACATCGACATGTAAGAGACGTGATCGGTCTCGGGCCGGCTGCGATTTTCGTCGTATTGGTCGAAAGAGTCTGCGATGAACCGCTTCAGGCGGGCACGCGCTTGGAACGTGCCGCCGCGAAAGAGGTGAGGCACGGGCGACACTTCATCGTCGAGATCGAGACGCCGCATCACTTCGTCCACGTCGTCGATCGCGAGACCGTCCATTGCGAGATCGAGCGACGAACGATCGACTGCCGTCGTCTCCACTGGAACCAGAAAGCGCTCGAGCGCGTCGTGAAGCTTCGGGCGAATCGTGCGCGCGGCGTACTCGCGCTTGTCAGAAGCCGTCTCGACGGGAACCACCACGTCCCCTTCGACCTCGATCACGGGCGCCTTTACCTTCTCTACTAGTGACTTTCGCCACTTCCGAAGATGCCGGAGATAGCCGCGATCGACGATCACGCTGCAAGCGTCTTTCGCGAGACCCCGCGCAACCTCGGGCGGGTGCCCCTTCCGCACCACGAGCTTGATGTTGCGCCGCTCGAGGCCGGACGCCGCCGCCGCCAGCCCCTCGACGAGAAAACGATAGTGCCGCGCCGAGGCGTCGGGGTAGTCATCGGTCAGCCCAAAGCAGACGAGCAGCGGCTTTTCGAGCCGGTTCGCTTCGCAGATCGCATGCTCGAGGGCGGGGTTCCATTCGGCCCGCACCGACGCCTGCATCCAGTAGAGCACGTACTTACCCTGCCGAACCTCGCGTTCCGCAAGCCAGTGAACCCGCTCGCTTTCAGGGGATGACATCTTGGACCGGCCTGCGCGGTGGGGCATTGCTCGACGGGCTGGCGTCCCCGCGCTGGCCGATGGTACCACGTAGCACCGAGCCCATGACCATCCCCGCCGTCGACTTCCAGCGCGTCGAGACCAACGGCATCTCGCTGCGCGTGGCCATGAAGGGAGAGGGGCCCCTGTGCGTGCTGGTGCACGGCTGGCCGGAGCTCTGGTTGTCGTGGCGACATCAGATCGAGCCACTCGTCGAAGCCGGCTACCGGGTCGCCGTCCCGGACGTGCGCGGTTACGGCGGGAGCGACGCGCCGCCAGAGGTCGAGGCATACGGTATCAAGACTCTCGCGGCCGACATCGCGGGTTTGGTCGAAGCGCTCGGCGAAGACAGCGCCATCCTCATCGGACACGACTGGGGCGCGCCGATCGTCGCGCACACCGCGCTGTTCCACCCCGAACGCGTCAGCGCGTTGATCACCATGAGCGTCCCACACCTCGGGCGCGGCGGCCCCTTCCCGCCCACGCAGATGTTCGCGGCGATGTACCCGAGGCGGTTCTTCTACATCCTCTACTTCCAGCGACTCGACGTCCCCGAAGCCGAATTCGAAGCGGATATCCGAAGCTCGCTCGCCAAGATCTACTACGCCAACTCGGGTGACGTGACGGCAGAGGTCCGGGCTGCCGTCCGCGCGCGAACGCCGCAGTCAGGCTATCTCGAAGGCATGATCGTGCCCGATCCGCTACCCGCGTGGTTGACCGACGAAGATCTGGACATCTACGCCGAAGCCTACGAGCGCTCGGGTTTTCGGGGCGGCATCCATCGATACAGAAACATGGACCGCGATTGGCACGAGCTCGCAGTGCTCGACGAGATGAAAATCGAGCAGCCGTCGCTGTTCCTCGCCGGGGAGCACGACTCGGTCCTTCGATATGCTGTGGGCATGAACCTCATGGACGCGATGGACCCGTATTACGCCGACCTCCGGAAGAAGATCGTCATTCCGGAAGCGGGCCACTGGGTGCAGCAGGAACGCCCGAACGAAGTCAACCGGGCCGTCCTGGAATTTCTTCGTTCACTTCGGAGTCGTGGGTAGGGAGGCGTCGAGAAGGGCATCGTAGACGTCGGCCAAGTCGTTGAGCGCTTCGACGCAGTTTCCGTTGAACGACGAGCCGTGCATGAGGCCGAGCGTCGTCGGTTCGAGGCTTGCTAGAGCGCGAATCGTGTCTCCCGTGGTCGGGGTCAGGCAACTCGAGTGAAAGAGCGTTTCCGCCTCTCGTGCAGGACCCACGATGTCGTTCGAGGTGAGGGCTGCGGGGTTGCCCACGTGCGTGAAGAGGTCTCCGCAGAGCAGTGTTCTCGTGGTCTCTTCGAAGAGTAGCCGGGCCTCCCAACAGTGAGGCACGTGCGGCGTATCGAGGTGAAGCACGCGCTTGCCGCCGAGGTCCAGCACCTCTTCGTGTCGAAGCGCCCTCGGCGGCCGATCGGCGAGGTCGTTCAGGGAAACCAGGCAGCCCACTTCGCCATGCGCGACGACGGCCTGGGGGGCCGTTTCGAGCCACTGGTTCATGGAGCCGCATTCGTCCGACTCGACGTGCCCAAACGTAATCCATCGGACCGACTCGGCAGGCAGCACCCCGTCGACGGCAGCACGAACGGCCGGGAACATCGCCCGGGGTCCCGTGTGAAACAGCAGCGGCTCCTCGGCGCGAATCAAAAACTGATTGAAGGTCAATCCGTCAGGCCCCACCTCCGGCACGAAGGTGCTGATGCGAAAGAGGCCGTCGGCGATCTCGTGGGTGGTCGTTTTCATGATTCACCTTTCTCGCGACGCCCGAGCACTACTGCGCATCGCCGCGGCGAGGGATGCGGCCGAGTCTACAGGTCCGGTGCGGCGGTGAGAAGCTCGAGCACGTCTCGCGCGTCATGATTCGCCGGCCGACAAAGCGAATCATCCCTCGACCTCGGCCGAGTTTACGACGGCTTCGCCAGCAATCGCGACGACGAGCTCGCCTACGGAGGGTATACGATCTCGCTCTTCGAGAGAAAGCGTGAATGTGCCAGAGAAATCGCTGCTTACAGATCGATACCGCCCGCCCTAGAATCGACGTGAACGGAGACCCCATGGCAACGCAGACCAATCGTCAATGGCTTCTACGCGCACGGCCCACCGGCATGGTCGATGCTTCTTTGTTCGAGCTTAGCGAATCGAAGGTGCCGCCGCTCCAGCCCGGTCAGGTGCTCGCACAAACCATGTACCTTTCGTTCGACCCGACGCAGCGCATGTGGATGTCGATGGAAACGTACATGCCGATGGTTCGGCTTGGGGAGCCGATGCGCGCGGGTGGGATCGCACAGGTCATCGAATCCAAGCATCCGAAGTACAAGCCGGGCGACATCGTCAATGCGCTTTGCGGCTGGCAAGAGTACGTCGTGTTGGAACCGGACCGAACCGACGGCGTGCCGCCCACCAAGCTGCCCGGGCATCTCGACCCGGCTCTGACGCTCGCCCTCTCCGTGACCGGGCTGACCGCATATTTCGGGCTCCTCGACATCGGGAAACCAAAGACTGGCGAAACGGTTGTGGTGAGCGGTGCCGCCGGCGCGACCGGTTCCATCGTGGGGCAGATCGCGAAGCTCAAGGGATGCAGGGTCATCGGGATCGCGGGCGGCCCCGAGAAATGCGCATGGCTCGTCAACGAAGCCCACTTCGACGCGGCCATCGACTACAAGAACGAAGAGGTCGAGCAGCGAATCGGTGCGCTCTGCCCCGACGGTGTCGACATCTACTTCGACAACGTCGGTGGCGAGATCCTCGATGCAGCGCTCTTGCATCTGGCCATGCACGCACGGGTCGTTCTCTGCGGCGCCATCTCTCAATACAACGTCACAGACGACGCAAACCGGTACGGCGTCAAGAACTACATGACCCTCGTGATCAACCGAGGCACTGCGCAGGGCTTCATCATTCTCGATTACATGGGCCGCGCGGTCGAGGGCCTGCTTTGCCTCCACAAGTGGGTGCAGGAGGGGAAGATCGTGCAGCAGATCGACATGCAGCAAGGCTTCGAGAACATCCCGGCGACCCTCGCGAGGTTGTTCACCGGCGCCAACATCGGCAAGCAGCTCTTGAAGGTCTCGGACGCCCCGCTGCCGATTCGCACCAGCCCGATCGAAAAGGCCGCCCTCCAAGCGCTCACCGCGTACTACGGCTGGCGACAAAGCCGCCCGTGATCGCCCTCGGCGTTGAAGATCGATGACGTCTCGTAAGGATCGTAACTTGGGCAGCCCAGAAACGTCTCGCGGTAGTCATCGCCGATCAACAAGAGCGGTAGTGACTGCGATGGGGGCGCGTACGGCGCGTCTTTCGCTTCTTTGATCGCAACCGCTGCGGAAAGCGATGCGTTCACGGCACCGAGCGCAATGGCGGCCGCAGCCATTCGCTGAGGGCGCTTCCGACGCCGCTCGGCTCTTCGATGCGCAACTACCTGATCGTCGAGGGCATCGGGGGCGCGCTGACTCCGCTAGACGACAGAAACACGGTGGCCGACTTGGTCGCGTGCCTCGACCTACTCAAGACAATCAGCCGATGGGGCCTTTCCTAGGGTGAATACGGCGATGCGCCAAGCGCTCCCTCAGCGCTCACACACAGGCAGCTCGCTGCAGTCTGGGCACACGCAGCCCTCGGCGAACTCGTTGCACGCACCATCGGTGACACAGTTCTCGGGATCTCTACAGAAGAGGTCGTCGTCACACTCGACGCAGACGCAGTCGTCTTCCGGAGCACACCTCCCGTCGTCCGTGCAAACCTCGACGGTGCTTCCGCCCCCGCCTGCCGCTCCGCCCATGCCACCGGCACCGGCGCTTCCCGCGATGCCGCCAGCACCGCCGGTACCAGCGTCACCGCCAGTGCCACCGGCTCCGCCGGTGCCCCCGGTTCCAACCGTGCCGCCCGAGCCCGCGCTAGCTCCGGTGCCTGGTGCTTCGGCGGGCGGGTCGTCGCCGCACCCGGCGACCGCGAAACTCAAGAGGAGTGCGAAAGGCCACATCGTCTTGCCCATGAGTGCCTCCTGCTGTTGTGAAAGCTCGATAAGGGTATGCCTGGACTGACGAATACACAATGGCAGGATCGGCCAGGTTTTAGCGACCCCAGCAGGTGCCGCTCACGCACACTTCGTCGCTTCCGCAGCTCCCGCAGCCCAGCTGGCCGCCGCAACCGTTGCTGGGCTCTCCGCAAACGTGGGCGAGCGACTCGCACGTGGCGGCCGCGCAGGTGCCGGACACCACCCACGTGGGGGTCGTGAGCTCGAGCGTGGCGCTCGACGTCCAGGCGCCCCAGGTCGTGAGCCGATCGTCGACGATCGCGTCCGATCGAAAGGCTGCGCCGCGAATGAGCGGCTGACGTGGTTCTCCGCAGCGGCCGACGTCCACGTCGTAGGTTCGCGTCGTCAGGCTGACCGAGATCACGATCGTGTACCAAACGCCCGCTTCGTAGGTGAACGGGATGTCCTTGTCGTAGGTCGAGCCGTCTCTGGCATCGACGAAACCGTCATCGGCAAACCTCACGAGAATGGCTGCGTCCGGGAAGTCGGCGAGCTCCCCAGCACCGATGGCGACTAAACCGTCGAGGTTTGCTGCCCCCGGCCGAGCGATGACCACGAGCTCGAGCGTATCGAAGGCTGCCTGGGATGCGGCCGCGCTCCGCCAGCCGTTGCTGACCGTCACGTCTGGGGCGGCGGGTGAACAAGTGGGATCGTGGACAGGGAGCCCGCTCAAGGGGTTCATGGGCGTCGCCGACTCGGCGGGGTCGCTCGGACTGCTCTCAGACGCCCTGGGTGGCTCGAGCTCCGGGCGCCCTTCATGGACCGATCCGCAAGATCCGACCAGCGCCGCGATCGCGAACGAGCCCACCAGAAGCAACGAGCCCGGCTTTTTCAACGCCGATCCCCCACTCTTATTCTTAGCTTTTCGAGGACGCTGGGTACAAACCCATGCGCCATTCGTGGTCGATCGCCCAATTTTGCCTGCGCGTCGGTCGGGCTGGGGAGGGAGTGATACGATTGGGACGACGCCTCAGCGGAGAAATCGACTGGGAGAATGTGCACCAGATGCCTACAAGCTTGCCGTGCCTTCATCGTCGTATCCGCGCTGCAAGCCAGCGGTTCGTCGGCGCAGACCGACGCGACGGCGGAAGCATCGCAGGCAGCTGACCCACCTGCCGAAGCGCGTCGCATCGGACGCGCAGACCACCGCCTCGACTGGCATTTCAAGCGCGTTCATTGGGCCGAGATCGTAACTGCTGCCGCGTTGGGCGCGACGGCGTTTGGGATTTCTCGAATCGACACGCCGACGCCGCGGTGGACACGGGTCAACTCGTTCGATGACTGGGTGCGGGACGGGCTTCGCCTCGATGGTCAGGCTGCGCATCGCGTCGACGTCACGAGTGACGTCCTCGAAATCACCTTGCTCGTCTATCCCTTTGCAGTCGACTCCATTGGCGTCGCTCTCATCGGCGACCGGAACCCGAAGGTCTTTGGACAGCTCACGCTGGTCCAGGCTCAGGCGTTTGCCTGGTCGAGCTTCTTGACCTCCGCGACGAAGGTCGCAGTGAGGCGACAGCGCCCGTTTGCGCAGGAGTGTCCGGACGGCCCCGCGTGCGGCGACGACACGAACCGGTCCTTCTTCAGCGGACATACGTCGATCGCGTTCACCGGCGCGGGCTTGACCTGCGCCGCACATCTCCACCTGCACCTCTACGGACGTGTTGGCGACGCGTTGGCTTGCGCGACCACCTTGACGCTCGCCTCGGCCACTGGCCTGTTTCGGATCATGGCCGACGAGCACTGGGCCACGG
>JBFGKE010000047.1:0-28988 GCA_041576815.1 Polyangiales bacterium
AGGGTGTCACGCTCGCGCAGCGCACCGAGACTGTCGAGACGGACCGCAGGGAGCCCTCGAGGCTCGATACCGCCGAGGTCCCAGCCACTTCCTTTGACACAAAGGACCGCGACCTCCCTTCCCGTGTCGTCGCGCACCGTGGTCTTGACCGAGGTGTTGCCACCGCCGTGCAGGACGAGCGCCGGGTCTTGCCCGATCAGGCGCGACGTGTAGACCCTGAGCGCGATGTCCTCGTTGACGGTGAGGTCATCGCGGTAGCGTTCGATCGTCGCTCGAGCGTCTGCGTCCGACCATCGGCTCTGCACGGCTTCCTCTCCTGCGAGGCTGGAGCCTATCATGCGGCAAAGATCCCTCAAGAGGGGCGGATAGGAAGAACAAGGCTGGTCTTCAAGCTTGCAGGAAGTCGCCCGCTTTTCGTGACTCCTTCATCATCTGCCCATGGGCAACAAGCTCTTGATACCGCGAATCCTGTGGTTTGCGTTGTTCGGTTCCACTCTGATCTACGTCTATGTGCTCGACGTCGTGCCCTTGAAGGGCGAGCCGACATGGCAATCGATCTCTACCTTCATGATGATCGTCGCGGTTGGCTCCGGCGCCGCCAGCCTATTCGCACCCCGCTTGCTCGTAAAACCGGCTAGCGAGGCCAAAGCCCCGAACAGGACCGCGATGAACCAGTACCAGTCAGCGCTGATCCTGGCGCTGGCGCTCGCCGAAGCCGTGGCGATTTACGGGATGGTCCTCGGCTTTCAAGGAGCCCCAGCTGGCGTCGTGCTCCCGTACTTCGTCGCTGCCTGGATTTTGATGCTGATTCGTTTCCCAACCGAATCCCAGCTCGCGAAATTCCAGTGAGCCCGCGAAAACTAGCTCGACACCAATCCGTGCACGGTCAACAGCTGGATAGTCGAGCCGACCCGGTGGTCTTCTGGTGTCGTCATGGGCGATTGGCTCTGGGACGGCGTCATTGGAGCGCCCGACCTGATCGGCGACCAGATGGAAGAGGGCAGTTTCGTGAGCGGCATTCCTGGCGTGAATGCGTTTCCGTGTCCCGTGGCACCGTAGCCAACCAAAGATCTTTTTTGGTCTTTTGCTCGGCCAAGAGAGCGCGTGTGGGTTCAGCGCTGGCGTAGCCGCGCCGGACGGCCTAGGTGTACCACCCAATGGACGGAGCGCGGACATCGGTCGACGAAAAGCTCGCGATACCGCCCCTCGAGTCGTCGCGAAGTCGCGTCATCGCAATCGCGGTCGTTCTGGGCGTCGTGGCACTTGCCGCAGCGGCTTACTTTCTGACGCGCGATCCGAAGTCGAGCCCGTATCGGGCCGTACAGGTCACCAAGAGCTCGATCGTCAAAGAGATCCAAGTCACCGGGCATGTCGAGCTGATCGACCAAGTCGAGGTTCCCGCGTCGGTCGAGGGGCAGCTCGTCGAGGTCCTCGTGCAGCCGGGCGACGAGGTCGAAGAGGGCCAGCTCCTCGGCCGACTCGACAAGGTGTCGGCAGAGGTGGCGTTTCTCGTTGCGCAGGCCGAGCTTCAGGTTTCGAAGGCGCGGGTTTCCGAGGCTCAGGCCGCTGCACAAAGGGCGGCTCGGTCCCTCGAACGTACCGAGCGCTTGGGAAAGAAGGGCTTGGCCAGCGCAAGCATGCTCGAAGCTGCACGTTCGGAGGCTGCTCAGGCGAAATCGGCTCTCGCCGCTGCGAGGGCCGAGCGCGACGCCGCCGTCGAACGGGCATCGCTCAGAGGACGTGACCGGGACCGCACCGACATCGTCGCGCCCCGCGCCGGCCTCGTTCTCGAGGTTCCTTCCCGCACCGGCATGATGGTGGGCGCCGAGGTACGCTTGTTTCGCATCGGCGCCTCCCTGGATCAGGTCCATGTCGAGGCGCCGATCGGCGAGGCCGACATCGGCGAGATGACGCTAGCGCTGACGGCGGAGTTCGAGGTTCCGACCCATCCGGGGCGCGTGTTCGAAGCGACGGTCCACCACATCAACCCCAACCCGGAAACGAAGCACGGCGCCACCTTTTACAGGGTCACGCTGATGGCCGACAACGAAGACCATGCCCTGCTGCCTGGAATGACCGCGCAGGTTCGGATCAAAGTAGACGAGGTGCAGGACGTGCTCGCGGTGCGGGAAGCGACGCTGCGCTTTACGCCGGAAGGCGCGCCAGCCGCGCCGGCCCGCAGTCGCGTCTGGCGGGTCCGCGGGTCGGAGCTCGAGGAGATCCCGGTCGAAGCGGGGCTCTCCGATGGCGCGATCACCGAGATTCGACCGCTCGACCCCGAGAGTTTGAAGGTCGACGATGCGGTGGCCATCGGGGTGGCGGTCGACGGCAACAGCAGCGCTCCGCCGGCCCCGTCGCTTTCGCTTCGAGGCGATCGATGAGCAGCTTCCCGATCGTGGACGCCCGGGGCATCCGCAAGGAGTTCCCCAACATGACGTCGCCGGTGCTCGACGACGTGGACATCGCCGTCGACTCTGGAGAGATCGTGGCCTTGATGGGTCCATCAGGCTCGGGAAAGTCGACCCTCATGAACATTCTCGGATGCCTCGACGGCCCGACCAGGGGAAGCTACGCGCTCGGCGGCCGCGACGTGTCGACTTTGACCGCGCGAGAGCGCGCCTGGGTGAGGCTTCACTACATCGGCTTCGTTTTTCAATCGTTTCATTTGATTGCAGACCACACGGTTCTCGAGAACGTCACGCTGCCGCTTTACTACGCCGGAATCGATCGCCAGCATCGCGAAGCTCGTGCCATGGAGATGATCGAACGCGTGGGTCTAGGCCATCGAGTCGGGCATCGCCCTGCGCAGCTGTCCGGCGGCGAGAAACAGCGCGTCGCGATCGCACGGGCAGTATCGGGTCAGCCGAGGCTCCTGCTGGCCGACGAGCCGACCGGAGCGCTCGATACCAAGACCGGCAACGAAGTCATGGAGCTGCTGCTCGAGCTTCACGAGGCCCGGGCTCTCACCCTCGTCATCGTCACCCACGATCCGGAAGTCGCAGCCTTCTGTCACCGACAGATCCTGCTGCGAGACGGAAAGGTCGTCAGCGACGGAAGGACGCATGCGGCGTACGCGTAGCGAAGTGCTCGGCCGAGCCGTCCGAACGGCGATCCGCAACCCCGGCCGGACGTCGCTGACGATGCTCGGCCTCGCCATCGGTGTCGCAGCGTTCTTGGCGATGGTGAGCTTCGGAAGCGGTGCACGAAGCTCGGTCATGGAGCAGTTCGAGGTCCTCGGAACGCGGGTGATCTACATCTGGACGAAGGTCAACGACCGCAGCTTCGGGGGAAGCGCGAGGCCGGTGACCGATGCCGACGTCGAAGCCCTTCTCCGCGAGTCGGTGACGCTCGAGCGGGTGGTCCCTCGCATTACCGAGGTGCAGAACGTCAAGAGCGACTACGCCAGCTTGCCGACCGACGTGACGGGCACGATGCCGGACTACGTCCACATCCGCGAGTGGCCCATGTTGACCGGCGGGATGTTCGACGAGACCGACGTCCAACAGCGTGCCAAGGTCGCCGTCGTCGGAACCACCGTGGTCCGCGAGCTCTTTGGCGGTCGCGATCCGGTCGGCAAGCTCATCACGATCGGCACGAGCCTGCCCGTACGCATCATCGGTGTGCTGGCTTCGAAGGGACAGCGAACGACCGGGGATGACCTGGACGAGATCATCCTCATTCCGGCCACGACCTACGAGGCTTTCTTGGGAATGCCCACGGGCTACCACGGACTCATGCTCCAGGTGCGCCACCTCGGTCTTCTCGAGACGGCCATCGCCGAGGCCGGGCCGATCATGCGACGGTCGCACCGGCTCACGGACATCGAGCAGGACGACTTCCGGTTTTCGAGCCCAGCGCAAGCGGCACAGCTGGCTCGTCTCGTGTCCACCATCTTGACGAGCTTGCTCATCGGGATTGCGGCCGTGTCCCTGCTCGTCGGCGGAATCGGCGTGATGAACATCCAACTGGTCTCCGTTGCTGAACGAACACAGGAAATCGGGATTCGATCCGCCGTGGGAGCTTCCCCGCGGCAAATCATGGGTCAGTTTCTGGCTGAGGCCGTGGTGATCTCGTTTACCGGCTCGCTCGCCGGGGTCGGGCTCGGATGGCTCGCTTCGACGTTGGTCGCGCGGGCGATGGCTTGGTCGGGCACCCTGTCGCTCTGGACGATGATCGGCGCTGCGGCATTCGGGACGAGCGTCGGCGTGGCCTTTGGTTACCTCCCAGCCAAGCGCGCCGCGCAGCTCCAGCCGATCGATGCGCTGCGCCATGAATGAGGTTGAACATGAAGATGCTCTACGTGTGGAGAGGCCGGCTGCCGGCCCTGATCGTCGTAACCGCCGCGATGCTCGAGCCTCGGGCGGCGGCCGCTGAGGTAGTCACCCTGCAGGAGCTCGAGACGCTGGCGCTCCAGAACCAAGAGCGCTGGCAAGCGGTCGAGGCCACGAAGGCGGAGGCAAGCGCCGAAGTCGATGCGGCACGCGCCGCCCGGATGCCGACGTTCTGGATGAACGTCATGAGCGTGGTCGCCCCCGGCTCCGACGTCGAACAGGTGCTCACCGTCGACGGTCGCGAGGTCAACGTGAGAGCGTCGCCGAGCGTTCGAGAAAGCACGGCTTTTCGTCCGAACGTTCGATACGAGGCCTCGATCGAGATGCGCGCCCCCATCTACGACGGGCAGACCCGCGCTTCGCTCAGGGCAGCGCGAGCCTATCGGGCGGCTGCCGAAGCGAGCTCCGCGGCCTCGCGAGAAACGGTCGTCACGATGGTCCGCGCCGCCTATCTCGATTGGCTCGCAACCTACCTAGCTCACGGATTTGCCGAGAACGCCGCGGAGGAGGCCAAGGCGCAGGGGGAGCGGGTGGCCGCACGCGTCGATGACGGAGAGCGGCCCCCCTCGGAGCGCGATACGGCCTCCTATCAGGAGCTTCAGACCGAGCTTGCCGCCTCCGAAGCACTCGCCCGCCTGGAAGACGCCAGGCGGCTGCTCGAATCTGCCGTCGGGGACGAGCTTCCCCCGGATGCTGCGCCGGACGCCAACCTGCTCGCGATCGATTCCATCGAAGGGGACCCTCACGAGACATCGGAGGTGGAGATGCTCGAGCTCCGCCGCGACGCCGCCCGCGACGAGGCCGAGGCGTTTCGCAAGACCCGGGCGCCGGTGTTGGCGATCGTCGGTCGCACTGGACTGACGGGCATCAACGACACCGTCTTTCCGAGCTACCAGCTCGGCTTGAACCTTTCGGTGCCGCTCTGGGATGGTGGACGGGCCGTTGCCCTCGCGCATGCAGCCGACGCCCGCGCCTCGGAGCTCGGTGCACGCGCGCGGGACGCTCGTCTGCAAAATGCGGACACCCTAGAGCAGGCTGCCATCGATCGCGAGCAAGCCGAAGCGCACCTTGCCATTGCCAATCGACTCGTCGCCGTGTCGGAGAAGCGAGTCGACCACGCGCAGACGAGCTACGACCTCGGGGCCGGCGGCCTCGAAGCGGTATCCGACGCACGCGCGGCCTTGCGCGATGCGAGATCTCGTCGGACTCAGCTTCAGGTGGCGCGTGCGGACGCCATGCTCCGGTCTAAGGCCCTTGTCGGTCAGTGAGAAACACCGCGAAGATCCGACCTGCAACGACCTCACCGGGGTTGGCGTGCGACACGAGACCCGTTACTAGGTTGCTCAACCCGGGTCGGGCGGTTGCATCTTCGACTTGAGGTGCTCGATCACCTCATTCATGGCGCTGGCAGGGCTGAATTCCACTGCCTCATAGTCCTCTTCGACGCGGACCGTGTGACCCGGCGGCCAGTAGTACACATCGCCCGCCTTGACGACTTCCTCGGTCCCGTCCGCATAGCGCACGTGGATAGAGCCCTGGAGAACGGTTCCCCAGTGTGGGCACTGACAGAGGTCTTGGGGCATGCCTACGAGCAACGGCGCGGCGTCAGCGCCTTTCGGGAAACGGATGCGGGCGACATTGAGGTCGCCCCAGTCTCGAGCTTGGATACAGACGCCCCCAACATCGAGACGTTTCGGCATGGCGTTTCGTGCTTCTTTCATATGGCCACTTCTTTCTTCGCCGGGTTCCCATTGGCCCAGCTTAAGCTCGACGTGCTCACTCGTCTACGCTCTGATGCTTGGAAGCGAGTGTTTTGCATCTTTTCTCGTCACCGGATCTTGTCGGTCTGGCCCTCGATCGCTCCGGTGCCCTGCGCACTTCGTTTGTCGGCCTCGGACAACGCCTGCTCCGCTCGCTTGTTCGCCTCGGCGACCAGCTGATCCGCCCGCTTGTTCGCCTCCGCCGCCAATTGGTCAGCGCGCTTGTCCGTCTCTTTGCGAATTCGCTTCGCACCCTCCTTGGCTGCAACCGCTTTGAGAGGGTTGCCCGAGCCTTCGCGCTCGACTTGGGTGGCGCGTGCGTACCCTTCTTTTCGTAGTTTCTCCGCAGCCTTCGCCCCTTCTGCCCGGATCTGGGCGGCGCGTTTCTCCGCCTCTTCGACGATGCGGCGTGCTTGCTTTTGCGCCTCTTGCATCGCCTTTGCGCGCTGCTCGGCGAGCTCGGCCGAGGCCGCATCCGCGATCGCGCCGCGAAGCGCTTTCGTGTCGACCTCGAGGGAGACGCGAGGCTGCTTGATCGAGCCAGTCAGATTGGCGCGCACGCCCACCGTCTTGGCCTTCGAAAGATCCACTCGAAGGGCCCGTGCTTGTTGCGCGAGCTTCGGGGGAAGCTGGTCGAGGGGCACGTCGCTCGCGAGCTGATATTTCATCTCCTGATCGAGTCCGTGCTTACCGCTGACCTCCATCGTAATCCCCCGGGCTCGAATCGTCGTCGGATTGAGCTTCATCGTGCCGTCTTCGATCTCGAAGCGCGCTCGAACTCCGTCGAGATCCAGGGGTTTCGGAACGCTGGGAAGCGCTTGGTTCAGGGTGGCAAGGGGCGGAAAGTCGCTCTTCAGCGTGCTCTGCAGGGCGGCGGCCAGACCGCTCGCGTCGATCGATTCGAGCCGCGGTGACAGGGTTTCATCGAGAGTTCCACTTGCGCTCAGG
Organism: Polyangiales bacterium; assembly: GCA_041576815.1. Lineage (GTDB taxonomy): Bacteria > Myxococcota_A > Polyangia > Polyangiales > Houyiibacteriaceae > SG8-38. Next base: position 7,040 of record JBFGKE010000047.1, read on the forward strand.
TCGGCTGAGAACCGTCCATCGAGGAAGCGCGCGATCGGTACGAAAGCTTGCATGGTATGCAGCGATTCGAACGCGTCTTTGAAGCGCGCGCGGTCCACGCCATAGGTGATGTCGAAGGTGGGTGGTCCCTTCACTGGAGTCGCGATGCTGCCATCGAGCTTCATCGAGCCGCCGAGGGCGTCGGCCCGAACCCCGTTGAGCGTGAGCTTCCGATTCTTGAGCCGTCCGTTGCCTTTGAAGTTGTCGAGAACGACGTCCCCGTAGGTCATCTTGTCGATGTCGAACGCGAGGTTTGCATCGAGGTTTTCGGGGAACATGAGCGCCTCTTGATCTTCTGCCTGCTCGTCGGCGGCGAGGAAATCCTCGACGCGCAGACGTCTCGACTTGAGCCACGCGCTCGCGGTGACCGGTGCATCTCCGACCAAGATCACCGTCAGCGGCGAAACCACGCCATTGACCTGGAGGTCGCTCTGACCGACCTGTGCGTCGACCTCGTGGAGCTTCGTGGCCAAGGGTGTCAGCTCGACGCGCCCCTTGCGGATGTGCACGGGGGAAGAGCCCACTTGGTCGAAGCGAAGGTCCGTCACTGTAATGTTTCCGGTCAGCTTCTCGATCCGCTCCCCTTTGGATGCGAGATCGACGACCGCGACGACCAGCCCGGCCAGGTTTTCGAAGTCGGGAAGCGGATAGGCCTTGCTGATTTCGGCGGCGTCGAATCTGCCGTCGAGCTCGAGCTCGAGGTGAGGCCCCGAAAGCGGCCGGGTCAACGTCAGCCGGCCTCTCGCGTGACTCTTACCCGCGGCGACGCTGTATCTCGGGACGTTGGCGCGCAGCTTGTCGAGATTTCCACCCGGATGCTCCACGTTCGCATCGACGTGCAGGTCGGAGACGCCCAGCGGGAGGTCAGGATATTTGAATGCCCCATCCCGCACGTTGATCTTCGCCGAGAAGGACGGGATGTCGTCGTCCTCGGGTCCGAGCTGGCCTTTGATAGCTCCGTTCACCGAGAATGTGCCCGTCCCCTTCAAGCCCGCGAAGTCGGCCGCATAGGCATTCGGAATGGCGGAGATCAGCGCCTTGATGGGTAGCCCCTTCTTGGAAGCGAGCTGGAGATCCAGGTCGGTGCCGTCGCCCCCCCAAGCCACGTTTCCGGAGCCCTCGAGGGCCAACTGGTTGACCATGACTCCGATGGTGCGGAGGATCAGGCTTTCCCCGCCCGTATCGAGCACACCGTCGGTGGACACGCTCGCTTTCGCCTTCTTCAGGTACGGAACGCCGCCGAGCCGCACGGTCAGAGCGTCGACGGTGGTTTCCGACGCGAGCGTGTGAATCGAGCCCGCGAGCTTGGCTCGTCCTTCGTGCTCGAGCCCCCTTACCTCCACGTAGACACCGGGCTCTTCATAGGTGATGGAACCGTCGGAGATGTCGTAGCGCTTGAGCTCGAGCGCCAGCTCCTCATCGCTTTCCTCCGCTGGCGAGGGCTCGGTCCGGACGATGTCGTAGTTGGCCCGCCCGTCTTCGAGAATCACGATGCGAACCTCGGGCCGTTCGATCGAGACCGACTCGACGACGACTTCGCGATCGAAGATGAGCGCGACGATGTCGAGACCGGCCCCCACCGATTCGGCCGCAATGAGTCTGGTGCCCTCGAAGTCGCCTTTGCCTACGACGGAGAGGTCGACGACCTCGGCCGTGAGCGTCGGAAACTTCGAGAGCAGCGACACGTCGATGTCTGCGAAGCTCACCGTCGCGTCGAGCTGCTCGTTGAGCTCTTGCCGCAGCCGCTCGACGATTTGATCCCGAAACAGGATCGGTATCAGCACGGCGCCTATCGCGAAGAGCGCGACAAAGCCGAATAAGCCAAGCAACGTGAATTTGAGAGCTTTGTTCATGAGTCGAGGACTCCTCCGACGATAACCCCAGCGCTTTTATGCAGATCCTGCAGGTTGTCGAGACGCGCCTGGGCTCGCCGCCGAGCGGTCTCGCCGTCCCCCGCGTGAAGCTGGCTGTTCCTGCGGGTTTTCGCGGTGTGGGCTGGCGGATGGAACCCGTGGCGAGCAGGCCAGTGTGACGGGGCGTTCGTCTTATCCGCGGCAGGCGGGAGGTTCCCTGCTTCTCGAATTCGGCTACGGTAAAGTGAGGGGGTGAGGCAATGCGAGCAATTGCTGTCTTTGTGTCGGTGCTTGCCATATCGAGCTCGGCGGCTGCGGGTCCCCAGTCGACCATTGGGGGGAAGCGGCTGGAGTCCGAGAACGTGCACAACACCGGTGTCGGTTGGCCGAGCCTGTTCTACGAATGGTGGAACAGGGGCCAAGGAAACCTGGACTGGGCCCTCGGCGCCGAGCTGGTGTACGGAGATTGGTCGGGCGTGTACTCGGATGTGAGCGTTGGGCTCGCGTTCAACGCTCCGCTCCGCTGGCATCTTCGTACGAGGCCACACGCGAAAGCCACCACCGATGTGGCCATTCGATTCACGCCGGGCGCGATGGTCGGGGGCACCGAACGCGGCCGACGCCGGGTGCCACCTCCCGGGTTTCAGCCCGATCGGCGCGTGATGGGTGGCGTTCGGGCCGAGCTGGCGGTCCCGGTGTCCGTGGACGTACACGACCGGGTCAGCGTGGTTACCGGCGCAGCGATTCCGTTTACGTTGCTCTTCGCAAACGGCGGAGACGTTTGGGGGGTCATTCCACTCATGGTTCGCATCGGCGTCGAAATCAACGCGGCTCCCAAAGTGGCGCCCTTCTTCTTGTTCGAGCTCGGACCGGGCATCGGCATCGGAAACGGCACATCCGACGTCGACTTCGCTTTTCGCATCTGGGTAGGAACGGCCTTTTGGTCGGTCCTCGGAAAGTAGCTTCTGCGGCGCAGCAGAACCAGGCGCAAGAGCACGACCTGCTCAGCCGTCCGGCTCGACGTGGATCGTCACGTCGTCGATGGACAGGTTTGCCCGAAGCTCTTCTTCGATGGCCTCCGTGATCGCGTGCGCCTCTGCCGCAGTGATCCGTGGGTCCACCGTGACGACCATGTCGATAGCGGTGGAGCCACCTGTCGAGCGTGAGCGAACGGTCTTCACCCGTCGCACCCCGTGTACGGCCCGTGCGACATCGCCGACGGTCTCTGGTTCTACGGCGATGCGATCGACGAGGATGGGAATCGCCCGGCGAAAGAGCCCAAATGCCAGAACGAGCACGAACGCGGCGACGGCTATCGCACAAACGGTGTCGAGCCAGGGGTAGCCGCGGGCCGAAAGCTGCCAGCCGAAGATCACCACGATGGTGGTCAACACATCGGCAAAGGTATGACGCGCGTCCGCCCCCAAGATGTCGGACCTCAGTCTGCGAGCCCAGGCGCCCTCCCAGGATGCCAACGCCACGTTGATTAGGAGAACCGCGAACATCAGCGGCAACGTCCATGGGTCTCCGACGGTCGGTTGAGCCTCCCGGCGGAGCGCACCCAGGGCGAGCTCGATACCCAACACGGTCAGGAGCGTGGCGAGGACGAACACAGCCAGAGTTTCGAACTTCCGGTGGCCGTATGGATGGTCGCGGTCGGGCGGCTGCGACGAGATCCGGACGACGAACCAAGCCACTGCATTGTTGGCGACGTCACTCAGCGAGTGAAGCGCGTCACCGAGAACCGCGAGCGAGCCCGTCGACATCCCGACGACGAGCTTCAGGGCGAGCACGGCCACGTTGGCGCCCCCTTCGATGGCGATCACCCGGCGGACTTGCCGGTCCCGCTCAGAATCAACCCTGTCGTGGCCCACGCGATGACACCCGTCCTGCCCTCATGCACCAAAAAAGGCGCCTTCCCGAATCGAGCCACCGGTCGAGCACCCACTTGCAAGGGCGCGCAGGGTCGCATATGCCGCCGGCATGGGACAGCGCTTTGTAGTGGTCTCCGACAACGGTGAGTCTTGGCTGCTCGGCGGCGATCCAGGCGAGGGCAAGTTCACCACCGATAAGGATGAACAGCATGCCTTGCCGCAGCTGCTGAAAGACGGGTGGTCGCCCAAATTGGTGACGCCCGGCTCGGGCACGAAGGACGACTCTTCTTATTGGCTCGTCCTGCTCGAAAAGTAGTCTGAACGCCGTATTTCGCTCCGACGAGCATTCTCCATTTCGACGAACCTTCCCACGTCGAGCACTCGCAGCGATTGGCTCAGAGCCCGCGCATCAATCCGGGTGAGGCCGCGCGGCCTGTGGTTTCACCTTTGGGATCTTTGAGAAAGCGAAGAACGGCACGATCGCGCGGCTGCGGAGGCAGGGCTGCGCTTCCTTTCTTGTTGAAGAGATCGCGCTTGCACGCCAACGGAGTGATGACGGCGCCCGCGATCGGGATGATCCAAGAGACCATCGAGATCTTCTCGTTCTTGTTGAAGCTGCACTTGGCGGCGGAAGCGTCCGACGGTGCGAGCCACAGGGCGGCGGCGAACATGGCGCCAACGAGAAACGTGAAAGTGCTCTTGACCATCGTTTTCTTCTTTCGGAGCGGCTCTTGCAAAGAGCTCGGGACTTTTTGCCATCTAGTAGACATTCAGCTCTTTCCAGGGGACCCAGGGTCGATTGTCTCGTTCGAACTTGAACAAAAAAAGGCGGGTGCTTGGGCGGGTCACGGAGTAGGACACGTAGTGTCTCCCGAAATTCGCGCCAAGTCCACCATGCACACCGGGTCGTGGAAGCCGAAGCGTCGGCCGCGTCGTCGAGCGTTATCGGTCGCACGAGCTCGGATGTTGCGTGACAATCCGACTTTCTGGCCAACCTCGGTCGGATCTCTTTCCTCTGGATAGTCTTGACCGGCGCGCGCAGTCGCAACTAGCATCGTACCCTACAGAAAGGAGTTCGCCATGAAGACGCTCCTTGTGTTAGCAACGATCTCCCTGACCGTTCTCGCCAGCAGCCGACTCAACGCAGCTGGAGATTTGAAAGACCACCTGGTGAAGCTCGACCAGGCCATGTGGACCGCCTGGGGCAAAGCCGACGGCGAGGCCTTCGAAAAGAGGCTAACCAAAGATGCCGTTCAGATCGTCGCCGGGAGCGGCATGATGGTCGGCCGCGACGCGATTGCCGCGAGCGTGAGTGAAGGCGGGTGCGAGCTGAAGGCATTCGAGTTCACGGGCGCAACGGTCCGCAGGCTGGCACCGAACGTCGCCGTGCTGTCCTACACGGCGACGCAAGACGCTGCGTGCGGAGACACGAAGCTGCCTCCCAAAGTGCAGTCCACCTCCATTTACGTGCGCAAGAAGGGCAAGTGGATGAACGCCAGCTATCAGGAGACCCCGCTCGAATGAAACGGATAAGAGAGCTCGCTTTCGCGCAGGTGACGGAGACCCGACAACCTTCACCTGGACTGCCCCGAACACCAACCTCGCCTGTGTGCTCACAGCGACCATCGATTTCGATGCACCGCAGCCAGCAAGGCCGCATCGTGCAGCGGATCGGAAGCGAGGTGCCGTTTCTGGTGGGCCATCCTGGACTCGAACCAGGAGCCAATGGATTAAGAATCCACTGCTCTACCACTTGAGCTAATGGCCCTGTTTTGCGGCGGTGCCGCGGCACACCCGGAAGGATTCGAACCTTCGACCTACGGATTCGAAGTCCGGCGCTCTATCCAGCTGAGCTACGGGTGCATGAAGCAGATCTTTCAAAGAAGTGGGGTGAGTGACGGGAATTGAACCCGCGACACCCGGAGCCACAATCCAGTGCTCTACCACTGAGCTACACCCACCAAAGGGGGCGGATTCTAGCCCTACTTTTCGGCTAGGCAAGGCTACGTGACGCGGCCGTTTTCGTAGTGCTGGCGAGCCCATTCGGCCATGGCGATGCCGGCGGCGACGCTGATCGGGTAGCTGTGATTGATACCAAACATCGGGATCGCCACCACCTGCGTCGCGGCTTCCAAAATCGCGGGCGAACAGCCTTCGTCCTCGTTGCCGAAGACCAAGACCGCGTCGTCGGGGAGCTCCGCCTCCCAGAGGCCAACCTGCGCATGATCCTTTTCGAAGGCAACCACCGGCCAGCCGGCGGCCTCCACGGCATCCAAGAATACCCGCTCGGTCGGCAGCTCGACGATGTGTTCGTACCGCTGCATCCCCATCGCCGCGCGCTCGTACCAGGGCTCGGTCCCGATGAGAATGATCTCCTTCACCAGAAACGAGTGCGCCGTCCGAATGATCGAGCCGATGTTGAACGGGTTCTTGGCGCGGTCGATCGCGATCCGAAACGGGTGCCTGATCCGGTCGAGCTCGCTCCGGATCTCGTGTCGAGGAATCTCAAACGGTGGGACGTGGGCCATCTACTTCCATTTGATGGAGCAGCCCATCGAGGGGACATGCTCGAAGTCGACCGTTTGCCCCTCGAGCGCAGCGTCGAGCACGGCACGCAAATCGCGTCGGGTGACCTTGTCGGGCTCCTGCCAGTTGTCGTCGATGCGGCCGTTGTAGAGGAGCTTCCGGTCTTTATCGAAGACGAAGAGGTCTGGAGTGCAGACGGCGTCGTACGCGCGGGCGACCTCTTGCGACTCGTCGTAGAGGTAAGGGAAGTTGAAGCCCTTTTCGGCCGCCCGCTCCTTCATCTTGTCGAAGGAGTCGTCGGGGTACTTCACGGCGTCGTTCGGGTTGATCGCGACGAGCTGAACGCCCCGCGGGCCGTAGTCGCGCTGAATCTCGATCAGCCGGTCCTCGCTGGCTTTTGCGTAGGGGCAGTGGTTGCAGGTGAAGACCACGACCAGAATCTCGGCGTCCGAAAACGAGTCTAGGCTTCGAGCTTCGCCATCGACGCCGGGCAGCGAAAACGCGGGGGCCTGCGTGCCAACGGGCATTCCTTTGGAGTGCATGAGCGCCATGGCTACCCTGTAGTGCCGGCGGCCGGCTCATGCCAGCGGACGCGGCCGGCGTGGTAGCTTTAACGATGATGGCGGAAGAGGGGCTCGACCACGACCCGTTGATCGGAGCGACGCTCGGTGGGCTCTATCACGTGGAGCGCCTGATCGGGGTCGGCGGCATGGGGCGGGTGTACGAGGCGACGCACACCAACCTCGGCAAAGCCTACGCGGTCAAGGTGCTCCCGGAGGGTCGCGCCGACAAGCCCGAGGCGACCCAGCGGTTCCTCCGGGAAGCCCGGTCGGCGACGCAAATCGACCACGAGCACATCGTCAAAGTGGTCAACTGCGACACCGACGCCGAGCATCGGCTCTTCATCGTGATGGAGCTGCTCGAAGGGGAAAGCCTCGATGATCGGATTGCGCGGCGAGGGGCGCTGCCCATCGACGAAGCGATCGAGATCGCGCGGCAAACGGGGGACGCGCTTCAGGCGGCCCACGACGCAGGCATCGTGCACCGCGACCTCAAGCCGGAAAACATTTTCATCACGCAGAAGAACGGGCGCGACTTCGTCAAGGTGCTCGATTTCGGGATTTCGAAGATCAAAACGCCCGAGCACGGCGACCCGAAGCTCACCGCCACCGATCAAATCGTCGGCACCCCGCTCTACATCTCGCCCGAGCTCGCGCGGGGCGTGGAAGCGGTCGATCATCGCGCCGACATCTATGCGCTCGGGGTCATCGTATACGAAATGATCACGGGGACGCCACCTTTTACGGGCGATAACCACTTCCAGCTTCTCTTCAAGCACGGAAACGAAACGCCGGACCCACCGTCGCAGCGGAGTCCGAACGCGAACATTCCGCCGCACGTCGAGCTCGCGGTGCTGCGCGCGCTTGCCAAGAAGCCGAACGATCGGTTCGAGAGTATGCACGAGCTCACCGCCGCGCTCGAAGGTCCGACGGTGCCGCGGCGTGCAAAGACACTCGGGATTCCTCTGCTGGCTGCTGCGATCGTGGCGGGCGGCGCGTTCATCCTGTGGCCGATGCCAGAAGCCGAGCCGGAGACCGAGCGCGAGCCGCCCAGCGAGACGAGCCTCGTCGCGGTGCCCCCCGTGACAGAAAAGTCAGAGCGCCCCGCAGAAACTACCGTGGTGGACCCGCCGGAGCTGGTGACCATCGCCATCGAGTCGAAGCCCGACGGCGCGTTTGTCGCGGTAAACGGGGACAAAAAGGGCCGGACGCCGCTTGCGGTCGAGCTGGTGCGCGGGGACGACGCGACGGTACGGTTTTCGCTTCCTGGATACCGGACCGAGGAGCGTCGCCTGGTGGCCGGACAAGACGAGGCCCTCGTGGTTCGGCTCAAGAAGAAAACCCGCCCCAAGCCTCCGGCCATTAAGACAGACTTCTAACTCGTGCACGCTCGACTCACGCTTGCGCTCGTCGTCTCCTTCGGCCTGGCGAGCCCGTGCGTCACCAGTGCGCAGAGCACGACCGAAAACGCGGAGGCGCGCGTCTACTTCGAGGAGGGAAATCGGCTCTATCAGCAAGCGAACCGCTCGGCGGGAGCACAGCGAGAGGCGCTTCTTCGGCGCGCGCTCGAGGCCTACGTCGACAGCCTGCAAATCGTACGAAGCCGCAATGCGCTCTTCAACGCAGCGATCGTCCTCGGCGAGCTCGGGCGAAACGACGAGGCGTTCAACTACTTCAGTGAATACCTCGCGATCGAAACGCTGTCGCAGGCCGACCGTGAGGAGGCGACGCGACGCCGCGATGCGCTTCGAAGCAAAGTCGCGGTGCTGCAGGTGACTACGGAGCCGGCCGGCGCGCTCGTGTGGGTGGATCGCAAAGACCTCGCCCCGCGTGGGCAGACGCCGATCGAGCTTGCGCTTCGAGCGGGCGAGCACCGCATGTTCTTCGAAAAGGAAGGTTACGAGGCGGTGGAGCGCGCCGTCGAGATCGTCCTCGGTCAAACGGTGGTGCTCGAGCTTCCGTTGACGGCACTTCCCGAGCCCGTCGAGCCGGAGCCAAAGCCGATCGCCCCGCCGCCGCCCGAGCCGCGCCTTCGGCTTCGCAACGCCGCCATTGGCACGGCGGCCAGTACCCTCGCTACCGCCGGCGTCGCACTCGGGCTCTCGCTCCGCGCGCGCAACTTAAAGGATGACTACGATCGGGCGGCGGCGACCTACCGAATGACCTGGCAGCTCCCGGACTTCCAGCGCGCCCAAAATCTCGCGGACCGCACCGACCGCTTCAACCTCGCCGCCGACGTGCTTTGGGGCACCACGATTGCGCTTGGGATCACTTCGATTGTGCTGGGAAGCGTCTACCGCGCGAAGAAGAAGCGCGATGCCCCGCAGGTCGGCCTTCGAATCTCACGCGATGGCGGATTCGCCTCGCTGGAGATCCCGATCGGGGTGACGCCATGAGGTTTGCCCTCGCCTGGCTTCCCGCGCTCGCGGGTCTCGTCGCCGGCTGCTCGCTCCTCAACGCGCCCGACCGCAACCTGATCCCTCCCGACGGCGGCGTCGACGGAGGCGGCATCGAGCTCTTTTGCGACGACGGCCTCGACGACGACGACGACATGGCCACCGACTGCGAGGACGCGGACTGCTCGCAGGAGCCAGCCTGTTGTGAAGAACGGCGAACCACGCTCGCTGAAGACTGGACCGCTCCCGACCTCAGCGGCGGATGGATGTTTGCCCCGACTGCCGAACCGCCGTGGACCCCGGCGCGGCCGCTCTTCGACGGCACGACGTTCCTCGGCGGTTTTCTCCCCGACGACTCGCCGCGCGCCCTCGTCAGCAACGACTGCGTCTCGCTCGGGCTCGGCGGCTGGGTCGACGCGAGCCTGCGCAGCACCGACGCCACCGGCTGTACGCAAAGCGACCTCTGCGATCGCTACGCAGGCGTCGTGCTCAGCGTCGCCACCGACTCGTCGCCGGGCAACAAGCTTCAGGACGAAATCGCGGTCACGTTGCACGCCGGCGGCCTCGTGTTGGTCACCCAGGCCGACGAGGAAATCGCGCGCACTGCCGCACCGATCGATCGAACGATCGACGTCGCGATCGAGCTTCGCCCCACCCTCGACGACATGAACCTCCCGATTCTGAGAGCAACGGTGACCGTCGATACGGAGCTGATCCTCGAAGACTTCACGGTCGCCCCAATTTCCGACCTCGTCGCGACCGCCGACTGTGCCGAGGTTCCCGGTCTTCACGTCGCGGCCCAGGGCCAGGGCGACGGGGTGTACGTAGGCCCGGTCACGACCGCCAAACAGGACTGTGCCAATCCGGGCCAGTTCGATGAACAAAGTGCAATCCTGCGCTCGGTGAACCTCGATTTAACCCCTGGTTGGGTGGAGGCGTATGTGGGGGCCCCCGGGTTGGCCAGCTCACGAAACTCGTTGTCCGACGTCCAGTGGGACTTGATCATCGAAGGCAGCAATTTCGGTCCCGAGCTCGAGCCCACGGTGCACATCGGATACGCCCTCGGCCACGCCCGAACCAGCAGCGACGAGGGCGACGACTGGCGGCTCGACACCTGGGACGGCAGCGGTGGACCGAAGATTGGCGACGACCCACCCGCCTGCCTGGATGGCACGTGCGACGACAATCGCAGCGTGCGCGAGCCCCATTTGCTGGCCGAGCTCAACGAGGACCGGGAGCTTCGCGACCTCGTGTTGGCGTTCGCACGCGAGCTCGTCACGGTCCCGTCGGAGCGCGACCTGTTCGGCATTCAAGTCGTGCGACCGGTCGGCAGCCCGGCCACCGCGATCGGCCTCCCCATCGCGCCCACGCTCTCCCCGGATGACATCCCCGAATGTGTGAGCCTTCGCGATCCCGCGTTAATTCCAGTGGATCCGGACGCGCAGGAGGGCTACTGGCTGCTCTTCACCTGCATCACCGGCCCGGGTCCAAGCATGGAAATCCACGCGGTGCGCATCTCGCGCTCACTCGAGGTCGTACAGGAAGGCGGCGCCCCCCTTCGCCGAATCGTGCTCGTGGCCAGCGAGCTCGGGCCGTTTGCCGCGGCGGGGATCCGCGCGCCCGAGCCGGTCATTGCATTTCAAGAAGACGGCATGCGCCTTCGCATCTGGTTCCTCGCGCAGCGCGAGCCCGGCGAGTGGGGGGTGGCGCTCGCCGAGGCGCGGACGCACGACACCGGGATGCTCCGGTTCGAGCTTCCGGAGCCCGTCCCTTTCCCAGTGAACCCGATTCTCAGCCGGGCCTCGACCCTGGTCCAAAGCGGGTGCTTCGACGAGGTGTGCAACATCACTGGAATCGCCGTGACCCCTCGCGGCGACGACCCGACCCGCCTCCGGTTCCTGTTGGCACGGCGCTTGAATCTACCGGGCCAGGGATTGATCGACCAATTAATACCTTTGGAGCAAACTTGGAGAATGCCTTGAGCCAGAATCGACGATGGCCGAAGGCGGTGGGCCTCGCGCTGGCCGCCGCGTTGGCGTGCATTCCCGTGGGCTGCGGGGACGCGACCGGCGTGGGTGGCACGAGCGGCGAGAACGCAAACGACTTCGGCGGCGCGGGTGGCTCGGGCGGCGCGGCCGGCGTCGAAGGCGTCGGCGGCCAAGGCGGGACTGGGGCTCCCACCACGGCCGATGGTTTTGGCGGGATCGGCAGCAACCCGGTCGACGAGCTCTTTGCGGATCCCGGCCGAAGCGGGGCGGACCCGGCTAGCCCGGAGATCTACGAAAGTGACGCAGCGGCCTGCTACGAAACGCCGCAGAGCTGCGGCGCCCCAGGCTGCGCTGTGTTTGCCTCGTGCTGTGTGCGCACCGGGGTGTGCTGCCTGCCGATCGTCGACGAGCTTGGGCTTCCATCTGCGCTCGACTACCAGCAGTGCGCAGGGCTCGAGCTTGCGGCTTGCAGCACGGGTGATGCGACAGCCGCCGCGTTTGGGCTTGCCGAGCCCGTGATCAGCGACCGGGGTCTCGTGCCGAACGGCAACGCCGTCGTCGAAGGTGGGGCGCTGATCGGGGCCCCGATCAATCTATCGTCGCTGCGCGTCGAGCTGCGCGTGCAGTTCACCCTGCCGGTCGGGTGCGGGAGCACCTGCCTGCAGAGCGCGGGCGTCGCCTTCACGGCGACGGCGCCCGACGCGTTCGTCGATGCCGATGTCGGCCTGCTGTTGAGCGGCTCGCGCGGCGAAGTGAGCCTGATGATCGGCAACGCGGTCGCCGCCTCGTTCGATGCGGGCACGGACTCGACGCAGTGGCGCCTCGTCCTGTCGCCGGAAGGCACGGCCGAAGTGTTCCGCGACGAGGTCTCGCAGGGCGCCTATTCGTTCGATGCAGCCGGCCTTCCGCAGGCGCAGCTCGTCGTTTTTTGCCGCAAACTCGGCGCGATCTCGAGCAGCGCGGCCGTCGCCAACATCGACGTGCAAACGTCGCTCTGCGACAACCCGAGCGCCTGGCAGGACCGCGCACCCTTTTCGGTCACCTTTCAGGGTGGTGATGTGCCCGGCCACGCCTCCGGGCGCGCACCTTCGGTCGTCGATCAGGGCGCCACGCGTCGGGTGGCCTACGAGGTCGACGGCGAGATCTTCGTCGCCGCGGAAGCGGCTCCGGGCGCGCTCGTGCTCGAGAGCCTGGTGCCTGCGCTCGTCCCGACCGAGCCGTTCGAAACCAACGGCGTCGGTGATCCGGAGCTGGTCGTCGATGGCACTTCGCTACTGATGTTCTACACGGCGCGGAGCGACACCGGCGCAGGAAGCATCGGGCTTGCGACCTCCGACCAAGATCCGCCTATGTTCACCAAAGACCTGCAGCCGGTCGTCGAGCCTGGCGGCGACGTGACGTCGTACGATGCCCCGACCGTCTTTCGCCGGGACGGCCTGTGGGTGCTGATCGCCCGGGGGACGCTCACCGACGGCGCCACCGAGCTTCACGCGTTCTACACCAACGACCTCGGCACGCCGTGGACGCGCATCTTCGATGGCGGGCTCGAGCACCTCACCCGCACCGATGGCCCCGGCAACGAGCTCACCGGCCCGAGCCTAATCGTGCACAACAGCGCCTATCATCTCTACTACGCCCGACGCACCGGCACGCGCTGGGCGATCGAGCTCGCGGTGTCGGACGAGCTTCTCCTGTGGCGTCCGCTCGGCCAGGTGCTCGCCGGGAGCGGCGCCGGTTTCGATAGCCTCGGCGCGCGGAGCCCAGACGCGATTTCGGGACCTGACCGCGTAGACCTCGTCTACGCCGGGCAAAACGGGGTGGCTTTCGACCTCGGCCAGGCCACGCGCAGCGCACCCTCCGAGACCGCGCTGTTCGACTTTTGACAGCGCGCCCGCGGGCGCCGATGTTGAGAGGGTGGCGTCTTCTGCGACGGAGCCTCCTCCCCCGAGACCGAGCGCCAAGGCCCGGCGACGTACGGGCGCGCTCATTGCCGCATTCGTCGCGCTCCAGTTCGCGATCCCGCTGACCTATCTCGCGCGCGAAGACGCCTCGGACGATCGCTTCACCTGGCGGACCCTCGAGGCGCCCGAGCCCGCATCGTGCGAGACGCAGGTGTCCCTCGAACGAGAGGGCGGCCAGCGCGAGCCGGTCGCGCTCGAAAAGATGGTGCACCGCGACTGGCTCGACTACGTCGGCCGTGGGCGGCGCGCGGTCGTCGACGCGTTTCTGCGCCAACAGTGTGAAGCCGGCGACGTGCTCGAGATCGAGCTCGTCAACCGATGCGAGGGCGCCGACGAGGTTCGAGCGTACAGCCTCCGATGCGGCGGGGAGCGCTCCCACGAAACCGTGAGGACGGCGGCCCGATGAACGCGCTTCAGAAATACTGGTTCGGAGACGTGGCGCTCGGGCGGCCGTATTTGGTGCTTCGTCTCGTTCTCGGTCTGCTGGCGTTCGACGTGTGGCTCAACATGATTCCGGAAGGCGTGAAGTACGGCGTCGGCGCCTTCAACGTCGCGCACTTCCCTTGGCTCGACGGCTTCGTGCCGGGCGCCGGGTTTTATCTCGGCGTGCTCGCGTTCACGAGCGTCCTTGCGTTGAGTCAGGCCCTCTATCGCCCGCACCGCATCGCGGTCGTGCTCATTGCCGTGGGCTACACGCTCGGCTGGTCGTGCAGCCTGCTCGACTCGGTGGCCTATCACTATCTCCTTTCGCTCTACCTCGTGTGCTTCGTGTTCTTCCCGATGCTGAGCGCGCGCGCGGCGTTCTCCCGTTCCGAGAACCCGCCGACGGGAAGTGTCGCGGCCTACGTGCTGCTCTGCGTAACGACCGCGATCGTGTACTTCTACGTCGCGGCCTGGTCCGCGGCCGAGGGACAGCGCTACTGGCTTCCGATGCTCTGCTGCGCCGGGTATTTGCTTGCAAGCATGCAGGACCGCCTCGAGCTGCCGCCGTTGAAAGCGGGGATTCCCGCGCTGATCGCGGCGCCGCTCGCGTTTCACCTATCGACGCCGCAGCAGGGGTGGCTTCCCGTATACATGATTGGAATCGCGCTCGTCGTGTTCTTGCCGGCACGCTGGGTCCACGTCGTCGGTCGCACCTCGACCCGCCCCGCGCGTGGTCTCGCCGAAGAGGGCCGCGAAGAAAGCGGCATCGACGAGCGCGCGTCGCAGGTGTTCTACCTTTCGCTCGTCGGGCTCGTCGTCGCACCGATGGTGAGCATCTTCGTCGACCTTCCCGGCGTGAAGACGGGATGCACGCTCACGGCCATCGCGATGCTGTTCGTGATGGGCCGGCAGCTCTACTTCACGCCGCGGTATCGACCAGTGTGGCGTGTTGCAAGCCTCTTCGGCGGTTGCCTCGCGCTGTTCGTCACGATTAGCGCAAGCGATGTTCGGTTCGATTTCTATCGGGAAGGCGCGCTCGACGCAGACCGCCGCGGCGATCACGACACCGCGATGATCTACCGCGAAAAAGCGGAACGATACGGTCCCTAGGGCGATTCCCCCGGGTTCAGCTCAAGAACGGGTCAATCCGCACGGCGGCTGCTAGTCTCGCCCCCGATGATGACGGGTGACGGCTGGATCACGATCGCGGTGATCGTCGGGATGGTGGTCGTCATGGCTACGAACCTGGCGGGGCCCGACCTCGTGCTGATCGCAGGCGTCACAGTGCTCTTGCTCCTGGGCATCATCGATCCGTCCGAAGCGTTCATCGGGTTTTCCAATCCAGCGGTGGTCACCATCGGCGCCCTTTTCGTCGTCGCCGCCGGCGTGAAAGAGACCGGCGGCTTGGACTTGGCGGGGCGCGTGGTGCTCGGCAGGCCGCGGTCCCTCGCAGGCGGTCAGCTTCGGATGATGTTCCCGGTGGCTGCGCTGTCGGCGTTTTTGAACAACACGCCGGTGGTGGCCATGTTCGTGCCGCTGGTGACGAGCTGGGCGCGGCGTTGCCAGTTCAGCGTGTCGCTCATGCTGATGCCGCTTTCATATGCGTCGATTCTCGGGGGGATGTGCACCCTGATCGGCACGAGCACCAACCTGGTCGTGGCCGGTCTCGCCGAGGAGTGGGATCCGACGATCAAATTCGAGATCTTCGAGATCGCACAGCTCGGCATCCCTGCGCTGGCCATCGGCGTCCTCTTCATCGTGATCACCTCGCAGCGGCTGCTGAAGGACCGGCAGGGCGCGCTTCAAGAGCTTGGCAAAGCGCGCGAGTACACCATCGCAATGCGCGTGGAAAAAGGCTCGCCGGTCATCGGCGAAAGCATCGAAGAGGCGGGGCTTCGCTCGCTGCGCGGCGTCTACCTCTATGAAATCGAGCGTGGTGGCCGCGTGCTTGCCGCAGTGCCCCCGTCGACTGTGCTGCGCGAAGGCGATCGGCTGCACTTCACCGGTGTCGTCGACTCCGTGGTCGATCTTCGAAAGCAGCGCATCGTCCCGGACACCGACCAGGTCGACAAAATCACCGCGAGCCGCGATCGCACCCTGGTGGAGGCGGTCGTTGCCGCGCACTCGGCCCTCGTCGGGCAGACCATTCGCCAGAGCCGCTTTCGCACGATTTACGACGCTGCGATTCTTGCAGTTCATCGGCAGGGCGTTCGCGTGACCGAAACGAAGGTGGGCGACATTCGCCTGCAGGCCGGCGACGTGCTCCTGATCGAGTCACACCCCGAGTTCGCCCAGTCCCGCGCGCGCGACCCAAACTTCGCGCTGATCGCCGACGTCGAGGACAGCGCCCCACCCAGGCACGACCGGGCGTGGATCGCCGCGGCAATCCTCTTCTTGATGGTTCTCGTCAACGCCACCGGGACGATGGACTTGATGGTCGCATCACTCTCCGCGGCCGCGATGATGTTGCTTACCCGCTGCCTCACGGGTGAGCAGGCGCGGCGCTCGATCGACTGGACGGTGCTGATCTCGATCGCCGCGGCCTTCGGCGTAGCGATCGCCATTCAAAAAAGCGGGGCCGCCGAGGTCGTGGCATCCCGCATCATCGACGTGGCGTCGCCTTTCGGGACCGCCGGCGTGCTGGTGGCGCTCTACACGATCACCGCGGCGCTCGCGGGGCTCGTCACCACGAAGGCCTCCGCAGCGCTGATGTTTCCGATCGCCGCGTCGGCCGCGGAGGCCCAAGGCATCGGTCTCCTGCCGATGAGCTACATGGTCATGATCGCGGCGGCGACTGCATTCTCGACCCCGATTGGCTTTCAAACCAACCTGATGGTGTACGGCCCCGGCGGCTACAAGTACGTCGACTTTCTTCGCCTCGGTGTGCCGCTTCAAGCGCTGGTCGGCATCAGCACCGTCACCGTCATCATGCTCGCCTGGCTTTGAGCTCCATGCCCCGCTTCCCCCACATCTCGGAGCACGCGCACTCGGTGTCACCCCGGGTCTACAGCGCGCTCGCGGAACGCGCCCGCGCCAAAAACCCGCGCATCTACCCGCTTCACGTCGGGGACACCTATCGTGAACCGATCCTCGCGGCGCGAGCGGAAAGCCAGCGCACCGAAGACCATCCAGGCCTTCATCACTACGCGCCCGTGCACGGGGAGCCCGCGCTGATCGACGCGTTCATCGCGTTCGTCGAGCGCCGGCACGGGGAGACGCTCGAACGCGAGCGCGTCCAGGTGATGGCCGGAACGACGGCGGGGCTGAGCGTCGTGTGCCACGTGCTCCTCGAGCCCGGCGACGAGGTGCTCTTGCCATCGCCCTTCTGGCCCCTCAGCCGCGGCATCATCGCCACGAAAGGTGCGGTGCCCGTGCAGATCCCGCTCTACACCCGGCTCGACGAACCGGGTTTCGATGCAGAGGCCGTGCTCGAGGCCTCGGTGACCGATCGCACGGTCGCGCTCTACATCAACACACCGAGCAACCCGAGTGGCCACGTGCTTTCCGACGGCACGGTCGCGGCCATGCTCCGCGTGGCCAAGCGACACGACCTCTGGGTGCTCTGCGACGAGGCCTACGAAGAGATCTACTTCGGCGACGAGGCGCCTCGCGCGGTGTGGGCACGCGACGAGATTCGGGATCGCGCGATCGCGTTCCATACACTGTCGAAGACGTACGGCTTTGCCGGTGCGCGCATCGGCCTCACCCATGGACCCGCGGGCGTGATGGCTGCAATCCGAGGCATGCAGACGTTTCACACGTATTGTGCGGCGCGGCCCATGCAGCTCGGCGGCGTCGAAGCCCTGCGTCACGGCGGCGCGTGGGTCGCGGAAAGCCGCGCGCTCTACCGCGAAGCGGGATACGCGGCCGCCGATGCGCTTGGCCTGCGAAGACCGGAGGGGGGCACGTTTCTCTTCGTGGACGTTTCCGGGCACCTCGAGCCCAGTGCAGCCGACTGCAGCGGTTTTCTCGAGCGCTGCGCCGACGTGGGCGTGCTGTTGACTCCCGGTGGCTCGTGCGGCGGCAACTACGCGAAGTGGGTGCGCATGTGCTTCACCTCGGTGCCCCCGGCTCGGCTTGCCGAGGCTCTCGAGAGGCTGGCTCCCCTTTTTCGAACACCGTCCGATTGAACCAGGCGTCGATCGAAAGAGAGCCTGGGCCGGTCAAGGTCAAGCAGGCGTAGACCGCCGCGTAGAGCAACGGAAGCTCGCGCATCGAAAACGGGTCGCCGTGGTGGTGCACCATCGCAGCCACGATCATGGCGATGAACAGGGTCAGCGAAGCAAAGCGGCCGAAGAGGCCCACCAAGAGCAAGACCGAGCCACCGAGCTCGGCAAACAGGATGAGCTTGGCGCTCATCTCAGTGCCGACATTGAGGGGGTCGGGAAAGCTCTGAACCAATGTCTCGTACTCGAGCGCCTTTGGAATCCCGTGGCTCAGCATGAGGAGCGAGACCGAGACCCGGAGAAGAAAGACACCGTTTTCTGCGAGCACGCGACGCATGCAACGTTAATACACCGAGGCTGCACCAGTCGCATGGCGAATCGAGCGCCGTTACACTGAAAGCCATGGGGGCCTGTCCAGCATGCGTGGCAATGCCGCTGTCGGAGTACGAGGCGAGCCCCGGCCTCTACGTCGAGATCTGCGCGCACTGCCACGGCATGTTTCTCGACCGGGACGAGATCCGCGACCTCCTCGGCGGAGGATCCCTGAGCAAGGCGACCCAGGTGCTCCCGGTTTCGCTTGGGGACGAGATCGGCATGCGCTGCCCGAAGTGCGTCGACCCGGCGATGCAACCGCTTCGGGTGAAAGGCGCACCGCATGCGGGCTCCTGGCAATGCCGCTCGTGCGGCGGGCTATGGCTCGGAGACGGAACCTTTTTCGCACTGACCCGGGCGATTCGCACATCGAAGGCGCCGTCCCCGATCGCCGCACCTGTCGCCGTAAGTCGGCGATCTCCGTCGATCGACGGTGCAAGCCTGATGCACAGCCGCAGCCGCTACGACGAGGGGCTCGAAAACCTCGTAGCCATCCCCGTGGTGGTGCTCGTGAGCATGTTGATCTGCTCGACGCTGTTTGGGCGGCTGTTTGCATCGATGGTCGGCATGCCGTTTCACGAGCTCGGCCATGCGGCAGCGTCCTGGCTCAGCAGCCGCATCGCGATCCCCTTACCGTTCTTCACGTTTTGGCTCGAGGAGCAGTCGGTGTTGATGGGTGCGATCGTCTCCGGTGTGCTCGGCTGGCTGATCTTCCACACCTATCGCGAAAAGAACTGGTTCATGCTGTCGAGCGTGTCGGTCGTGCTGCTCACGTGGGCGGTGATCACGTTCATGGTACCGGCGCGACAAACGCTGATGTGGCAGATCCTCGCCGGCGCCTGGGGCGAGCTGATCTTTGGCGGCTTCCTCTTGATCGCGTTTCACTTTCCGTTCCCTGACCGCTTCCGGTGGGACTTTTGGCGATGGATCGCCGTCGTCCCCGGAGCGCTCTGCTTCACGCAGGCGTTCAAGCTTTGGCGGACCGCTTCGAACGACGTCTCGCAGATGCCGTGGGGCTCCGCGATTGGAAGTCAAAGCGACGGCGACATGAACCGCTTGGTCCGAGACTTCGGATGGACGGCCGACGAGCTCACGGGGTTCTATCTGACGACGGGATACCTGCTCGCCGCCGCTCTGATCGCCGTGTACCTCTACGCCGCATATCGCCTACTCAAGAAAAGGGGACAGTCCCCTTTTTTTCGCCGGCGCGAGGTGTGACGTGGCGTGCGTCTGCTGCAAAAAGGGGACAGTCCCCTTTAACCGGTGAGGCCCCACTTTGCTTTGTTTTCGGCGACTTGCTCCGGGGTGGGTTGCTCGGTGCCGTCGTTGACGGGGACCTCGAAGTCGTCTTGCACTTCCATCATCTTCGCGTTGAGCTCGGTGTCGGCCTCGAACACCTCCGGGACCGACGCGTCTTCGTAAATCGCTTCCCAAGGGCACTCGGGCTCACACGCGCCGCAGTCGATGCACTCTTCCGGTTGGATGTAGAGCTGATTGGGGAACGTCTCGGTGTCGTCACCCTTGTACTCGTAGATGCACTCGACCGGGCACACGTCGACACAGGATTTATCGACGCAGTCGCGGCAAAGACGTGTAATGACCCAAGTCATCGGACTCCCTCTCGAACAAGAGGCTGAAAGCTAGCAGGGGGGCCGAGCCGGCGCAAAGACGGAAGAACCCTCTGCTATCGCTTCGATTTCGAAGATTTTCGCTTGGGTGCAGTCGCCTTTTTCTTGTTCGGCGCCTCGCTCGGATGGCAACCCGCGCAGGTGTAGTTCTCGATGCCCAGGAGCTTACCCATCGCCGGTGTAATCGTCTCTTCCATGTACTTCACCGTCTCGGGAAAGGTCGCCAGCATCCCGCGATGCCCGGGCGTGCCTTCCGGCGGAACGATGTACATCGAGGGCGCCGGCATCTTGAAATCGATTTCCCTCATCTCCTCGCCGTGACAGTCCACGCAGTCGAAGTCGGCATACTCCTCGGCATCGTGCGCCGCGAAGAGCTCCTGCATGATCGGGTTGACCTTGCCGACCATGTAGAACTCCTTGTCGGCCACGCTCATCTCTTCCCAAGGCAAATCGGGCGGCGTGAGCCCCATCGCATCCATGGCGCTCATCTTGCCGGTCGACGCTTTGCCGCCGGACTTCGAGCATCCGCACGTCAGGAAAACCAGCACGAGCCCCATCGCTACCGTTTTCATTGTTCCCCTCATCGCCTCGCATGGTAATTCAAGCTCCGTCACGATGCCCACAATATCGGGTGAAGATTGACCGCGGCTCGCAGGATCGTTCTCGGCACGAGCGCTGCGGTTGCCGCAGCTTGGCTGGCGATGGGCTTGTTCTCGCAATTACAACGGCAGATGGTCTTCCCGGGCCCGCAGGGCGTGAGCGTGTCCATGCTGAACGAGCTTGCCGCCAAAGTCGGCGCCACCGAGCTTCGGATCCGCACCGAAGACGGAGAGACGCTCTACGGCTGGCACCGCGCCGCGGTTTGGTCGGGCCCGCGCCGAGTCGTCCTCTACTTTCATGGCAACGCATCGTCCGTTCTCGGACAAATCGAGCTGCAGAATTTGCTGCTCACCGAGGGCTGGGATTTCGTCGGCATCCATTACCGAGGCTATCCGGGAAGCTCCGGCACGCCGAGCGAGGCGGGCCTCCACAAGGACGCGATGGCCGCGTGGCAGTGGGTCACGGGGGAGCTCGGCACGGAACCGAGCCGCGTCGCGATTCACGGGCGGAGCCTCGGAGGCGGTGTCGCGGTGCAGCTAGCCGCCCGCACCAGCCCGGGTGCGCTCGTCCTCGAGTCGACCTTCACCTCGGCCGTCGACATCGCGAAAGAGCACTACGGATGGCTTCCCGTCGGCAAGTTTCTCGAGCATCGCTTCATGAGCCGCGACTTCGCGGGCCAAGTGTCGTGCCCCGTGCTGGTGGCGCACGGCAGTGCCGACTCGATCATCGACGTGCATCACGGCAAGGAGCTTGCGCGCCTTTTTCACGCCAAAGAGTACATCGAAGTGCCGCGGATGGACCACAACGACCTGCTCTTGGTCGGCAACGTCGCGGCGCGCTATCTTCGCTTCCTCGAGGCCGCCGTGCCGTCCGAGCAGTGAGGTTTGGCCGTGAGTGACGATGTGACGCGAATCGTTTTCCACTTTGTCCTCGGGCTGGCTCTCGTTGGCTGTCAGCGGGGCAAAGAGCAGGCTGTGACGATCGAGCCGTCGACGATGCCGCCCTACTCGAGCGTAGCGCCCGCCGACCCCTTTGGCGCTTCGGCCGGCGCGTACACGAAGCTTCGCGAGGTCACCGACCAAGCGCTCGCGATCCGCTGGACCGGACGGCTCGAGGAGTTCGCTGATTGGCTCGAAGAGCAAACCGTGGCCATCGAGCGGTCGCTCGGTCTACTCAAAGCGCTGCGGGTCGGCCCGGGCGATCAGTATGCGGTTGCAAACGCGCGTGTTGCGATGCTCTACGATCACATCGCGCAGGGCTTGACCACGGCATCGAATGCAGCTGAAGCCTCCGGCCACGACGCCGACTGGAAAGGGCAGCAGGCGCGCATCTGGACGCAGTCGAGCGCGTTTTGGGCGCGATGCGTTCGCGGGTGCAGCACGTCGGGCACCCACCTCGATGCGTGGGACCTCCACTGCCGCCGCGGGCTCGCGAACAGCCAGGCCAAGCTCGCGCTTTCTGCGGAAATCGAATCGCCTCGACAGCCCAAGTGAAACGTGTTCTAGTTCTTTGTCATGCCGAAAGGGAAGAAATCGTCCGCGCCGAGGCCGGCTGACCCCCCCC
>JBFGKE010000048.1:0-28416 GCA_041576815.1 Polyangiales bacterium
GCCGCCAGCCATGCCCGCAGAACCGCCGCCGCCAGCCATGCCCGCAGAACCGCCGCCGCCAGCCATGCCGGCCGCGCCGCCCATGCCGCCTGCGCCAGCTGCGCCGCCGCCTGCGCCGCTTGCGCCCGCGGTGCCGCCTGCGCCGGCCGAACCGCCACCGGTGCCGCCCGCGCCAGCGGCGCCGCCGCCCATACCGCCGCCACCGCCCGTGCCACCCGCACCGCCGGTACCGTTGTCGCCGACGCAGGTGACATCGACGTCCCAACTGTGACTACAGTACTCGAAGCCATCATCTGAGACCGTCACCGCGATCGTATGGTCGCCGGGCTGTTCGCAACGATACATGGTCACCGCTGCCGCCGGATCGTCGAACGAGCCGCTCGTAGCGCTCCATTGATAGGCAATGGCATCGCCTTCCGCATCGGACGCCTGCGCGAAAACCTCGATTTGGTTACCCACCGACGTCTGTAGCGGCGCAACCACGACCTTCGCGAGAGCCGCGCACACGTTGAGCTTCCCGTTGACACGCACGCCGCCAAGTTGCTGGGGCAGCTTGCAATTCAAAATCACCATCACGTCGGTCACCTGACCGACGGACACATCGAAGAACGCCGAGCCCGAGCACGTCGTCTCGCCGTCGGTCGACGTGGCGGTCATCATGATCAGGTAGTCGTCCCCCTCGGGAATACCAAAGATCTCGACCGATGCAGTCGACCCGGGCGCGCTGGTATTGATCGTGCCCATCATATCCGGCATGTCGTTGCCGCTGACGACGAAGCCGACCTCGTCTATTTCGGTCCCGTCGGCGAGCTGTAACTGGATGGCGACGCCGCCGGGCTCGGACGAGGTCGTGTCTGCAGCGCAACCTGCGAAAGCAAGCGCGCCGAGCAGCCAGCCAGCAAGCCAGCGCGAACGCAACGATACGGGCATCGGGATCTCTCCTAGGGCGGACGCGACCCTAACACGACTCGTCCCGGATCCGGTCTGGATTTTCACACAAAAGGGTTTGTGAGCCGCCTCACACCCCGCCAGATTCAGTTGACGCATTCGGGGTGTACCCGAAACCACGCGGCGTGTTTGGTTCGCGAGCTCCCGTTCGACAGAGAATTTCTCCAAGGGGACACGTAGTGTCCCATGGCTCGCGCAGCAGACAGGGCGTGTGTTCTTCCTATCAGCCGCAAAGGGTGCGCCGAGTGGCTGGTGGCGTCGCAATCTTTGCGACACTTCTCAACGGACTGTCGCAAACTACCAGCCTCAAGACGCGCTCTGCAGTCGGGCATCCCTCTTGCATGAAGCCTGGGCATGGACGACCTCACCACGAAGAGCTTTATGCGATCCCTCTGTATGGGTCAGATCGAGGAAGATCTGATCTTTCCGTTCCCCCAGATGACGGACAGCGAAAAGGATACCTTGCGCGACGTAGAAGGCGCGCTTGAAGGTCTTTTGGGCCCACGACGAGAGGATTTTCGAACGTGGGATCGCGAAGGCGATGCACCTCGTGCATTTCTTCAAGAACTTGGGGAGTTCGGAATGTTTGGCCTGGTGATTCCAGAGGAACACGGTGGGATGGGACTGAAAAGCATGGCCTACTCCCGCACTCTCCAGGAAGTAGCGAAATATGATGCCACCCTCTCGGTCACCATCGGGGCTCACTGCTCGATCGGTATGCGAGGGCTTTTGCTTTTCGGCACCGACGAGCAACGAAAGCGCTTCTATCCAAAGCTTGCGACCGGCGAGACGATCGCGGCATTCTGCCTGACCGAGCCCGGTGCCGGATCAGACGCGGCTGCGATTAAGACCACCGCGGTTCGAGAGGGCGACCACTGGGTACTCAACGGCAGTAAGTTGTGGATTACCAACGGGGGCATTGCGGACTTCTTTACGATCTTCGCCAAGACCGAAGAGGAAGACGGGGGAGGGAAGATGACGGCCTTCCTCGTCACGCGCGACATGAAAGGCGTCGGCATTGGACCGCACGAGGACAAGATGGGTCTCAGGTCCAATCCCACCACCATGGTTCACCTGGATGGCGTAGTTGTGCCCCAACAAAATGTGCTTGGCGAGGTTGGTCAGGGCTTCAAAGTCGCCATGACGATCCTCAACAACGGTCGGACCGGTCTTGGCGGCGGGTCGGTTGGATTAATGAAGCAATTGATCCGCCTCGCGACACAACATGCCAATGAACGCAAGCAGTTCGGAAGGACGATTTCCGAGTTCGGGCTAGTCAAGAAAAAAATCGCCCAGATGGTCGTGGACTGCTACGCGGCGGAGTCAGTCGTTCACATGGTTGCCGGCTCCATTGACCGAGGATGCAAGGAGTACGCGGTCGAGGCAGCGATCAGTAAAGTCTTCGCGAGCGAGGCTCTGTGGCGCACGGCGGACGAGGCGCTGCAGATCGCCGGCGGCAACGGTTATATGCGTGAGTTCCCATATGAGAGAATTATGCGCGATTGCCGCATTTACCGGATCTTTGAGGGCACCAACGAGATATTGCGTCTTTTCATCGCGCTCACCGCGATGAACGACGTGGCGAGTCAGCTGCAGGAGCTTAGGGAGTCGATGCAGGGAATCTTTAATCACCCGATCAAGGGCTTTGGCGTGCTATCCGACTACGCTCGAAAGCAAGCGACGTTGGTGTCAGGGTTTGGTGGGGAAAAGGCCAAATTCACCAAACTTCATCCAACGCTCAAGGACGACGCTGCATTCTTCGAAAGGGAAGCCCGCTTCCTGGCTGCAGCGGTCGACCGGATCCTACGCAAGCATGGCAAAGGGATCATTGGCAAGCAACTCGCAAGTAACCGATTGGCTGAGATCATGATCGATCTCTTCGTTTTGGCATCCATGTTGAGTAGGGTGAACCACTCGATCGAGACCCAGGAAGAGGAGAGAGCTCAAGGCGAAATTGACCTCGTCCGCCTATTCATGGATAGAGCGCGCGTGCGCATCAAGCGTAACTTCCGCCGAATCGACGATAACAACGATGAGCTAGTCAAGACCGTAGCCGACCACGCCTTTGAGGCCGAAGGCTTTCGCTGGGATGTCATCTAGACTAGCCCATCGTTGCGCTCGGGCCCGAGCAAGTGAGCGAAGCGCCCCTGTTGGCCACGCGGCGTAACGCACCGCAATCACGACCAGAACGCACACGCCGAAATGGTGCCGGGGGCGGGATTCGAACCCGCACGTGTTCCCACGGGCGATTTTAAGTCGCCTGCGTCTGCCATTCCGCCACCCCGGCAACGCCGGTAGTCTCTCTTTAATGAATGATGTCGTCCACTCGGCGGGGCATTTGCGGGCCCGGTCGCTCGGGAGCGGTGCTGACGATGCGGTTGCTCGCGTCGACGAGCACGACCTTGGGCTTGTGCGCCCTCGCCTCTTCGTCGCTCATCTCACCGAAGGTCGCGATGATCGCTAAATCGCCTGGGCTCATGTGGTGCGCGGCAGCGCCGTTCACGCAAACGACGCCGGAGCCGCGCGGCCCCTGAAGCGCATACGTCGCGAGGCGCGTGCCCTGCGTGATGTTCCAGATTTGGACTTCTTCGTGCTCGAGAATGCCAGCGGCATCGAGCAGATCGGCATCGATCGTCACGCTTCCTTCGTAGTCCAAGTCAGCGTGGGTGATCGTAGCCCGGTGGATCTTTCCGAGGAACATTCGTCGCCGCATGTTTTTGAACCTCCGTAGCGTCCCGGGATGGGTACGCTCAGATGCAAAGAACTTAACCCCCGGTGCCGAGGGTCGCAACCGATCGAATCATCGGCGAACGGCACACCAAAACCACAATGATTTCAGGACGAAGGCGTGGAGATGAACTCGAGGCCCAGGAGGTACCCGTCGGGCCTGGCCCGCGACCACACCACCTTGGCGTGCTCGATGGTCTCGTGCTCGGGCGCCGTTCGAACGCGGAGCGTGCAGACGTGGTCGACCGGCACGCTCACATCCACTGCGACCCGAAGCCCGCCGACGCTCGCGTTGATCGCCAATCCCGCTCCGCGAGCCGGCTCGATCATGTCGATCTCGGCATCGAGCGTCCAGCGACGGAATTGACGCCGCGCCCCCCGATGGACCGCGGGGTCTGTCCCGCCCTTCGGAAGAATCGACGCCAACCTATCGACAGCGGGAATCAAGGTACAGTGAATCTAATGAAACCAACCTGGCTTGACTAGTGTTTTCGACCGTCTTTTGCCGGAAAAACCGATCGTGCACCAACCCTTCGGGGGGAGGCACCCCGGGGTTTTGTGTCGTCACGAACCAAAGCAGATCGATCGCAGTCGGGCGACGCGCTCACTGAGCCGTTCGATCGCACCGGCGACACGGGTGCCGTACCAAAACAGATCCTTCCCATCGACGAGCTCCGCGACGAGGGGCATCGCCCCGCCGAGCTTGCCGATCTCGGCCACGTCCTCGTCGGTGAACGCGTACGGCTCGTCGGGCAAGAGCGCGGCGCGTGCCCCTCGCTCGACCGCTTCCTCGAGCCGAATCCGCGGATAGCGCGTGTCCCGCTCGCCTACGCGCTCGACGTCCCAGGGGTCGGTTTTTCCGAGGTCTGCCGCGAGCGGGTATCGGCGAGCGCGCCCCGCGAACACGTTTTCGGCGCCACACACGGCAAGCAGGTCACTCGCGTACGCGCCGCCACCGAACGTCATCCAAGGCTCTTTCCAGATCGGCACGAAAATCGGCAGCGGCCGTCCGGTGTGGCGCCCGCGCGCCAGGCGCACCGCCTCACGACACGCGGTCACGGCCTTCGCCCGATCGCCGTCTACGCCCAACAAAATGCAAAGGGTCTGCAAGTACGCATTCGATTCTTCGACGGTACGGGGAAAGCTCACGTGTACGGGCACGCCCGAAGCGATCAGCGCTTGAACCTGCGGCCGACTGTTCTCCTCTTTGTTGGCGAGCACCAGGTCTGGCCGCAGCGCTTCGACCGCACCCGCGTCGAAGCCCTTCGTCCCGCCGACGGTCAGGATCCCTTCCACGCCGCCGGCCGGCTCGACACAATAGTCGGTTCGGCCGACGAGCCACTCCGTCCCGACGAGGTCTGCCACCGACGCGGTTTCACTCGGAACGAGCGACACGATGCGCCGCGCGGGCTCCCCGAGCCTCACACTACGACCGATGGCATCGACCACTTCAATCACGACGCTTCAGGCGACCCGGCGCCGCCCCAATGTATATAGGGGACAGTCCCCTTTTTCGACCGGCCATGTATATAGGGGACAGTCCCCTTTTTCGAGCGGCCGCTGATTTGCGCGGACGGCGGCTGAAGTGGTAATTTCGGCCGCCCGGCGCGGTGAATACCGCGATGCGGGCGGGAGGGAACGCTGTCAATTCAGGACATCCAACGAGCGCTTGCCGACGCGGGCGTCGAGATCTACCGAACCGACGATCGTGAGCTTCAAATCGCGGAGCGGGTGCGTCTTCACATCATGGATTCGGGCGTACGCGTCGTCGTGAACGGAGGGCTTGCAGTGCAGTTCACCGCTCGGACCCAGCGCTCCGATGCTCCCTCGGCCCAACCTGACGAGCTGTTTCGGCGCGTCCGTGAGGAGATCGGCGGGCGGGCCGGTGAACGAGGGTACGAGGAGTTCTGCGCCGAGATCGTCGAGGTGAAAGACCCGGTCAACCAGGCGCGCGTGCTCGACGTCTGGCACGAGGTCACCTACCGCAAGCCCCTCGAGGCGCTCGATGACGCGATCGCCGAGGTGCACTGGGCCCTCGGCCTCGAAAAGTACGTCCGGCCGTAAGCGTCAGCTCGCGGACATCGCGAGCTCGGCGCCGACTTTCACGTTTTCGGCGAACTGCCCCCGCGGACCTATCCGAAGGTCGAACTCGACCTCTTGTCCCTCGCGAAGCGTGCGGTATCCGTCGCCCGCGATCTGAGAATAGTGCACGAAGACATCGGACCCATCACGCCCGGCGATGAACCCCCAACCCTTGGCATTGTTGAACCACTTGACCAATCCTGTTTCCATGACCCCCGACCCTCGTCGTGACCGACACACCACCCCCGGTCGGTTCAAACGATCTCCAGTCGGCGGGTTTTCGTCAAGGCGTAATTCGCGGGCAGCTCACGGATAGAGCCGGGTCACTCGCCATATTTTGCCGTCTCGTTCGTAGAGCCACCGATCGTGGAGGCGATCGTCGCGGTTGCTCCAGAATTCAATCGCAGCAGGCTCTATTCGGTAGCCGCCCCAAAACGGGGGACGCTGCACGGCAGCATTCTCGAAACGCTTCTCTACGTCCGCGACCGCCGCATCGAGCGTCTCGCGCGCATCGAGCACCGCGCTTTGCCGTGAGGCCCAAGCTGCGATCTGGCTTCCGCGATCGCGGGTTGCGAAATAGGCGTCGGCTTCGTCGTCCGGTGCCTTTACCACCGGGCCTCGGACACGCACCTGCACGCCCGTGGTGTGCCAGTGAAACGCGATCTCGGCGTAGGGATGGACGGCCAAGTGCTCCGCCTTCGCACTCTCGAAATTCGTATAGAACACGAAGCCGCGCTCATCGAAGCCCTTGAGGAGCACGAAACGGACCGCCGGTCTCCCCTCGCCGTCGACCGTGCCAAGCGCGCAGCGGCTGGCCTCGAACGCTTCGGTCTGCTCAGCTCGCTCGTACTCCGATGCAAAGCGCGCAATCGGATCGTCGTCCTCGCTCACGACGGCCCTTTTCGAAGGTGCTTCTCGGCGATGTCGGCCCAGGATCCGCTCGGCTCGAGTGCCAGATACTGCGCCCAGTGAGGCCGCGCAGCCGCACGATCGCCTCGCTCTTCGAGCGCCATCGCGAGATTGAAGTGCGCATCCGCAAAAGAGGGATCGCTCTTCAGCGCCTCTCCGAACAGCAAGATCGCCTCGTTCACCTCGTCGCGCTCGAAATGGAGAAAACCCAGGTTGTAGAGCGCCTCGGGCTGCTCCGGATCGGACTGAAGCGCGCGGCGGTAGTATTCCTCGGCGGCGCCGACTTGGTTCCGGCGATATTCGAGATTGCCGAGGTTCGTGAGCGCATTCGACAGCGTGGGGTCGAGCGAAAGGGCTTTTTTGTAAGCCCGCTCCGCTTCTTCGTAGGTGTCCTCGCACTCGTCGTAGCGGCAGCCTTCGAGGTAGTGCTCATAGGCGCGCGCGCGGTCGTCGTGATCGAAATGCAAAAGCCGGACGACGTCGGACTCGAACCCATCGATTCGGAAGTCGAGCAGGGTCTGCCCCGTGACCGGCTCGAAGGTACCGCGTTCGTCCTGCACGACGACCGACCGGCCGTCGGCCAAGACGCGAAGCTCTGACAGCGGGAGCGCGGCTTTCGGAAACGCCTCGCGAAGGGACTCGACGGAGCGGCGCACCTGCTGAAGCGGAACGCCCTGCTCGAGAAGCTCTTTGGCGGCCCGAACACCCACTAGATCTTGAAAAGTATAGTAGCTCCGGCCGCCGACGCGCGCGGAAGGTCCGAGCAGACCCGACCGGTCCCAGTACCTCAAGCGAGACGGTTTGTAGCCGAAGAGCCGTGCGACCTCTGCCAAGGTGTAGAGGCCGTCGCGCGGCTCGGCGCGAGGCGGCGCGGGCTGCGAAGGCGCCGGCTCGGGGCTCGCGGCCCGGGTCAGCTTGCCATCCGCCCCAAAACCAACGCGAATCACGTTGTCCGGATCGCCGCGCTCCTTCAACTCACTCTCCCCGCGAGAGAATAAGCCCCCGGCGCGTGCATGCAAGCGTCAACGCCGGACCCGCCGTAAGTACGGGGGAGTGCTAGGATTCACGCATGGCACACCCCCCCGAGGCGGCGCCGATCGCATTCCTGTCCGATGTGCACGGCAACCTCACGGCGCTCGAAGTCGTGCTCGCGGAGCTCGACCGGTTGGGCGCGAAACGGCTTTGCGTCGCGGGCGACCTTCTCCTCGGGGGCGAGGAGCCACTCGAAGTCTGGCAGCGGCTGCAGGCGCTCGGCGCGACGTGCACGCGTGGCCCGTCCGACCTCGCACTCGGCTCGGTCGATCCGAGCAGCCTGGTTCCGATCGACAACGAGCAGCGTCGCCAGGCGCGTCAGTTCGCGCACACGCGCGCCGCGATTGGCGATCTCGTCGCAGAGCGGCTCCGACGGCTTCCCGAGCAGCAGCGCATCCCGCTCGTTGACGGACGCGAGATCCTGATGGTGCACGGCTCACCCGCCGACCCCAATCGCGAGATCAGCCACGACCTCAGCGATGACGAGATCCTCGCGCTCCTCCACGACGACCCGGCCGACATCATCGTGTGCGGATCCACGCACGTGCCGTTCCAGCGGCATGTCGGCGAGTACCACGTAGTGAACGTCGGGTCGGTCGGAGCAGCGCCCGAAGGGCAGATCGCGCACTACACGGTGGTGACGCCACGGATGAGCGGCGCCGACATCCTGCAAGACTGGGTGAGCTACGAGGAGCCCGAGGCCTCTTAGCCCGCTGCAGCCTTCGGCTCGTCGGGCTCTACGGTGCTCAGGCGGTGCATCTCCACGCGCCGCACGCGCCGCTCGTCGGCGTCCAGGACGACGACGCGGTATGGCCCGGCAATGAGCGTCTCGCCGATCACCGGAACCTGCCCCGCCAGGTGTACGAGCATGCCACCGAGCGAATCAAAATCGGTCTTGTCCTCGCAGATGGCTTCCTTGAGGTGCTCTTCCAAGTCGTACACGGAAATGGCAGCGTCGACGAAGTAGTGCCCCGGCGCCCGCTCGTGTACGAGCGGCGCTTCTTCGTCGTGCTCGTCTTGGATCTCGCCGACGATCTCCTCGACGATGTCCTCCAGCGTGACGATGCCTGCTGCACCGCCGAACTCGTCGACGACGACCGCGATGTGTGAGCGGCGGCGCTGCATTTCTCTGAGAAGAACCCCGATTTTCTGGCTCTCCGCTGCGAAGAACATCGGCCTTCGGATCACGTCTGCCAACACGATCGCTGACGCGTCGGTGTGATTGCCGAGCGCCTGAAACAAGTCCTTCGCATAGAGCACGCCCTCGACTTGGTCGATTTGCCCTCGGTAGACCGGATACCGGCTGTGTCCCGACTCGATGATGCTCGCGAGCACTTTGTCGACGCTGGTGTCGACCTCGAATGCCACGACCTGCGTGCGCGGTACCATGATTTCCCTTGCCACCGTGTTCTTGAACTCGAGCACGCTCCGAAGCATCTGTGCGTGATCTTCCGCGATCATCCCGGTTTCCTCGCCCTGCTCAATCACGTGCTCGACGGTGAGCTCTGCGATGCGGCCGGGGTCTTCCGGCTGTACTTCGGGGACGATGCGCTGGACGAGCTCCGTCAGCCACGTGAGCGGCAACGCAAACGGCGTGAGGAACAGGTCGACTGGCCGTAGCCATCTCCAAACGCGCAGCGTTGCCCGCCCGGAGCGCCTGCGGATCACGGCGCTCGCGATCGTAGCGACGACCGCGTACGCAAAGCCGATCCCGAGGACGCCAGCGAGAGCGGTCCACTTTCCGTAACCCTGAAGAAGGGAATACGCGACGAAGGCAGCGGCGAGCGCAACGCAGAGCACCCGGCCCAAGAGAAGCCTCGACTGGACGGCCGACGGCTCTTTGAGGACGCGCGCGGCCACCTTGGCGTTTCGCTCGTCGCCCTCGACCATCGCCTGCAGGCCCGCCTCGCCCAGCGTGTGAAGCCCGGCGCTAACAGCTGCAAGCAGCGCGCCCAAACCCACGCCGACGACGATCGCGACGGCCAACTCTATACTTGGAACGTCCAAGACCTTGTGAGCTTTTAGATTACCGAGGACGGCATACGACCGCAACAGCGCCCCTACCGGGGACGCCGCTGGTCCCGAAGCGCCCGAATTCGCAGGCGAAGCGCATTGAGCCGAATGAAGCCCGTCGCGTCCTGCTGATCGTACACTTCGTCGGCTTCGAAAGTCGCAAATTCAGGGTCGTACAGCGTGTTCGGGCTGCGCCGACCCACGACGTCTGCGTTGCCCTTGTAGAGCTTGAGGCGCGCCTCGCCCGTGACGCCTTTCTGCGCCTCGTCGACCAGTGCTTGAAGCATCTCTCGCTCGGGAGAGAACCAGAAGCCACGATACACGAGGGCGGCGTATTCCGGGATCAACCCATCGCGGATGCGCAGGACCTCGCGATCGACGGTGATCGACTCGACGGCGCGGTGCGCCTTTTGAAGAATGGTTCCTCCAGGCGTCTCGTACACCCCGCGGGACTTCATCCCGACATACCGGTTCTCGACGATGTCGACGCGTCCGACGCCATGCTTCGACCCGAGCGCGTTGAGACGCTCGATCAGCGACGCGGGCGATAGCCGCTCCCCATCGATGCTCACCGGGTCGCCGTTTTCGTAGCCGACGACCACGTATTCCGGTGTATTGGGCGCTTGCTCCGGCGCCGTTGTCCACCGGAACATGTCAGCTGGTGGCTCTGTCCACGTGTCCTCGAGGATGCCGCCCTCGTAGCTGATGTGGAACAGGTTGGCGTCCATCGAGTACGGCTTTTCCGCGGTCACCTCGATCGGGATCTCACGCTCCTTGCAGTAGGCAATGCAGTCGCTCCGCGAACGAAGCGACCAGATTCGCCACGGCGCAATGACCTGAATCCGCGGGTCGATCGCCATCGCGGTCAGCTCGAAGCGCACCTGGTCGTTTCCTTTGCCGGTGGCGCCGTGTGCGATGGCATCCGCGCCCTCGGCCTGGGCCACATTCATCATGGCTTTGGCGATGACGGGCCGCGCAATCGATGTCCCGAGGAGGTAGTCGCCTTCGTAGACCGCGTTCGCGCGCAGCATCGGGAAGCAGAAGTCCCGCGCGAATTCCTCTTTGAGATCCGAGATGACGCACTTGGACGCGCCCGTTGCGCGAGCCTTTTCATCGAGACCACCGAGCTCCTCGCCCTGGCCGACGTCGGCACAAAAGGCGATGACTTCGGCCTCGTACGTCTCTTTGAGCCAGGTCAAGATGACGGAGGTGTCGAGCCCACCGCTGTAGGCGAGCACGATCTTCTTCGGTTGCGCAGCCATAGCCCGCGGAGGGTAGTGTCCGGCCCCGTCCGTGCAAGCGGGCGCGGTCAAGCCACGCGGACGATGGCCTTGGCGTCGAGGAGCTCGGTGAACACGCGAAGCGCTTCGAGCCGCCCCATCTGACAGAGGTCCAACACCTCCGCCACCGTCGTCTGACCGTCGACCAACGACAGTAGAAACGCCGCCTGGGGATCGAGGCCGAGCCATTTCACCTTTGCCGACGGCACCGCCAGGTTGAAGACGTAGTCGAGGGAGCCGATTCGCGTGGTGTAGCGGGTTTCGAGCCGCGCGCGGCTTGTCTCGGCGTAGTGCGCCGCAGCGTCATCGGTCGGGTCGAACCCGAGCTGGAGCTCCGCCGCACTCAGCGCGCCGGCGAAGTCCCCGAGGGCGAAGCGATCGGCGATCTCCCGGTGGATCTCTTCCCCGGTCGGCGCCCCCTCCCCTTCGCGCGAAACGGACTCGGGGACCGGCCCCGGCGGAGGCAGGCTCCGGCGATCTCGATCGACGACCCAGGCGTCGCCGGACGGGCGCGTCGTGCGGCGTCGAACGGGTCTTGGTCCGACCCCTCTGCCGAGATCGAGTGTCCCGTCCACGCCGAGGATGCTCGGGAAGTCAGACTCGCTCGACTCGCCGCCAGCCATCGCTCACGCAGACTTGCCGACCACGCCTTTGAACATGCGCTGCGTCCGGCCGAGTGACTCGAGCTCGTCCTTCAGACCGGCGATGTCCCCGCGCTCGAGCAGAGTGCGCGCATTGTCGACGACACCCTTGGCTTTGTCGATCGCGTCGCGCCCGAAGTCGCTGCCCGCGACGATCGACTCGACCTCGGGGAACAAACGCTCGATCTCGGCGATGAGGGTCTCTGCCTCTTGGCGCACCTGCTCGGAGGCCTCGTCCTCGCGGCGCGTCACCGCAAAGTCGGACGCGTCGA
Source organism: Polyangiales bacterium (assembly GCA_041576815.1). Taxonomy (GTDB): domain Bacteria; phylum Myxococcota_A; class Polyangia; order Polyangiales; family Houyiibacteriaceae; genus SG8-38. Next base: position 11,905 of record JBFGKE010000048.1, read on the forward strand.
CCATCATCTCGTTGATCTCGTCCTCGGTCAGACCGCTCGTCGCGGTCACCGTGATCGACTGCTCCTTGCCCGTTTCGACGTCCTTGGCATGGACGCTGACGATACCGTCGGCGTTGATCTCGAAGGTGACCTCGATCTCGACCTGACCGGCCGGCGCCCGGCGGAGCCCCGTGAGAATGAACTCGCCAAGCAGCTCGTTGTCCTCGGCGCGCCGAGATTCGCCCTGCAACACCAAGATCTTCACGGCGGTCTGATTGTCGCGCACCGTGGTGAACGGCTTACTGCGCGACGTGGGCACCGTGGTGTTCTGTGGGATGAGCTCCTCGAAGTAGCCGCCCACGACCATGATGCCGAGGGTGTGTGGCGTGACGTCGAGCAGCACCATGTCCATCTCGGGTGAATCGTCGACGAGCGCCGCGCCCTGAATCGACGCGCCGAGCCCGACGACCTCGTCGGGATGGACGCCCTTGCAAGGGTCCCGCTCGAAGAAATTGCAAACCCGTTCCTGGACCTTCGGCATACGGGTCATGCCCCCGACGAGGATGATGTCCTCGATTTCGTCTTTGCCGAGGCCCGCCTCGCCGAGCGTGAGCTCGCAGATCTGTACCGTTCGGTCGACGAGGTCAGCCGTCAGCTCCTCCAGTGTCGCCCGCGTCAGCAGGCGCTGAAGATGAAGCGCCTCGTTGCGCGCGCTCGAAATGATGAAAGGCAGGTTCACTTCGGTTTCCGTGACCGCGGAGAGCTCGCATTTGGCTTTTTCGGCCGCGTCTTTGAGGCGCTGAAGCGCCATGCGGTCCTGCCGCAGGTCGATGTTGTGCTCGTGTTGGAAGCCCTCGACGAGCCAGTCGATGACTCGCTGGTCGAAGTCCTCGCCGCCGAGGAACGTGTCGCCGGCCGTGCTGATGACCTTGAACACGCCGGTGCTCGCGATCTCCAAAATCGAAATGTCGAACGTGCCCCCACCGAGGTCGAACACCGCCACGGTGCGATCGATGTTTTTCCCGAAGCCGAACGCAAGCGCAGCGGAGGTCGGCTCGTTGATGATGCGGATGACGTCGAGGCCGGCGATGGCGCCGGCGTCTTTGGTGGCCTGCCGCTGATTATCGTTGAAGTAAGCCGGAACGGTGACGACGACCTTGTTGACCTCCTCACCGAGGTAGTCCTCCGCGACCATCTTCATCTCTTGAAGAACCATCGCGCTGATTTCGGGAATGCTGTAGACCTTGTCCCGCATTTTGATGCGGCAGTCGCCGTGCGGTCCCTCCACGATGTGGAAGGGGCAGGTTTGAATCGCGTTCTTCACCTGCGGTGTGTCCCACTTGCGGCCGATGAGACGCTTCGCCGCAAAGACGGTGTTCTCGGCGTTGGTGACGGCCTGCCGTTTTGCGATGTGGCCCACCAAACGCTTGCCACCCTCGGTGACGGCCACCATCGACGGGGTGACCTTGTAGCCCCCTCGATTGGCGATGACCACGGGCGTACCGCTTTCGACCACGGCCACGCACGAGTTGAAGGTTCCTAGGTCAATCCCGATGACTCTTTCCATGCCCCACTTCCAACGCGCTCAGATGTGTAACTCACATCACCCCCCGAGCTGCTTCTTCAGATTTTTCACCATCTCGTGGGCCGGGTCCAGCTTTGCAGCCTCTTCGACCTCTTTTATGGCGCTGTTTTCCATTCCGGCCTCGATGTAAATGCGGGCGAGCAAGAGCCTCGTCTCGAGGACATCGGGCTTCAACTCCAGGCTCCGGAGCGCAAAATCCCGCGCTTTCCGCAGATCGCCGCCAGCAGCAAGAAGGGCCTTGGCGGCTCGCCGCGGCGCGACCGCGTCGTCCGGCGCGGCATCGGCAACTTTGGCCCACGAGATGCTCGCCGCGGCCCACATGCTGTTTTCCTCCTCGTATCGGGCCTGCTCCCTATGGATGTCGAGCAGCTGAACCCGAAGGTGCGAGTTGACGCGCTGATATTGGTCTTGAAGGTCGCTTCGGCTCGAATCGAGCGTGATCGCCATGCGAAGCGCCGTCGCCGCAGCCGCATAGTCGCCCTCTGCCTCGGCAACGCGTGCCTGCTCGACGTGATGCGAGGCCCGATCGACACCGCCGGTCACCCCCGCGGTCTGCTTCAGCGAGCGCGTCAAGTCGCGAAGCGCGGTCTTGGCCCCGACCCGCGCGGTCGGCGAGGGCATCGAGCGCACGGGCTCGGAGCGACGCCCGCCCTTTCGTCCGAGCCTGCGCTCGAGAAGCTCGCGTTTTCGGAGCATTCGATCGTGCTCGACGGTTCCAGGAACGACGGACGGCGCTTTCGCGCGCTCGCCCTGCGGCGCTTCGGTCGGCCGCCATTCGCTGGTCGACGAAGCCGCCGTCACGGGCGCAGCTTGGCGCTCGGCCACCGGTGCTTTGGTTAGCGCTCGAGACATGGCCTGGGCGCGCTCTTCGACGCGCTCGATCTGTTGCTCTGCTGCAGTGACCGCGATGCTGCGCTTGAGGTACTGGTCGTAGGCCTCGCGTTTCTTGGGTCGACCAAGCGCTTCATACGCGTCGGTCATCTTGCGGAACACCACCTCCATCTGGGCCTTGTACGACCCGAGCTGCTTTCCGAAATAGGCGTCCGGGTGGAAGACCTTGGAATGGGCGAAGTAGGCCTTGCGGATCTCGGCTTTGTCAGCGTCCATCGGTACACCGAGAAGCTCGTAGTAGTTGAGCTGGCCTGCTCGATGGAAGGTGCGGGCGATTTTCGCTTGAAGCTCTTCGCTGATGTCGACGTCCTCGATCAGCTCCATCTTGGGCGACAGGCGGGACGGCTCGCCGTCGGGACCGAGCCATTCGACGGCACCGAGCGAAATCAGGCGCTCGATCGACTCGGACACCTCCCCCGGCGACAGGACCGTCAGATCGGCGATGTCGTCGACGTTGAGAACGCCATCGATGCACGAATGAATGAAGGCTTCCTGGGCGCTGATCTCGAGACCCGCGAGATCGACGCCTTCGATCTGTCGCGGGATCTTCTCCTCCAAGATCGTCTCTCTCGCCGCCCCCATCCGCTCATTCTAACGTGGGCATCGCTTCGTCAGCCACTTCACCGGGAATCGGCGATCAGCCACTCGAGCAAAGCCTTCTGGGTGTGAAGTCGGTTTTCCGCCTCGTCCCAGACGCGGGACTGCGGGCCGTCGATGACGGAAGCACTGACCTCCTCGCCACGGTGTGCCGGCAGGCAGTGCAGGAAAATCGCGTCGGGCTCGGCGCCACGCATTGCCGCCTCGTCGACGAGAAAACCCGAAAACGCGGCCCGGCGTTTGGCCGCCTCGCTTTCTTGGCCCATGCTCGCCCACACGTCGGTGGTGACCACCCGGGCTCCCTCGAGCGCCTCGGCGGGTCTCTCCACCACGCGCACCTCGGCGCCGCGGTCGCGGGCGTCGCGGAGCACCTGCTCATCTGGCTGGTACCCGGACGGACAAGCCAGCACCAGGTCGAACCCCGCGACCGCGGCGGAGACGATCCACGAGTGCGCCATGTTGTTGCCGTCCCCGATCCAGGCGACGCGCACACCGTCGAGCTTCGGCCCGAAGCTCTGCTGAATCGTCATCACGTCGGCGAGAAGCTGAACGGGATGGTACTTGTCCGAAAGCCCGTTGACGACTGGGATCGTCGCGTGCTTCGCGAGCTCTTCGAGTCGGTCGTGGCCGTAGGTGCGGTACACCACACCGTGGACGTAGCGGCTCAGCATGTGGGCCGTGTCTTCGATCGGCTCACCCCGCCCGAGCTGGGTGTCTTTCGAGAGCAGCGTCACGGGGTGAGCGCCGAGCTCGTGAATCCCGACGTCGAACGAAAGCCGCGTGCGCGTCGACGCTTTCTCGAACACGACGGCGACCGACTTGCCCTCGAGCGGCCTCGGGTGGTCGGGCGTTCCCCGAAGCGCCTTGAGCTCGGCGGCGCGATCGAGCAGCGCGAGCAGCTCTTCGCGGCTCAGGTCCGAGACGGTCAGGAAATGCCGGGTCATGGCTTCCTCGGGGGGTCCGAAAGCACCTTGTCGAGAATCGCGAGGCCCTCGTCGAGCTCGTCTCGCGTCACGTTGAGCGCGGGCGAGATCCGGATCACGTGGCCGCCGGCCACCGTGATCAAGAGCCCTGCCTCCTGCGCGGCGGCCATCGTCGCCCGCGGATCGACGTCGTCGGCAAGCACGATCCCGCGAAGAAGACCGAGGCCGCGGGTCCCCACCGTGCTGGAGACGCGTGCATCGAGCTCGGCGAGCCGCTCGGCCAGGTAATCGCCCTGGGTTGCGGCGTTCTCGACCAAGCCCTCCGAATCGAGGATGTGCAGCACCGCGAGCCCTGCGGCGCACGCGAGGGGATTGCCTCCGAACGTGCTGGCGTGACTGCCCGGCGGGAGACCGGCCGCAAGCCGCTCGGTCACGGCCATCGCCCCGAGCGGAAACCCGCCGCCGATGCCCTTTGCAAGCGAGCACGCGTCCGGGATCACCCCGTACCATTCCTGTGCGAGGAACCGTCCGGTCCGGCCGTAGCCTGTTTGGATTTCGTCGAAGAAGAGCAATGCGCCCCGTTCGTCGCAAATGCGCCTCGCGCCCTGCACGAACTCGTCCGTACCGACGATGATGCCGCCCTCGGCCTGCACGGGTTCGAAGATGATGGCTGCCGTCCGATCGGTGACCGCGTCCTCGAGACCCCGAAGGTCGTTGAAGTCGATGAAGCGCACACCTTCGACGAGCGGCGCCATGCCCTCGTGGTACTTGGGCTGACCGGTCAGCGAAAGCGAACCCATGGTGCGCCCATGAAAGCTGTTGTTCGTCGAGACCAGCTCGGTGCGCTTCCCGTCACCTTGCTCGTGGTGATAGCGCCGGGCGAGCTTCAGTAGAGCCTCGTTGGCCTCCGAGCCGCTGTTGCAGAAGTACACTTTGTCGAACGGCGTCCGCGCGCAGATCGCCGCTGCCAGCTCGATGGCCCGGTCGTTGTAGAAGATGTTCGAGACGTGCATCAGGCGGGCCGCCTGCTCCCCGATTGCGGCCGCGAGCGTCGGGTGGCTGTGGCCCACCGAAAGCACCGAGATCCCGCCCGAAAGATCCAGATACTCGCGCCCGGCAGCATCGGTCACGCGACGCCCGCGACCATGCGTCAGAACGAAGGGCGCGGGCGCATAGTTGCCGAGCTGAACGTCTTGCGCAGTGCGAAGCATGTCATCCTGCCGGGTCATGGTTTTGCCTGTTTGGGGAAGCCCGCGGCATACCACCAATGCCGAGAGGCGTCGACCCTGGGAAGCGCGTTCAGCGCGTGATTTCGGTGCCGATGCCTTCGTCGGTGAAGATCTCGAGGAGCACCGCGTGAAGCACCCGGCCGTCGATGATGTGCGCCTTGTTGACCCCGCCGGCCAGCGCACTGAGCGCGCAGTCGACCTTGGGGATCATGCCACCCTCGATGACGCCGTCTCGCTTGAGAGCGTCGATCTCCGCAGCGCTCAACGAGCTTGCGACCTCGCCGTCCCGACCGCGCACCCCCTCGATGTCGGTGAGGAGAACGAACTTACGCGCCGGAAGAGCCTCGGCCACCTTGCCGGCGACGGTATCGGCGTTGACGTTGAGCGACTTCCCGTTGGCATCGATGGCCACGGGCGCGATCACCGGGATGAAGCCGTCGTCGACCAGCCGCCGGACGACGTCGGGATTGACCTGGACGACCTCCCCCACGCGGCCTGGGTCGACCCACCTGCCATCCTTTGTTTTCATCTTGTCGACCTTCTTGGCGAGCAGAAACGCGTCGTCTTTGCCCGTGAGGCCGACGGCGCGGCCTCCGTGACCTGCGATCAGGGAGACGATCTCTTGGTTGATCCGCCCGCCGAGGACCATCTCCACGACCTCCATCGTGTGCTCGTCGGTGACGCGAAGACCCTGCAGCCGCTCGGACACGACCCCGAGCGCTTTGAGCATGTCGTCGATTTGTGGTCCGCCGCCGTGGACGACGATCGGATGAAGGCCGACATACTTCATCAACACGACGTCGCGCGCGAAGCTGTTGCGGAGCTCGGGGTCGACCATGGCATGGCCGCCGTATTTGATGACGAAGGTGTCCCCGTGAAAGCTCCGAATATACGGAAGCGCTTCCTGAAGCGTCGCAGCCTTCTGGATCAGGTCATCCACGCGCCACCGTATAGCAGAAGCACCGAACACGAGCCGGGCCACGAAAAAATGCGAAATCGGCGGCGGTTGCACGCATGGCCGCTTGGCACTCGCGACGCCGACTCCGCCCCATATCGCGATTTCTTTCGCTCCTCCATACGTGGGTGACACAGAGAGATTAACCCTTTGAAAAAGGTGCCTGACCCCTTTTCCCGCCGTTCCCCTCCATGCCACTGGCGGCAGCGCGAGCCCGAAGGGCGAAGCCCGGCGCGAATGCGCCGGCAAGTCCGAGCGAAGCGAAGGGCGCGCAGGGAGGATTACGGGTGGGGGTGGGCGGGTCGGATTTAACTAAACCGAACCACGCTCCCCGCCCTGCAACTACCCCCATGCCACCCGCGAGGTTGCGGTTGCGTTCGTTAACAAAGTGTAACTGAGCGAATCAGCCGTTCGGGGTTGGGCAGGGACCGTTCAGGAGTGATCGGTGACGGCTCGCCGAATAGGCGCGCTGTGTTTGGCGCATTCGTGATAGCCCCGGATCTCGTACGACTTCATTTTCCGCTGGGGGACAACATGCCACAGACGCAAGCGGTCAAGACTTTCTACACGGACAACGAGAAGCGCTCGCGTGTTCTCGGATCGATCCGCGATTACATGAGCTTCTTCGACCGGTCGAACGGCGGCAGCGTGGAAGCGCGCAAAGCGCAGTACACCAAGATGATCAACGACTACTACGACGTCGTCACCGACTTCTACGAGCACGGCTGGGGTCACTCCTTCCACTTCGCCGCTCGGGCGAAAGGGGAGTCGTTTCATGCATCCCTGGCCCGTGCCGAGCACTATCTAGCGCTCCGCCTCGGGCTCGAGCCGGGGATGAAGGTGCTCGACGTCGGCTGCGGCGTCGGCGGTCCCATGCGTGCGATCGCTCGCTTCTCGGGCGCGACGATCGAAGGCGTCAACAACAACGACTACCAGCTCGAAAAGATCCGCGCTCACAACGACAAGGCCAGCCTCAGCCACTTGTGCTCGGGCTTCAAAGACGACTTCATGAATCTCGGCGTCGCCGGCGACACGTACGATGCGGCCTACGCCATCGAGGCAACGTGTCACGCGCCGGACAAGGTCGCCTGCTATTCCGAGATCCGGCGCGTGCTGAAGCCCGGCGCCTGTTTCGCGGGCTACGAATGGTGCATGACCGACAAGTTCGACCCGAGTAACCCGCGCCATCAAGAGATCAAATTCGAGATCGAAAATGGCGATAGCCTCCCCGACATCGTCAGCATCCCGCACACCCTCGAGGCGCTCGAAAAGGCCGGGTTCGAAGTGATCGATCATTTCAATGCGGTCGACCGAAGCGACCCGGAAACCCCGTGGTACCTCCCGCTGAAAGGCGAGCTCTCGGGCCTCGAGTCGCTCCGTCGCGGACGGCTCGGCCGACGCATCGCCCGGCGCACGATTGGCGCCCTCGAAGCCCTGCAAATTGCGCCCAAGGGCTCGAAGGCCGTCAGCGAGATGCTCGGCCAAGCCGCGGAAGGCCTGATCGCCGGCGGCGAAACCGGCATCTTCACCCCGAGCTACTTCTTTCTCGCCCGGCGAAAGGCGTGATCGAGGCGCTCGAGCGGGCCGAGCGCGACGCGGCTCGGGAATCGACCTACCCGCCACCCTATCCTGAAGGCTGGTACGTAGTCGCGCGTGCGCGAGACGTCGGAGACCAGCCGCGGCAAGTGCGATTCGCCGGCAACGACGTCGTCTTGTTCCGTGACCGCGGGCGCCGGGTGCGTGCGATCGGCGCGTACTGCCCCCACATGGGCGCGAGCCTCGCCGATGGGACCGTCCGTCAGGGCTGCCTGGAGTGTCCCTTTCACGGTTGGCAGATGGATGGTGACGGTCGTGTCGTGCACATGACGGGAGGTCAGCAGCCCGAGCCGAGACACCGCACCATCGCGTGGGCGGTCGACGACTTGCACGGATGGATCTGCCTCTATCACCACCACGCCGATCTCGACGCGACCGACGCCCCCGCGCCCCCGTATCGACCCGAGCACCTCCGGGAGATCGATCGCGGCGAGCTCCGATACCGCGGCGCGTACGACGCGGGCGCCGTGCACATGCATTTGCTCGAGTTCGTTGAAAACAGCGTCGACTTCCAGCACTTCGCGCCGGTCCACGGCGACCTTCGCATTCCGTGGACCAACATCCCCGTGCCGGGAATGCGCATCGAGCACCGGGCCGGCTGGCGGCGCGACGAGCGCGAGCCGCACGTGTCGTGGTTCGACAACAAAGCACATCTTTCGTTCCGCGGGCGGGTTCTTCCCAACACGGGCGCAGACGCGCTCGTCCGCTTCGATGGACCGGGAGGCATCGTGCGGTTCGATTTCAGCCTGCACGCCAAGCCGGGCCGCATCGTGATGTACCAGAGCCACACGCCGATTGCGCCCTTGATCCAGCACGTGCGCTTCCGATGGTTCAGCGATTCGAACGTCTCCAAGCTCGAGGCCGCCTTCATCGTCGGCAACTGGGTCTCGCAGTGGCGCCAGGACGTCCGCATCTGGGAAAAGAAGATCTTCCGGCGGCGGCCGATGCTTTCTCGGAGCGACGGCCCGGTGCACCAGCTGCGTCGGTGGTACGCACAGTTCTACCCGCGGCAGCAGTCCGACGCGCCGAGCGACGCGCAAGCACACCACAAACCAAAGCTCGTCGCGCGCTGAGCGTGGGTCCGCTCCTATTTCGCATTCTCTGGGTCGCACCGTTAGGATCGTCCGTCACGGGACACGTTGGGGACGGAAAAACTCGATTCATATGCGCCGCCGCCCGGCGAAGGTTTTCTCGACCTCGCCTCGGGCGTGGGGCTGGTCGTCGCCAACATGATCGGCGCGGGTGTGTTCTTGAGCGCGGGGTTCATGGCGCAGGAGCTGAGCGCTGGCTGGATTCTGGCGGCATGGCTCATCGGAGCGCTCCTCGCGATGGCGGGCGCTCGTACCTATGCCGAGGCGAGTGTGTTGATTCCGCGTTCGGGCGGCGAGTATCGATATCTCTCCGAGCTGATTCACCCTGCGGTCGGCTACCTCGCCGGCTGGGCATCGCTTCTCGTCGGCTTCTCGGCGCCGATGGCGATCAGCGCATACGGCGCAGCCGCGTTTTCGTTTGCGGTGCTCGAGAGCGGCAACCCGCGTTTGGGGGCCAGCGCGCTGATCGTCGTGCTGACGCTCTTTCACTCGCTCGGCCTCAAGCTTTCGAAGTGGACCCAAAACGGGCTCGTGGTGCTGAAAGGCCTTCTCGTGCTTGGTTTCGTCGGGCTCGGCATCTCGGCGGGTAGCAACGAGTGGCCGACCTGGGTGCCGGCGTCGGGCAACCTCGACTTCGCGGCGCTTCCCTTTGCAACCAGCCTGTTCTTCGTCGCCTATGCCTTTTCGGGCTGGAACGCGGCCGCCTACACCGCCGAAGAGTTTCGCGATCCAAAGCGCGACGTTCCCCGCGCGATGCTGATCGGCTGCGCGCTCGTTGGCGTGGTCTACCTCCTCGTGAACTGGGTTCTCATCGCGAACCTCACGCCCGAGCGAGCGAAGGTCGTGTTCAGCTACGAGGAAGCGCGCGTCACGCTCGGGCATCTCGTCGCACAGGACTTCCTCGGCGATTCGGGTTCGAGCATCATGTCGATCGGCATTTCGATCGCGATGCTGTCCAGCGTGAGCGCGATGATGTTGGTCGGGCCCCGCGTCTATGCCGAGATGGCGCGGGACGGGTTTCTCCCGGCGGCTCTCCGCGGGCACCCGGGCGTTCCGCCCCGGGCGTCGATCGTGATTCAAGGCGTGCTGGCGATTGCACTGCTGCACCTCCACACGATCGGAGAGCTCTTGAGCAACGTTGCCGGCGTCCTGATCTTGTTTTCCGCGATGGTGGCCGTCGGCCTGTTCTTGGTGCCGCGGCGCCGGACGGATTTAGCCACACCGCGGCCCTGGGCGCTCGCGGCGGCCGCGGTCTACGCGCTGTCCTCGATTTGGATGCTGTACAACGCGTTTGCTGCACAGACGAGCCTGCTGCCATGGCTCGTCGTGCTTGGCGCAGTTGGCCTCGGCGCATACCTGGTCACGGTCCGTCGTCGACGGGCTAGAGCAGATTCAGCTTCTGCATGAGTGCCTGGGTGTCCGGACTCGTCCAGGTCTCGCGAGCCGGCCAGAGGTAAGTGGACCCGAAGGGCTGCGTGACGAGAAGCTCCTCGATGATTGTGCGCTCCTCGACGGTGAGCGGCACCCTCGCCTTGGTGCGTGGGTCGAATAGCGTGCCGGTGCCAATCGCTTTTGGCTCGTCGTAGTTCCAGTGGTAGTAGTACGGCCCGAGCGTCGAACAGTTGTCGAAGCAATCCGTCACCTGCTTCTTCAAGATCAGCTGCCAACCGCGGTGAAGAACTTCGGCCTCTTTGCCGAATGCGGTCACCATCGCGTCGATCATCGGTCCCGGACGAATCGCATCCGGAAATCGCGGGCGAAGGGCATAGTCGTCGAAAATGAGAATGCCGCCAACTTTGAGCAAATCCCACGCGAGGATGCCATCGCGAAGCACGTTGGCGGCCGTGTGCGAGCCATCGATGTAAATCACGTCGAAGCTGTTGGGCTCGAGCGGCCGGAGCGCCTCGTTCGAAAACCCCTTGATCACCTCGACCCGGTCCTTGATGCCGGCACGGGCCAGGTTTTCCCGGAACCGGTCCTCGAGGCCCTCGAAGAAGAACGCGTCGATCGCCGTGGCCCTCGAGCGAGGATGGGTAAGCACCTCCTCGAACATCCACAAGAAAGACTGTCCTTCGAAGACCCCTACCTCGAGGTACCGAAGGTCGGCGTTGCCCCGGAGCGGTTCGAGAACGTCTTCCCAGACCTTCACGTTGTTGAGAAACCACCTGTTCGAGAAGGTCGGCTTCCCATCAGCCCGCGACGGCGCGAGCTCGTCATAGGACGAGTCGCTCCAATCCCGGTCTTCCGCAGCCGGCTCGGGCACGGCAGGCGCCCCAGTCCTGCGCAACCGCACCTCGACCCGATCGGGCCCCGTCTCGACGTCTTTGGTAGGCTCCGCCCTGCATCCGCCGATCTCGCCCGCACAGGCCAGCAAGACCACCACGATCCCTATCCTCGTTCGCCCCTCACGCAGCATGCGGCACACGAAGCCACAAACGATAGGCTTCGTCCAAATTGCCACAGAGCCGCGGGCTCAGAGGATGTACTTGGCGAGATCGTCGTCGGCCATGATCGGGTCGAGCGTCGACTTCACGTAGGCGACGTCGACGATGAACTTCGTCTGCGCCCGCTCGGAGGCATCGTAGGAGAGCCCCTCGAGCAAAGCCTCCATGATGGTGTAAAGGCGGCGCGCGCCGATGTTCTCGGCGCGGCGGTTGGCTTCGGCAGCATAGCCGGCCAGCTCTTCGACCGCCTGAGACTCGAACACAAGCTCGATGCCTTCCGTGGCCATCAACGCCTCGTATTGTTTGGTGAGCGCGTTCCGAGGCTCGGTGAGGATTCGGACGAAATCTTCCTTTTCGAGCGAGTCGAGCTCGACGCGGATCGGAAATCGGCCCTGGAGCTCGGGGATCAGGTCGGCCACTTTCGACACGTGAAACGCGCCGGCTGCGATGAAGAGGATGTGATCGGTTTTCACGACGCCGTACTTCGTGCTGACGGTCGAGCCCTCGACGATGGGCAGGAGGTCACGCTGCACGCCTTCGCGCGAGACGTCCGGGCCGCCGAGGCGGCGGTCGGAGCCCACCTTGTCGATCTCGTCGAGAAAGACGATGCCTGCCTGCTCGGTGCGCTTGACCGCATCGCGCTGCACCTTGTCGTGGTCGATGAGCTTCTGCGCCTCTTGCTGCTTCAGCACGTCGATGGCCTGGGGGACTTTGAGCCGACGCCGCTTGGTACGGCCTTTGAACCCCGGCATTTGCGACATCATGTCTTGGAGGTTGACCTCCTCGGTGCCCCCCGCGCCGAAGATCGTCATGAACGGGTTTTGCGTGTCGGTCACATCGAGCTCAACCTCGATTTCATCGAGCTCGCCGTTTCGAATCTGCTGGCGCACGTCGTTTACCTCGCTGTCGGAGTAGAACGGCTGCGGCGCCTGCGGTTGCGGGGATATTTGAAAGCTGAGCGGGCCGAACTGATGAGTCTGGGGCTGCGCCTCGGCCGTGGGCTGGGGGGGCGGCCGCTTCGCGGCGAGCACCATCTTGGCGAGGCGCTCCTCGGCGGCGTCCTGCGCGCGGGTCTCCACACCCTCGAGCGCTTCGGCTTCGCAGATTTGAATCGCGTTCTCGACGAGGTCGCGAATCATCGACTCGACGTCGCGCCCCACGTAGCCGACCTCGGTGAACTTCGAGGCCTCGACCTTGACGAAGGGCGCACGCGCCAGCTTTGCGAGCCGGCGGGCGATCTCGGTCTTTCCGACGCCCGTCGGCCCGATCATGATGATGTTGCGCGGCGCAATCTCGTCGCGGAGGTCGCTCTTGACCTGCTGGCGCCGCCAACGGTTACGAAGCGCGATGGCGACGGCTCGCTTGGCTTTGTCCTGCCCGATGATGTACCGGTCGAGCTCGCCGACCGTCTCACGCGGCGTGAAGTTTCCCATCGTCATTGGCTCATCTCCTCGACGACGATCTCGTTGTTGGTGAAGACGCAGATTTCGGCTGCGATTTCGAGCGCACGGCGCGCTACCTCGGCGGCGGGCAGGTCGGTGTTGCGGACGAGGGCGCGTGCCGCAGCAAGCGCGTAGGAGCCGCCCGAGCCGATGGCGATGACGCCTTCATCCGGCTCCACCACGTCGCCCGTGCCGCTGATCAGGAGCGTGGTGTTGGCATCCATGACGACCAGCATCGCTTCGAGCCGGCGCAGGTAGCGATCGGTACGCCAGTCTTTGGCGAGCTCGACGGCCGCCCGCTGAAGGCTCCCCCGGTGCTCTTTGAGCTTCGCTTCGAAGCGGTCGAGCAGGGTGAACGCATCGGCGGTGGCGCCGGCAAATCCGGCCACCACCTTGCCCTCGGCGATGCGGCGAACCTTGCGAGCTTGGCCCTTCATGACGGTCTGGCCGAGGGAGACCTGACCGTCACCGGCCATCGCGGCCTTGCCGTCGCGGCGAACTGCAACAATCGTGGTGGAGCGAAAAACAGGGGCTTCAGGCGGATTCATCAGGGGTCGAAGGAACTTAAGTCGGGCCCCCGCCCTGTCAACCTTCGCCTTTTTCGCGGGCAAGCGGGTGTGCCCGGTCGTAGACCTCCATCAGGCGATCGATGCTGACGTGGGTATAGCGCTGCGTGGTCGAGAGGCTCGCGTGGCCGAGCAGCTCTTGAATTGCACGAAGGTCGGCACCGGCGTCGAGCAGATGGGTTGCGCAGGTGTGCCGCATCGCGTGTGGATGAAGATCGCTGCGCCCCGCACCGAGGGTCCCATGACGACGGACGATGTTCTGCACCTGGCGAATGCTGAGCCTCCGACCGCGCTGCGAGAGCCAGAGCGCATCGGGCTCGCGCACCTTCGCCTCGGCGATCGCGCCGCGCCGCGCCGGCAGATATCGTCGTAGCGCCTCGGCGGCGGACTTCCCGAGCGGGACGATCCGCTCCTTGCCGCCCTTGCCGAGCACTCTCACCACCGACTCCGGGAAATCGACGTGCGTGAGATCCATCGATGCGAGCTCGCCGACGCGAACACCCGTTCCGTAAAGCACCTCGAGCAATGCGCAGTCACGCGTGCGGAGCAGCGCCGAACGCTCGTCTTCCTTCGGAGGCGCGTCCATCACGCGAAACGCCTGGTCCACGGTCAGGAACCGCGGCAAGGATTTGCCGACCTTGGGCGATCGAAGCGCCGAGGCCGGATTGCTGTCGATCAGCCGCCGCTTGAGCAGGAACTTGAAGAAAGATCGAACTGCGCTCACCTTCTTTTTCATCGTGCTCGCTTGATTGGTGCTGAAGAGGCTCGACAAGAAACTGCGGAGGGCCACGATGTCGAGCTCGCGCGCATCGAGCGGTAGCCCCTGCTCTGCCACGTAGTCGCGGAAGCGCCGAAGGTCGCGCGTGTAGGTCTCGACGGTGCGCGGCGAGGTGCGCCGCTCATCCGCGAGGTATTGCGCGAAGGCCTCGATCTGCTGGTCGAGCGGTTCCCCGTCGCTCATCGAACGACTCTACCACGCGGCTGAGCCACGCCCCGAGATCCTGCAGCGCGCGGGTCGACTGCGCGTCGCGCCGGGCACGCTTGTTCAGCCGCTTGCCCTCGATGGGCGGCACCATGCTCCACATGACGTTGGACGGCTGGAAATCATCGTTGGGCGAGCGAAGGTGCGTCAACATGCCGCCGAGCATCGTGGTGGAGGGCGGAAACGAAAACGCGCGCCCTCGTGCCTCGTGGGCGAGCTTGAGCCCGAGCAGCATGCCGCACGCTGCGCTCTCGACATAGCCTTCGACGCCGCTGACCTGCCCTGCGAGGTACACGCCGCGACGCGCCCGAAGGGACAGATCATCATCGAGCACCTCGGGCGAGTTGACGAAGGTGTTGCGGTGCACGCTGCCGAGCCGTTCGAACTCCGCGTGCTCGAGCCCCGGAATCATGCGGAACACGCGCTTCTGCTCGGGGTACTTCATGCGGGTTTGGAAGCCGACCATGTTGAAGGCGGTGCCGCCTTCATCTTCTTGACGGAGCTGCACCACGGCGTGCGGCCAGCGCCCGGTGCGCGGATCGGTGAGGCCGACCGGCTTCATGCAGCCAAAGGAAAGCGTCTTGTGCCCGCGCGCGGCCAACACCTCGATCGGCAGGCAGCCTTCGAAGTAGCGCGCCTGCTCGAACTCGCGCGGCGCGACTTTCTCCGCGTCGAGCACGGCTCGGACGAAGGCATCGTATTGTGCCTCGTCGAGCGGGCAGTTCACGTACGCCGCGTCGCCGCCTTTGTCATAGCGGGACGCACGAAAGGCGCGCGTAAAATCGATCGAGTCGGCCGAAACGATCGGCGCGATGGCGTCGTAGTACGCCAAGTGCTCGGCCCCGACGGCGCGAGCGAGATCGTCCGCGAGGCCGCCCGACGTCAGTGGCCCCGTCGCAAGCACGACCGGGCGTACGTCGGGGATGCGGTCGACCACCTCGTGCGAGACCTCGATGCGCGGGTGCCCTTCGATGCGGGCCGTGACCTCGGCGCTGAACTTCTCTCGATCGACGGCAAACGCGCCGCCTGCGGGGACGCGGTGGCGCTCGCCGACCTCGATCACCAGCGACCCCGCGCGCCGCATCTCCTCTTTGAGCTGACCGACGGCGTTGTGAAGCGCTGCGCCGCGAAACGAGTTCGAACAGACCAGCTCGGCCATCTGGTCCGAGTGCTGCGCCGGCGTCCGCGCTTTCGGCTTTTGCTCGATCAGACGAACTGCGACGCCGCGCTCGGCGAGCTGCCAAGCGCATTCCGTGCCGGCCAAGCCAGCGCCGACGACGACCACGTCTGCCACGCGGCTACCTTAGCCCGTGGCCGAGCCGGCTGCAGGCGGCGGCTCCTGCGACTCCTCTCGGTCGCGAAGCTCGTCCGGATCGTAGGGCCGCTCGAAGTCGCAGGTCTCGTTTGCGCACTTGAGCTTGGGGTTCTTCTTGCCGCCCATCGGCACGAGGAAATCGCTGCCGCATTTCGGGCACGGGATGCCGACCGGCTTTTGCCAAACCCGGAAATCGCACGGCTCCTCGGAGCGATAGTTGGTGCAGCCGTAAAACGGTCGTCCGCGGCCCTTTGGCTTGATCGGTACGATGTCACCGGTCTTGCAGGTCGGGCACTTGTAGCCGAGCGGCACGGCGCGCGTGTGCTTGCAGTCCGGGTAGCGCGAGCACCCGAGAAACCATCCGTTGCGGCCCCAGCGCTTGTTCATCTTGGCGCCGCATTCCTGGCAGTCATAGTCGGTGAGCTCCGGCTCTTTGGGCTCTTCGATTTCGCCGTCCGGGCCGATGTTGAGCGTGTAGCGGCAGTCCGGATAGCTCGTGCAGCCGATGAACGGCCCGTTACGACCCCAACGCTTCACCAACGGATCGCCGGACTCCGGACACGTCTCGCCGATCTCTTCGGGCTCGGGCCACCATTTGTCCTGATGCTCGATCGCATGCGCAATTTGTGCCTGCAGCCGCTCGTGAAATGGCTGGAGCACGTCGAGCCGTTTGGCGCGCGCCGCTTCGACGGCGTCGAGGTCTTCTTCGAGCTTGCGCGTGAAGCCGATGTCGGCGAGGTCGAAGCTGTCGGCGACGAGCTTTTCGATGACGAGCGTGCCGAGGGGCGTGGGCACGAGCTTGTTCCCGTCTTTTTGGACGTAGGCGCGCTGCTCGACCTTGCTGATGATCTCGGCGTAGGTGCTCGGGCGGCCGATACCCTCCTCTTCGAGCTTCTTCACGAGCGTCGCCTCGGTGA
>JBFGKE010000049.1:0-26905 GCA_041576815.1 Polyangiales bacterium
ATGGTGATGCCGGGCGACAACGTGAAGATGAAGGTCAAGCTCATCACGCCGGCGGCCATGGAGGAAAAGCAGCGCTTCGCGATTCGCGAGGGCGGCCGCACCATCGGCGCCGGCGTCATCTCGAAGATCATCGAGTAGCGGGTGGGTGAGCGATAAGCGGGTTAAAGTGGCGCTCGCCTGCGAAGAGTGTGGAGCGCGCAACTATCAGACGACGAAGCAGAGAAAGGCCGGAATTCAGGAACGACTGGCGCTCAAGAAGTATTGCCGGAGCTGCGCTAGGCATACCGTGCACAAGGAGACGAAATAAGACATACGGGCAGTGGCCCGAGCGAGGATTGGGGTGGCGTGGTCGGCAAGACGTGATCATGATGGCCTGGTCGCTGATCCACGATGGGCCTTAGGCCCTCAATTTGGCCCGCCCCACCCCCCACCTATCTCCTAGGCCAGTAGCTCCAATTGGTAGAGCAGCGGATTCCAAATCCGCGGGTTGTGGGTTCGAATCCCTCCTGGCCTGCCGCGAGGAACCAAAATGGCGATTACGAAAGAACAGGACAAAGCAAGGCCCACCGGGACGCTCGGCGTCGAGCGCTGGGTGCAGTTCGCTTACGCCGCGTGCGCGATCACGCTCGCCTGGTTTCTAATCAAGTCCTCTACGGCGGTCTGGACGATTCTCGCGGACAACGTCGACGCGGTTCCAGAGCCCAACGCAACGATCATCGCCGTGGGCGCCGGGCTCGTTGCGTTCATCACCGCTGTCATCACCTACCGCTCCGAAAAAACTCACACCTTCGTCGTGGAGGTGTGCGTCGAGCTCTCGAAAGTGACATGGCCCACTCGAAAAGAGACCTGGAAGCAAACCGTCGTCGTGCTCATCGTATCGGTGATCGCGGCGGTCATTCTCGGCGTATTCGACGCGGTATGGTCCCAAATCACGGACTTCATCTACAACGTGTGATCCCATGAAGTGGTACGTCGTACAGGCCTATTCGGGCTACGAAAACAAAGTGAAGCTCTCGCTCGAGGAGCGCATCAAGCAGGCGGGAATGGAATCCCGATTCGGGAACATCTTGATTCCGAAGGAAAACGTGCAGGAGAGCCGCGGTGGCAAGCGGCGACTGAGCTCGCGCACCTTCTATCCCGGCTACATCTTCGTCCAGATGGATCTCGACGATCAGACCTGGCATCTGATCAAGGACACCCCGAAGGTCAACGGCTTCGTCGGCGGGCGGCACCCGTCTCCCGTGCCCGAGCGCGAAATTGCAGCCATCGAGCAGCAGGTCGAAGAGGGCGCCGCCAAGCCGAAGCCGCGGGTGCAGTTCGAGAAGGGCGACCACGTTCGGGTGACCGACGGCGCCTTCGCCAACTTCACCGGCACCATCGAAGAGGTGAACCACGAAAAGCACAAGGTCCGCGTGCTGGTCTCCATCTTCGGCCGCGCCACCCCCGTCGAGCTGGACTACGTCCAGGTCGAAAAGACCAACTAGGGACACTCTCCCCTCCGTAAGCCCCCGAAATCACGCCGCTTCTGAGCCAAAGATCGCAACAGGGGTCGCTGCGATCTTTGGCTCAGAAGTGCTGTGATTTCGAGGGACTTACGGAGGGGAGAGTGTCCCCTCAAAAATCGGGTTGCATTTATCGTGCCGTGAGGCATGACTCGCCGCTCCGGAGAGCCCCGCAGCCATGAAAAAGGTCATCGGACAAATCAAGCTTCAGCTGCCTGCCGGCAAGGCGAATCCGTCGCCCCCGGTGGGGCCCGCGCTCGGCCAGCACGGCGTCAACATCATGGCCTTCTGCAAGGAGTTCAACGCCAAAACGCAGAAGGACGCCGGGCTGATCATCCCGGTCGTGATCTCGGTCTATCAGGACCGCTCGTTCAGCTTCATCATGAAGACGCCGCCCGCGGCGGTGTTGATCAAGAAGGCAATCAACCTGAAGTCCGGCTCTGCCCGTCCAAACAAGGACAAGGTCGGGAAGATCACCCGCGAGCAGGTCAAGGAGATCGCGCAGGTCAAGCTACAGGATACGAACGCCGCGTCGCTCGAGACATGTATGGAAAGCATCATCGGCACCGCGCGTTCCATGGGGGTCGAGCTGGTCGATTAGCCCGCTAGCGACTTCGTTCGCTCCCCTGAACCACCCAGGGGCCCCAAGTGGTGGTAGGCGGCTTCCAGTCGTCGCAAGGAGACGAAAATGAAACCCGGAAAGAAGCGCGCTCCCGCGCTGCAAAAAGCGGACAAAGGCCGTCGCTACGCGCTGAGTGAAGCCGTTGCGCTGGTCAAGGAGCTCGCGTTCGCCAACTTCGATGAATCCGTCGATGTGGCGGTACGGCTCGGGGTCGACCCCAAGCATGCCGACCAGATGGTACGCGGCGCCGTCGTGCTTCCGCATGGCACTGGCAAGACCAACCGTGTTCTCGTGTTTGCGAAAGGCGAGAAGGTCAGCGAAGCCGAAGGGGCCGGCGCAGACTTCGTCGGCGGCGACGACATGGTCGCCAAGATCAACGAGGGTTGGCTCGAATTCGACACCGTGATCGCCACGCCCGACATGATGGGGCAGGTCGGTCGCCTGGGGCGCATTCTCGGCCCGCGCGGGCTGATGCCAAACCCGAAGGTCGGCACCGTCACTTTCGACGTCGAAAAAGCGGTTCGCGACGCCAAAGCCGGCAAGGTCGAGTTTCGCGTCGAAAAAGCGGGCATCGTGCACGCACAGGTCGGTAAGCGCTCGTTTGGAGAGTCCGAGCTCGCAGGCAACGTCAAGTCGCTCGTCGGCGCACTCGTCAAAGCGAAGCCGGCCGCGGCCAAAGGCACCTACCTTCGCAGCATCACGCTGAGCTCGACGATGGGACCGGGGATCAAGATAGACCCGGGCACCATAGAGGTGGAGGCGTAATCATGGGTCTGACCCGAGGAGACAAGTCCGCACAGGCCGAAGCCGTCCGGCAGAGCTTCGACAGCGCGACCGCGACCGTGCTCGTCGATTTTCGCGGGGTCAACGTCGAGTTGATCACGAATCTCCGTGCGCGTTTTCGAGACGCCGGGGTGGAGTACAAGGTCGTCAAGAACAACGTCGTCCGAAAGGCGCTCGAAGGCTCCGACCTCGCCGACAACGACGAGTTCACGGCCAACCTGGTCGGCCCGACCGCGATCGCATGGAGCTTCGAAGACCCGTCGGCAGCAGCCAAGGTCATCAAGAGCTTCCGCAAAGAGTTTGCCGACGAGCTTCAGCCCAAGGACCGACCGGAAAAGCTGCTGGTCAAGTGCGGCCTGCTCGACGGTCAAGTGTTGGACGCAAAGCGCGTCGAAAAGGAGCTCGCCTCGCTGCCCGGCAAGGACGAGATTCGTGCGTCGCTGCTCGCGCAGCTCATGGCGCCCATGCAGAACCTGGTCGCGCAGCTCAATGCGCCGGCCCAAAACCTCGCTCTCGTGCTCGATGCGAAACGGCGCAAAGAGGCGGGCGAGTAACCAGTCACGAGTTTAGCCGTAGCGCACGCACGGTTATTGGAGAGTCAACGATGGCAAATATGAACGTAGAACAGATGGTCGAAGAGCTGAGCTCGTGGACCGTCATGGAAGTCGCGAACCTGGTCAAGGAGCTCGAGGAGAAGTGGGGCGTATCGGCGGCACCGGCAGCGGTGGCCGTCGCGGGTCCTGCAGGTGGCGCAGCCGCTGAAGCAGCCGAAGAGCAGACCGAGTTCGACGTCGAGCTGGCCGAAGCGGGTGGCAAGAAGATCAACGTGATCAAGGCCATTCGGGAGATCACGCAGCTGGGCCTGGCGGACGCCAAAGCCCTGGTCGAGGCGGCTCCCAAGGTGGTCAAAGAAGGTGTTTCCAAGGAGGTAGCCGAGGAAATCAAAAAGAAGCTCGAAGAGGCCGGCGCCAAGGTTACCGTTAAATAGCCCTATGGGGTTATGTTTCGGAGCCAGTGCCGTGACTTGGCACGTGGGCCGGGCCGCGTTAGGTTCTCGACCGGGGCAGCACCGGTACGCGCAGCACACCATTCATGACTTTCCGCAAAGCGGCGGGAGGCCTGCAGGGTCTCCTCGTCGCATACGTGTCTCTTTAACTCTTGGCTTTCAGTTTCCAGTAGCAGTGGTTCGGTAGGAGTCTCTCTCATGGCGGCGACCATTCAGACCAATTTTCGAATGCGGCACTCGTTCGGGAAGATCGAGCACATCCTCGAGATCCCGAACCTGATCGACATTCAAAAGCGCTCGTACGACAAGTTCCTTCAGACCGACGTTCCGCGGGACGAACGGGAGAACAGCGGCCTTCAAGGCGTGTTCAACAGCGTCTTTCCGATTCGCGACTTCAACGGCACGAGCGAGCTCGTGTTCAGCGGGTATACGCTCGAAAGGCCGAAGTACGACGTCGACGAGTGCCGGCAGCGCGGGATGACCTACGCGGCGCCGATCAAAGTCACGATTCAGCTCATCATCTACGATGCCGGCGGCGACAGCGCCGAGCGAGCCGTCCGCGACATCAAAGAGCAAGAGGTCTACTTCGGCGAGATCCCGCTGATGACCGTCAACGGTACGTTCATCATCAACGGGACCGAGCGCGTCGTCGTCAGCCAGCTTCACCGAAGCCCGGGCGTGTTCTTCGATCACGATCGCGGCAAGACGCACTCGTCCGGAAAGCTCCTCTATCAAGCACGAATCATCCCCTACCGCGGCTCGTGGCTCGACTTCGAGTTCGACCCGAAAGACCTGCTCTACGTTCGTATCGACCGGCGACGCAAGATGCCTGCGACGGTATTGCTCAAGGCGCTCGGCTACAACACACAAGCGCTCCTCAACTACTACTACGACACCGAGACGATTTACATCCTTTCGAAGGATCAATACGCGAAGTCGATTGAATACGAGCTGCTCCCCGGCCAGCGCGCGACGCACGACATCTCCGTCGGCGAGGACGTGCTCGTCCGCAAGAACCGCAAGTTCACGCGTGCGGCGATCCGCAAGCTCAAGTCAGCAGGGCTCGATTACCTCCCGATCGACTTCACCGAGGTCATCGGCAAGGTCGCCGCCGAGGACGTCGTCGACGAGGACACCGGCGAGATCCTGCTCGCCGTCAACGAGGAAGTCACCGAAGCGCGCATCGATGCGCTTCGCGAGGCCGGCATCAACGAGTTCAAGGTCCTCTTCATCGACGGCCTGAACGTCGGCAGCTATTTGAGAGACACGCTTCTCGTCGACAAGGTGCAGTCCCAGGACGAAGCGATCCTCGAGATCTACCGCCGCCTTCGCCCCGGCGATCCGCCCACACTCGATACCGCGCGGAATCTCTTCAACAATCTGTTTTTCAACCCGGAGCGCTACGACCTCAGCCAGGTCGGCCGCCTCAAGCTCAACTACAAGTTCTACAAAGACGTCGAAGACGACGAGCGCCCAGGCCTCGATCACACCGTCTTGACGAACACCGACATCCTCGAAACCGTCAAGAACCTCATCGAGCTCAAGAACGGCCGCGGTTCGGTCGACGACATCGATCACCTCGGCAATCGCCGCGTTCGCGCCGTCGGTGAGCTCATGGAGAACCAGTACCGCATCGGTCTCGTTCGCATGGAGCGTGCGATCAAAGAGCGCATGAACATGTCTCAGGAGATCGAGACGCTCATGCCGCACGACCTGATCAACGCGAAGCCGGTGAGCGCGGTCGTGAAAGAGTACTTCGGCTCGAGCCAGCTCTCGCAGTTCATGGACCAGACCAACCCGCTGAGCGAGGTCACGCACAAGCGGCGGCTTTCAGCTCTCGGGCCTGGGGGCCTCACGCGCGAGCGCGCCGGATTCGAGGTCCGGGACGTTCACACGACTCACTACGGTCGCATTTGCCCCATCGAGACGCCGGACGGTCCGAACATCGGTCTCATCGCGTCGCTCTCGACGTACGCGCGCGTGAACGAGTATGGCTTCGTCGAGACGCCGTACCGCAAGGTCGAGGACGGCATCGTGCTCGACGAGCACGTGCGCTGGTATTCGGCGCTCGAAGAGGAGGGGCATTACATCGCCCAGGCCAACGCGATCATCGACAAGATGAGCCGCAAGCTCGAAGGTCAGCTCATCAGCGCGCGGTTCAACGGCGAGTTCGTGATGGTGCCGCCGAGCAGCGTTCAGCTCATGGACGTTTCGCCGAACCAGCTCGTCTCGGTGGCTGCCTCTCTGATTCCGTTCCTCGAGCACGACGATGCCAACCGGGCGCTCATGGGGTCGAACATGCAGCGGCAGGCCGTTCCCTGTGTCCGCACGCACGCTCCCATCACGGGTACCGGCATCGAGGGGCGTGTTGCGCGCGACTCGGGTGTCTGTGTGGTCGCCCAGCAGGACGGCGTGGTCGAATCGGTCGACGCGACGCGAATCGTGGTCAAGGCCGAGGGTCTCGCAGGCGCGTTCCCCGACATCTACCGGCTCAACAAGTTCCAGCGCTCGAACCAGAACACTGCGTACAACCAGACGCCGATCGTACGTCCCGGCGACCGCGTCAAAGCTGCCGATGTGATCGCGGACGGTCCAAGCACCGATCGGGGTGAGCTCGCGCTCGGCCAGAACGTCATCGTCGCGTTCATGCCGTGGGGCGGGTACAACTTCGAGGACTCGATCCTTCTTTCGGAGCGCATCGCGAAGGACGACGTCTACACCTCGGTTCACATCGAGGAGTTCGAGTGCGTGGCGCGCGACACCAAGCTCGGCAAGGAAGAGATCACGCGCGACATTCCGAACGTCGGGGAAGAGGCGCTCAAGGACCTCGACGAATCGGGCATCGTGCGGATTGGTGCAGAGGTCAACTCGGGTGACATCCTAGTCGGGAAGATCACGCCGAAGGGCGAGACGCAGCTTTCCCCGGAGGAGAAGCTCCTTCGCGCGATTTTCGGCGAAAAGGCCGGAGACGTTCGCGATACCTCGTTGAAGGTGCCGCCCGGCGTCACGGGCATCGTCATCGACGCCCGCGTGTTTGCGCGCAAGGGCACCGAGAAAGACGAGCGGTCACTCCAAATCGAAGAGGCCGAGCGGGCGAAGCTCGAAAAAGACATGGCGGACGAGATCAAGATCGTCCTCGACTCGGCGCACGACCGGGTGCGCAAGTACTTCGTGGGCAACACCACCACGGCCAAGCTGGTCGGCGACAAGGGTAAGCAGCTTCTCGCCAAGGGCGCGAAGATCACCAACGCCGACCTCGACGAGATCCCGCACAAGTACTGGTCTCACATCGAGGTCGAGAAGAACAAGGACAAGACCGACGTAATTCTCGAGCAGGTCGACGATCAGGTCGACGCCGTGAAGATGCTCTTCCAGGAAAAGATCGACAAGCTCGGCAAGGGTGACGAGCTTCCGCCTGGCGTCATCAAGATGGTGAAGGTTTACGTCGCCATCAAGCGTAAGCTTCAGGTCGGCGACAAGATGGCCGGGCGCCACGGAAACAAGGGCGTCGTCAGCCGGATCCTTCCGGAAGAGGACATGCCGTATCTGCCTGATGGCAAGCCGGTCGACATCGTGTTGAATCCTCTCGGCGTTCCGAGCCGAATGAATGTCGGGCAAATCTTGGAGACCCACCTCGGGTGGGCCGGCTACTTGCTCGGCACGCAGCTCCAGCAGATGGTCGAGAACAAGGCGAGCGCCTCCGAGCTTCGCGAGCGCATTCGCGCGATCTTCAAGAGCGGCGACATCGTGCAGGTGCTCGACTCGCTTCCCGATGACGAGGTCGCCGCGATGGCCAAGACCTGGAAGCACGGGCTCCAGCTCGCCACACCGGTGTTCGACGGCGCGAGCGAAGACGAGATCAAGGAGCTCCTGTCGCTTGCCGGCGTGCAGGACAACGGCCAGACCGTGCTGTTCGACGGCCGAACCGGTGAGGCATTCCACGAGGACGTCACGGTCGGCATCATGTACATGCTGAAGCTTCACCACTTGGTCGACGACAAGATCCACGCGCGAAGCATCGGCCCCTACTCGCTGGTCACGCAGCAGCCGCTCGGCGGCAAGGCGCAGTTCGGCGGGCAGCGGCTCGGTGAGATGGAAGTGTGGGCAATGGAAGCCTACGGCGCCGCGTACGCGCTGCAGGAGTTCCTGACCGTGAAGTCGGACGACGTGCAGGGCCGTACGCGGATGTATGAATCGATTGTCAAAGGGGATTACTCGCTCGAGGCCGGGCTCCCCGAGAGCTTCAACGTGCTCATGAAAGAGCTTCAAGCGCTGTGCCTCAACGTCGAGTTGGTCGAGACGAGTCAATTGGGACGCAGGTCGGATGACGTCCTTGCTGCGGAGGAAGAATAAGTCATGAAGGACATCTTCAGCTTCTTCGAAAAGCCGAAAGATCCGCTAGCGTTTTCAGCGATTCGCATTTCGCTGGCTTCGCCCGAGAAGATCCGCGAATGGTCGCACGGCGAGGTACGGAAGCCCGAGACGATCAACTACCGTACGTTCAAACCCGAGCGCGATGGTTTGTTCTGCGCGAAGATCTTCGGACCCGTCAAAGATTACGAGTGCATCTGCGGCAAATACAAGCGCATGAAGCACCGGGGCATCGTCTGTGAGAAGTGCGGTGTCGAGGTCATTCAAAGCAAGGTTCGGCGCGAGCGGCTCGGCCACATCACGCTGGCGACGCCCGTGGCGCACATCTGGTTCTTGAAGAGCCTCCCGAGTCGCATCGGTGCGATCCTCGACATCACGCTGAAGGATCTCGAGCGAGTGCTCTACTGCGAGAGCTACGTCGTGCTCGATCCGAAAGAGACGCCGCTCGAACGCGGTGAGATCCTCACCGAGGATCGCTACCACGACATGCTCGACGAGTTCGGCGACGACGCGTTCGAAGCCGGCATGGGCGGCGAGGCGATCCTCGAGATGCTTCGCGACATCGACGTGCACGCGATGGCGGAGCAGCTTCGTCTGGACCTGCGCGAGGCGACGAGCGAGGCCAAGCGCAAGAAGCTCGCCAAGCGGCTCAAAGTCATCGAGGCGTTTCGCGACTCGGGCAATCGCCCCGAGTGGATGATGCTTTCGGTCATCCCGGTGCTGCCGCCGGACCTCCGCCCACTGGTGCCGCTCGACGGCGGCCGGTTTGCGACGTCGGATCTCAACGATCTGTATCGCCGCGTCATCAACCGGAACAATCGACTCAAGCGGCTGATCGAGCTCAACGCCCCCGAGATCATCATTCGGAACGAGCGCCGCATGCTGCAAGAGGCGGTGGACGCGCTCTTCGACAACGGCCGCCGGGGCAAGACCATCACCGGGCCGAACAAGCGCCCGCTGAAGTCGCTTTCCGACATGCTCAAGGGCAAGCAGGGTCGGTTCCGCCAAAACCTCCTCGGCAAGCGCGTCGACTACTCGGGTCGTTCGGTCATCGTGGTCGGTCCGGCGCTCCGGCTGCACCAGTGTGGTCTTCCCAAGAAGATGGCGCTCGAGCTCTTCAAGCCGTTCATCTACAACAAGCTCGAAGAGCGCGGGTACGTCACCACGATCAAGAGCGCGAAGAAGCTCGTCGAAAAGGAAAAGCCCGAGGTCTGGGACATCCTCGAGGAGGTCATCACCGAGCACCCAGTGATGCTCAACCGCGCGCCGACACTCCACCGCTTGGGCATCCAGGCGTTCGAGCCGGTGCTGATCGAAGGCAAGGCGATTCGGCTTCACCCGCTGGTTTGCACGGCGTTCAACGCGGACTTCGACGGCGACCAGATGGCGGTGCACGTTCCGCTTTCTGTCGAGGCGCAAATGGAAACGCGCGTGCTGATGATGAGCACGAACAACATCCTGTCGCCTGCGAGCGGCCGTCCGATCATCAATCCGACGCAGGATATCGTTCTCGGCCTCTATTACATGACGCGCGAGAAGCAGTTCGGGAAGGGCGCGTACCGCGACGGGCAGGAGAAGGAAGGCATCTTCACGGGTGTGTTTGCGTCGGCGGACGAAGTCCGCATGGCGTACGACCAGGGCATGGTCGGCCTCCACTCCCGCATCCGATACCGCTACGCGGGCCAGATCTACAACACCACGGTCGGCCGCGTTCTGGTCAGCGACGTGCTGCCCCCCGGCATGCATTTCCCCTCGGTCAACAAGGTGCTCGACAAGAAGTCGCTGAGCGCGTTGATCGACGAGTGCTACCGCGCAAGCCGCAACAAGAACACCGTGCTCCTAGCGGACCGCCTTCGGACCATGGGCTTCGAGATGTCGACCCGCGCCGGCATTTCGATCTGCATGGACGACATGATCATTCCGGACTCTAAGAAGGACGTGCTCGGCTCGGCGCAAGAGGACGTGACCACCGTGGTCGAGCAATACCAGGAAGGGCTGATCACCGACGGCGAGCGCTACAACAAGGTGGTCGACATTTGGGCCGAGGCGTCGGACCAGGTTGCCCGCGACCTGATGGACTCGATCGGTACCGAGGAGATCACCAACCCGGAGACCGGCGAAAAGACCACGCAGCCGAGCTTCAACTCGATCTTCATGATGGCCGACTCCGGTGCGCGTGGGTCGAACCAGCAGATCCGTCAGCTGGCCGGCATGCGCGGGCTGATGGCCAAGCCGTCCGGTGAGATCATCGAGACGCCCATTACGGCGAACTTCCGTGAAGGGCTCACGGTGCTGCAGTACTTCATTTCGACCCACGGCGCTCGAAAGGGCCTTGCCGATACGGCGTTGAAGACGGCGAACTCCGGGTATCTCACGCGGCGGCTGGTCGACGTGGCACAGGACTGCGTCATCACCGACTACGACTGCGAGACGCTCGATGGCATTTGGGTCAGCAAGCTCGAGGAGGGCGGCGAGGTAGTGACGCCCCTTGGCGAACGTGTGCTTGGCCGCATTGCGCTAGAGGACATCACCGACCCCGTCACTGACGAGGCCCTCGTCGAAGCCAACGAGGAGATCGACGAGGCGCGTGTGGCTCGCATCGAGGCGGCCGGCATCGAGCGCGTTTTGATTCGCTCGGTGCTCACCTGTCAGAACCGGCGCGGCGTTTGCGCGATGTGCTACGGTCGTGACCTCGGCCGCGGTTACGATGTGAACATCGGCGAAGCCGTCGGCATCATTGGCGCCCAGTCCATCGGTGAGCCCGGCACGCAGCTCACGATGCGCACGTTCCACATCGGTGGCGCGGCCGCGCGCGGCAAGATCGAGCAAAGCTCCATCGAGACGCGTGCGGGCGGCATCGTCAAGTTCGACAACGCCAAGCTCGTCACCAAGCGTGACGGCAGCGTTGTCGTCATGAACCGCCACGGCGCGGTTGCTGTCGTCGACGAGTCGGGCCGTGAGCGTGAGCACTTCAGCCTGACCTACGGCTCGTTCGTCAAGGTCAAGGAGGGCGACAAGGTCGAGCGTGGCGCGATGCTCGCCGAGTGGGACCCCTACGCGATTCCGATCCTCACCGAGGTCGACGGCGTCGTGAAGTACGGCGACGTGGTCGAGGCTGTCACCATGGAGGAGAAGCTCGACGAAGTGACGGGCCTTTCGCGGCGTGTCGTCATCGAGTCCCGCGACCCGAGCGCGCGACCGCGCGTCTCGATCAAGGACCCGCAGACCGGCGAAACCCTCACGACGGGTGTGGGCGAGAACATGGCTCGCTACTTCCTGCCGGTCGGGGCCAACATCATTCCGGCGGACGGCCAAGCCGTCGAGGCCGGTGAAATCATCGCGAAGATCCCGCGTGAGACGACGAAGACGAAGGACATCACCGGCGGTCTGCCGCGTGTGGCCGAGCTCTTCGAAGCCCGCAAGCCGAAGGACCACGCGATCATCAGCGAGATCGACGGCATCGTCACGTTCGGCAAGGACACCAAAGGCAAGCGCAAGGTGATGATCACGCCCGAGGTCGGCGAGCCGAAGGAGTATCTCATTGCCAAGGGCAAGCACCTGACCGTGAAGGACGGCGACCACGTTCGCGCCGGTGAGCCCCTGATGGACGGTCCCGCAAACCCGCACGACATTCTCAAGGTCAAGGGCGAGAAGGAGCTCGCGGCCTGGTTGGTCGACGAGATCCAGCAGGTGTACCGACTGCAGGGCGTGGCGATCAACGACAAGCACATCGAGGTGATCGTCCGGCAAATGCTACGGCGCGTTCGCATCAAAGAAACCGGCGACACGCGGTTCCTTCCGGACGAGCAGGTCGAGAAAACGGTGTTCGAGCGAGAGAACGAGCGTGTCATCGCCAAGGGCGGTCAGCCCGCGGTGGCGGAGCCTCTGCTGCTCGGCATCACCAAGGCGTCGCTTTCGACCGACTCGTTCATCAGCGCGTCCTCGTTCCAGGAGACCACCAAGGTGCTCACCGAAGCCGCGATCAGCGGCAAGGTCGATGCACTCCGGGGTCTGAAGGAAAACGTCATCATGGGCCGCCTGCTGCCTGCCGGCACGGGGCTCGGCGCGTACAACAAGATCGACATGGTGGTCGAGGACGACGCGGTGCAGCCGCTCGCCCCGGCGCCCGCCATCCTCGAGCCGGAGCCCGTGGCTGCGGCGGCATCCGAAGAATAGGCCTTCCGCCACCCTGCCTGCCGAAAGGCAGACCTGGCGCTGCGTCGAAACCGCTGCGTCCCGGCTGGGTTGCGTGTAGAGTCAGCGCATGGACGCTCCGAAGAAGGGCTATCTCTTCGAAACCGAGGAGCACCGTACGCTCCGGGAGCAGATTCGGCGCTTCGCGGCTTCGGAGATCGCCCCGCACGCGCACGCATGGGAAGAAGCCAACGAGTTCCCGCGCGAGCTCTACCCGCGGGCCGCGGAAGCGGGGTTCATGGGCATCGGGTATCCCGAGGAGCTCGGCGGTGATGGCGGGGACCTGACGCACGTTCTTTGCGCCGCCGAGGAGATGGTGCTGGCGGGCAAGTCGGTGGGAACCGTCGTCGGGCTCGGGAGCCTGGGCATCGCCATCCCTCCGATCATCCGGTTCGGCAACGACGAGCAGAAAGAGCGTTTCGTCAAGCCTGCGCTTGCGGGTCGAAAGATATGCGCCCTCGGGATCACCGAGCCGGGCGGAGGCAGCGATGTGGCCGCGGTCCGAACGAAAGCGGTTCGTGACGGCGACCACTACGTCGTCAATGGCGCCAAGACGTTCATCACGTCGGGCTGCCGCGCCGACTTCATCACGACCGCGGTGCGTACCGGCGGGGAAAGGCACGGCGGAATTTCGATGCTGGTCATCGAAAGCGATTCGCCCGGCTTCACGGTGTCCAACAAGCTCAAAAAGACCGGCTGGTGGGCAAGCGACACAGCGGAGCTCGCGTTCGAGGACTGCCGCGTTCCGGCGTCCAATCTCATCGGGCGAGAGGGCGCGGGCTTCATGATGATCATGATGAACTTCGTGACGGAGCGCCTCATGGTCGCGGGCCAGTGCGTCGCGATCGCCGAGCTCGCATACCGCGAGTCCGTGTCGTACGCGAAAGAGCGACGCGCCTTCGGCAAGAACCTCACCGGCTTTCAGGTCATTCGCCACAAGCTCGCGGACCTGGCCACGCAGATCGCCGCGGCGCGAGCCCTCACGGGCGAATGCGTCATGCGGTACCTCGCCGGTGAGCAAACTCCCGCACTTGCCGCCATGGCGAAAAACACGGCGACCGACATGTGCTCTGCGGTCTGCGACCAGGCGGTCCAGATTCACGGCGGCTACGGGTACATGCGCGAGTACGTCGTGGAGCGCCTCTACCGCGACGCTCGCCTCTATCCGATCGGCGGCGGCACTCGCGAAATCATGAATGAAATCATCACCAAGGCCGAAGGCTACTAGGGGACACGCGCCGAGTGTCCGGATAGGAAGTCGGCGATGAGCGTCGAGAGCTTTTCGATGAAGGCGGGGGTGATGTCCGTGCGGTGGGCTGCGGCGACGCGTTGGACGGATTCGGTGACGGTTTCGTTGCTGCGCTTCCAGGCTTCGAGGAGGTCGGCAGCAAGTGGATTGAGGACCTTGGCCTTGGGCCGGTGATTCTCGTCGCGATAGACGCCAAGGAGCGTGGGCTCTCGGTCGTAGCCCGCTCCGGGCGTCGGTGCGCGATGAACCGGATAGGCGAGCCGGAGAACCTCTAGCGCCGTTTTGAGATGCGGGCGGCGATCGAAGGCGAACTCGTCGGTGGTTGGCGGGATCGGCGGCGCATGGCGGACGCGCCACTCGGCGGCTTCGAAACGTGCGAGCTCCGCTACCCAAGGCGGCTCGGCCTGCGCCCAAATGCGAATCGCGTGATCCGCCAGCTCGAGCGGCACCTCGCGAACGTAGCGAGTGCGGGGCCCGCCGCCAGCGAGCCAATCGGCAAACGCCGCGGCGAATGCATCATCGCCCACCGCTGCTTTCGTCCGTGACAACGCCACGCCTGACACGTGCTGCAGACGGTTGCGCACCAGCTCTCGATACACCAACCAGCGTTCAGGCGATCCCAAGCGCGCCAGGTCGGTCTCGCTCGGCTCGGCGGCGAAGCAGACTCTTTGCATGGCCTTCAACTGCTCACTCAGCATCCGCGCCCTCCGTCGCCCGGCGATAGATCTCCCAAAGCAAGTCCACTTCTGCGAGAAGCTCGTCGAGCTGGGGAATGTCATTGTCCCGCTCGAGCAACACGGGCACGGGGCCGACGCGCCGAAGCGCAACCTCGAGCAGCGAGTAGACCTCGTCGGGAACCGCCTCGCCGTGCGTATCGATGCGAAGCCCATCGTCCCGCACTAGATGCCCGGCCACGTGGATCTGCACGACCCGTTCCGCAGGAACCCTGTCGAGGTACGCCTCGGGGTCGAAGCCAAAGTTCCGGCTGTTGACGTAAATGTTGTTGACGTCGAGCAAGAGCTTGGCGTCCGCTTGTTCGAGGACCTCGTTGACGAAGTCCACTTCGGCCAAACCGTCATCGTGCTGGGGCGCGTAGTAGCTCACGTTTTCGAGCGCGAGCGGCCTATCGATGGCGTCCCTGACTTCCCTGAGCCTCTGCGCCGCGACGCGCGCCGCTTCTTCCGTGAAAGGGAGCGGGAGCAGGTCGTGAAAGAAGCGATCCTCGACCCCACCGATGCAGAGGTGCTCGCTGTGCCAGGGCACGTCGACCTCTGCCAAAAAGGCGCGCAGACCTGCGAGATACCCCTCGTCGAAAGGCTCGAGCGCCCCAAAGCACGTGCTGAGGCCGTGGGTCACCACGGGCCAGTCCCTCCGCGCAGATTCCAGCATCTCGCGGTAGCGTCCGCCGCGTTCGATGTAGTTTTCTGGATGGATCTCGACCCACGCCACCGTCGCCGGCCGCCGTTCCAGCAGCTCGGCCGCGAGGTCGTAACGTAGCCCGAGGCCGATTCCTTCAACTCGTCGATTCATCGGCTGTGCGCCAAAAGATAAGCCGTGGCGACGAGGGCCGCCACGGCTTCCAAACCTTTGCTGCCCAGGTTGAGACAGCGTGTTTAAACTACTTGGCGCCGCCGCAGCTGCCTTCGCCGCACGAGGCCTCGGACGCGCCTTCTTTCATTTTCTCGCCTTCGGCAGCGCCGCACGAGCCTTCGCCGCACGAACCCTCGGCCGCGTGCTCCTTGGCGGTTTCTGCGGCTGCCTCTGCACCGGCCGTCGCTTCCGACGCTTCGGGGCCGCTGTCCGACTTGCAACCCGCGGTCACGCTGAGTGCCGCCGTCGCCATCGCAATGAGCGTGTGCTTGAGTGCTGTGTTCATGTTCGTCTACCCTCTCAGTGTTGTTCAGAGCATCTGGAGCATGAAGCTGCTCGGCGATGCAACGCGGCGTCAGGGCCCAATCCCATTCCCCCGCTTCCCTGCGATGCACGCTAGCCAACGCGGTCGATCGCCGCAATGCAAAAGCAAAACGTGCTTCATGATTCAAACTACGTGCCTAGGGGCGACATGTTTCGGGTGAAATGCGATCCTCAACACTGGCGACTATGCCCCCAATACCTTAGAGATTCTCGGAGCTTACGTCGTGGTGAGGTTTCCGCTAATCGCTAGCGTGCTCGGCATCGCAGCCTGCGCGCACGGCTCCAGCGCATCGAGTCCCGAAGCGCGGGTTGGTGGGGAAGCACACTTCACCGTGACAATGTTTGACAACTGGAGCGGGGCGCGCGTGCGAGCGTGCGTGCACGGCGATTGGTTCGATCGGATGGTGCCGATCGACGAGGCGGCCGCGACAGGCCTCCGAAGTGCGTGGATCGACGGCGAGCCGCTCGAGATCGAGCGCGGACGGATCCAGCTTCGCCCCGATGCGGCTTCAAGTTGCGTCGACTACGAAACCCGTTTTGCCGCTCGTTGGTTTCGTGGGGGCGAAACCGAACCCACGATTCTTTCGCAATCGCAGTGGCTTTGGAGACCCGAGCCGTTTCCGGAGGACCTGCGAGCCTCCCTGAGATTCGTCCTTCCTGGGGACGCCGACGTGTCTCTTCCGTGGCCAATCGCCAACGGCATCCACCTCCTCGACGCAAGCGCCTTTTTCATGGACACGTACGCGGTGTTCGGCGATTTCGATCGACAGGTGTTTTTCGTTGCAGACACGCGTGTCGAAGTGGCCCACCTCGGCGAGCAACCCCCCAAAGAAGACATTCGAAGCTGGATCGGCCAGGCGGTTCGAACGGTGGCCTCCGTTGGGGGCCGGTTCCCGCGGGACAGGCTGCACTTCGTCGTCAAACCCGTGAACAGTCCCGCCTCCCCCGTGGCGTTCGGCATGGTGCGTCGAGGGGGCGGCGCCTCCATCCTGCTCCTTCCATCGCCGTACGCGAGCGCCGGCGCTCTCGAGCGTGATTGGGTTGCGGTTCACGAGCTCTCGCACCTTTGGCTTCCGCGCGTCCATCTCGAGGACCGCTGGCTGTCCGAGGGGATCGCGACGTACCTTCAAGAGGTCCTGCGCGCGCGCTGCGGCCTTCAGACCGGCACCCGCGCGTGGAGGCGGCTCCGAGACGGGTTCGACAGAGGCCGCCGCTCGGGTACCGGACGCGCCTTGGTCAACGAAAGCCGCAACATGCACCGGACCGGGGCTTATCATCGCGTGTACTGGGCGGGCGCCGCGTTTGCGCTCGAGGCGGATGCTCGGCTCCGCGCAGAGAGCCACGGGCAAAAGTCCCTTCTCACCGCGCTCGATGCCGCGCAAGCGTCTTGGGGAGAAGAAGCCGGTCCCCTCCGCGCATCGGAGGTGCTCCGCGTGCTGGACGAGGCCACGGGCGCCGGCTTCTTCGTGACCCTCGGTCAGATTTACGCCGCGAGATCGCAGTTTCCGAAGGTCACCCACGCGACGGCCCCGGAGTTTCGCGCGCTGCGGGCGCAGATCGTGGCGCCCGCGGAGGATGCCTGCGCGGCTAGCGGCGAATCACGTCGATGAGCCGGTCGCGCGCTGCGGGCCGTCGCTTCCCGATGCGAAACGCGCCGGCTGCACGCCGTTTGCCCGGCGCGATTCGCGCTCGCTCCGAGCCGTAGAGCACCGCGAGCGTCTCACCTTTGCGCACTCGATCGCCCCGCTGGACGTGAAGACGGATCCCGGCGCCCGGGTCCACCGTATCCTCACTTCGCGCTCGGCCCGCCCCGAGCGCCATCGCGACGTAGCCGAGCTCGAGCGGATCCAGGTCGGTGACGTACCCGTCCGCATTGGATACCACTTTGCCGCGATGCTCGGAGAGCGCGAGCCGGTCAGGCTCGTCGACGACCCGCGGGTCCCCGCCTTGAGCGTCCACGATGGCCCGCATCTTCTGGAGCGCGCGCCCTTCGTCCACCGCTCGCTCGAGTCGACGCTGGGCCTCGGCGCGATTCTTCGCGACGCCTCCGAGCCGAAGCATCTCCGCTCCGAGTGCATATGTCAGCTCCACGAGGTCGCTCGGCCCCCGTCCGTGAAGGACTTCGAGCGCCTCGGCCGTCTCGAGCCCGTTGCCGATCGTGTAGCCGAGCGGGGCATCCATGTCGGTCAACAGTGCCGAGACGCGCTTGCCAGCGAGCTTTCCGACCTTCACCAGGCACCGCGCGAGCTCGCGTGCGTCTGATTCGTCTTTCATGAATGCCCCGCGGCCCACTTTCACGTCCAGCGCGAGCGCATCGATGCCCTCGGCGAGCTTCTTTGAAAGAATGCTCGACGCGATCAGTGGAATCGATTCGACCGTGCCCGTGACGTCACGAAGGGCATATAGACGCTTGTCGGCCGGGGCGAGCTCGCCGGTTTGCCCGATCAGTGCGCACCCGATCTTGCGAACCTGAGCGCGAAACTGGCGCACGGTGAGATCGACTCGAAAGCCTGGAATCGCCTCGAGCTTGTCGAGCGTGCCACCGGTGTGCCCGAGCCCGCGGCCGCTCATCATGGGTACCACCACGCCACAGGCCGCGACCATCGGCGCGAGGCAGATGCTGACCTTGTCTCCCACGCCGCCCGTCGAGTGCTTGTCGACTTTCGGCGCTGCAATGCCGTCGAGGTCCACGACCTTGCCACTATCTCGCATCGCGAGGGTCATCGCGACCGTTTCCTCGAAGCTCATGCCCTGGAAGAAGACCGCCATCGCCAGCGCGCTCATCTGGTAGTCGGTGACGGAGCCGCTCACGTAACCGTCGATGAGGGCGCGGATCTCGTCCGGCTCGAGCGTTCCCCCGTCGCGCTTGCGAACGATGAGCTCCGGCGCGCGCACCGATTCTGCACCTCCCCCTGCCATCAGGTTCGCCGTGCGTGACGAGGCCGCCGCCCCGACCCGCTGCGACGACGAGTCTGGGACTTCTCCGGCGCTTTCTTCCGTCTTCGCTGCTTCTTGTGCGCCTGGGTGGGCGCCTCTGCGGGCCGATGATCGAGCAAAGAGCCGACGACGTCACGGGCCTGCACGTTGGCGTCCTCGACGCGGACTCGGACCGGGTCGTTCATCGTGAAGATTCTCGCAGTGCGGCGGCCGACCAGACGAATACCGAGCTCGTCCGGCTCGAACGTGTCGTCGAGCTGCTCGAAGGGAAGCAGCACGCTCACGAAGGGGTCCTCGATTTGAACGTAGATACCGTATGGTGCGAAGCCTGCGATCCGTCCGTCGAGCTCATCACCGATGTGCTTCTGCATGTAGATCGCGCGGTAGACGTCCATGACGTCTCGCTCGACGATCATGGCGCGCCGCTCTGCCTCGCTGGCCTGCGCCGCCACGCGCTGAAGACGCGGACGGACCGAGGCCGCGTCGACGCTTTCGTTTCGGATCATGCTTCGGAGAATCCGATGCACGACGAGATCGGGGTATCGCCGAATCGGCGACGTGAAGTGCAAATAGTCTTTTGCGGCGAGCGCGAAGTGGCCCGCCGTCGGATCGGTGTCGTAGATCGCCTGCTGCATCGCGCGCAGAAGCAGGTAGCGGAGCAGCGGAGCCTCGCTGGTGCCTTCGATTCTTCGAAGAAACCGGCTGAGCTGCTTGGGCGTCGAAGCCGACTCCTCGTCGAGCTCGTATCCGAAGGATTTTGCAACCTGACAGAACGTCGAAACCCGTTCCGGGTCGGGCTTGCCGTGAACCCGGAACACGGCTGGCGCAGCATGGCGCTTGATGTGAGCTGCGACGGTTTCATTGGTGACGAGCATCATGTCTTCGACGATTCGATAGGCTTGCCGAATTCCTGGGTCCTTCCGCGATTGAACGACCTTCGTCGGCTCCCCGTTCTTGTCGAGGACGATCTTGCCTTCTGGCAGGTCGAAATCGAGCGCGCCGCGCTTGAGGCGTCGTTGGCGAAGCCGCTGCGAAAGGTCGAGCATGGTCTTCAGCGTGCGCGTGCGCTTGTCGGCGGCCGGTTGACGCGCGCCATGCCGCGTCAGCCCGAGAGCCCGCGCGACACCTTCGTATGAAAGCTTGCCGTGCGAACGCATCACGGCTTCGAAAATCCGGTGCGATCCGACGTGCCCCTTGTCATCGATGTGCATCTCGACCGCCATGCATAGGCGATCTCGATTCGGGACCAGCGACGCGAGATTGGTCGAAAGCTCTGGCGGGAGCATGGGAATCGCACGGTCCGGGAGGTAAACGCTCGTCCCGCGACCGATCGCCTCGCGGTCCATGGCGCTGCCCTCGGTGACGTAGTGGGACACGTCCGCAATGGCAACGATGAGCTGAAATCCGTTTCGCTCCCGCTTGACCCAAATCGCGTCGTCATGATCGCGCGCGGTCTCCGGATCGATCGTGACGAGATCGACTTTGCGTAGGTCTTCGCGGCCCTTCGTGACCTCACGCTCGACGCGGGCAGGAAGTACCGCGGCTTCCAGGTCGACGTCTTCGGGAAATGCTTCACGTATGCCGTCGCGCACTTTGATCTTCTCGACCTCGATGCGGGCGATGCCTTGCGCGCCGAGGACTTCGAGGATGCGCACCTCGGGCCGGTCCTCGCGGCGCTGCGGAAAGGTCACGATCTCGGCGAGGGTGACCTCGCCCTTCTTGGCGGTCTTCGCGACTTTTCCGACGACCCGCATTGGCGAGCGCAGCCGCTCGTCGTCCGGCTCGAAGCTCATCCCGCGGCCCCGCGGGTGGAGCGTTCCCGTCACTTCCTTCGGGCGGCGTTCGGCGATGCCCACGATGTGCCCCTCCCGCCCTTTCGACGATGGGCGCGCACGGAGCTGGACGAGGTCGCCGTGGAGGGCCGGGCCGACCGCATCTGGCGGGATGAAGACGTCGGGGCTGCCGTCGTATACGTTTACGAATCCGTAGCCTTGCCGGGTCATCGAGAGCCGCCCCTCGATCACCGGACTGGAAAGCGGAATTTCTGGCCGCTCGGCGCTTTTCGGCTTGCGACGGGCCTTGGTCTTTGCGCGCCCACGCTTCTTGTTCTTCGGGCCCGAGAGCGCGCGAAAGCGAAGCCCGGGCATTTCGCCCACGAGGTCGTCGTCCGAAAGCAGCAGAAGGCGCCGAACGACTTCCTCCTTTGCGTCGCGGGGGACGCTCAAGCGCCCACAAAGCTCTCCGACGTGCATCGCGCGTGGCGCATGAGCCTGCAAAACGCGCAGGATCTCGTCTTTGTTGGGGATTTCTGTTTTCATCTTTGTCATCGAAGGGCGTGTACGCCGCCGTCGTCGGAGCCCACGTAAAGCGTGCCGTCTGATCCGATTTCCACCGTCGAGTCGACATCCTGGCCGACGTTGTATCGCCAGAGGACTGCACCGTTCAGGCCGATGCAGTAGAGAAAGTTGTCCTGTGAGCCCACGTAGATGCGACCATCCGCATCGATACGGGCCGAGGCTCGCACGCGGCCTCCTGTGGCCACCTTCCAGCGAAGCCGCCCCGCGGGGCTTATGGCATAGACGCGACCATCGTACGACCCGACGATGATCGTGCCGTCGCGTGCGATCGCCGGTGTGGCCCTCACCTCGCCGCCCGTGGGAAATCGCCACCGCACCGTACCCGACGGGTCCACCTGAACGATTTCGCCTCGTCCCGTCCCGGCGTAGATGTAGCCGTCGTCATCCACCGATGCCGCACCCTCGATCGCGCCTCCGAGGCCGACCTCCCAAGAGAGCGCGCCGTCGGGCCGGAGCGCCATCAGCTGGCCCTCGGTGGTTCCGATGATGACCAATCGCGCTGGGTGGATGACCGGCGCGCTCCTCACGTGGTCAGCCGTCGGTTTGTGCCAGTGCAGACGGCCCAGCAGATCGACCGCATAGGCGCCGTCGGCGACGGCATACACCCGGCCGTCCGGACCCAGCGTGGCAGATGCATCGACCACGTCTTGAAGCGGTAGCTTCCAGCGCGGCTGACCTTGAAGCGAAAGGGAAACCAACTCGCGTTGATGCGTTCCGAACACGATCGACGACCCCACGACGAGCGCGCTTGGATAGATCTTCTGCCCTGCCGCGTATCGCCATTTCAACGAGCCGTCCGGGTTCAGTGCAACGAACTGGCCGTCGAGCGAGCCTACGTAGACGGTGCCATCGTGACCTGCGACCGGCGAAGCAAAGACCCTCGCGCCCGTCTGATAGGTCCACTTTCGCGACGGCCTCGACGACGGCCCACGGTGCTCGCTTCGCCCAGTGTGCGCAGCGTCGCCCATGAACCCGTTGGCGCTTCGCGGCAAAACCTCCGGAGCTCCGGCGTCGGAGCCAGTCGGAGGCGTGGCCAGCTCCGAAAGCACTTCCTCGACGAATCGGCAGCGGCCCTCGTGGCAGATCCGATCGGCCCGGCATTCGGTGTCCGACATGCAGGGGGTCGATGGACGCGAGCGCGCGCCGCTGCAGGCAGCGACCACCAAGAGGAAAGCAAGTGCCCAACGAGCTTGCAGGCGAGAATGCAATGCGCACGGACTATACCATCGCCGATCCATCGTCCCAGCCCGTGACCGTTACCAGGCGAGAACCCGGATCTCGCGGCCTTTCTGCAGGGCGACACGATTGCCGCTCGGGCTGATCGCAACGCTACGAAGCTCGCCTGGCACATCGTTCCAGTCCGGAGGCCGCAGCCAAAGCCCGGTGTGCCCCTTGCGCCAGTCGCGAACGAAGACTCCTTGTCGATGGGCAATCAAATACCGAGACCCGTCGGTGGTGATGCGTGTACCCCGAATCGGCGCAGGTAGTGGACTTCCCGGGCTGAGGTCGATCGGCTTGCCGGCCGGCTTGGCAAACGCATTCAAGGGAATGATCCGCAGCAGGTCGCCGGACGCGGCGAGAAGACCTTGAGGCGCCCACCCGAGCACTGCCCATTCGAACACCGTTGCAGCCCGATCGACGGCCAAGCTGCAGGGCCTGCGGTCCGAACGGCGTTCGATGGGGATCCGGTGAGTCTGCTTGCCCCCGACCGGGGCAACCTCGGCTTCGAATCCCGCGCAGGTCACGTGGACCCCGCGAACGAAGAACCGGCGGTCCGGGGACCGGGCTGCCGGCACCGCGCTCGGGCCGGAGAGGGCGGTCTTCTGTCCCGTGCTGAGCTGGATCTCGCGTGGGGCTCGACCTCCGACGACCAGGGTATCGTCGTCACGAAAATGGAGAGAAGCCCGACTTTGCGCGTTGTCGACGAGACGCCAGGTCGCGCCGTGGCCCGCGTTGGCCCCGCGCCATGCGGCTTGGACGAGCTCGCGTTCCTCCGGGGTCGGCTGCGCGCCGACCGAATCCCACCGGCGCTGCAGCTCGAGCGCACGGACAAGCTCTCCTCTTCGCACCGAGCCGGCCGTCGCGATGGCGACCGCGCGTGCTACCGCCGAGGACCTCTTGCAGGGGAGGCCCACGGTACCGGACAGTCCGATTCGTGCTGCGCCACCTTCACGGCACAGAGCGGTAAACGCGTCGATCACGGCAAGCGATGTCTTCAATGCCCCGCCGGGATTCGTCCGGACCGAGCGCCAGGCCGCATCGGCCTGCTCGCGAAACGTGGCCTCGGGCTGCGAGCCGTCTCTTGCGAATCCGCCTGGACGGTCGAGCCAGGTCAACGGCACCGCCAGCTCTCCAATCCGAACCTCCGCGACGAGGTCCTCGTAGCCGTCCACGTCCCGATCTTCGACGTGAAGCTGCACCGCCATGGGCGCCGTCGAGGATGCGTTTGGGGGATGCACGGTGATTCGTTCCCGCGATCGGGGCTGGGCTTCGATGGTCATGACCCAAGCGTCCGTCCTCGTTCCTTCGTCGCAGGCGAGCTCGACGCGAACCCCGACCAACGAGGGCGAAAGTTGGCGAACCTCGGCTCTCGGATCTGCGCACCCGGTCGGCAGCTCGAATCCATCGACGCGGCGGGACGCAGCGGCCACGCCACGGGAAAACGCTGCGTGAAGTTGCACCTGCTCGCGGTCGGCCGATACCACGACCGCGTCGACCGGCTCGCGGCCGTCGAGCTCGACGTCGAGGGCGGCAAGCGCGTACCCCGACTTCAACACGAGCGTCGAGTCCGCCACGGGCACCTCGACTTGATCCGGCCCAAAGCTGACGCCGACCGGAGGCTGGATCCCTTCTTCGTCGGTCTCCGACGCAGGCTCGTTCGGCGTCGTACCCGCGTCGCCAAGACCGAAGGGCACCTGCTTTCGGGCCGTGCAACTCGATGCTGCAAGCGCCAGACAGATGGCCAAGAAGGCTGCCCACCCCCGCAGTCGGCCCGCGCTCATGGGGTGGGGTTAGCACGCGTTCGGGAAGGAAGCCTCATCCGCATCAGGAGGGGCCCGGCACGCAGATGCGATCGTCCGGCCCGACCGGGCACGACGTGGCCGAGCCGCAAAGCTCGACCGCACCGAGGCAGCGAAACCCAAAGAGGCAGTCCTCGTCGAAATCGCAGGGCTCGAAACACACGGACACGTCGCCGAGGCCGCCCGCAAGGCTCGCCGGGTAGCAGCTTCCGAACCGCGCCACGAACGACCGCGGGCAGTCTGGCGAGAGTGCGCCGGCGGTTTGGCATTCGAGCGTGCAAATCGCATTCGAGAAGAGCCGTCCTCCGAACTCCACCGTGAGCTCTTCGCAGAGCGTCGCCGCGGGGACGCAGTCGTCGACGGTCACGCACGTATCGTAGACGCCTGACGGCTCGATCCCGCTCGAGCAGCCGAGCGAGCCCATCAGCAGGCTGAACACGATCGCGGCCAAGAGACGGCGCATCGCTTCAGTTTAGCCACTGCGGCTCGTCGGTGCGACCGCCCTGTACGACGTCGAACGAGCTAGGCTTTTTGCGGCTCGGTCGCCGGCGGCGCTTGGGCGGGCGTCGCAGCCATTCGATGAAGGCCATGCCTCCGCCGATGGCGCCGAGGTCGGCAGCCAGCGCAACGGCATCACCCGAGGTGATGAACATCAGCGCGCTCAGCGCAAGCACGAGATAGATGATGTGGACGGGCTTCATCTCCACGACACCGAAAAAGCTCATTCGACCTTGCCCTCGATACGACCATGCGAACGCGGAAATCGAACCGAGCAAGATCGCCTGCGCCCCGTAGAGCGCGGACGGGCGGGAGACGAGCGCGCCGACCACGAGTGCCAGCACCGCCGCTGCAAGCGCGGCCACGACGCAGAGCTGAATCGTGCGTTTCTGTCCAAACCGCTGCTCGAAGGGCGCGAGCATCAGCCAGAGGAACAAGAGAAGGATCAGCATCGAGAACACGGCTTGGGGACCGGTCGGAAAGGCGAACACGTGGGTGCCGAGCTGCCACAGCGTTTGGACGCCGGGGTTGGCGGTGTCGAGCGCGAGGATCTGAAAAATGGGCACGCCGGCCCAATTTTGAAGGAGGATCTGCGCGATCCAAGAGGCAAAAAGCGCGATCAGCAGCTTCTTTACGAACGGGGTCAGGGGCGGGAAACGAAACACGATCCTGGTGTAGTGAGCGGGCGGTGCGATGGCAACCGCTCAGCGCACGGGGCACTCCATGCCGGCATCACCGGTTCGAAAGTCCACCGTGCCGACGTCCAACAGCAGGTCGGGGCCGCCATCGATGGGCGTGATCTGGGTGGACTCGATCGGCGAGCAGTCAACCACGAACAACAGACTAGTGGTGGCACGCCATCGTGATTTGTAGACGAGCACCTCTCCGTCGGGTCCAGCATCCAACGGCAGTCCTCCGTCAACACCCCCATCCAACGGTGGCGGAATCTTCAGGATCTCGCCGGTTCCCCCACACCGGTTTCGGGTCACGATCTGGGTGTCGATGTAGGCGCCCCCATCGATGATCGCCGCATTGGGATCGGTCGAGGGATCGCAGCGGAGCGAGAACTCGGGAGCGACCCAAAACTGGGTCTCTGGTTGGTCGATGATCGCGAGCTCGACCAAGGCGATCGAACCGCAGGTCTCCTCTGTGGGATTTTGCCCGTCGACGAGCCAGCGGCCGCGCACCTGAACCTCGCAGCCCGACGGGTTGAAGCGAACGTCCGCCGTGCAGGCGGTCAGCGCTCCGAGCCCCACCAACCCCAGCGCACCGATCGAGAGCCTCATTTCGCCTAAGCCTATCGTGCCTGAAAACGCAGTCAATTCGAGAGTTGACAGCCCGTTTTACGTGCTTAGCTTGGCCGCACAGTCGGAAGATGACCGCAGCGCGATGGTGGCGCTCTGGTCCGCTCCGACCTTGGCCGGGCCTGCACTGCGGGCCCACGGAGGAGTCCATCATGTTGGTTCGTTGGGATCCATTTGAAGAGATGAATCGCCTCCATGACCACTTCTTGGGTGGCAGGGGGCTTGCAAAGCAGGCGTTTAAGGTCGCGGTCGACATCCGCGAGGAAGACGATGCCTTTTACGTCGACGCCGAGGTTCCAGGCTTGAAGGCCGAGGACGTCAAGGTCGACGTCGAGAAGAACGTTCTCACGCTGAGCGGAGAGCGGAACGTCGAGAAGGAAGAGACCGAGGGCACCTACCGTCGCGTCGAGCGGCAGTATGGAAGCTTCTCGCGCTCGTTCACCCTTCCCGAGACGGTCGACACCGACAACATCAGCGCCGACCTCAAGGACGGCGTGCTCGCGCTTCGACTTCCCAAGAAGGAAGCGCCAACCCCACGCAAAATCGCGGTCAACACTCAGTAGCGTTCGCCCGCGAAGCTCGAAGAGCCCCATCCCCGGACGGGGCTTTTCCGTATCACCCAGAAAAAGGGGTCAGGCACCTCTTTGAAAGGGTTGATTCGAGCCAGCGTCCGCGCTCAGCTGAACACTTCGGTGAGCAGCATCTCTTGCTCGAGCTTGTGCGACGCGCCGGAACCGGTGGCGGGGCTCGCGCTCTCCGGGCGTGCAATGCAGCGAAGCGGCTGCTCTGCGCCTAAGATCTCGGGGAGCCGCGCGCGCATGAAGTACCAGGCGCCCATGTTCCAGGGCTCTTCCTGCACCCAGACCAGGTCGACGTCCTTCGGGTAGGGCGCGAGGCGC
Organism: Polyangiales bacterium; assembly: GCA_041576815.1. Lineage (GTDB taxonomy): Bacteria > Myxococcota_A > Polyangia > Polyangiales > Houyiibacteriaceae > SG8-38. The sequence goes on from JBFGKE010000049.1 coordinate 26,657, forward strand.
GCCTGAAGCTCACTGGCGCGCAGGGGGTAGAGCTGCTCGACGCGCATGATGCCGATGTCGTCCACCCCGTCGCGCTCGCGCCGCTCGAGAAGGTCGTAGTAGATCTTCCCCGTGCAGAGAACGACCCGGCGGGCCTTGCCGGGGTCGATCGCGGGATCGTCCGGGATGATGCGCTGGAACTCTCCGTCGCTCAGCTCGTCGAGCGTGCTGACCGCGCGACGGTGTCGCAGCAGGCTCTTGGGGCTCATC
>JBFGKE010000050.1:0-22949 GCA_041576815.1 Polyangiales bacterium
CACGCACGACTGGGCGCACGAGCACGACCAGCCGGCGCTCCCGGGCTGGCCGCAGGCGATCGCGATTGCCGCGGGCATCGGCGTCTTGCTGCTCGGACGCTAGGCCCGGAGCAGGCTACGACACGCCGCGACGGCCTCGTCGAGCGCACGCCGAACGGAGCGAGGCTGAGCTTCGGCCGTGGCTGAAACCACCCGGTCTCCGGTCAACACGGCGCCGGTCCACCCCTCGGTGTGCCACGCGCCACCGCCCTCGAGCGTGGGCAACGCGACGCGCTCCGGGTGCGGCCACGGGGTCACGTAGAAGTATGGTTGCGCATACGAGCCGTCTCCCGGGGAGAGGCCGACGCCAATCGTTCGTCCTTCCTCGGAGCCGAGCTCCGGATCGAGCGTAATCAAGCTCGCCACGTCGAAGTGGTGAGGCCAGCACCGCACGGATGATGCTCCCGTGTGATCGGCGACTGCCTCCACGATCAGCGCGGACGCATCTGCAAACCAGGCCGCCAGCTCGGCCCGCGGCTCTGGGGACGCGTCGGAGAACACACTGCCATCGGCCACCGCGTGTGATGGCATCTCGTGGGCGGGCAGACGGAGAGCGCCGTCATCGCCGGCGATCTCGCGTCCGAGCCAGGCGAGTGCCTCGTCGAGCGTGCGGCCAGCCAGACGCATGGACGCGCGCTCACGCGAGTCTTCGAGCACGACGAGCTCGAGGCCCTCGAAGACCAGCGCGGCACGGAGCGCTCGATCGCCCACCCTGCGGCCCGCGAGCACGCCGAGCGTGGGATCCCAGGCGAGGTTGGTGTGCCCGTAGTCGGCAGCCTCGGGAAGCAGGCTCGTCCCGGGCGCGCTGACGAGCTGCGCCGCCCAGTGCAGCGCGAGGCGAGCTTCGGTGAGCTTGCTCGGAAGCACGCGGCCGAGGGGCCTCCACTTCACGGCACGCCGACTCCGGCGTACTCGACTCCGGTGAGATCGGCGATCTCCCTTTTCCACGTCGTGAGGTCGCTTTTCACGAAACCGCTCAAGTCCGAGTGACCGCAGCCTCGGGCCAGCACCTTCATCAGGTCCACGGTGGCCGTGAAGTAATTGCAGAGCTGCTTCGCCGACTTCTCGACGTCCAGCCGCGCCCGGAGGTGCTCTCGTTGGGTGGCGATGCCGACCGGGCAGTTGTTCGTATGGCAGGCCCGCATGCCAAGGCAGCCGATCGCTTGAATGGCCGCATTGGCGACGGCGATCGCATCGGCCCCGAGCGCCAACGCCTTCACGAAATCGCCCTCGGTGCGTAAGCCGCCCGTGATCACGAGAGTCACGTCGTGGCATCCGCTCTCGTCCAGGTGACGGCGGGCCCGCGCCAGGGCAACCATCGTTGGCACGGAGATGTTCTTTTTGAAGACGTCGGGGGCGGCGCCCGTGGCTCCTCCCCGTCCATCCAGGATGATGTAGTCGACGCCAACCTCGAGCGCGAAATCGATGTCGGCCTCGATGTGCTGCGCGCTCATCTTGAAGCCGATCGGGATCCCGCCGCTCGCCTCCCTCACCTCCTCGGCGACGCCACGAAAGTCCGCTGGGCCGTCCAGGTCGGTGAACCGCGCGGGGCTGATCGCCGGCTCACCGGGCTGGAGCCCGCGGACCGAAGCGATCTTCTCGTTGACCTTCTTCCCGGGCAAGTGGCCGCCCGTCCCCGTCTTGGCGCCTTGCCCCGCCTTGAAATGAAAAGCCTGGACCTTCTCCACCTTGTCGAGGCTCCACCCGAAGCGCCCCGACGCGAGCTCGTAGAAGTAGCGCGAGTTGCTCTCCTGCTCTTCGGGGAGCATCCCGCCCTCCCCCGAGCAGATCCCCGTGCCGGCCATCTCCGCGCCTTTGGCGAGGGCGACCTTGGCCTCTTCGCTGAGCGCACCAAAGCTCATGTCGCTGACGAAGAGCGGGATGTCGAGCGTGAGCGGTTTCTTGGCTGCCGGGCCGATCGTGACCTTCGTCGCAACCGAAGCATCGTCGAGAAGAGGCTTTTTCGCGAGCTGCGCGGTCAGGAGCAGCACGTCTTCCCAGCAGGGGAGCTGCTGCCGTGGCACTCCCATCGCCGACACTTTGCCGTGATGGCCTACGTTGCTGAGGCCATTGCGCGCCAGCTCTTGGATGTCGTTGTTGAACGGTTCTTCGGGAGCTCCGTGAACGTCTGCGTAAAGCCCGAGGTAAGCGTCCCGATCGTAGGGTTGCGGTGACTTCTTCACCCAAGCCTCGATCTCGAGCTCGTCTACCAGGACCGCATCCGCGTCGCGATCGATCCACGCGCGGAACTTGTTGAGCGCTTCGTCGTTGTTGTACGAGCTCACGCCGGTGTCGTAGCGATAGTCCCAGCCGTGCAGCCCGCAGATCAGGTTCTCGCCGTCGATTCGAGCATCGCTCATCAGCGCGCCCCGATGGAGGCAACGGCCGTAGAGGACCGAAACTTCGTCGTCGTATCGCACCACCACGAGGTCGACGTTTGCAACGAGCGCATACTGCGGCTCTCGATCGGAGAGCTCGCTCCACTTGGCGACTTCGACTTTCTTCTGCTTTCGAATCTGTGTGACGGTCATGCCTGCCCTCGTTCACGCCAACAGCGGATCGGCTAGAATCAGGTCGAGAACGCTCCCACGATCGGCCAGCCGATGTAAAGGACGTTCCAGGAGCCCCGGCGTTACGCCAGGTCTTGGCGCGCCGTCGCTTTAGAGCCCGCTTGCCAGACGGTCGAGCTCGGCGGCGTCCGCGGCGTCGTGCTCGACGACGTCTTGGATGTCCTCTTCGCGGAGGCGGATCGCGCCGACGTTCTCGGGGTTCAGGCCTTGCTTACCGGCGTAGAACGCGCGGATCTTGTCCATGTCGCCACCGATGTCGCCCGTGAGCTCGATCACCGGGCCGATGCCGCCCGTCTTGGTGCCGAAGTCGAGATAGGACAGCACGACCGGGACGTTGGCGGCGCGGGCGATGTGGTAGAACCCAGACTTCCAGTAGTCGACGTGCGAGCGCGTTCCTTCGGCGGGCACCATGAGAACGAGTGACTCGTCTGTCTCGAAATGTTCGACCATCTGGCCGACGACGCCGCCGGGCCGATGCCGGATGATGGGAATGCCGCCGAGCCGCTTGAAGAACGCACCAAACGGTGGCTTGAAGAGCGTGTGCTTGCCCATCCAGCGCACGGGGATGTCGTAGACAAACGCCATGGCGAGCATGAACGGCATGTCCCAGTTCGACGTGTGAGGCGCGGCGATGATCACATACCGATCCACCGGCGGCCGCTCTCCCCGCATCTTCCAGCCGGAGGCGCCGAGGAAAGCCTTTCCTATCCATTTCTTGATCATTCGCGGTCGCGCCCCCGCCATCTGTATTGCAGACGCCAGCGCGCGTTACGAGAGAACGCCCCACCGGTGACACAACTTTTACAATTGGAAAAAGGGGACAGTCCCCTTTTTTAGTCGCTGGGGGTGACTTCGACCCAGATGCCGTTGAGCTTGGCCATGCCTGAGAAGTACTCCAGGGCGTCGGGCCCGTCGGCGGCGAGGAGGTTGACGTTCGCGCCAGTGGTTCGGCGCGCCACGCTGAGCCCGTCGGCGTCTTGGTGGCCCCAGCCGTGCGGCAGCGCGACAGCGCCCGGCATCATGTCGTCCGTGAGCTCGACGGGTAGACGCACCGATGCCACCTCGCTTCGCACTTCGACCAGGGCACCCGACTCGACGCCCAAACGCGCGCCGTCGCGAGGATTCATGTAGAGATAGTTCGTCGACCGCTTCCCTTCGACGAAGCGCGGGTGGTTGTGGAGCCAGCTGTTGTGACTGTGCTGCTCGCGTTTGCTGATCAGCTTGAGCTGGTGCCGCTGAGCGAGCTCCCGGTCGAACGCATCGTCGAGCGCACGCGCGGCGCGAACGAGATCTGCGGGAGCCAGGTCGACCATGCCATCGTCGGTCACCACTCTCCGACCGAGGAAGTCGCCACCCCGGTTGGGCTCGAGCAATCGCCCGTGCGGCTCATTTCGAAGCCTGCGCAGCGAGCCCAGGCGAAAGGCGCGCGCCATCAGTCCGAGGAGCCGCTCCGGCGTCAGCCCGATGCGATCACCCACCCAAGGCAAGCGGCCGAGACCCATCCATCCGTTGACGAGCCCGCTTGCGATCGCCGAGCCGAAGATTTTCGAGCCACAGGCACGGGCGAGCTGGAGCAGAATCACCGTTTCGTCCCGCTGCTCCCCCTCGACGGGCACCAGCGCATCCGTGTACTGCGCGTAGGGCGTGGGCATGGCACCCATCAACGACTGAAATACGAACGGCAGATCGGCGCGCTGAAAGGCGCTCGTGCCGGGCAGAATGTAGTGCGCATGGTTTGCCGTCTCGTTGCGAAAGATGTCGATGACGACGAGCAGCTCGAGCTCTTTGAACGCCCGCTCGAGCCGGCCGTTGCTGTTCGGCACCGTCAGCAGCGGATTGCCAGCCACGCAAAACAACGCGCGCACCTGACCCTCGCCTGGCGTCAGGATCTCATCTGCCATCAGGCCCGCGGGAAACGTGTCCGCCACGGACGGGAGCTGCCCGATGCGCGACAGGTCCTTGCGCATCGTGTGACCGCCCTTGCGCGAGTGCCTCGGAAAGTCCGGAACGTATCCGTGCCCCACGAGGGTGCCGCCGAGCCGGTCGAGGTTGCCGGTAATCGCGTTGATCGATTCCTGAATCCAAAACGCGAGCGTGCCGTGGCTGCCTTGATTGACGCCGGTGGAAAGAAAAATCGCTGCGCCGTCCGCGCCGAGGAATGCGTCGACCATCGAACGAAGCATCTCGACGGAGACGCCGGTGACGTCGGCGGTACGGTCGGGCGTCCAACGCCGGGCGATCTCACCAAGTGTGTCGAAGCCGCGCATGTGCTGCCGAACGTGCTCGAGGTCGATCTCCCCGCGCTGCAGCACCTCGTGCAAAAAGCTCAGCAGAAAAAAGACGTCGGTGTCGGGCCGGATGAAGACCTGCGTCCCGAGCTGCCGCGCTGTCTCCGTCCGCCGCGGGTTCACCAAGAAGACCTGGCCTCCGCGCTGCTCGATCGCGCGGAGCCGGCGAATCGGGTCGGGGAGATGCATGAAGCTCGCGCGCGAAACCGCGGGGTTCGAGCCGATGACGATCAGGCACCGAGTCCGGTCGACGTCGGGAAACGGCTGGATGAAAGGAAAGCCGTAGAGTCGTTCGGCAGCCGCGAACTTGTTGTTGCAGTCCTGCGAGCCGGTTTGGAAGAGGTTTCGCGAGCCGAGCCCCTGCAGGAAGGCGGACGTCAGGATCGGCGGCAGCAGACTGAATGAAATCGGATTGCCGAGATACGCCGCGACCGAGTCGCCGCCTCGCGATTGGACCAGGGTGCGGACCTTCCTGCCGATTTCGTCGAGTGCTTGCGCCCACGAGATCTCCTCGAACCGGTCGCCCACGCGTTTGAGCGGCACCCGAAGCCTGTCGGGCGAGTGGTGAACTTCGTGGTAGCGAAGCCCTTTGATGCACGCGTAGCCTCGGCTGACGACGTGGTCGCGGTCAGGCTCGACCTCGACGATTCGGTCACCTTCGATGGTTGCGCGCAGCCCGCACGTCGCCTCGCAAATGCGGCAAAACGTGAGCTGGGATCGGGCGGGCATCGAAGCGAAGGTGCCAGGGCGGGCAGGCGGGGACAAGCCGGGAGACAGAACGCAGCTGTCCTGCTAGACCCTCCCGGAAGGAGGCGCGGTCGATGAACAAGCTTTTCTTACTTCTGGTGTCCCTCACCGTCGTCGGCTGCTCGAGCGGGGACAGCGCGGGGAACGGTGGTGCGGGTGGCAACGGCGGCAACGGCGGCGCGGCCGGGTCGGCGGGCATGGGAGGCTCGGGCGGCACGGCTGCCAAGTGCACGACGCCTCAGGAGATGATCCGCTGCGACAAGGTCCTCAACATCGCCCATCGCGGCGGCCGTCGCATTCGGCCGGAGCACACCCTGCTCGCCTACGACAAGGCGCTCGAAGACGGAGCCGACATCCTCGAGCTCGACGTCCACGAGACGAGCGACGGCATGCTCGTCGTCATGCACGACGATACGGTCGACCGCACGACCGACTGCACCGGCTTGATCAAGGAGATGACCTTCGCCGCGCTCCGTGAATGCGATGCGGGCTACGAGTTCAGCAACGACGGCGGTCAAACGTTCCCGTATCGGGGCACCGGCCTCGTCGTGCCGACGATGCAGGAGGTCTTCGACCGGTATCCCGACACCGCCTTCGTCATCGAAATCAAACAAGAAGACCCCTCGATCGTCGACCGCTTCGTCGAGGTCGTCCGCGAGTACGGGGTGGAGGACAAGATGACAGGCTCCGCGTTTTCCTCCGCCCTCCTCAGAGAGCTCCGCGCGGCCGCGCCAGAAATCCCGACCAACATGGGGGTCAACGAGACCTTGGTGTTTTGGGGCAACTCGTTCGGACCGCTCGACCCTGACTACGTGCCCGAGGCGGAGTACCTCCAAGTGCCGCCCGAATTCGACGTCGGCGATCGCATCGTCGACGTGCTGCACCCGGGCTTCGTCCCGCGCGCGCGCGAGCTCGACATGTTCGTTCACGTCTGGACGATCAACGACGAGGAAGAAATGCGCTTCCTGATCGAAACCTACGGTGTCGATGGCATCATCACCGACGACCCCCCACTCCTCACGCAGGTCATCAGCGACTTGGGCGTGGGCGACTGATCGCTCAGAACTCGTCGACCAAGAGCTGCAGGGAGTCGTAGGTCGTGAAGATGCCGATGATTTTCTCGCCCTCGACGACGACCGCCGAGCCATACTTGTGCTCGAGCATCTCCTTGAGGACGTCGACCAGCGGAGTGTCCTTGTCGACCGTGTAGGCCTCCTGCGTCATCGCCTCCTCGACCGTGGTGTTGTCGGGGTTGACCTCGTTGAGGCCGGCAATCATCCCGAGGTCGCGGTCACTGACGATACCGTCCAGCTTGCCGCCGTGTAGAACGGGCAGGTGACGAATGCCGTGTTTCTGCATGAGCTTTTGAGCAAATGTGATGGTCTGCTCGCTCCCGACGGTATGGGGCGTCGGTGTCATGTAGTCCGCGATCGGCCCAGCTTTGTCCATGCGGCGAGCTGTACCACAGTCAGGCGCTCTCGCCACGCTCGATGTCGACCTGCCGCCCATACCAGCGAAGGATTTGACGGAACGCCCGCATGCCCTGCCCCACGAGAACCGGTGCCAGGCTCAGCGTCAGCACCAACATCCAGCCCTCGCGCCCCGGCTCCACCGTCCCGAGCCCAACTGTGCGCCTCGAAGACGGATGACGCGCGTCTTGCCTCCTCGGCGGTGATAGGTCGCCATCATCTTCACGTCGGAGCCAGACGCTGCGCCTGGCACCACTGGCGAATCGCGCTGCAGCGGTTACGCCACACCGCATCTCGCCAGAAACCACTTGGTTAGATCGAGGACTGGCGAAATGGTCAGAGCGGGACACAGCGCGACCAACCAATCCGTGCGCGACAAGGGATGGATACCGAAGGGCTCATGAAACGGTGGAAAGGATACGATGAAGACAAGCAGCGCCATTTCCCACATGATTGCCAGGTTCAGCCACTTGTTGGCGAAAGGCCGATGCACGACCGACCGGCGATCGGAACGGAAACTGAAAGCCTTGAAGAACTCGATCAACACCAAAGACACGAAGGTCATCGCCATGGCCTGAGTCACGCCTCGGCCCGACCGTAAAGCCCAGGTGAAAAGACCGAGATTCGCCACGGTCGACCACAGCCCTCCGACGACCGTGAGGATGACGACCCGGTGCGAGAAGACTCCCGTCCGCGCGTCGCGCGGTGCCCGCTCCATCAGGTCGTCATCGGGGGGGTCCACTGACAGCGCGAGCGCTGGCAAACCGTCCGTGGCGAGATTGACATAGAGGATCTGCACGGCGGTCAACGGCAGCGGCAAGCCAGCGAGCGTAGCGCCGGCGATGAGTCCGATCTCTCCAATGTTCGCCGAAAGCAAATACATCAGGTATTTCTTGATATTCTCGAAGATCCCGCGCCCCTCTTCCACCGCCGCCACAATCGACGCGAAGTTGTCGTCGGTCAGCGTCATCGCCGCAGCCTCTTTGCTGACGTCGGTGCCGGTGATCCCCATGGCGATGCCGATGTCGGCCTTTTTCAAGGCGGGCGCGTCGTTCACACCGTCGCCCGTCATGGCTGCGATGTGGCCACGCTGCTGAAGGGCGGTGACCACCCGAAGTTTATGAGCCGGGGATACGCGGGAATACACTTCGATGTCCTCGACGTCGCGCTCCAGCTCCTCGTCGCTCATGTCCTCGAGCTCCGCGCCGGTTGCCGTGCGCCCCGCGTCGAACAGACCTAGCTCGCGGGCCACGGCCTGTGCGGTCAATGGATGGTCGCCGGTGATCATGATCACTCGAATCCCGGCTCGCCTGCATTGTTCTACCGCTGCCTTGGCCTCAGGACGGGGCGGATCGATCATGCCAACCAAACCGAGGAAGGTCATATCGCGCTCCGCATCTTCAAGCGTTGCATCCGCCTTGCGTGCCACCCCCAGCACGCGGAGAGCCTCGTCGGCCATCCGTCGAACCGCGTGGTGAATCGCCTCTCGATGGCTTTTTTGCAGCGCGACCTCGCCTTCGCTGGTCAACTGTCGAGCGCACGAGTCGAGTATGGTCTCCGGTGCACCTTTCGAATACGCAACTCGAGCATCTCCAGCGGAATGCAAGGTGGTCATACGCTTGGTCTCGGAGGTGAAAGGGATTTCGCCAATGCGGGGAAACTGCCTGTCGAGATCGTCTTTTTGCAGTCCGGCCTTCAGGGCGGCGACGATCATCGACCCTTCGGTCGGGTCACCTTTAATGTGCCATGCGGCCAGCGTGGGGTCGCGGATGAGGTGGGCGTCCGAAACCAGCGCCCCAGCGCGGAGCAGCTCCTTCTCTCCTTGAGAGAGCTCGATGATTGAACCGCTGAGCGCGAACTCGCCCTTTGGCTCGTAGCCAGTACCTGATATCGAGATCGTTCGCTCGGCCGTGTATAGCTTCCTGGCCGTCATTTCGTCTTTGGTCAGGGTGCCGGTCTTGTCAGAACAAATGACGGACGTGCTGCCCAAGGTCTCGACCGCCGGCAAGCGCCGCACAAGCGCGTTTCGCTTCGCCATCCGTTGCACGCCGATGGCCAACGAAATGGTGACGACGGCTGGCAGGGCCTCTGGCACGGCGGCCACCGCTAGTGCGATGCCGAAGATAAGCATCTCGAGCAGCGGTTGATCCCGAAGCACGCCGACCACTACCACAGCAGCTACGACGGCCAGCGCCGCCAGCGCCAGCACACGACCGACTTTGTCGAGATTCTGCTGCAGCGGCGTTCTGCCAGCCTCTACCGATTGCAGCATTTGGGCGATCCGGCCGAACTGGGTCTTCATGCCGGTGGCGACGACGACAGCGCGGCCTCGGCCGTACGTGGCGACGGTTCCGCCAAAGGCCATGTTCTCGCGGTCACCGAGGGGCAGGTCTTCTCCGCGGAGAGGCTCGACGACTTTGGCAACTGGCACCGATTCACCCGTAAGTGCGGCTTCATCCACCTTCAGATTGACCGACTCGATCAGCCGCGCGTCCGCCGCGATTTTGTCTCCCGCACTCAACGAAATGACGTCACCTGGAACGATCTCGCGCGCTGGAATTTCCGTCTCTTGACCGTCCCGGATGACCGTCACGGTCGGTGCGGCCATTCTTTTCAGCGCTTCGATCGCACGTTCCGCTCGGTACTCCTGTATGAAGCCCAGCAGCACGGCGAACAGCACGATCACGGCGATGGCAATCGTCTCGACACCCTCTCCGAGGAAGGCAGAGATCGCCGTCGCGATCAGCAAGATGACAATCAGGACGTTCTTGAACTGTTCGAGAAGGATGCCCCAAGCGGAGACACGCTCCGCGGCTTGCAACTCATTGGGACCGTACCGCTCAAATCGACGCTCAACTTCGGCCCCCACCAGGCCCCGAGGGCCGGAGGACAGGTGGGACATGACGGCATCGACCGGCAGGGTGTGCCATTCGGACGAGGTTTCGTCGGGTGATGCCGCCATCTCGGAGGACAATTCCGGCCAACCTTAGTCCAAAAAATACCCATCCAACAGGAACAGCGCCGCAGGCACCACTCACGAATGGGTTCGTATCGGGGCTGTGTGGATACTATCATGGACCTCGGGACGGGCAGCCCGCATCAAATGACGACGAGCACACGGGCCGTAGCCATTGCGCTGATTGTGGACTTCGTGATCGGGGCTGCGAAAGCGGTGGCGTTCTTGCTCACAGGCTCGACCGCAATCATGGCCGAGGTGCTCCACTCTGTGGCCGACATCACCAACCAAATGCTATTGGTGGTCGGAATCGTTCATTCCCGACGCGAGCCCGACAGCGACTATCCATATGGTTTCGGGCGCTCGCAATACATTTGGGCGCTGCTCTCCGCGACCGGCGTTCTTTTCATCGGCTGCGGCGTGTCGGTTATCCGCGGCGCGCAGCAACTCTTGGTGCCCGAGCCCCTCGACCATCTTGGATCGGGCTTCGCAATCCTTTTCGCGTCACTGCTGGCCGAAGGCGTGTCCCTTGGCTTTGGGCTGTCGGCAGTGCGTACCTCCGCCCGAGCAACCAACCAGTCGATCTGGCGCTACTTGCGAAGCGGCCCCGACCCAATGGGCGTCGCGGTCGTTTTGGAGGACGCCTCTGCAGTCGTCGGTGTGGCGATCGCACTGACTTGCATCGCCTTGGCCCAGGTCACTGGGAATCCAGCCTGGGACGGCGCCGGTTCCATCGCCATCGGAGTCCTGCTCGGCGCTACCGCGGTGTTTCTGATCAACCGTAACAGGCTCCTTCTTCTCGGACGTGCTCCCCCGTCCGAGGCGGTCGCTCGAATGGTCGAGGTGCTCGAAGAGGACCCCGTGGTCGCTCGGATTCACGACGTGAAAGCGTCGCAGCTCGGAGCCGAAGAGGTGCGCTTCAAAGCCGAGGTGACTTTCGACGGCGGCGAGCTTGCCCGCCGGCTACTGGCCGCCAAGGATCTGGACGCGACCTGGTCAACCCTAGATGGACCTGAGGCCCTTGAACGCTTGCTGATCAGTTTCGGTGGTGAGGTCACCGATGCCATTGGCGGCGAGGTCGATCGGATCGAAGAGCGACTCACCGACGCGGTGCCAGAAGCTCGCCATGTGGATCTAGAGCCGGACTGACTACCGACTCAGGAGCTCCATCGCCGCGGCGCTCATCGCGAGCATCCCTCTCGCGAGTGCCGCGAATCGCGCGAGCGGCCATGGAGGCCGGTCAGACTCGGCCAGCAACATAGCGGACGGCGTCTTGCAAAGTCGCTATCTGGCCGTAGTCCTCTTCGGGGATCTCGACGCCGAGCGCTTTGTGAATTCCTTGAACCCAGCGAAGGATGTCCATCGAGTCGAGATCCAGCTCGTCTCGCAGGTCGTCGTCGTCCTCGATGTCCTCCGGCATGACTTCGGGTTGGCGAACTGATTGCTCATGGCGTCCAGCTCGTCGTAACGAATTCGGCGGCGCTCTCCGGACTTGCCGAGCCAGACGATTGCGGTCTGCGCGCCGTGACCCGAATCAACGTGCCGCCCCACCGCCTCGTAGGCGAGGTTCAGACCTCTGCCGCCAGGAAGCCCGGCAAGCTCACGACGGGCGTCCGACCACGAGAAAGTCCTGCGCGCCTCGTCGTAGTCGCGCAGATTGGGAGCAGCGTGCCCGGGCTTCGTCGACTTCGCGATCGGCATGTCAGTGCTGCTCTCCGTGTCGCACCGCGTCGATCAGCATGCGCCGCTCTGCCGAGGCGATCACTTGGCGCGTCCGTGGGACGGCGTCCGGGTTCACCGAGATCGACGTGATTCCAAACCGAACGAGCTTCTCGGCGAACTCGGGTCGATTCGAAGGCGCCTGGCCGCAAAGCGACGAGGTGAGACCGCATTCGTCGGCTGTCCGGACGATGCGCTCAATCGCCCAAAGCACCGCGTCGTCGCCCTCGTCGAAGAGCTCGGCGCAAATCGCGGAGTCCCGGTCGACGCCGAGCATCAGCTGCGTCAGGTCGTTCGAGCCGATCGACACCCCATGGATGCCGAGCTTCGCATAGTCCGGGATGCGGTACACGATCGATGGCACCTCCGCCATCACCCATCGCAAGAGGCTCTGGTGCCGACCGAGTCGGTGCTTGTCGATCCGCTCGAGGCAGGCTTCGAGCTCCCACTTCGTTCGAACGAACGGGATCATGACGTGGACGTTTGGAGAAGCCTCGCGGACCCGCGCCAAGACCTCGAGCTCGAGGTCGAATAGCTCCGGGTCCTTCACGTAGCGAAAGCAGCCGCGGTAGCCGATCATCGGGTTTTCCTCGTGCGGCTCGTGCTCCTCTGCACCGCGCAGCCCGCTGAACTCGTTGGTTCGGAAGTCGTAGGTGCGATAGGTGACCGGGCGCGGGAAGAACGGGCGGGCGATGCGAAGAACCGACTCGGTCATTTTGGACACGAACTGCTCGGCGCCGCCCTCGGCGATCAGCGCCTTGGGGTGGGCGCCCTCGAGGGCGTCGGTGATCATGAATTCCGCGCGAAGCAGCCCGACCCCGTCCACGGGGAGCGCGGCCGCCTCTTCCGCCGCGTCCGCGATCGCCAGATTGACGTAGAGGCGTGTCGCGAGCGGTTCGAGCGTCGTTTCCGGAGCGGCCATCGTGGCGGTCGGGGCGCTGCTGGGCGATGCCGCCGGTCCGGCGGCGTGGGTGTCGTCGCCCGACACGATGTCCCCGCGTGAGCCGTCGACCGTGACGAGCTGTGCGCTCTTGAGCACCCGCGTCGCGTTGCCCGTGCCGACCACGCAAGGGATTCGAAGCTCGCGACTGACGATCGCCGCGTGGCAGGTCATCCCGCCCTCGTCGGTGACCAGCGCGCCCGCGTGCCGCATCACGGGAACCCAGTCGGGGCTCGTCATCTCGGCCACGAGGATCTCGTCTTTGCCGATTTTCGCGTCCGCCTGGAGCTGGCGCATCACGCGCACCTTGCCGGCGACGCGGCCTGGAGAAGCGCCGAGCCCGCTCAAGAGCACTGTCCCCGCCTCGGCTTCGAGGGTCGTGATCGGCCGCGATTGCACGATGTACATCTTGCCGTCGCAAAGCGCCCACTCGACGTCCTGGGGGCTCCCATAGTGCTCCTCGATCCGAAGCCCGAGCGTCGCGACCTCGAGCACTTGCGCGTCGTCGAGCACGCGCGCCCTGCGAGCCGCTTCGGGCACCTCGACCCGCGCTTCGGAGCCGTCGGGCTGCCGGACGATCTTGTGTGCCTTGGAGCCGATGCGGGCGCTGATGAGCTGAACGTCGGCCCTGGACGGATCGTGCGGCCGAGACACGAAATAGGTGTCGGGCTCCACTTGGCCGCCCACCACCACCTCCCCGAGCCCATAGGCGCTCTCGATGAGGAGCCGCCCGCGATCCTGCGAGATCGGGTCGACGGTAAACATGACGCCGGAGGCTTCGGAGTCGACCATGCGCTGAACGACCACGGCAATCGTCGGCTCATCGGTGAGACCGAGACTGTGCCGATACGCGACGACCCGTGGGCCCCAAAGTGATGCCCAGCAATCGAGGATGCGCGCAAAGAGCGTCTCGTCGACCACGTTGGTGTACGTCTCGTTCATCCCGGCGAACGAGGCCTCGGCCGTGTCCTCGGCGGTGGCGGAGGAACGCACCGCAACGCGCGCCCCGGGGCCGAGCGCCCCGAACGCTGCCTGCACCACCTCGCGAACGTCTGCGGGAACACCTGCAGCCTGCACCGCCGCCCGCAGCTCGTCCGAAGCGAGCTTGAGCGCGCTCGAATCATCGAGGTCGGTTTGCTCGATTATGTCGAGAAGCCGCTGCCGACATCCCGCGACATCGAGCGCGTGAAGGTACGCCTGTCCGGTCACGACGAACCCGGGTGGCACCGGCAGCCCGGCCGCGGTCATCTCTCCGAGGTTGGCGCCCTTTCCGCCTGCCACGGGCGTGTCCTCTCGACGAAGAGTCTCAAAATCGCGCACGTATTCATTCGAATCGCTCGCCATGGGGCGACTATGTATGCATCCCGCGCGCCAAGCTCGTTTGAATCTTCACCCGGGCTTGGATCGACCACTGCCCCGTCCGGCGTCACGCGAATCCTGCGCTGGGCGTCCGCCGTCGCGAACAAATTGCGTCATTGACCCATCCGTCACGAAAAAATCCCCGTCTCCTTTGGCGCGTGGGCCGCTAGGCTGGTATCACCACACTTCCTCAAGGAGGGCACGATGAGCGCGGACGAGGCACAAAAATCCTTCAAGCAAGAGCTGAAAGCAATGCAGGACGACCTCAAGCAGATGGCCGACGAGATTCGCGTGAAGCTCCACCTCGCCGGTATGGATGCCAAAGACGCCTGGGAAGACGTGCAACCCCGACTCGCCGAATTCGAGCGGCGGTTCGACGCCAAAGCCGACGAGGTCGGGGACGAGGTCAAAGCGCTCGGCCAAGAGGTCAAAGAGCGCCTCGCTTCGATCAAAGCGAAGCTCGTCGACTAGCCATCACGTCAGGGCGCCGGCACCGGCTGCTCGCGAACGACGTAAACGCTGCAAGGCGCATGACGCACGGTCGCTTCGGCCACGCTTCCGAGTAGGCGGCGGAGGAGCCCCGTGCGGCCGTGCGAGCCGACGATGATCATGCTGGCTTTGGTCTCCTCGGCGATCTTGCAGATTTCGACCGACGGGTGCGAGCTCGGAATCGCGCCGTATTGGACCTCGCTGTCGCTCAAGTGACCGAAGAAGTGGCGCCGGGTCTCCTCCAGCTGGCGCATCGACTCCTCGTCCCACGCTTCGCGGTCGCCCTCCGGCGGAGCCCCCGAGCTCCTGCTGCGGAGCTTTTTCGGTTCGTAGACGTGCACCATGAAGACGCGGGTCTCGTCACGCCGGGCGATCTCCGACGCACGCTGCAGCGCGATCTCGGAGCATGGCGAGAAATCGGTACAGACGACGATCAGAGGCTTCATCGGAATGCGGTCTAGGTGAGGTCTATTAGAATTTTTCCGGTACGTCCGGGCCGGCGCGCGTGCTCGAGCGCAGCGTGCAGGTCGTCGAGCCGATAGGTCTGCTCGACCGGCGTGGCGAGCATACCACCTTCGATGAGCTTCGCAGTGCTCCGGACGAGCCCAAGTCGCTGAAAAAGCGAACGGTCGGCGAGATAGGCCGCGAGATAGAAACCCTCGACCCGCGTCATCGGCATCATGATGTCGCGCGGGGGCAGCGAGATCGGCTCGCCGCTGAGCGTTCCGTAGCAGATCATCCGGCCGCCCGGTTGCAGCGTCCGCAACGCGTCGGAGCCGGTTTCGCCGCCGACGCAGTCGAGCACGTGGTTGACGCCCCCGAGGCTGATTCGGTGAACCGCCTCGAGCAGGTCGTCGTCTTCGAGCGCGACGACGTGCTGGACGCCCGCACCCCTGAGTCGCTCGGCGCCGGCCCGGCTTCGCACGACGTCGATCGTTTGGAAGCCGTCCGCGCGCGCGAGGTTTCGCACCATTTGGCAGAGCGCGGACCCGGCTGCGGTCTGCAGCACCCGTGCGCCCCGTGGAACCTGGAGCACGTGTCTGACCAACACGAGCGCCGTCAGCGGATTGACGAAGAACGAGCAGGCCTGAGCGTCGGTGAGACTGCGTGGCACGGGAAACGCGCGACGCGCATCGATCAGCGTTTCCTCTTGCCATGTTCCGTTGGGAGGGCCGCCCACCACTGCAACGCGCTTGCCGACCAGTCGCCGGCCGAGAAAGCCCCCTCCAGATTCTTCGACGACCCCGACGCCCTCGACGCCCACTGCGTACGGCGGCATGGCAAAGGGGTCGGAGCCGGGTCGATCGGTCGGCGTGTCGGCGCCGCGATTCCAAATCATGCGCGCGAAGGCATGCTGATACGTGCCATCGATGTAGTTGAAGTCGGACGGGTTGATGGGCGCCATGCGCATTCGCACGCGCACTTGCCCGGGGGCCGGCATGGGCGGCGGCACGTCCCGAAGCGCCACGTCGCGAATGTTTTCCGAGAAGGCGTCGATGGCCGCAGACTTCATTCCGCCGGCTCTCCTTTCGGCCCGGTGAGGCCGCTCGGCATCGCAAACGGCCAGTTGGAGTCGACGGTGCCGCCGTCGACCTCGAGAATCTTTCCGGTGACCCAACTTCCAGCGTCGGAGAGCAAGTAGAGCGCCGCGGCTCCGATGTCCTCGACCGTCCCGAGCCGGCCCATGGGCGTGAGATCGATCATTTGCTGCGCAAGCGACCGATCGGCAGTCACCATCGCCAGTGCATCGGTTTGGGTCGCGCCCACCGCAATCGCGTTCACGCGAACGTGCGGGGCCCACTCGTGCGCGAGGAGGCGCGTCATGTGGGCCATGGCGGCTTTGGCGGTGCCGTACGCGACGAAGCCATGATCGACGAGGTGCGAGAGCCCCGAGGTGATGTTGACGATGGCGCCGTGCCCGCGCTCTGCCATGGACGGCGCCAGCGCGCGGGATAGGTGAAGCGCAGTCGTCACGTTGAAGTGAAACGACTTGTCGAGCTCGTCGTCCGTGCATTGAAGCGCCGGCCCGGGCAGCGTCCCGCCCGCGTTGTTTACCAAGAAATCGACCCCGCCAAGCTCGCCGAGCGCGCGCTCCACGAGTTGGTCGAGCTGCTCGTCGATGAGGACGTCGGTCGGCACCACCAGCGCCCGCCGTCCGTTCTTCTCGACGATATCCGCGACTTCGCGCAGCGTGTGCTCGCGGCGCGCCGCCAGCACCACGTCCGCACCCGCCTCCGCCAATGCAATCGAAATCCCGCGACCGATCCCACGGCCCGCACCCGTGACGACGGCCACACGCCCGTCGACCCTAAACCGATCCAGAATCATGCTCGCTCTTCGGCGTACCATCAGCCATTCCGATCGGTTCCGCAACCGTGATTTACCGCTGGCGTCCATCGGTGTGGCTCAAACCGGCGCCCCGGTGATATAAGAAGCAGCTCCATGCACCCCTGGCACGACGTCTACATCGACGAGGATCAGCTCGAGAACACCTTTCCCGTCGTCATCGAGGTGCCGATGGGAAGCAAGAACAAGTACGAGCTCGACAAGGAGAGCGGCCTGCTGAAGCTCGACCGCGTGCTGTTCAGCGCGGTCCACTACCCGGCGAACTACGGCTTCGTACCGAGAAGCTTCTGCGACGACGGCGACCCCCTCGACGCGCTCGTGCTCGGCCAGGAGCCGGTCGTTCCACTCACGATCATGACCGCTCGAGCCATCGGTGTGATGCGAATGCGGGACGACAAAGGCATCGACGACAAAATCATCGCCGTCAGCGCCAAAGACCCCGAGTACCAAGACCAGCGCAAGCTCGACGATCTCCCCGACTACAAGCTCCGTGAGATTCAGCGCTTTTTCGAGGACTACAAGGCGCTCGAAGAGAAGGAAGTCGTGGTCGAGGGCATGCGGGAGCGCGACGAGGCGCTCGCGATCCTCCGGGAATCGCTCGTCCTCTACCGCAAGCTCCGACGCGGTGAGCTCGCGACCTGACCGACGACTTGCCTCCGCCGGGCGGCTTGATAAGGTGCCGGACCCAAAAATCGGGGAACAATCCTTAACTGGAGGGGCAAATGCATAAAGCAAGCTGGGTATTTCTGTTGGCTGTCAGCCTATTGCTGACCGCAGGGTGTAAGAAAGATGAGCTGCAGGCCAAGGACGCTCGCATCGCCGAGCTCGAATCCATGACCCAGGAAAAGGGCATGTCGCTCGAGCAGTGCAAGAAGGATCGCGAGAACCTCAACAAGCTCGTCAAAGGCTACACCGGCGAGATCAACGCCATGGAGGCCGCGCTCGCCGAGGCCGCCGCACGCGAAGCCCGCGCCGCGAAGCGCCTCCAGGAGTACAACTCCATGCTCAAGCAGCTGAAGTCGATGATCGACGCCGGCAAGCTCAACGTGCGCATCGTTCGTAACAAGATGGTCGTCGAGCTCCCAGAGGCGGTGTTGTTCGCAAGCGGCAGCGCAAAGCTCAAGAAAGAAGGCGTTCGCGTCCTGGCCGAGCTCGGCCCAGTCCTCGCGAGCATCAAGGAGCGCATGTTCCAAGTTGGCGGCCACACGGACAACAAGCCGATCCGCACCAAGCGCTTCCCCTCGAACTGGGAGCTCTCCGGCGCACGCGCAATCGACGTGACGCAGCTCCTCATCGAGTACGGCGTCCCTGCCACGCGTATCTCGGCAGCGGCGTATGCGGCCACCCAACCGGTTGCGTCGAACGACACGCCCGAGGGCCGCGCCCTCAACCGGCGCATCGAGATCGCGCTTCAGCCGAACCTCGACGAGCTTCCCGACCTCTCCGGCTTCAACTAAGTCCACGCAACGATTGCGCGTCCTCGAAGGGGATGCGCGAGCAGCAGACGTGCCGGTGTGCAAAAAAGCACCTGGCACGTTTGCAATTGGAAGAGCTTGCGTGGCCCCTTAGGCAGGCTCGGATCTTGCTTCGCACTAGGTCGGAGGCGTTTGAAATGAGCACTTTCGTGAAAGTATGGTGCGCCCTCGCGCTGGCAGCCGTCTCGTCGTCGACAGGCTGCACGGAGAGCACGAGCACCACCACCTCCCCTTCGCCGACCGTGTCGGTCAGCGGCATCGCCTGGGGCTTCACGCTGCCTGGACAAGGCGGCTACGACCTGATCGCGGACGCGACCATCTCGGTGCTCGAGATGCCCGAGCTCGTCGCCACCACCGACCCAGAGGGCGCGTTCATCATCGAAGGCATTCCTGTCGGGGCGGAAGCCACTTTCGTCATGCAGCACGAGCGCTATCCGCTCACGTACACGAAGACGCACACCATCCCCGACCGCGACATCGACGACCTCACCTTTCAAGTTCCCAACAACGGTCTCTATTCGGTCATCGAAATCCAACTCGGGATCGTGAGCGACCCCGAGAAATGCCAGATGGTCAGCACGTTCACCCGCGTCGGTAGGACGATCGGCAACGCGGGTCACCACGGCCAGGCTGGCGCAATCTTGACGATCGACGCGCCCGACGGCGCCTCGTATGCCGAAGGACCGATCTACTTCGGGGACAATGTCGTGCCCGACCGCGCGCGCACCTATTCCTCGCTCGACGGCGGTGTGCTAATCATCAACGCCGACCCGGGGGACTACACGCTGACCGCGTCTTGCGTCGATGACCCGGACGACGTGGCTGCGTTCCTGGACGAGTATCCGCCCGAGTCGTATCCCGAGGAAGACCTCCGTTGTCAGACCGAGGACGTTCCCTTCGAACCGGTTTGGATGAAGTGTCGTGCCGGGGTGTTCTTGAACGCATCACCCTCGTACGGGCTCCAGGCGCTCCCTTGAATGCTCAGGGCGCGTTCCCTCTGGCGGCCGCCTCGACGTCCGCGAGCAGGCTCTTGCTCCAAATCCGGCCGGTGAGCCGCCGGCGCGTCTCTTCGGCCGCCTTTTCCCACTCGGCGCGATGCGCGGTGGTGTCGATGACTTCGATCCCGCGGTCGACGAGAATCTCGTACGATTTCGCGTCATCGCGTCGAACGACTTTGTCGAGCGCCTTGGCGGCGCGAACGGCGGTATCGCGGAGCACTCCCTGGTCCTCGAGTGACAGCCGGTCGAACTTCTCCTTCGTCACCATCGTCGCGCCGAGAATGATCCCGAAGCTGTCCTTCGACATGTAATCGAGCTTGGTGTACCACTGCAGCGCAACAGCCGCGAGTGCAGAGCTCGGAACGACGTCGACCATTTTCGTTTGAAGCGCGGGGTAGACCTCGGGCACGCCGAGCCGCACCGCGTTGGCGCCGACCACCTTCAAGAACTCGTAGAAGATCGGGTCGTCTTTCCAAGCCCATGGACGGCTCGTACGCAAATCCGAAGGCTTGAGGATCGGTTGGGTCGACATGATTCGACCCTTGCCCGCATCAGACCACGCGAGAAGAACGAACCCCGCCTCCTCGAACATCTTCGCGAGCCGACCGTTGAGCTCCTCGCGCACTCGCGCGAGCGCGTCGTAGTCATCGATGATGCCGGGCGCCGAGAGCACGAGCACTGGCCGAACGACCTGGCTGAGACCGATCGTCGTCACGCCCGCGGCGTCCATCTGGCCTGCGCGCATCTTGCGAATGAAATCGCGCTCGTCGCCCTGGCTGCCGCCCGAATACGTCCGCATTTCGACCCGGCCTTCGGTTTCTTTGCTGAGGGTCCTCGCCCACGCCTTCATCACTTTGCCGAACGACGAGCCGGCGGGCGCGAGCGTCGCGTAGCGAATGACGGTCTTCTCGTCGGCCTCTGCGCGCGGTACGGACGCGCCGCCGACGAACAGACTCGCCACGGCAAGGAAGAACACGAACCAAGATCTCTTCGTCGTTTTCGACACGTATCACTCCAACAAATCATCGCGAAGACGAGCAAGGCTCTCGGTCGAGCAGCCCAGCCCGTCGGTCAGAAACCCGTCGATGCTTCCGTAGCGCTCGATGATCTCCGCATGCGCCGCGTGAATACTTTGCTCCTTCACGTACAACAAGGCTTCGACGCGGGAAAACGACATTTCTTCAACGTTCGCGCCGTCCCGTTGCGCCGCGAATCCCCGCATCATGCCGAGAAGCTTGTCGTTTTCTTCCTTGCGAAACTGGTTCGACAGGAGATAGTCGTCGACCACGGTTTCCCAAGGTACGCCTAGCGCCGATAACACCATCGCCGCACCGAACCCGGCGCGGTCCTTGCCCTGCGTGCAGTGAAACACGAGCGGCCGGTTCTTCGGCTCGCACAGCGCGCGCAGCAGCCCCCCGTACTGCTCGGTGAAGTCCCGCACGAGGACGCGGTTTACCGTGTCGAGCATGTTGGGCGGAACCTGCGAGAAGTCGCCTTTCAGAAACATCGGGATCAGCTTGGCGAACATGTCGCTCGACGTGATCGGCAGTGGGAACGACTGCGCGCCGGGCGGCAACCTGCCCTCACCGCGCGCCGACACCTCTTGCGGAGAGCGCAGGTCGACGACGGTCTTGATTCGAAGCGCGCCGAGCTTGTCGACGTCCGCGTCGCTGAGCTGACTGAGCTCCCCCGAACGGTAGACGGTGCCCCATCGCACGGTCCGGCCGTCCGCCGATGCGTAGCCCCCGAGGTCTCGAAAATTCGGTTGGCCCTCGAGGGGTACGTGCCGATTCATACGGCTAGGACGCCACTTGGTCGGTCTGAATCGTACCGGTTTCGCGCGTCCAGAGCCGTCGCGCATCGGGCTCCTCCGCGAGGAAGGAGTCCCACAGATGCATCGCGGCGTACGCGCGCCACGGCCGCCAGCCGTCCGCCCGGCTCTCGAGCTCAGGCACCGAAGCGGGCGACCCGTTATGCGAGATCGCGGCGCGCAGCCAGTGGTTGCTGGACGGGAACGCGTCGGCCTCGCGGTAGACCCGCATCGCGATGTAGTGGGCGGTGGTCGCGCTGAGGTCGGTGATTGCGTGCAGCCGCTCGAGGGCGGCGTCGAGCGAAGGCGAGCCGTCCAGCCGCAATGCGCCTTCGTGGACCGCCTTGGCCAACGCTTGAATCGACCGGCTCCGTCGCTTCGGGACACCCAGCGCCTCGAGCTTTGCGGTGCTGAGCGCATACGGGGTCGGGAACAGGTGGGTCAGCGACGGCTGCGACGTCTCGATTTTCTTCCCGTGCCGTCCGACGATCCGATCCAAGAGGTCGGTCGCATCGTCAGTCTGAGTGTGCTGGTGAAGCAGCATGACGACTGCCGTTTCGAAGTGGTCGAAGGCCCCGGGCACTCGAAGCCCCGGCGTGATCAAGAGGCGCTTGCCGAGCACCGGATCTTGCCTGAGGTGGTCCCCAATGACGCTCGTGTCCGCGTCGACGTCGAACAGGCGCCGGACGCCCGACACCACGTCGAGCAGGTGGGCGCCGAGCGAGCTGCTCACGCGAACGTGGAGGTCGCCCGCGTCGGGGTCGTACGTCACGCAGATCTCGCCCGACGACTTTCCAAACGACGCGGTTCGATAGTAGCGGTCGCCAACCACCTGTTCGACCCCCGCTGCCGTCCACGGCTCGAGGAACTGAAGCATGCGCGCCCACGGAAACGGCGCCTGCACGGGGATTTGGAGCTCGAGCTTGCCTGCGGCGCGACTCGGATTGCGACGGAGAGCAGTCGGCGCGCAGCCGTAAACCTCGTTGATCACGGCGTTGAACCGCCGCACGCTCCCAAATCCTGCCGCCTGCGCGATGTGTCCCATCGAAAGGCTCGTGGTCTCGATCAGGCGTCTCGCGAAGTGCGCCCGCCGAATCCGCGCGACCTGCACAGGCGACGTGCCGAGGTGCTTGTTGAACAGCCGCCGGAGCTGGCGCGCTCCGATGCCCAGGCGCTCGCAAAGCGCATCGATGTTGGCATGGTCGAGCACCCCGTCCTCGATGAGACGGAGCGCGCGCGACACGGTCGCCGACGTGCCGTTGGTGGACGGAGGCGACCCTTCGGGGGGTTCTACGGGCATGAACGGGAACGAATAAGGTAAACCGTTTTCAGCGATAGCGTTAGCACTTTTCGGACCTCAAACGCCCGAATGCCGCACTTACACGTGTGGTTTTGTAAGCTCTCTCACAAATCGCTGCGCGGTTCGTGAGGGTCTCGCTCCGCGGCTCTCTAGGGAATCGCGGCGGAGCAATCCGGTGCACAGCTACCGGACGTTCCGTCGTTGATACCGTCGTCGCAGACCTCGCCGGCCGCCGTGTTCACCACCGCGTCTCCGCAGACTACGAAGGTGCAGTCGGCGTCGCAAAGCGCCGTCTCGCCGCCGGTGTCGCACTGCTCCCCAGCAAACGAGTTGGCCAGGCCGTCGCCGCAAACCGCGGCCGTGCAGTCCGTGTCACAGGTCGCGCTGCCACCGGCGCCGTCGTCGCAGGTCTCGCCCGCCGTGGTGTTCACCGTGAAGTCGCCG
>JBFGKE010000051.1:0-21068 GCA_041576815.1 Polyangiales bacterium
CCCTATATGAATTGGGTTAGTGGGTTTTTTTTAGCTTGGACCAGCTGTCTTTGAGTTGGATGGTGCGGTTGTAAACGGGGTGGGTTTCGGTGCTGTCGGGGTCGACGATGAAATAGCCGAGGCGCTCGAGCTGGACGCGCTCGCCCGGGCCGCGCGCTGCCAGGCTGGGCTCGAGCGTGGCGCCGCGGACCACCTCGAGGGAGCCGGGATTGATGCGCTCGGTGAAGTCGCCGTCGTGGGCTTCGTCGAGGGGGTTCTCCTCGTTGAACAGTCGATCGTAGAGCCGCACCTCGGCGTCGACGGCGTGCTTTGCGCTCACCCAATGCAAGGTGCCACGAACCCTCCGGCCGTCCGGCGCGTTTCCGCCCTTCGACTCGGGGTCCCAGGTGCAGCGAAGCTCGATCACCTCGCCGGCGTCGTTCTTGATGACATCGGTGCAGGTCACCAGCGCCCCGTAGCGCAGCCGCACCTCTTTGCCGGGGGCGAGCCGAAACCACTTCTTCACCGGCTCTTCCATGAAATCGTCGCGCTCGATGAACAACTCGCGCGTGAGATGAAGCTGGCGTGAGCCGAAGCTCGGATCGTCCGGGCTGAACGGCGCCGTCACCTCGACGTCCTCACCCTCGTCGAGGTTTTCGATCACCAGCTTGAGGGGCCGCAGGACGCCCATGGTGCGCGGCGAGGTCGCGTTGAGGTCTTCGCGGAGCGCGTGCTCGAGCAGACCGACGTCGACGATGCTGTCACGGCGAGACACGCCAATGCGCTCTGCGAATCGCCGAATCGCCGCCGGCGTGAAGCCCCGCCGCCGCATGCCGGCGATCGTCGGCATCCGTGGGTCGTCCCAACCGCTCACATGGCTTTCTTCGACCAGCCGCTTGAGCAGCCGCTTGCTCATGACCGTATACGTGAGATTCAGGCGCGCAAACTCGTACTGCCGGGGCACGGGATCGAAGTCGAAGTGCGACA
This sequence comes from Polyangiales bacterium, assembly GCA_041576815.1. Lineage (GTDB taxonomy): Bacteria > Myxococcota_A > Polyangia > Polyangiales > Houyiibacteriaceae > SG8-38. Next base: position 967 of record JBFGKE010000051.1, read on the forward strand.
CGAACCACTGGTAGAGCGGATTGTGGTGCGCAAACTCGAGCGTGCAGATCGAGTGGGTGACGCCCTCGAACGCATCCGACAACGGATGAGCATAGTCGTACATCGGATAGATGCACCAGTCGTGTCCCGTTCGATGGTGCTCGACCTTACGAATCCGATACATCAACGGGTCGCGCAGATTGACGTCCTTAGACGCCATGTCGATCTTAGCGCGGAGCACGTGTGCACCTTCGTCGAATTCGCCTGCGCGCATCCGCGCAAACAGGTCGAGGCTCTCGTCGACGCCACGGTCGCGAAACGGGCTGTTGACACCGGGCCGGTAGAAATCACCCCTCCTCTCCCGGATCTCTTCGAGGCTTTGGCTGTCCACGTACGCGAGCCCACGCTCGATGAGGTCCACGGCACACTCGTAGAGCCGCCCGAAGTAGTCCGACGCGAAATACTCGTGGCTCCCCCAGTCGAACCCGAGCCAACGCACGTCCTCGCGAATCGACTCCACGTACTCGGTATCCTCGGCTTCGGGGTTTGTGTCGTCGAAGCGCAAGTGGCAGCGCCCCCCCTTTGCGAGCTCCGCCGTCGTGAAGTTCAGGCAGATCGACTTGGCGTGACCGATGTGTAGATAGCCGTTTGGCTCCGGGGGAAATCGCGTGACCACCCGACCGCCGTGCTCGTTCGTGCGGAGGTGCTCACGAACCAGGTCGTGCACGAAGTTCGGTGCGTTCTCCTGACCTTCGCCCGCGGCGCCCGTGTTCTTCGATTCAACCACGCGCCAGGTCTAGCGCGGTTTTCGCGCGGGTGCCGCATTTGCGTCCGGCGGGCGCGATGGACGGCGTCGGACTATCCTCTCCGCCATGCTCTCGAAGGCCATCTTGGCGGCGCTGGCGATCATCGTGGTGGCCGTCCTCTATCTTCGATTCACGGCGGAACGCATTAGCGGACCGGAGGCGCGGGCGCTCGTCGAAGGCGGTGCTTTGCTGGTCGACGTGCGAAGCCCGGACGAATTTGGCGGCGGCCACATCGAAGGCGCCGTCAGCATTCCAATCCAAGAGCTCTCGGACCGAGCCGACGAGCTCGGCGACAAAGAGCGGGACATCGTCTTGTACTGCCAAAGCGGCGGTCGAAGCGCGATGGCGAAACGGCTCCTCGAACGCAAAGGCTTCAGCAAAGTCCACGACTTGGGCGGAATGGAGCGATGGTGACGTATCTGGTGGCCGAATGACGATCGAGGTTTCGTACGTGTCGGATGTCCTTTGCGTGTGGGCCTACGTGGCTGAAGCACGGTTGGACGAGCTGCGGGCCGAGTACGGCTCCTCGATCGACCTCGAATATCGATTCATTCCCGTATTTGGCGCCACTCGGTACCGAATCGGCGAAGGCTGGAAGGACAAGGGCGGCTACGCGGGCTTCGGCAAACACGTCCGAAAGGTGGCCGAAGACTTCCCGCACGCACCGGTCAGCGACCGCGTGTGGAATGAAGTCGCCCCGACCACGTCGGCGGCCGCCCACGAAATGCTTTGCGCAGCGAGGCTCCTCGAGCGCGACGGCGAGATCGACCCAGCACGCCGAAAAGACCTTCGAGGCCGCACGCTCTTCGAGGAAGCGACCTGGCAGGTGCGCCTCGCGTTCTTCGAGCATGCGCGCGACATCTCGAAGCGCGACGTGCTTCTCGATGTGCTGGGCGAAGCGGGGCTCCCGATCGCCGCGATCGAAGCCAAGCTCGCTTCGGGCGAAGCAGTGGCCGAGGCGTGCCGCGACGTCGAGCTGCGCGACGAGCACAAGATCGAAGGCAGCCCGACGTACTATCTCAACCAGGGCCGGCAAAAGCTTTACGGCAACGTCGGCTACCGGGTCGTGTCCGCGAACCTTCGCGAGCTGCTCGAGCGGCCAGGGCACCAAGCGTCGTGGTGTTGAGCTGGATCGGCCCGATCAGTGAATCGATTCACGGCCTTCGGCGCCGGCCGCGTTGGCCTGACCGAGACCGCACAGCTTCATGACGGCCCAAACCAGACCGCCGCCGCCGAGTGCGGCAACGTGAAGCGCGATGAGCGACAAAATGACGACTGTGAGTGCGGTGTCCATGTGGGTAACTCCCGTTCTGGTCGACGGGCCGATTGCTGGGGCATTGCAGCCCGTGTCCCTATGTGTTGAAGATGGGTATTTCGACGCGCTGCGTCAAGGATTAAGCACCGAATTCCCTAATAATATCGTCATCCAGAAGCCTCACGCCGCGTGATGATCGACGCCAGGAGGCCCCGATGAGCCCCGCCCGAACACCGGCGCACGACCCCGAAAGCGAACCGTCATGGGGATGCCCCGCTCCCCCGGGTTGAGCGAAAGGTCCGGCTGGAAATCGGGCTCGAAGCCCTCGAGGACGTTCACGTCGACGTTTTGCATGAGCGTCCCCAGCACGATGCGCATCTCCATCATGGCGAACTGCTTGCCGAGGCACACCCGCGGCCCCGCGGCAAACGGGACGTACGCCCCCCTCGGAAGCTGCCTTTCGAATTCACGCGTCCACCGCTCCGGCCGATACTCGAGCGGCTCGGCGAAATACTTCGGGTTGCGGCCGAGCGCGAGCGGGCTGACCGCCAAGATCGCCCCCTTTGGAAAAACGTAGTCGCCGAGACGGACCTCGGTACGCGTTTCGCGCCCATAGATCCAGACCGCCGGAAGACGGCGGAGCGATTCCTTGAGGCACATCTCGAGGTAGGGAAGCTCGCGCAGATCGCCGACACCGATCGGTTTGCCTCCGAGCGTCCGATCGAGCTCACGCTGAGCCTTCTCGAGCTTGTCCCGGTTTTGAGCGAGCAGATACCAGGCCCACGTCAGCGTGTGCGCGGTCGTTTCGTGACCGGCGAAGATCAGCGTCATCAATTCGTCGCGCATCTGCTTATCGGACATGCCGCCTTTCTCGTCCTTGGCAAACACGATGTGAGACATCAAATCGCCCCGGTCTTTGCCTTCGCGACGGCGCTCTGCGATCAGACGCTCGATCACCCCGTCCATCTCGTCGAGCGCACGGACCATGCGCCGGTTGCGCTCGGACGGCCACCAGCGCGGCGCGGGAATCGGGGTCTGCGCGTGGTCGAAAAGCGCATTTCCAATGTCGAGCATCGCTTGATGCACGGTTTCGGAGTCGCGTTCGAGATCGGTGTCGAACAGCGTCTTTGCAACGACGCGGAGCGTGAGCTGGACCATCTCTCGCCTGAAGTCTCGCTGCTCACCCTCGCGCCAGCCCCGCACCATCTCCCGCGTGTATTTGGCCATCGTGGGCGCGTACGCGTCGATCCGAAGCTTGTGAAACCCAGGCATGATCAGCTTGTGCTGTCGTCTCCAGGACTCACCGTCGTTCGGGACGAGGCCGTTCCCGAGAAACGGCTTCCACATCTGCTTTACGACTTTGGGCTTTTGGACGTGCTTGGCATGGGTGACGTTGATCGCGTTCACCACCGCGGGGTCACGAACGAAAAACGATTGGCCGGTGAGCACGCGGGTCCCAAACACATCGCCGTAGCGCTCGTGGCCGTTCAGGACGAACTCGGCTGGGTTTCGCTGAAAGTCGAACGTGCCTCCCCAGACCCAGTGTCCCCTGTGGCGTGGAATCGGCTTGGGGGGCGGGAGGTTCTTCACGTCCGTTCGAAAAGCCATTGTTTACATAGTGTAAACTTGCGGGCCACCCCCCGGCAACTTAACAGTTTGTAATTTTTCCGTCACGATGGGGAGAGACGTGACCGGCTCGGAGGACCGCTGCTGAAGCGCTACGCCGAATAGGCGTCGGTAAACGCATCGATGAAACCGTCGAGTCGATCGCCCGGGAGCGCGTTGATGCCTGCAGCTGCGGCACGCCCGCCGCCCGTCGGAAACCGTCGACAAAGCTCGTCGGCGCCAGTCTTGTCGTCGAGCGGCGCACGAACGCTCACCAAATACGTTCCGTCCGCACGCTCGGTCAGTACGGCGTGTGCGCGGCTCGGGTGCGAATTGGCGAGGTCGTTGCTGTAGACCCCCGATACACGCCGGGCCCATGCCTGGTTGGGGAGGACGAACACCGCAACATCTTCTGATTTGCGCAAGGGCTTCACCGCTGCCGCCGCACGCATGTCCTCGCGGTACCCCGACTCGAGCTGCTCGAACGTCTCTCGCGCCTCTTCGACGAACGCAAACGGCGTCGAATAGGGTCGCACGCGCTCGAAGAGATCGGCTGGTGCGAAGTGTAGGTCGTCCAGGGAAGACCCGTAGGCGTTGTAGTTGATGTAGGTCCCGAGGTTTTGCAGAAGCTCGAGCCTGTCCGACGAAAGGCCGAGGGGTGCCGCGATCGTTCGGGCGCTCGCTTCGAGATTGTCGCCGAACGCACCGGTCACCGCCCATTCGACGTACGCGCCTTGGAGGAAGCCGTTGACCAGGAGGCTCGTGCATACGTTGGCGTCGGTATCGATGATCGCGGTGAGCCTCTGGTGCTCGGGCACCTCCCCGGCGAAGTGATGGTCTACGTAAAAGACCTCCGCACCGACTTCGAGCGCGCGTACCACCGCGTCGCGGTTCTTGTCGAAACTGATGTCGAGCGCCGTGATTTGGTCGCCTTCCGCCACATCGGCGTTGGCCACCAGCGCGATATCGCGCTTGACCCCCGTGATGAGCGTGCTTTGCAGCGGCTCCGCGTTTCGAAGCTGAGTGAGCGCGCAGATCCCGTCGGCATCGCCGTTGAAGATGTCGAACCGAGCCACGAAGGGCTCTATAGCACCCCTTCGACGACGCCAAGCCCGCGCATCTTCTCGACGAGCTCAGCCTGGGTATGCACCCGTAGCTTGCGCATCGCATCGCGGAGTAGAGCCGACACCCTCGACGCGGACAGCCCGAGCCGATAGCCGATCAGCTTTCCGCTTTCACCGAGCGCCGCGTACGTCGCGACCTGCGACTCGCGCTTCGTCAGTCCGTGCGGATCGCTGATGCCGGGCGGATTGCGGATCGCCAAAACGAAGCGCCGCGAATCCGAGTCGAACCAATCGACCATCGACCAGCGTCCGTCGACGAGGCTTTTCCACATCTGCAGGGCACCGTCTGGGTCGGTCCTGCGCATTCGCCCGCGTGCACGATCGATGAGGAGCGCGGCATCGCGAAGCGCCGCGGTCGATTCGCTTTCTTGGGCAACGCCTACGGCCTCTTTGACTTCGAAGCTCGTCGGGTCGAGAAGCGCTTCTGCCTGATGTGGGAGATCAATCTCGGGGACGAGGTTCTCGTTGGCCTTCTTGAGCGCACGCCTCAGGCGAAAGCCCGTGGTCAAATGCGCCCCCACCATCTGCCAGCGATGCCGAATGTGACCGGTCAACGTCGTGAGCTTGGAAAGCGGCGAGATGATCAGCGCGCCCTGCCCATCCGGATCGACCGCGGAGAGGCCGAGCGCGTCTTTGGCGTAGTCGTGATGGCGGGTCCAGCTTTGGAACGCGTAGGCGTATTTTTCGCCGGCCGCTTCGCTCAGTGTCATGCAGATGCCGGGGCGGGTACACGCCTGTTGAATCTCGGCTGAACACTCTGCGCAGACCCGCGCCTGGCGGAGCGCGAAATCTTTCGGCCCCGCCGCGACGTGCAGCTGATGGAGCGTGACTTGGCCACCGTCGGGCGGTCGCGTGTAAATCCCGCCGGCCACGCCTAGGCCGTGGTCCAACACGGGAAGACCGGCTTCCATCACTCGAGGAAGCCAGTCCGAGTCTGTGACCTCGAGGTCGTAGGACGCTTCGGCAAGGTCGATCATCGCTGAAGTGACACGATCCATCTTTGCCCTGTGCGCGCGACGGGCGAAATGCCACGCAACATCAAGAGTGAACACGTCTGCACCACGCCCGTCAAGACGGATCGCTACAACAAACCTGTTAGGCTCGCGCATGTTTTGCGCGTTCGACCAAATCGGCTGGAACGTCGAGCCGATCGAAAAAACCGACCATCTCGGCCTCGACGATCGATGCCGCGCGACTCCACTGCGAGCGCTACGTTGCCGCTCGCCTTCGAAGCCACGCGCGGGCAATGACGAACGGGATCGTAGCCATGACGTGACGCACGCGGAGTCCGCTTCGCTCGTCGCCGTACACCGGCCGAACCGGCACGTCCTCCACGCGCAACCCGCGCAGCGATGCCCAGCTCAGAAGGTCGTTTGGGTACCCATAACCGGGCCAGAGCCGCTCCCAGTCGATGGCCGCGACGGCGCGCTGGTTCAGGGCGACGTAGCCGCACTGCGAGTCGTTCGCATCGAGCCCTATTGCAAGCCTCGTGAGGGAAGAGAACACGTGATTGCCGGCCCACCGGTGCCACGGCATCGCCTCGCGTGCGCGTGCCCAGGCGAGCCGATTCCCTTTCGTGAAATCGGCCTTCCTCGCGAACAGCGGATCGAGAAGCGCCCGAAGATCGGACGGGTCCATCTGACCGTCCGCGGCCATCACCGCGATCAGATCCACGCCGAGAGAGCTCGCCCTTCGCACGCCCGTCGCGATCGCTGCGCCCACACCGCGGTTGTGCCCATGCCGAACCAAGGTCACGGGCCGCCCGAGACTCCCGACGATGGCTGCGGTGTCGTCGGTGCTCGCATCGTCGACGAGGACGATGTGGTCGACGAACCGCGGAACGCTCGTCACCGTCGACCCGACGAGAGCGGCCTCGTCGTAGGCCGGCATCACGACAGCAATCCGACGGTTCTCGAGCACGAGGGGCGGGCTAGTGCGCAGCAGGCGCGCCGTCAATCACTTGCAGAGCGTAGACGCTGCGCGTACCCCGGAATCGCATGATCGAGGTTCTCTTCGTCTCCAAGCCGGTCGCTCCACCCTGGAACGACAGCAGCAAGAATCTCGTCCGCGACGTCGCCGGTCATTTGCAGCACCACACCCCGGTGCTGATGGGTCGCGCAGGGGACGCGAGCCCCATCGATCGGGGACGCGTCGACGCGATCTACCGGGGCGATGTCCAGAGCGGTTTTTCCCCGGGGCTTCGGGATCGCTTCACCGTGCTGCGCCATCTTCTGTGGGGCAGCTCGGCCGGGCTCTGGCATTTTTTCTTCGCGCCGAACCGGCAGAGCTCGGCGGCAGGCCGATTCGCCAAGCGCATTCGCCGCGTGCCGTCGGTCCACACCGCGTGCAGCATGCCGCCAGACGCGGCGCCGATTAGATCATGGGTCTTTGCAGACGTCACCGTGGCGCTTTCCCGTGCAGCGTTCGATCGCTTCGCAGCCAGCGGCGTCGCGCGGAGCGAGCTCCGTCGCATTCCGCCGTGCGTCCCCGATCTCGGCGAGACGACCCCGAAGCGAAAGCAAGCGCTTCGGCGCGAGCACGGGCTTCCGGAATCGGCGTCGATTTGGATATATCCCGGGGACCTCGAGCTCGGGGGCGGCGCAGAAATCGCGATCGACGGGCTTGCGGCGTGGGATCGGGCGGACGCGCTCCTCTTGATGGCCTGCCGAGACAAGACGCCGAAGGCGCGCCAGGCGCGAGCGGTGCTTGAGGACCGCGCAGAGCGGCGAGGCGTCGACTCGCGGCTCGTTTGGATCGGCGAGACCCCGCACATCCACGCGATGCTGGAGCTCAGCGACTTCGTCACCGTGGCGAGCCCGAGCGCGTTCGGCAAGATGGACTACCCGCTCGTCGCCCTCGAATCGATGAGCATGGGGCGGCCGGTCATCGTCGGACGGGGTACGCCGGCCGCGGAGCTGGCCGAATCGGGCGCCGCGATCGAAGTCGAGCTTTCCGGCGAAGCCCTCGCCCATGCAGTCGAGACGTTAACGGGCGACGCTGCACGGCTTCGGGACGTTGCGCGCAAGGGGCGCGCCCTGGTGACGACCGAGCTCTCCCCGTCGCGCATCGCCGCGGCGTATGAAACCCTGTACGAGGAGCTTCATGCCTAAGAGCTCGGAGGTAGATACACGTCGCTACTACGACGAGCTCAGCGCGTCGTACGACGCTCACCGTCAACACCGCTACCACCAGATGGTCGACGATCTAGAGGTCGAGATCACGCTCCCGTACGCGCGCGGCCATCGCGTTCTCGAGCTTGGCTGCGGGACTGGAAGGATTCTCTCGCGGGTCGCGCCGGTCGCGCGCGAGGCGATTGGAGTCGATCTCTCCCCGCACATGGCCGAGCACGCGCGCGCGCGCGGCCTCGACGTGCGCGTTGGAAGCGTTTGTGACTTGCCGTTCGAGGACGATCGCTTCGACCTCACCTACAGCTTCAAGGTCCTCGCCCACGTGCTCGAGATCGACGCCGCCATGCGAGAAGCCGCCCGCGTCACGCGGCCGGGAGGCCACCTCCTGCTCGAGCTCTACAACCCGTGGAGCCTCCGCTACCTCGCCAAAGCCATCGCCGGCCCCAGCCGCGTCACCGAGCACAGAACCGAGGCCGACGTCTACACGCGCTGGGATGCCCCGCCCGCAATTCGCAAGATGCTTCCGCCCAACCTCGAGCTCATCGACTATCGCGGAGTTCGGGTCCTGACCCCGATTGCGGCTGTCCACGGTGTGACGTGGCTCTCCCGGCCGCTTTGCCGCGCCGAGCGCTGGGCGACCCGCTCGCCCTTTCGGCGTTTCGGGGGTTTTCTCGTCGCAGTCCTTCGAAAACGGGCCCAGGCATGAGGTCTGCGGCGATGTGGGACACGAGGCGGACCTTCACACGTAGCTGGAGCTGTCGCGAGGCCCGAGGTAATCTATCCAGCCGTGGGCATCGATGACGCGACATCATCCGCAACCGATGTGATGGCGGAGGCGCGAGGGTTGCGCCAGCAGGTGCTCAACACCGTTTTGCTGATTGCGGTCGTCGTCGGCGGGCTTGCGTTCGTGCGCACGTTGATCGACGCGATCGAGCTGGGCGCGTGGCGCGTCGGGGGTGTTGCGGTTGCGATGTATGCAGGGTTGATCATCCTGTTCTTTGCACGCCGCCTGCCGTACAAAGCTCGCGCGCTCGGATTTCTAGCGTTGCTCTACGTCCTCGGGATCGTCGCCTTGCTCTCCGTGGGCTATCTGGCGGCCCCGGTGCTCATTCTCGCGGGGCAAAACGTGCTTGCATCCGTGCTCTTCGGACGGCGCGTCACGGTGATTGCGCTCGTGCTGAACCTGATTGCGCTCCTGGGGGTGGGTGCGGCGCTGTCGACGGGGGTCGCAGAGGTCGAAACCACGACGTTTTATCAGCCCGACCTCTTCATGCACTGGCTGCGCATCACGGCGATCTTCGCGGTGTTTGCCGCCATGGCGGTAGTGAGCGTCGACGTCCTCATGAACCACCTGAAGCAAAGCCTTCGCGATCAGGCCGAGCTGATCGAAAACCTGAAAGGCGCGATGCAGCTGCACGACGCGGCCGAAGCCCAACGCCGTGCAGCCGAATCACGCCTTCGTGAAGCGCAGAAGCGGGACCGCAAGTCACCGCCTCCGTCGCTCGGCTAGATGTCCAGGTTGCAGCTCGTTTCAGCCCAGCGACCGACGAAGTGGCCGCCCGCTTCGACATCGCCTTCGCGGTACGCCCCGCCGAGCACGCCGTGCTCGCCCGAGCGGTGTAGCCAGCGGCCGCGGAAGTGGCCCTCGCCGTATTCGCCCTTGAAGATGCCTCTGAACGCGCCTTCGAGATTGATGAACTTGCCGAAGAACACCTGCTCACCGTTCTCGCGGCGCCCGTAGATGCCGCGAATGTGACCGACGGGCTCGCCGTCGTCGTTCATCACGCGACCGATGAAACGGCCCCGTCCCTCTTCGACCTGCTGCCAGCGACCCCCGAGAAAGCCCCTCTCGCAGATGTCTAGCGGACGCGCCATCGCGGCTGCAACCATGCGATTGCCGGCGTCATCGATGAGCAGCTCGACTCGCCCATCGACCAGGTCCCGAACCGGAACGCGCACGATGGTCTGAGGCTCCGGCCTCTGGTCGGTCGTCGGATCGTTTTCCGCCGCGTCTGTGATGGCATTCGGGTCTCCGTCGCGCGGGAAAGGGCTCGCATACGTGAAGACCAGCGGCTCATCGCTCTCGGGCTCGGGATCGATGATCGTGAGGATCATGCCGTCGTAGTGCGGCAGCGTGACCGACGTGAACGGAACGTGCTGGCGGTCGGGGCGGGGAAGCAACCGATCGGTCTTCTCTTCGAACTTGATGACGCGCCGCACGATCATCGCTCCGCGATTCACGTGAAAGACGCCGCTCCAGTTTCGCGGTGTCTCGTTTTCCGGATTGCCGGGGATCTGGCCCCACTCGACGATCAGGTTCACCTGCACCGCATCCGGCCGCTCGCGCAGCTCGTCGACGGCGGGATCTCTCGCCAGCTCGTCCTCGACCGGCTCGTACTCGGCGACGTCGCGAAACGCATCGAGGTCGCCAAACGCCGGCGCCTCGTCCTCCATCGTGAGACCGCCGTTGTCCTGCTCGAGCGCGTCGGCGATCGCGCCGCCCTCTTCGGTGGTCGTGGTCTCGCCGCAGCCCCACGCCAAGAGCAGGGCGGCCGCTAAGAAAGTCATCGTGTATTTGTGCATTGCAGAAACCTCCTGGGGACAACGCAATGCAGGGCGCGTGCCAGCGGCTTTTTCGAGGAAAGCAGGGCGCTTTGGACTCGGAATCCGACTCGATGAGAACCAGTCGTCTCAGCGCTTGGCGCGCGGGCTGAGAACCGCCGGTCTCAGCGATACTTCTTGAGCAGCCGCTTGAAGTACATGCGATCGATCCCCGCGGCGGCCGCGGCGCGAGAGAAGTTCCCGTCGTGACGGGCGAGCATGCCTTCGAGGTACGCCCGTTCAAAGCCCGCGAGGACGTCGGCTTTTTGATCGACGAAGGGCCGGTCCAGATCCACCTCGGGGATTCTCCCGGCACTGGAGTTCGCGGCAGCCTCCGACCCGGGAAGATCGAAGCCCGGCGACGACGGATCGCTCAGCGCGAGCGTTCGCTCGATCACGTTTCGCAGCTGACGGACGTTGCCCGGCCACGGATGGCCCTCGAGGCGCTTCCAATTCTCCTCGTCGATGCCAGCGAGCATCTCGGCCGCACGGACGCCGTCACCATGCAAGGCCTTGCGAACGAAATGCTCCGTGAGCGCGCGGATGTCCTGCCGGCGGTCGCGAAGCGGCGGCAGGGTGAGCTGCACGACGGCCAGACGATAAAACAAGTCCTCGCGAAAGCTCCCGCGATTGACCTCGACCGCGAGGTCCCGGTTGGTCGCCGCGACGACCCGAATGTCGAGCGCCACGGTGTCGCGCGCGCCAAGCCGCCGAATCTCGCGCTGATCGAGCGCCCGAAGGAGCTTTGGCTGAAGCTCGATCGGTAGCTCGCCGACCTCGTCGATGAACAGCGTGCCTTGGTTGGCCTCCTCTAGCAGGCCGATACGGCGCGCGTGCGCGCCGGTAAACGCGCCCTTTTCATGTCCGAAGATCTCGCTCTCGAGCAGGTTGCCGGGCACGGCACCGCAGTCGAGCACGACGAACGGGCCCTGCGCCCGCCCGCTACGCTCGTGAAGCGCCCGTGCGACGAGCTCTTTGCCCGTCCCGGTCTCGCCGCCGATCAGCACCGTCACGTCGGTGGGCGCCGCGCGTTCGACGATCGCGTAGAGCTCGCGCATCGGCAGGCTCGATCCGACTAGAGGTCCATACCCGCTCGACGATGTCGCGGGGATATCGACCTCGTCGTCGAGAACCGTGAACCGAAGCTCGGTCCCACCGGCGCGAACCAGGCAGCCCGACCGGAGATACATCTCGACGACACGGTAGCCATCGACCCAGGTGCCGTTTCGGCTGTCGAGGTCCCGGATTCGAAAGCCGATCTCGTCGGCGATGATCTCGAAGTGGATGCGGCTGACGGCACTGTCGTCGAGCACGAGGTCGTTCCCGGGGCGAGACCCGACGCGGACTAGCTGAGCCTGAAGCTCGTGTGGCTCCCCGCCTTGGGATTGGAGCCGATAGCGCCGGATCTTCCGGTGCGGCTTGTCGTCGATCAGAAGCGTTCGCGTGGCGGGCGTGCTCACGGGCGCCCCCGAAGGTCGACGCTGAGCCGTTTGCGCTCGCCCGGCGCCAGGTCGACTTCGAGCCGCCGCTCGAGGCCCGCCTCGGGGTTTCGGAGAATGATGCGGTGCTTGCCCGGCTCGATGCGATGCGCGCGAAGCGGTGTCGTCTTGATGCGTCGACCGTCGATCTCGACGTACGACCACGGGTCCGAGTTCACCGATACGAAGGCGGGATCCACGGGCGGAGGCGTGGCTTTCGGTGCGCGGCGTACCCTCTTACCAGTACCCGTCTCGAGCTTCTTTTTAGGCGGCGCATCGACGTCGATGGCGCGAGCCTCGGGCTCCGGAGCTCCATCGATCGCTGCGACGGTGGTCGAGGGGTTCGGCGGGAGCGGCACGACGGGCTCGGCCTCGGTCGAGGGCGGCTCGACGGGTCTTTCGGCGGGCGCATCCGCGGTCGCGGTCTCGCGATCGCGGTCGCTACTCGGCCACAGCCCGAAAAGCGCGAACAGAGCGAGGAGCGAAGCTCCAGCGAGGACCCAACCGAGCTTCTGTTTCCGCTGGGGGAGCGGCGTGACGGTGTCCGGTGCGAGCGAGCCCGTGCCCCGAAGGTGCGAAACTTCGCCCGTCGTGAACACGCTGTAGGCATCCGAGGTGTCGATCTTGCGAAGCTCGGCACCGAGGAGCGCGTTGAACGGCGCTGCGATGACTTCTTCGGGCGGCGAGGAGCTCCGCGCTGGAGGCTCGGTCGAGCGAAGGATACGCGCAGCCTTCCATTCCTCCGAGTCCTCGTAGATCGCTTCGAGGAAGTCGGCGAGATCGGCCGATGAGAGCAGGTAGCCTCCGGAAAACGCATAGCGCTCGAGCTCCTGCCGCATGGCAGGCGCGGTGGCGTAGCGCGCGCTCGGATCGAGGCTCAGCGCACGGAGAACGATCGCTTCGAGCGCCTCTGGTATTTCAGAATTGATCTCCCGCGGCCGCGCAAAGCGCCCCTCGAGGATGTCCCGAATTGCGGTTTCGGTATCGTTGGCGTCGACGAGCCATCGATCGGTCAGCGCCTCGTACATGACGGCGCCGAGGCTGTAGATGTCCGTTCGGCGATCGACGCCGGCCTCGCGGAGCTGCTCGGGCGCGATGTAAGGGAGCTTGCCCTTCACGCGGCCGCCGATCGTTTGACGCGACCGAAGCGCGCTCTTGGCGATCCCGAAGTCTGCGACCTTCACCTCCCCCTCGAGGGAAATCAGGACGTTTCCCGGGGACACGTCTCGATGCACGATGCCGAGCGAGCGCTCGTTGCTGTCTACGCGCCTGTGCGCGTAGTCGAGCCCCTTGAGCGCCTCGACGGCGACGTAGACCAAATGCCGGTGCGGAAGCGGCTGCTGAAACCGCCGCGTACAGGCTTGCATCAAATCCCCGAGGTGAAACCCCGCCACGTATTCCATCGCCAGAAAGAGCTGGTCGTCGATTCGACCCGCGTCGAACGACTGAACGATGTTCACGTGAGAGAGCCCCATGGCGAGGCGGGCTTCATCGATGAAGAGCGACGCGAACTCTTCGTTTTCGGCGAGATCCTTGCGCACGACCTTGAGCGCGATGACCTTCTCGGCGCCACCCAGAGTCTCCATCTTCGCGCGATACACCTCGCCCATGCCGCCCTCGGCGATGCGGTCCAAGACTCGATAGCGCGAAATGGTTTTTCCGCGGTCCACGGCTCTACAGGGTATCAGACGCTCTCGGGGCCGCCGGCCAACGCGCTAAGGCCCAGCGATTACGAGCTCGGCCTCGGGCTGTTTTCGAAGCCCAAAATAGAGGCCAAGCGTCGTGCCGACCACGACGGCACCGATCACGGTCCAGAACCATCCTTGGCGAACCAAGGGCTTCTCTTGCGGCGCATCTCGAAGCGCGTCGACGAGCGCCGGTGTAGCGAGCTCCAGGCTCGGCACGCTCGAGACCCGTTTGGCCCGAATGTCACCCGAGCCGCGATCGACGAGCGCGGCCGTCCAACCCGAGTCCGACCGCCCGAGATGCACGGGCGAGGCCTCTCCGGCCGCCGGGACGAGGCGGAGACGAAAGGTGCTGTCGAGGCCTGCGAACGCATCGGCGTGGAGCTCGGCGAGCTCGCCCGCGAGCCGGAGCTCGCTCAGCGGATCGAGTTCGAAGCGTACGATGGGTGCGGTGTGCTCGTCGACGTCGATGACGCGGGTTTCGGTCTGGTAGCCCGGCGCGCGGAGGACGAGGTAGTGCCGGCCGCGGTGAAGCCGAACCGAAGCGGGGGTTCGGGATGCAACAGAACCGTCGACCAAGAGCTCCGTCCCGCTCGGGTTCGATTCGATCGATAGTGCAAACGGGGCCTCGGTGGCGAGCGGCTGGCGCGCGCGTCCGTACTCGCTTCGCACCTCCGGAGAAAACTCGGCCGGGTCGAGCCCGACCCGATCCGGTCGCAGCAATGCTGCTTGTCGAAAAGCATCTCGCGCGCGTTCCGGGCGACCGAGAGCCAGCTCGTCGAGCCCGCGTAACAACAGCATGCGATCGAGAAGCGTGTAGGTTTGCTGCCACTCGAGCTTGGTCTCGAGGCTCTGCTCGGCGCGGGCAAGCTCCTCGAGCGACGCCTCGAAGGCCAAGTCGCGATAGAGCCGCCGGGCTTGCGTGAGCCTGCGGGCGATCGGGTCCATCGAAGGTTGCTCGCCCGGCGGCTCGGCCTCGATGACCGTCGTCTTCTCAGGGAGAGGATCGGGCGCTGTCTCTCCGTTTGGGATCAGTAGGGCATACGGCTCGGCGTGGCGGTCGTTCTGTGACCCTGCACAGCCTCCGACTCCGACGGCAACGACCCCGAGCAAAAGTGGAACGACACGTCTCACGGGATCTCCGGGATCATGAGGGCGGCCTCACCGAGCGCTTCATAGCGCGGGCCCTCTTCGTCGTTGAAAATCCGCGCACCTCCGACGAGGAGCACGCTCCCGTCCTGCAGCGTGGTGATGCGGTGAAGCACGGCGGACCCGGTGAGCGGGAGCGGGATCCGCTTGAGCACCTGCGGCGAGATCTCCGCGCAGGTGCACGGGTCGACGGGCACCAGCAGGGCGTCCTCGAGAAGATCGTTGGTGACGCTGGTCGTTTGGCCTCCTCCGACCAGCAGCAACCGGGGCGACTCTCCGCGAACGACGACCATTTCGTGCGCCGATCGCGGCTCCGGGAGGGTTCCGGCTTGAACGACGACCATGCTGGCGAGGTCGTTCTGCTCACGCACGCAGAGGATCTGATCGAGCACCCGGCGCGTATCGCCGCCACCGGTGATGCCTCCTGTGATGAAGACCGCACCGCCGCCAGACGGGCACTCGGCGTACGTGGCCGCCATCCCATCGAGGCCCCGAGGATCGAGACCGGGCGTCGGAATTCGAAAAGCGCACGGCGGTTGCAGGCCGTCGGGGCAGCGATCGCCGAAGTGCACCGCCTCGACCACCGGACCGCCCAACGTCGGTTGAACGCCACCGACGGCGACCACGGTTTCCCCATCGCCGAGGGCGACGAGGCGCGGCGTCCTCCTATACACGAGCCCGGCGATGTCTTCCCCGGACGCGGCATCGGCATCGAGGTCGTACGACGCGAAATCCGAGAAGCGCTGGGCAGGAGCGTCGGAGAAGCCGCCGACGACCAGCCGCGACGCCGAAGGGAGCAGGGTCGCGTCCGGTATGCATCGCGCGAAGCTGAGCGGCCCCTTGGCGGTCGACGCGCCCCCGACGATCAGCTCGATCGTCGCTTCGCAAGGCGGGACGCCGGGCAGCACGCCGCCGAACACCGCCACGCCACCCTCCGGAACCGCCTGAAGCGCGGGATAGGCCCGTGCGGTCACCATGGTGCCGGACGCGACGAAGCCGCCGCCGAAGGGCACGTATCTCTCGATCAATTCCACGACCTCGCTGATCTCGACGTCGTTGGTGCGAAGCTCGACCCGCGGCGTTCCCCCGGCGAGCACCGCAGTGCCGTCAGCGGCGGTCTCGAGACCGGGAGCGAGCCTCGCTTCGATCGGCTGCGAGACCGTGCGGCCGAACTCGTCGGCACAGCCGACCTGGATGGGGATCGAATAGCTACCGGACCGGTGCACGAACGGCGTCGACGCGCCGACCGCGCGGTCGTCGGCGCAGATCCCCGAGCCGTAGAGCGCCTCGAGTGCCAACACATAGCTTGTTCCCGCTTGGAGCGCCCCGAGGCCCGCAAGGCTTCCGTCGGCAGATTGCACCGTGTTGTCGACGACCAGCGCTCCGGTCTCCGCCTCGACGATGCGGACGCGAAGCAAGGTGGGCGGCGGTGCCCCTGAGATCGGCTCGGTGCCGACGATTATGAGCTCGACGCGGTCGGCCGAAAGGCAGCCCGAGCTCATCGACACCGCAGCACCGAGCGCCAGCATCACGGCCCAAGCAAGAAAGCGAGATCGCATCGTGAGATACGATAGCAGCGCTCCTAGGGGTCTTGAAACAGACCGTCGCCAAAGCTCTGAGAAACAGGGACGCACCAGACGCTGATGCCGTCGAGCTCGTCGAGCGTGCGACCCTCGGGCAGCTGCGCATACACCGTCTCGGAGCCGTCGTAACCCTGCGGGCGGCGTAGATCCTCTTCGCTCATCGAGAAGCCGTTGACGTAGTTGCCCCCGAGACCGCTGTAGAACCGCACGTCGATCCCAGCGCCGTCGAACACGAAGTCATCCACGCGGATCGTGCAGTCATCCACGATCACCGCCGTCCCCGACACCTGATGGGCAAACGTGCTCAGGGTAGCGACCTGCCCGATCTTCGGATGGGTGGCGTCGCACTCGCGAAGACCGCCCATCTGGCCACCCCCGCCCCCGCCTCCGTCGTTGCCCAGCACGAAGGCGATCAAATCGAGGAGCTCGTCATCGCTCAGCCTGTCCGCTGCCCAAAAAGGCATGATGCCGCCCGTGAGTCCTTGGTACACGCTGCTGTCTGTTCTACCGCTGCTCCGGACGCGTCGCGCGATCTTCTCGGCATCGAGCAAGTCGCCGCGAAGCGCGAGCGCCCGCTCCGTGCCGGTGGCGTCCTGGCCGTGACACATCGCACACGATTGGTTGAAGAGCGTCTGACCAGCCATCGCATCCCCGCCATCGAGCGCAGAGGGGGGCGCGACGATCTCGTAGCTGATCGGATCGGCCGGCGCGGAGCCCGCTTCTTCACTCAAGTAGTCGAGGAGCGCGAGCCAGCTCGGGTCATCAGCATCCCAGGCCGTCGCCGCCATCCATTCGACGCGGCAGCTGTTGACGGCATCGCGCAGATCCGTGAGCTGACCGTTCTTGAACGAGGGACGGTTCGCAGCATCGCCGATCGCGTGACCGGGACGGCGAAAGCCATCGGCGGCGGGCTCCTCGAGCGCGTGACAGGTCGCGCACGCAAAGGTGTTTCCGTCCGGATGCCGCGACGCGTAGAGCGCCTCGCCGGACGCCATCGCGCCCTCGCCTCCCGAGCTGCTGCACCCTGCGAGCGCGAGCACACCCAACCCAATCCAAGCCAAACGCATCATTCAATCCCTCTGTTCAAGGGCACTATGCCGGAGGTCGGCCGACGTTTCGAGGGGGCGTCCCGATCGCCATTGCCATAGGCGCGAATTCTGGGCATGTACGGATTGATCGTGCCTGATTCGGCAAGATCTGGACGCTTTCGGGGAGGGTCTCTGTCATGAAGCGAGCCGCCGCCATTACGATTGCCGTGCTCATCCTGCTGGCCGCGGCGCTCGCTTATGCGCTGTTCCGCCCCCTTGGAGCCTCACCCTCGCCGGCGAGCTTCACCTGCTACGACCTCGGGCAAGGCGCCTACGTGCCGCTCGAGACCCCGCGCCAGGCCTTCGGCGTCGGCCTCACGTACGCGGCGCACATCGAGGAGGCAGCGCCCTCGTACGACCCCGACGCCCCGCCGCCAGTGTTCGAGAAAGGCCCTCGGGCCGCGGCTCGCGACGGTGCCGAGGTGCCCTATCCGGGCCCGGACGAGCTCATCGAAGCAGCCGACGCCTTCGAGCCCGGCCTCGGCGACGAGCTTCGGGCGGGCTTTGCCGATCTGTCTCCGCTTCTCGACTACGAGGTCGAGATGGGGTTCGTCCTACTCGAGGACATCGATCCCTCTCGGCTCGACGATCCCGCGTTCGCGCCTCGGCTCGGCTTCTTCATTGCCAACGATCTGTCGGCGCGTGCGATCGCAATCCTGGGAGACGGCCGCGCCAACCAGCCGGCGTACTGGGGCATGTCGAAGAGCTTTCCCGGCTTCATGCCGTTGGCGGACAAGGCCTGGGCGCCCGAGGCCCCCACACCGAACGGGATCCCGTGCGTCGAGATCGAAAGCATCGTCAACGGCGAAGTCCGACAACGACAGTCGACGACGGACCTGATCTACACCCCGCGCGAGATGCTGCGCTTCATTCACGCCGCGTTTCCAAACGCTGCGCTGTCCAGCGGGACAGTGGTGCTCACGGGTACGCCCGGGGGCGTTGCGCTGTCGGTGCCGCGATGGAAGATGCGCCTCGCGCGGCTCCTTCGGCTCAGCCGCTTTCGAAAGCTCCGCACCGCCCTCGACGCAGACACCTCCCGCTTCCTCGCGGTCGGCGATCGCGTCACGGTACGGGGTCAGGGTCTCGGCAAAGTCGCGGTGACGATCACGGCCTCACCGTGACTCGACGTCTTAGCCGAACGGCGGGTACTGCCGTGACCGCTCGAAGGAAGGCGCAAAGAATCCGGCTCGGATTTCGGTGGAAAGGGAGCTGTCGTCGGCGCGCGCGCCATGCTCGCCCTTGCCCCGCAGCGCGAAAGGCGAGAGTCTAGGCGCAATGCGTGCATTCCTCCGATTGATTGCCGTGGCGCTTTCATTGGCGCTGTTAGGCTGTGGCGAAGCGGGTAACCCTGCAACGACGGACGACGGGTCGGGCGGATCCGATGGGTCGGCGGGCTCCGATGGCACGGGAGGCGCCGATTCCTTCGCGTCTTCGCTCTCTCACACCTTCCCCCCGGTATTCGTCGACGTCGGCGGCGAAGTGGCCGACGTCTGTCAAAGCTGGACGCTCGACAACGACGAGCCGCTCTATGTTCGCGCCGTTCGCCAAACGAACGACGGCGGATGGCATCACTCGAACTGGACGTATGGACCCGAGGACGTGTTCGATGGGCCGGACGGGACCTGGCCCTGCGGGGAGCGGAACTACTCGCTTCAGCTCGCGGTTGCGGCCGGCGGCGTCTTGTTCGCCCAGTCCACGCAGGCGTTCGAAGAGACGCAAAGCTTTTCCGACGGCGCCGTCTTGGTGATCCCACCGAGAAGCCGCATCACTGGGAACATTCACCTTCTCAACGTCAGCGCCGCGCCGCTCGAGAATTCGCTCAACATGGACTTGGAGATGATCCGCGAGGAGGACGTGCAGGTGCGGCTGAGGCCCGTCGGCATCTTCAATACGCGGATCGCGGCCGATCCTCAGTCCGAATCTCGCTTTTCGATGGACTGCGATTTGACCAAGATGTTCAAGAACATCCTCAAGGTCGATGAGATGCCCACCTACAACATCTATTACGTGCTCGGGCACTACCACGCGTGGGGGAACTACTTCAATTTGAACTTCGTGCAGCCAGATGGCTCGGAGCGCACCATCGTCGAGTACGAGAGCCGGCCTGGCGACGTGCTCGGCGTCAAGCTCGACCCGCCGCTGAGCTCGGAAGGTGCGGTCGGCATGCGCATGACCTGCGGCTACGACAACGACACGACGCGCGTGCTCACGTGGGGCATCGGCGACCTCGAAATGTGCGCATTTTTCGCATACATCGACGCAGACCTGGCTTTTCAGGGGCTGCCGGGCTCGGGCGACCAGCTCGTGCCCATGGGTGAGGACGAAGCGGGACGAAACCTCTACGACCTATCGGGCTGCGGCGGACTGTTCGGTATTCCATTCCGCGACTAGCCTTCGAATCGCATGCGATCTTCCATCGGTTGGCTCTGGCGAATCGCGTTGGCATCGTCGGCGTTCGGATTGGCCCTTTACGCGTTTCGCCAGGGGGTGCTCGTCTCCGACCGACCGGAGGTCGAAGGCGCCGGGATCTTGACGCACGTCTACTACTCACTCGGGCTCTTCGTGTTTGGCGGGCTCGATCTGGGCGTCCCCGTGGCCGGGCCGACCGCCGCGCGAGGGGC
>JBFGKE010000052.1:0-20908 GCA_041576815.1 Polyangiales bacterium
CGGGTGGGGGTGGGCGGGTCGGATGTAACTAAACCAAACGCTGCCCGCAATCCTGCAACCACCCCCATGCCACCGCGGTGTCGCGCCTCGCCGTGCTTCGCGTGGAGCGCGGGGCGGTGGTAGAGTGCGCGGCCTATGCCGAGCTTGAAATGGATGGTGCCGCAGGGTCGGCCCCGCGTGTTCGGTATCTACAAGCGCGTCACGTCGATCGGGCGCGCCGGGGCCAACGACGTCGCGATCGATTCGGGGGGACTCGCGGACCACCACGCACAGGTCGTCTTCGACGGTCGGGACTTTTCCGTCGCCCCAGTCGATGCCAGCGCGTCCGTGCTGGTCAACGGCAAAAAGAAGCGCAAGTCGAAGATCTTTCACAACGACAAGCTCACCCTCGGCCAGGTCGATCTGGTGTTTTCGCTCTACGACGAAAGCTCCGATCGCGATGCGGCAGGCGTCGACCCCCAGACCTCCGAGATCGAGGGCATGATGAAGCTCAGCGATTTCAATCGCAGGCTTCTCGAGATCCGGACCATCCCGGAGCAGATCGAAGCCCTGCTCGACGCCGTCATCGAGGTCGTCGATGCAAGCAAGGGCTTCGTGATCCTGCTACGCGACGGCGCCCCAGAGGTCGCAGCTGCCCGCAACGTCGATCGGGAAACCATCCCCGACGCGGTCACGCAGCTTTCGGACAGCATCCTCCGTCGGTCGATCGAGACGCGTCAGCCGCTCATCGTGAGCGACGCCGTCAACGACACGATGTTCAACTCGAGCGAGAGCGTGCTCAATCTTCAGCTCAGCTCCGTCATGGTGGCGCCGCTGATCGCACAGGGGCAGCTTCTCGGGCTCATTTACGTCGGCAACGACAACGTCGTGAATCTCTTCGAGCAATCGAGCCTCGAGGTCCTGACGGTGTTTGCCGGGCAGGCGTCGCTGATTCTTCAAAATGCGATCCTCCTCAACCAGCTGACGACCGACCGCGACCGAATCGCGGAGGAGCTCGAGGCGCAGCGCTTCGGGGACATCATCGGGAGCTGCCCGAGCCTTCAAGAGGTGTTCCGCAGGGTGGAGAAAGTGGCGGCGGCCGACGTCAACGTCTTGATCACGGGAGAAACCGGCACTGGCAAAGAGCTCTTCGCACGCGAGCTGCACCGCCGCTCGAACCGCGCCGACGGACCATTCGTCGTGGTCAACTGTGGCGCCATTCCCGAGAACCTGATGGAATCCGAGCTGTTCGGGCACGTGCGCGGCGCATTCACGGGCGCCGTCGCCACGCGGCAAGGGAGCTTTCAAGCTGCAAATGGTGGGACGCTCTTTCTCGACGAAATCGGCGAAATGCCGCCTGCGCTTCAAGTGAAGCTGCTTCGCGCGCTCCAAGAGCGCGAAGTCGTGAAGGTGGGCGATACCAAACCGCAGTCGGTCGACATCCGCGTGCTCGCCGCGACCAACCGCGATCTCGATGGGTCGATCAAAGAGGGCACCTTTCGCGAAGACCTCTACTACCGCTTGAACGTCGTCAACCTCCATCTTCCGCCTCTTCGGGATCGCGGCGACGACATCGCCATCCTCGCGAAGTTCTTGCTGAACAAGTACGCGGCGGAGTTTGGCGCGCCGGTCAAGGGCTTCACCCCCAAGGCGCTCGAGGCGATGCACGACTACGACTGGCCCGGCAACGTCCGCCAGCTCGAAAACCGCATCAAGAAAGCAATCGTGCTTGCCGACAAAACCCTGATCGGCCCGGACGACCTCGACCTCGGAGGCGACCGGCAGCGCGCCGTGGTTCCGCTCGCCCAGGCGCGAGAGGACTTCACGCGGGGCTACATCCTTCAGGTCCTCGAGCGAAACGGCGGGAATCGTACTCGGACAGCTCGCGACCTCGGAGTCGATCCTCGCACCGTCTTCCGCTACCTCGAGCGGGAGCCCGATGCCCCCGAGCCCGGGGGGCCTGCGGAGGGCTGACATCCATGTCATACCCCAAGGCCGATCGTTCATGATTGAACGCGAAAAACTCAAGGTTTTCGAACCCTAGCTTGGCGGCATGGCCTTTGCTTCTAAAATTCCTGGGATGCTTCACTTTGCTTCCACCACGGCTCTGTTTGCCTCGGCCCTGGGGGCTGGATGCATCACGACCAATCCGATCGACTTCCAGGCGGACCGGAACTTCCCCCCGTCGGTCGTCAGCCAGCCGCTCGCCGAGTTCCCACTCAACGAGATCGGGCAGATCAACCTGGATGACACGGTCGCGTCGGAGATGCCTCTCGAGGTGATCATCCGGGACCCCAATCTCGACCAAGCGCTTCAATACCGCATCTTCGTGGATTCGCCGCCCCCGCCTGAGGCCGAGTTTCCCAACTTCAGCGGCACCATCGACCCGAGCGGACTCGTCGAGCGCGATCAGACGTTTCCGATTCCGCTCGAGCTGCTGCCGGCCGGCGTGTGCCACAAGATCGAGCTCGTCGTCGTTGGCGAGTTTGCGAGCTTCGTCGAGCCCCGTCGCCCCGTCGAGCCCGGCGACCTCGACGAGGTGACCTGGTGGGTCGAGGTCACCGATGCCGACAACCCGATTCCCACGAGGTGCCGGTGAGGTTCCTGTTGGCTGCGCTGGCGCTCGTCGCGGCATGTAATTTCGGGCTCGGCGAAGTGCCGACGATCGACAACTCCTGCGCGAGCGCCAAGGACTGCGAGCGGGGTGTCTGCAACGGCGAGATCTGCGTCGACGAGTCCCAGGCGACCGTGACTGTCGCCATCGAGGTTCTTCGAGGGCCGACCAGCATGCAGCGCAACGCGCCGGTGAGCTGGGCGTACGCCCCGGTTTCGTTCTCCGGGTCGACGAGCCTGGATCTGGCCCTCCCGTCCACGCGCGAGGTCCAGGGATCGGTCCGCTGGGAAGGCGAGCCCGTGCCCGCGACCCTCCGCTTCGTGCGGCGCATGGAGCCCGACGTTGCGCCGCTCTCGGCCGCCCCCGTCGAAGTCGACACGCTCCGCGAGCCCGCGGCCGGCGACGGATCGACCCCCTACGACTTCAGTGCGGTTTTGGTCGCGGGCGCGATCTACGACGTGTCGGTTCTCCCGACGACGGACGTCGTTACCGCGGCGAATCAACTCGCGGCCCCAGCGATTCGAAGCCTGCCGCCACTGTACTTCGAGCTCGAAGTCACGGGGGAGAGCGCGACGGAGCCATTGCGATTCGACGTCGCGTTTCCCCCAACCCTCGTGTTGCCTTGCAATGAAGAGTTCGACAAGGGGTGCACGCTGTCAGCCGAGGTCCTCAGCGTCCAAGACGAAGGCGTCGCGGTGGCAGAGTCTGGACTGCAGGTCCGCGCCATCGACAGCGTGACCGGGCGCGTGGCTTCGTCCATTGCCGAGACCGATGAGGCCGGACGATTTTCGATTCGGTTGAACGACCAGACGGATCGCTACTTGATTCGCGTCACCTCGACCGCGGGGCGGGAATCGTTTCCGGCGGTATCGGTCGATCCCGACGTGGCTTTTGCAGACGAGTTGGCGCCCAAGCGCATCTTCATTCCTCGGCTCGACGCCGTGCAGTTCACCGGCCGAGTGCGCGATCAGGCGCAGTGCGTCGTTCCCGGGGCCACGGTGCGCTTCGCCTCTACTGGTATTTTCGGCGAGCAGCTGGGGCTCGAGGGCTCGTTTACCGGGTCCGACACGACGGATGCCGAAGGGGTATTCGGGGCTGAGCTCCTTCCGGGTTTTTACTCGATCACGGTGACGCCGCCCGAGGATACCGAAAACGACTGGGGCGTCTTCACAACCGAGTCTCTCGTGGGCGAAGAGATCACGGCGACGGAGGTCATCATCCCGTCGCAGGTGGAGCTCCGGGGGTTGGTCTCCACCTACCGTGGTGAAGCCGCAGCCGGTGTACCGGTTCTGGCGGGCGCACGGCCTGCCGGCGAGCGCGTGGTTTCCCATCGTTCTCAAGAGACCGTCTCCAACGGCGCCGGCGTCTTCGAGATGAGCGTCGACGCCGGCCGCTACGACGTTCAGGTCAAAGTCCCCTCCGAGACCGGGTTCGCGTGGGTCGTCGAGCCCGACCTCGCCGTAACGAGGCCCGGTACCGAAGTCGCGCGCACCTACCCGCTCCAACCGCCGATTGCCATTACCGGCTCGATTCGTACCAGCACGACGGTACCAATCTTGGATGCCGTGGTTCGGGCCTACTTGTTGGTCGACGGCGAGACTGGGCCCCGCGCGATTCAAGTCGCGGAAACCGCAGGCGGGCCGGACGGAAGCTATCGGCTGCTCATCCCGCCTCGCCTCGCCGGACCATGAGCATCCAGACGAGCGCCGCGAGCGCGAGCCAGCCCGGCCAGTCGCCGAGCTTCGTGTAAAGCGTATCGCCGTCCAGCATCGCCACGTCGTACCTGAGGTTTTCGCGTGTCAGCAGCCCGGTTTGTGCCACCACGCGTCCAACCGGGTCGACGATCGCGCTGATGCCGCTGTTGGTCGAGCGGACGAGATACCGGCGATGCTCGATCGCACGAAACTTCGACAGCACGAGGTGAATCCAAGGTTCTTGACTGTCGCCAAACCACGCGTCGTTGGTGAGGTTGATCAGCACGTGCGGCTTGGCCGTGCGTACCATCTTTCGCGTGAATCGCGCCAAAACG
This sequence comes from Polyangiales bacterium, assembly GCA_041576815.1. Classification (GTDB taxonomy): domain Bacteria; phylum Myxococcota_A; class Polyangia; order Polyangiales; family Houyiibacteriaceae; genus SG8-38. Next base: position 4,623 of record JBFGKE010000052.1, read on the forward strand.
TCTTCGTAGCAGACCGGCGTCGAGATTCGCCATGGTCCGAGCTCGAGCGCCCGAACGTGGCGCCCTGCGGTGAAGCGGCCGCTGTTGGGAGAGAGGTCGTAGAGGATCGGGAAGACGTCGCCGAACGGCAAGTACTCACCAAACATCAGCAGGTAGGTCTTGTCGTAGGTCGAGCGCACCACGCCTTCCGCGTCCGCGAGAAAGACGGTGTTGTAGATGCGGCGCCTGCCCTCCGCGGCCTCGCTCGAGATGCCGCCAAACAGGATCGGCGTTTGGAGATCCCTGCGAATCGCGTTCGCGCTGAAGGGCGTGGTGCGGGGGAGCCCGTCGACGTACGCGGATTCGGGCCAGACGATCAGGTCGAGCTCGCCCTGCGACTCGAGCTCCCGGCTTTGCTCGAGGTGTCGGCGATGGCCTTCGATCGCTTCCTTTCGTTTTTCGAAGATGCCCATGTTGACCTGCACGATGCCCATGCGCAGCACGGGCGCCTCCTCGACCGCGGCGTCGATCTGATCGATGCGCACGGTTCCGTATGCCCACATGAGCGCCCACGCGGCCGCCGTGATGCCCCAGACCATCAGGGGCGCAGCTAGATCGTGCTTTCCGCGGCGCCATGCTTCGAAGAGCGACAGATTGACCAGCGCGATCGCAACCGTGACGAGCAGAGGGCCGCCTAGGTCGGCGATCTGCACCAGCGTGGTTTGCGCATGCAAGCTGTTCGCCAAATAAGTCGGGAAGAGCGCCGGGTAGATCCACTCGACCACTACCAGCGTGGGGATCGCAACGAAGGGGACCGTCCAACCGCGACGGCGCAGCGCTCGATAAACGAAGCCGTACACGCCGAAGTTGAGGCCCAAGTAGGCCGAGAAGATGAGCCAAAACGTCGCGCTCGCGGCGTATCCGTAGCCGGAAAAGATCTCGAGGAACTCGACCAGCCAGTGGTAGCCACCGGCACAGGTGACGGTTCCGTAGAGCCAGCCGACCGCGGCCGCGGTTCGCCACGAGCGTCCGAGGCTCAGCTCCAGCGCCGCCCACAGCGGGACGAGACAAACCAGCGAAAGCGGCCAGATCCCGAACCCGGCCCAGCCGAGGAAGTAAAGTACCCCCCCGAGCGCTGCGAGACCATACGACAAGCGGCGGGGCCGTAGGCTCGTCGTCGTCGCGTCGCTGACGGTCACGGAGCGCGTAGTAGCACGCGCTCGGTCGATTCGCGCACGATGTCCAGCAGCGTGTCCAAATCGTCGTCGTCGATGTTGAGCGGGGGGACGACGTAGACCGTGTTCCCGAGCGGGCGCAGGTGTGCACCGAGCCTGAGCGCTTCGTCCGAGATGTCCCACCCGACTTTGCCCATGTAGCCGGGCGCGCCGACCTCGAAGGCGGCGCACATGCCGAGCGCGCGGGGAGCCTCCACTCCTGGGAGCTCCGACATCTCTTCGATTCGCGCGGCGAGCTTCGCGGCCTTGGGCCTCGCGGCTTCGATGATGCGTTCCTCCCTGTAGATCGAGAGCACCTCTCGCGCGACCGCGGCCCCCAGGGGATTCCCGCAAAACGTGTGGCCGTGCATGAGCGCTCGACTCTTGTCCCCTCGAAACCCGTCGTAGACCCGGTCGGTCGCCAGCGTGGCAGAAAACGGGAGGACGCCGCCAGAGAGACCCTTGGCCGTGCACAGGAGGTCTGGCGTCACGCCCGCGTGATCGCACGCCCACATCGGCCCCGTGCGACCGAAACCTGTGAAGACCTCGTCCGCGATCAGGAACGTGTCAGCGCGCGTGGTCTCCTCCCGGAGGGCCGAGAGGAGCGCGGGAGGGTACATGCGCATCCCGGCTGCGCCCTGCACGATCGGCTCGACGATCACACCCGCGATCGATTTCGAGCTCTCGCGGATACGCGCGAGGAGCGAATCGAACACCGTCCGCCAGTCCCCGGCCGCGGGCCGCTCGACGTCGAACAGCAGAGGACGAAAGACCCCTGAGAACTCGTCGACGGCGCCGGCGCTCATCGCGCCCAACGTGTCCCCGTGGTACGCGCCGGGCAGCGCGAGAAAACGAGTCCGCTCGGGGCGGCCGTTTTGCTGCCAAAACTGAAACGCGATCTTCAAGGCCACCTCGACCGCGGTCGAGCCGTTGTCGCTGTAGAAAACGCGGCTGAGCCCTTCGGGGGCGACGGCGGCGAGCTCGGCAGCTAGACGCGCAGCCGGCTCGTGCGTCGCCTGTGCAAGCGTGGCGTGCATCATCTGCTCGGCCTGTTGGACGAGCGCACGCCGAAGCCGCGGGTGCCCGTGGCCGAGGTTGTTGCACCACCAAGACCCGCTGGCATCCAGGATCCGCCGCCCGTCGGGGGCGATCAGCCAGGGCCCCTCGGCCCGCTCGACCACGAAAAGCGGCCGCCGCGCGTGATCCTCGCTCGACGTATAGGGCCGCCAGACGTGGGCCCGATCCAAGGCGACTAACTCGTCATCGGACATGCCAGCACTCTGTTCCACCCCCCGCCTCGACGCCAGCGAGCGTTGATCCCGATCGGGTCCTCTACTGTGGGCCGACTAGCACTTCCCGCCGTCCGCCCGCCTTCGAGCTCGGGGGGCCGACGACGCCTTCTTGCTCCATGCGCTCGACGAGCTTCGCGGCTTTGTTGTAGCCGACGCTGAGCTGGCGCTGTACGTGGCTGATCGAGCAGTAGCCGGCGTTTGCGACGACGGCGACCGCTTTGTCGTACAGCGGATCGTCGCTTTCGCCGCCAAAGCCCTCGTCGTCGCGTGGTTTCAGGATTTCGTTTTGGTACTCGGGGTTCCCCTGCTCGCGAAGAAAGTCACAAACCGCCCGGACCTCGTCTTCGCTCACGTAGGCGGCATGCACTCGCTCGAGATCGCTCGACCCCGGCGGGATCATCAGCATGTCACCCATGCCGAGCAGGTGCTCCGCACCCGATCGCCCCAGGATCGTCATCGAGTCCTGCCGCTGGGACACCGTGAATGCGACCCGTGCGGGGAAGTTTGCTTTGATCATGCCTGTGATCACGTCGACGCTCGGGCGCTGCGTCGCGAGGATCACGTGGATCCCCGCCGCACGCGCTTTTTGAGCGAGGCGCGCGATGCAGGCCTCCACGTCTTTGGCTGCAACCATCATCAAGTCCGCGAACTCGTCGACCACCACCACGACCGAGGGCAGCTTCTCCGGCTCGAACTGCTCGGCGTCGGGCGACTCGCCGTCGCTCGGGTCGAGCAGAACTTCCTTTCCATCTTCGTCACGCGCGCTCACCTTTCCCTTGCGCTTCGGCATGAACTTCTCGACGGAGAGGTCTCCGCGAAGCACGCGTTCGACGCGGCGGTTGTAGGTGTCGATGTTCCGTGTTCCGGCATCCGCGAAGAGCTGGTAGCGCCGCTCCATCTCGTCGACCGCCCACCGGAGGGCGAGCGCCGCCTTCTTCATGTCGGTCACGACCGGCAGCAGCATGTGCGGAATCCCGTCGAAGACCTGGAGCTCGACCACTTTCGGGTCGACCATCAGCATACGAACCTCTTCCGGTGTCTTCTTGGCCAGGATCGACGTGAGCATGACGTTGAGTGCAACGCTCTTGCCCGAGCCCGTCGCCCCCGCGACCAGAAGATGCGGCATGCGGGCGAGGTCGGCATAGACCGGCTGCCCCGCGATGTCTTTGCCGAGCGCGATGGGAAGGGCCCCGGCGTGCTTTTCCCAGCGGCGGTCGTCGAGGATCTCGCGAAGATGTACCATCTGCCGCTCGTCGTTCGGGAGCTCGAACCCGACCCGTGCCTTGCCGGCGATCGGTGCGACGATGCGCACTTTCTGTGCGGCGAGCGCCATCGCCAGGTCGTCTGCGAGCCCCGCAATCTTCGACACCTTCGTGCCGCTTTGCGGCTCGAACTCGTACATCGTCACGACGGGCCCGGGGTGGATCTCGTCGACGCGTCCCCGCACCCCGTAAGCTGCCAGCTTTTCGGTGAGAAGCTCCGCGTTGTCGCGAAGCGCATTGGCGTCCACGTGGATGATCGAGGCGTCCGGCTGATCGAGCAGGCTCGACGGCGGGAGCTGGAAATCACGGTGCCCGCGCTTCAGCCGCGCCGAGATCTCGAGAGGCTTCTGCTTGGTTTCCTTCGGAGGCACGATCGTCGGGCCCTTCGCCTTGGCGGTCGCCCGGGCAAGCGCGTCTCGTGCGCGTGCGGGGATGCTGGGACGTTCGTCGTCGTCCTCCTCATCGTCGTCTTCAGCGTCCTCGTCGTCGACGACGCCCATGATCCGAGGCTGACTCGCGCGAATCTCCTCTTCGTGGATCTCGCGCGCCTCGGCCCACGCCTCGCGCAGGGCGACGAACACGCTTTGGATTTTGCTCCACCCCGCGTGCCCCAGCCGCGCCACCGCCTGCGCAACTTCCTCGAGCGTCCACGGCGTCCTGAGAATTACTGCGGTCATCACCACGGCAAACCCAATGATCACCGTTCCGTAGAAACCGAGCAGCGAACGAAGGACCTCGCCGAGGAGCTCCCCGACCGCCCCGCCGGGCGACGTGCCCCATGCTGCCTGAGGCTCGATCAACAGATGGGCGAGCGCGGCCCCGATCACCACGAGGACCAGCGTCGACCCCATCGTGGCCAAGCCGAGCAGCGCCGACCGTCGGCGAAACAAGCGGAGGGTCAGCAGCCCACCCTCGAGCGGCAGGAACCACGCCACCAGCCCAAACGCGACCATGACCGCCCGCGCGAGCCGGTGCCCGACCGGGCCGACCAAATTCGCGGATACGCTGCGCGCGTCGTAGGAGATCAGCGCCAGCGTCAGCAGCACGGTCGCAGTGAGCGCCAGGATCGCGAGCACGTCCTGCCGCCTGCCTTCCGGCGCCAGAAGGTCGCCGGAAGAGGTGGTATCATGTGCGCCCAAGTAAGAGGCCTCCTACATTCGAAGGCTAGGCGCCCTCCGTGGTTCCGGTCAAGAAAGCTCGGGTCGGAGACGTTCTTGATCAAATGACCGAATCCTCTATTATCTTCGCGGGTTGCATGCCCAGGGGGGTTGGCTCCGCGAGTCGGATGGCAAAGACGACGACGATCATCATGGTTTGCGCGGCGCTCGGCGTGCTGACCGCGTCCGGCTGCAAGGTCGATAGCGACGATGTCCAGCAGTGGAAGGGCACCGTGAAGGGGCCGACCCGGCTCGTGGCGGTGCTCGGAAGCGATCGCTACCCCTCCGAGCTTCGCACCGAAGCCGCACTGGCGATCGTGGAAATGGAACGTAGCGACGTCGACGCGCTGAGACTTCTCAAACGAGCGCTGGACGACCTTCGCGGACGAGACCCGATGGCCAGCCGAACGATCGTGACGGGCATGATCCCACGGCTGAAAGCCCTGTTGGCGGAGGAGCCCGATGCGAAGGAGCCCGCAACGGACCCGACGCAGGTGCGCGCCAAAGACGCGGCCTACATGGTGATTCCCTATGCACCGGAAAGCTCGAAAGACGAGCTGATCCGGGCGGTGCTCGGCTGGTACTCGGCGGACTTCGAAGGGCGAAGCTTGGCTGGCGACTACAGCGCCGAGCAGGTGACACGCGCGCTTGGCTCCGACGCGGCGAGCATGCTCGTCGACGCGTTGCACGCGCAGATGCGCCCGCAAGCGATGATCAAGATCTCGCAGATCATCGGAGAAGACGGCGACTCACGCACGAAAAAGCAGGCGGGCGACCGGCTGGTGGCGATCGAAAAAGAGATGGAAAAGCCGGTTTTCGTGAAATGGCTCGCCGCCGAGATTCGCGCATCGATGGCCGAGTCGGGTGAAGCCGTCGACGAGAAGCGCATCAATGCCGTGGCGATCTTCAATCGCGAGAATTACATCAACCAAGGCGTGCTCGCGTCGATGCACCACCTCGCAACTCAGGAAGCGGTGGCGGCGCGTCTCTTGGCGATCGCCGACACCAAGCCCGGGCCCACGGACGGCAAGGCCTGGGTCGAGCGCCTGAATGCGCGGCGCGCGACCGCCCTCAAAGCGCTCGAGGGCCACGTCGGCCGCGCCCATCTCAATCGGCTGCTGTCGATCGCGCTCGACGGGAGCAATCCAATCGAGGTTCGCGACTACGCGTTCGACCGCATCGGCGACATTCGAAGCCGGAGCGCTCTCACTAGGCTATGGCCACTGGTCGAACGCGCGGGGTGCACCGGCACGCCCTGCAGCAGCTCGGCCAAGCTCGACAAGCGCCTGCGGTGGCGCGCTGGGGAGTTGGTTCTTTCACTCGGCGGACCTTCCACGATCGAGTCTTTTTCCCAACGATTACCGTCGGCTTCAGGCATTCAATACGAGCCGGAGGAGCTCGAAGGGTACGCGACCCGGATGAGCCAGATGACACCTCCACCTACATCCACCGTCATGGCGTTGCTCGATTCGCCGCAGTGGTGGAATCGTGTGGTCGCATTGCGCTATCTTGAACGCAGAGGTGGGGAGCGTGACATCCCTGCCATGAAAAAGTTGATGTCGGACGCGAGCCAAGTTTCAGGAGAGGGCTGGTCGGAGCTCAATCCGCCGGTGAAGACGGTGGGGGATGTCGCCGACTCCGCGATCAAGGCGCTCCGGGCGCGAGAGCAGGGCGAGAGGTAATGGGCGACCAGGGCGATAGAAAGACCGTGCGCGCATTTCAGTGCCGTGACTACCTCTACGAGATGTTCGATCGGATGAGCGCCGAGCACCAGTGTTCCGTCGACTACCTGATCAATGAAGCGATGCGGGAGTACGCGAGGTCGCGCGAGCAGACCGTGGCCGCGGTCGATGCCCGAGAGCTGATGGGCTCTGCGATCGGAGGCGCAGTGTCGGTGGGCGCGCCGCATGTCGAGGCCCGCCACGCGCCGATGCTGACGCCGGTGCCATCGCGGCGGCCGACCGCGAGGCCCGCGGTGACCGTGCCTCCTCCGCTGCCCGGGCGTCGCCCGTCCGACGCCGTCGGGCGAAGGGTGCTCGTGCTTCAGTTCAACGGCGAACGGTTCCCAATCGAAAAAGACGAGTTCATCATCGGGCGCGGCGCGCGAACGGCCGACCTCGCCATTCGAGATGGCAACATCTCGCGAAGGCATGCTGCCGTGGTTTTTCACGACGGCGGGTACTTCATGAAAGACTTGGGCAGCACGAATGGAATCGAGTTCGCGGGTCAGCGTGTGGAATCCAAGCGCATCGAAGAAGGCGACGTCTATCGCATCTGCGATTACGAGCTCACCTTCAGCTATCAATGAGCGCCTTTTCCGGCCTGCCGCACTCGCGGTCGTAGCGCTCCAGCTGGGGCTGCTGTGCCCGGCCCACGGCGCAGCAGAGGTCACGGGCGCGCCCGCTCGATCCGCCCAGCTTGAAACTGCGTTGACGCGGCTAGAGGGCCGCGAAGACGCGAAATACGCAAAGGGCGCGATAGAGCAGGCGCGGCGGGCCCTAGACACCGCCTCTGCGCAAGGCGCGGACGATTCGACCGTCGCCCGCGCCTGCGGGATCGCGCACGCAGCGATCGTCCTCGCGGAGCGCCAGCTCGATCGTCGCGAGGCACAGGCACGGCTATTTGCGGTACAGCGGCGGCTCCACGCCATCCGTGCGCGCGCGAGCGCGCAGCGCCGAGCGCTCGAAGCTCTGATGCGGGAGCGCGCGTCGCTCGCGCGCGAGATGGAGGAGCCGTGATCCGCTCGTTTCTTTTGCCTTTTCTGTGCGTTGCCGCGCTTGCATGCGCGGGCCAGCAGGCCACGCGGGGGTCGGAGTCTCTTTTCGCCTCGCCTGGCGCGGAGCTCGCCCGCGACGAAGCCCCGGACCTCTTCGTGCAGGCCGAGGCCGCGTGGGCGAAGGCAGAAGAGGCCGGCCGCAAGAAGAACGACGGCGCGGCCGACGATCATCGAACGGAAGCGCGACTTTGGCTCGCCGCTGCAATCGCCGAGGCCGAGCGGATCCAACTCGATCGCCAGCGCGAAGAGCTTCAGCTCGAAGAGGAGCGATGGGCGAAACAGCTGACTCGCGATCAAGAAGCCTCGGCGGTCGTGGCGCGTGACATCTCCCGCTACGAGGCCCAGGCGGTGGCGCTTGCAGAGGCAGAGCGCGTCGCGTCCCTCAGCGAGCGCGCCACGGTGGACGACGCGACCCTCGATGCGGTCCTGACGCGCATCCGGCTCAATCTCGCCCTTGCCGAAGCGCTCGGTGCGCCGTACGACGCGCTCTCCGCGCTACGCGACCGCGCCGACGTTCTCGCCCGCCGGCGCCCGAGCTCCGCGAAGATCGCCGAGGACCTTCTACTGAAGACGGAGGCGTTGCTCGGTGAGACGCGGGCACAGTGGCCGGAGCCGCTCCCTGGGGCCTCGACCGAGCTCGTCGAGACCGCCGCCGTCACCGGGTTCGAAGCCGACCGGATGGGCACCGGGGTGGTGGTTCGATCAGCGCGCTTTTTCACCTCGCGTGGGCAGGTTTCGGCCGCGACGGTCAAGCGGTTTCACGGACTTCTCGCGGCGTTTCCCCATGGCCCGGTCGCCTGTCAGGTCGCGGTTCCAGAGCCTCAAAGCCGCGTCTGGTCGAGGCGCGTCGCGCAGCTGGTCGAGCACTTGCGACGAATGGACGGGCCGGCGCGCGTGTCCACCAGCATGGTCCTGACACGTTCGCTTGGTGCGGGCTCGGTGCAGTGCACGTTTGCCGCGTACCGCGCGCCGTGAGAGCGTGACCGCGGTCAGTCGAGCATCCGAAACGCGTCTCGTGCGGCCGCTCTCGTTTGATCCGGGCTCGGGGCGTGCTCCGGGGGGGGAGGTAGCTCCGTGATCGATATCCGGGTGAGGTTGCTCCCAACCTCCAGGATGGCGACGTCGACCTTGGTCGGGTTGACCTCGGCCCCGCGCACGCTCGCTCGCTTGTACACGGCGCCTTTGCCGCGCCGCTCGACGTTGCCGGTGATCATCATCGGCCCGAAGTAGGCGAGCACTCTGTCGATCGGCGCCCGGATTCGGTAGACGTGCTGAAGCTCTTCGTCCCGGAAGATCTCGCAGCCGCGCGGAAGGCGAACGCCCGCGACGTAATCGTCGGAGGGAAGCAGGTTCCCCTGAGGATCGAACCTTCGGACGGGCTGCTTCGAGGTCTCGACAACCTTCGCGCTCGCCTCCGTCTCGTCGCCTCGCACTGGCTCGCCCCGCTCGGGGCGCTCGGAACGGCAGCCCGAAACGCCGAGTACCAGCCCGAGCCCGATCGCCGTGAGTCCCCGCATCCACGCCGTAGTTAACATGGGTCGTCCGATCATTCCATCGTGTCGGCCATCCCGGAGATGACCGTGAAGCCCTCGGGTGCGGTGATCGCCTCCTCGAGGACGTTGATCGCGAGGCCGCCGGTGCTTCCGGACGAGCCGCTCAAGTGTGCGAGGAGCTCGAACTTGCGACCGCTCGTGGCCACCGGCATCGCCAGCGTCGAGGTCGTTCCGCTGAAGGGATCGGTCACGCTGATGCTCTGCACCTCCGTGCAAACCGGCTGCTGTGCGACCTGCAGACCGACCAGCAGCGAGTTCTGGAGATCCGAGATGTCCGTGCCATCGAGATTGCTCACCGAGTTGCCGAGCGCGTCTTCGAGGAGCGGCACGAGGCTCCCGGGGCTCAACGGGTCGTCCAGGAAGTTCACGCCGAAGATCCGGCTTCCACCGAACGGACAGGCGTCGATCGCCGTGCCGCCGCCCGCCTTGAAGGTCCCGAAGAAAGTCTGGCCGCCGAACAGCTCGACCGCACCCGTCATCTGCTCGCCCGGATCCAGCTCGATTTCCCAGTTGAGGCGGCCCTCGAGCGTGCTGACGAAACCACTGGCGTCGAACGTCAGCTTTTCCGTGATCGACACCACCTGGTTCTTTGCCGCGGCATCGTCGAGCACGTCGATGTTGCCCGTCCCGACGAGGATCACGATTTCACCGGCGCTGTTGACCGTGAGCGCGGGCGGGTAGTAGGTCGGCTCCGCATCGTCGAAGCCTTCGTCGTAGTACAGGTCGTGGAGCGCTTCGGCCTCCCAATCGTCCGGGTCGAACGACGACATGTCGACGCGCCACAGCACCCCATCCGCGTCCACTGTGTAGGCGACGCTTCCGACGGTTCCCGTGTCGCCGCGGAACACCGAGACGGCGCCGTTCAAGGGCGCGGGGAAGGTGGTCTCGTCGAGCTTCTTGATGACCGTGCCGGTGATCAGGTCGATGAAATAGAGCGCTCGTCCTTTGGGCGTGGCCGAGGGGACGGAGGTCGATCCGCGCCAGCAGCGCCGATCGGATCGTGGCGTGATGCCCGACCCGGTGGCGGTATCCATCCCCTGGGGCAGCGCCGGCCCCGCTGCGATCGTGCAAGGGCTCGCGGCCGCATCCTCCACGCCCTGGCCGCCGGGCAGGATCACCACCCCGTGGGACTGCCTCGGATTGAAGGTCACGGGCCCGCCCGAGTTCCCACGCGGCGTCGGGTCGCTGTCCTCGAGAAAGATCTGGGCCGCCGTCGGCTGGCCGTAGGCGGTGCCGAGGTCGTTATCGTTGAACTGCCACAGGAATTCCGGCTTGCAGGGGTTGGTCACGTCGAGCGCCACCATTCCGCTTCCACCGTTTCGGAAGCTGAGGAAAAGCACCGTGCGCCAGACGTTGGTGATGCCTGCGGGCGAGTCCGTGGTGCCGCCGCTTCCGTCGTCCGCGGCGAACTTGCGCACGTCGTAGAGGTCACGAACGACGATGTTGCCGTCGGCATACCACTGCTTGCTCCCACCCGAGAGCAGATCGTCGAGGTCATCGAGGAACATCGGGGGGATGAAGCCCCAAAGCTCGGTGCCCGCATCTTTGTTCGACGCGCAGGCAAACTCTTCGAGGTTGTTGCCCGCGGTGAACTCGCCCGGACCGTAGTCGTCTGCCAAGAACGCGTGAATGATCCCGTCGTTGGTCGATGCATAGATCACGCGCGGGCGGCGGTTCAACTGCCAGCCGTTGGTGGATAGATCTTCGAGCGGGTCCGGGCTTTGCTGATGGGCCAGCCCGAGGCGCCAGTTGTTGTAGGAGCTGTCTTCGAGGTCATCGACCAGCGGGCTGACGATCGCCGGGGTCGAGTGATAGATGTCGCCCAAGCGCTCGTTCTCGCGCCCGCTGCCCGGCACACCGTGGATCCAGTCGACGATTGTGTTGCGCTGTGCCGTGTCGGTGCTGCCGACGCCGAAAAAGTACTCCGGTGAGACCGACTTGCTGAACTCGCCGACCGGCACGTCGCGAATCTCGATGCCGGGGTTGTTGGGTGGGTCGATGCCGTCGTCCAGGAGATCGTTGATCTTCTGCTCGCCGTTGCCGATCAGGTAGCCGTTGATGTCGGCGGGGTTGCTCGGGAGCACGGTCCAAAGGTTCCGCGTGAACCCGCCCGTGAAGCTCACGTTGACCTCCGACGCCCACGGCTCGACGTCTCCTGGGGCAGCCGACTGCCCGTTGAGCACCACGTGGAAGCGGTCGGCGTCGGTGACGTTCTGCTTGACCGGAACGCCGGACACGCACTCGATGCGACGCCGCTCGAGGATGCCGTCCCAAGGATCCGCCGAGTCGAGCGACACGTTGAACCCGGAGATGAATTCGGCCTGCACGAGCCCGGGGGTCAGGCCCGTGACGACCGGCGCGGTTCGGCTCGTGGCACCGTCGTTCTGCTCGTTTAGAATCGTGCTGAGCGCGGTCACGAGCTCGTCGCGATCGGCGACGAGGAACGCTTCGGTCGTGTCGCCCACCATTGCGATGTCGTCGAGCAGGGCCTCGACCGCAGCGACTTGAGCGGGGTCCCCGTCGAGGGCGAAGCCGATCACGTAGAATTTTTCGAGCTCGCCCGCGGCGATCATCGCCGACACGGTGTCGGTGATCTCTTCGTACGGACACCCGGTGGAGCCCACGGGCTGCCCGAGAAGCTCGCAGTTCACGGGCGGCCCGCGCATGTCACCGTTCGGCAAGCCGTCGGTGATCAGCACGCCGGCTCGCTTCCGGCAGTCGTAGTACGCGTCACCCGGGCCTGGGTCGGCGGTTTTCTCGATGATGTCGCCGTTGGTTTGAAGGTAGTACTCGAGGTCGCTCACGAGCGCGGCGGTCGGCGTCGCGCCGAACGGGCGGAGCGGATTCTTGCCGAGCCCGACATCCCCGAGCACTGTCGCTTGAATGGCGGCATTGGTCGCGGTCATCGCAGCCGTGCTGTCGGCGCCAACGCTCACCAGGCCGCCCTCGGGGGCGTTGTCCGCGCGCGCGCCGTTGTTGATCATGTACGTCGTCAAGGCGCCGGGGAATGAAAACGGCTTGTTGTCGGCGAAGGAGTACATGCCCTTCGTGCTGATCGAATCCGCGAGGAACGGTGCGGCGAGAAACGAAGCTTCGGTGACCAAGGGCGGCTGGTCGCTGAGGGTGCCGATCGCATCGAAGGTCATCAGGCCGAACTTGATGCGCTCGAGATAGATATCGAGGACGCCGTTGGTGCTCTGAGTACCGCTATACGTCGGAATTTCCTGGGGCATTTGGATGTGCGGGAGGAAGTAACCTTCGTCGTACTGGCCCGCGTAGATGCCGCCGATGCGCGTGTCGGAGTTGCACTCGTAGGGAGTGAACTCACCCGTGAGCGCCTGCGCCACGACCGACCAGCGGTTTTGCTCGAAGGTGGGCGAGGCGCACACAGGGAGACACTCGAGGCAAGCAGGGGTGGTGCACAGGCAATTGGGCACTCGCTCCATCGAACCCGAGGTGTCGACCAGGAGCACGACGTGGGGACGAATGTTTCGAATGTCGGGTCCGGTTTGCGCCGCAGCACTGGCGCTCCACCCAAACGAAGCAAAGAGCAAGGAAGCAAGAAGGACGTGAAGCGAAGCTCTCATAGCGACCCCGTGACGAAGGGCCCGCTGACGATGTAGGCACGCATGTCGGCGCCACTCTCGTTGCGCTCTCGACCGTAGTCCTCGGAGTCGGTGTGGTCGCTGACCGCGCTCACCTGCGCACGGCCGCGAGCCGTCATGGTCGTGCGCATGTACTTGAACTTTGTGCCGCCCTGGGCCGCCGCGCCGGGCGCGAGCTTGCTGACGACGTGCTCGTCGTAGATGTCGATCACGACGACCGGCGTGTGGGCCGAGGTGGCGCCGAACGAGGTGTCCCCTTCGAAGGGAACGTTCTCGAACAGGCCCGGTGCGATGCCGTCGGGGGAGAGAAGCGCCACGAAGTGCTCGGGATAGATCCGGTACGCACGGCGATTGTTGGCCAGCTCCGGCTCCGGATAGCAGTGCTTGATACCCGACGTCGTGCAGCTGAACTGCACGCCCTCGGTGCTGCCCGCGGTGAGCATGATGTTCCGGACGGTCTCCGGCCCGAAAATGTCGAACCATTCGAGCGCGCCCACGAGCCCCGCGCGGGCCGCATACCGGGTCTGGATTTGCTGGCGCGCAAAGCCCGTTCCGCGAACTTCGTGGGATACGGTGTTGGCCGAGAAGACCGCGCTTGCAGTCCCGACCATGACCACCATCAAGACAACGAAGAGCGCAGCGCCTTCTTGCTTCGTGCGGGCGTTCTTCATCAGAGGTTCCTCCTGGCGACGTTCATGACCGGGATCTCGATTCGCATGTGCCGGACCCGGGCAGAGCCCTTTTGGTCCTTGTTCACCTCGAAGCGCGTGAGCTCGCTGTTGGTCGCGAACTCGAGCGTCGGGTCTTCGAGCGGATTGCGGATCCCGAGGTCGATGATGACCGACCGAACCTGCTCGGGGTTGGCGTTGATCGTCGTTTGGGCCGACGTACCCGTGAGCGGCGCAGAGATGGCCGGCGCGGTCGTGGTGCCGGAGTTGGTGTCGAGCAGAAAGCTCACCTCGAAGTTGCTGACGAACTCGGCGATGACCTGCGTGGAGTTCGGCCGCACGTTCCCGCTCACCGAATCGAGCACCCTGCGCACCAGCACGAGGTTCGGCGATTCGAGCAGGTCGGACGCGGTCGTACCCTGGAGGGCGAACGAGGGGTTCGCCGGGTCGAGATCGATGTAGAACATTCCCTCGAAGTCCATGAAATCCGCGCCGACCTCCGTCGCATCGAACGGATCGACGATCGCGTATTCGACCCACTGGAGCGGCGAAATCGTCGAGGCCTCGGCGGCTCCGGGCAGGCAGGCCGTCCCCATCGGCAGCGCGGGGGTGATTCTCATCCGCACCTCGTCTTGGGTGTTGCCGTCCTTGCCGAACACCGAACGGAAAAAGTGCCGTCCCTCGGGGGTCTCGATGTGGAGGACCGAGCCGGTCTGAAACGCGCGTGCGCCCTTCTGCGCGAGGCCTTTCCAGCTCGCGGTTTCCCCGCCCCAAGCGGCATCCCACCCGAGGTCGCCGGTCAGATACTCCGGAGGCGAGCCGCTCGTGAAAGGTCCCGCGCTTTGGCCCCAGGCAAACGTGCGGCGATACGCCTGATTGCCGGTTTGAAGGACGATCGTCTGACCATCGATGCTCGCGGAATGCACCAGGAGCTGATCGGAGAGATAGAGGCTCGTCAGAATCCGAAGGCGATCGGCGTGAACGCCCGGGTTCTCGCCGTCGGGATCGAGGACCGCCAGATCGTAGTCGGAGTAATATTGGAACGCGCCCAAGTCGAGGCTGCCGCCCCCGAGCTCGGGAAGCTGCGGCGGGCTCGAGTCGCAGGTGGGCTCGAGCGTGCCGTTCGGCGATCCGTAGAGGCCGGCGCGCGCGACGTCGCGGCGGAGCTCCATCATCGCGATTCGGGTCGAGCCCTGCGACGTGGCGACCCGCTGCTCCTCGTAGAACTGCTTGCTCATCGCCGAGCCGAGGCCGTAGACCGAGGTGATCGCAGTGAGCCCGATCACCATGGCGACCATCAGCTCGATCAGGGTGAAACCGCGCTGGCGCTTCATGGCGCTACCCTCCTCAACCAGTTCACGACGGTCGATGCGAACAAGACGTTGACGTTCGGGGCCTCGCCGAGGTCCCATCCGTCGGCGGTTGCCGCGTCGCAGTCGGCGCCGCGAAACGTGGTCCCCGCGACCCACTTTGGGTGGCTTGCGCTTCCGGGCATGTGACCCTCGCGGAGCCAAAAGGTGCGAATGTCGACGCGCGCCGAGCTCCCTTGCCGAACCCAGCTCACGCGAAGATTCGTGCAGTACTTGATGTCCGCCGTGACGTTGGTGTCGGTGCCGAAGTAGTCGAACGCGTAGTGCTCATCGGACACTGAAGGCACCGGTCGAAACCAATCGGTGGAGGACACCTGGCCGGCAATTTCCGAGAGATAGTCGGTGCTATTGAGCTCCGTGGTGTTGATCCCCTGGGTCGACCAGGACAGGGAGTCGCGCTCGATTCGCTCGATCCACCGCTCGGTGATCGCGAGAGCGGTGTTCATCTCGTGAGCGGTTCGGTTCGCGCCGCTCACCGCCTGATGCATCGAAAGAATGCCGAGTGAGCCGACTGTCATGATGCCGATCGCGATCATGACCTCGACGAGGGTGAAGCCCGACCGTTTCGTCGTTTTCAAGCCATTCATCGCAAAATCCTCGGGGAGCCCGCTCCGAGCGGAATCAAGATCTTTCGTGCAACGCCCTGTGCGTCGCCGTCGAGCTCGCGGTAGACGAGGAAGCCAAAGCCCGCCTGGGCGTTGGCCGCTTGCCAGTTGGCGAAGAGGACCGTGTCGACGAAAACCTGGTTGTTGGCGCCCGCCTCGTAGCAAAACGTGCTGTTCTGCCATCCATCGACCCGCACGAGGTCGTTGTCGGACGGGTCGGCGTCGTAAGTGTTGGCGTAGACGTGGTCGACGCATCGCCAATTGTTGTCGCAGTCGAGGTCGTCGAGCGCGACGCCGCCTGCGTTTTCGAAGCTCGTGAGCGAGCATGCGCCGCCGGTCCCTCGAAGGGTCTCGAAGGCGTAGGCCTGGGTCGTCAGGCCGGTTCCGGAGTCGTTCATGTATTGGACTTGGTGGGCGCGCCCGTAGGCCATCGACATGTATCGGGCGCGTTGAAAGAGGGAGACGACCTCCCTCGCCACCATCGCCACCCGGCGATCGGCAAAGCCCGAGCTCATGCTCGGCAGCGCCGCGCTCACCAACACCCCCATGACCGCGAGCACGACCATGAGCTCGACGAGCGTCAGTCCTTCGCGCCTTGTTCTGTGGTCCCCATGCACGCCTTGCTGTAATGCAACACCCGTACCGAAATTAGGGAAAAGCTAACTGCCTGAAATTGCGAGATTCCCGGTACGAGCTCACTCTTCGAACTATGAAGAAGCTGCGAGGGGCACGCAAAAGTTACATAGCCGCAGCGGGCAACCACCCCCCACGCCACCCGCGGCAGCGCGAGCCCGCAGGGCGAAGC
>JBFGKE010000053.1:0-20126 GCA_041576815.1 Polyangiales bacterium
GACCAGCTCGCGGACTTCGTGCGCGCGAAAACGCTTCTCGCGGAGGACAAGGCCGCGCGTTGCCTGACTCGCGTCGTGCTGGGCGTCTACATCCGGCGGCCAGAGCTCATGCAGGAGGTCATCAACCGGGCCGCGGAAGACGAGACGGCCCTCGCCGATTGGCTGCGCCAAGCCGACGACGCGGGGCGTCTATCGGTGCCCGACCCGGAGCTCGCGGCGCACATGTTCGGAAAGATGACGGCGGGCGTGCTGTTTTGGCCCCAGCTTCTCGACGGTCCCATGGATCCGGAGACCCGGGAGATGCTCACGCGTGAGGTCGTACAAACCTTCCTTGCGCGGTACCGCCCTAGCCCAGCCTGAGACGCCCTCTCGTGGTCGGCGTTGACAATTTTCCCGTGGGTGCGCACGATCATCGACGCATAGCCGCGGCCGAGCGGGGCATCGCCTGACCAAGCTCGTTGACTCCGTCCCGCTGACCTCGACGACCACCATCCATCCCTGCGGAGTGGCGCGGACTGAAAGCAAATCGAGAAGCGCTTCTCCTCGTTGAGAAAGGAAGAGACTATGCGCACCTCTTCTGTCCGATTCCTCGGCGTCCTTCTCTTGGCCGCCGCATGCAGCAGCTCGGGTGATCCGGGCGGCGGCGGGGAGATCAGAAGCGAGCAGGACGTCAAGCAGTTCTTCGACGCCGTCATGCCGGAGCTGATCGCCGCGTTCACCGAGCTAGCCAACCAACTCACCCCTCCCGCGTCGGCGTCGTCGCTCAAGGGCGGCGGCGGAGTGACCATACAGTGCCCTGACGGTGGAGCGCTGAATGCAAACACCGAGACGGGGCAGGCGACGCTCAGCGACTGCGGCGCGGCGGGCGTCGTCATCAACGCGACGTTGGGTCTTTTCGTTCAGCCCACCGGTCCATCTTCCTACCAGGCGAGCTTCAGTGGGCTCTTGATGGTGAGCGGCACGTTCAGCGGGACCATCGAAGTCCTCCAAGCGGTCGTTCAGTGGACCGAGCCCGTCAGCGAGGAAACCACCTACTGGGAGGTCACCGTGATGGTTGGTGACCAGGTCTTCACCGTGACCAGCGCCGAGCTTGCTACGGGGACGGCATGTACCTGGGATCGTTCCGGCCGAGCCGACGAGGTTCGCGTTCACGCCTTCAACAGCTCTGATTTGCCCGGCGTCTTCGTCGAGCTCACCGCTGGTGGTGTCACCTGTGCCATCGAAGACGAAAACCGTACCCTGCAGCTCCCCATCTTCGGGAGCACCTTCTCAGACGATCGGGACACCGTCGAACCTGGAGACACGTTCGGCGGCCTTGGACAGGCGCTGATGCCGATCGGAGAGAACGACGTCGTCATGATCACGGCACAGTATCAGGGCCGGACGACCGTCTCCAGCTGCACGGTGACGGCGGAAGCGTTCGACTCGGGGGCTCCAGGCGCGACCGCCGGGCAAGCCTTTTTCGATGTTTTCGCTCCGTTCGACCAGATCTGCCCCCCGGTCATCTCGTGCAGCTTTGGATTCGAGCTCGCCAGCAGCAATGTCACAGTCCGGCCCGGTGGGACGTGCAGTCCCGACATGGCCTTCATGTGCAACAACACCTGCCCCGAGATCTGTACGCAGAACGAGGAGCAGTTTCAGTTCTCGGAGTGCAATGCCGAGAACGTCTGCGAGTGCAACTGCGTGGACGTTTGCGGCTTCTAGAGCCGGCTACTCCGTCACGAGTCACGCGCAGCCAACGATCCCGAGATCGCTGGCTGCGTCCTGATATCTTCAGCCGTGACAGGGCTACGGGAGGACGACTCGATCGCGCGAAACAGCGCCATGTGCTCTGCGGTACGACTGGCCTGACCTTCTCGCATGAGACGTGAGTACCAGATCCGCAGGGCGTTGGGGCCGATTCGCGCGAAAGCTAGGGCGTTTCGTCCGTCATGCCGTCGCAGTCTTCGTCGACCGGTGTCTCGCCGGGCTGCGTGGGGACCTCGTCGCTCGGAACGATCTCTCCATCACAAGGACCGTAGCCGGTCCCCTCGAGGTTGCAGGTTGCTGCGGTTCTTCAAGGAGTCGGCTGCGAGCGAGACCTCGTCACGTCGACCATGAGCTCGCGGAGCCAGCGATGCGCCGGCTCCTCGGAGAACCTACGATGCCAGAGCATCGTAATCGCATGGTCGGGCATCTGCACCGGAGTGCCGACGCAGGCCAGGCTCGCGGCGTTGGCGCATTGCAAAAGGCTGTGGGGTGCAGTGAGCACCAGGTCGCTTTGCGCCAGGATCGTGAGCGCGGACGAGAAGCTCGGCACGCGCAGCGCGATGCGCCGCCCGAGGTCGCGATCGTTCAGAATCCGGTCGACGACCCCCGGGCCTTCGCCGCTTGGCGACACGAGCACGTGGCGAAGTCCCGTGTAGGCGCGAAGCGAAAGGCGCTTGTTGCCGGCCAAGGCTGGATGATCCTGCCGGAGAAAGCATCGAAACGAGTCTCGAAAGAGCGTGCGGCGCTGGAGCTCGGTATCGACGTCGGTGCCGAGGTCGAACGGCTCGGCGTCGAGCAATACGGGATGAATGGCGAGATCCACCTCACCGGTCTCGAGCGCGTCGGCGAGGCGCTTCGGCACGGGCACGACGGCCAGGTCGACGCCCGGTGCCTCGTCGCCGAAACGCCTGAGAAGCGACGGCAGCACGAGATCGTTGAAGAGGTCGGGCGAAACGATGCGAAACGCGCGGATCGCGTCGCCCGGCGTGAAGACCGCTGGCTCGGCGAGCGTGCGTGCCAAGCTCATCAGGCCGCTTCGCAGCGGAAGCGAAAGCGCCTCGGCGCGCGGCGTGAGCACCATCCCACCGCGGCCGCGAACGAGAAGCGGATCGTCGAACAGCTCCCGGAGCCGCCGCAGCGTGTGGCTCATGGCCGACTGGGTAACTCCCGCCCGCTGCGCCGCTTTGGTGACGCTCCTCTCGCGGGTCAGCGCATCGAGCGCGACGAGGAGGTTGACGTCGATGCGATGCAGCTCGAGAAGGTCATGAGCGCTGCTCATTCACATATGGAATCAACTCACTCGATTCATGTCAACGGGGGACCGTCGGCTCAGGCCCAGTGAAGCGCGGCGGCGATGAGGAGGACCGCGGACGCGACGATGTCGACCCGCGCAACGCGGCGGAGCTGGGAGTTGGCTTCGCCCACGAGGCGGGCGATCAGCACGAACGAAAGCATGCTGACCAGGCCGGCGAGGATCGCAGCCGGTCGAAGCGGCGGTTGAAACGCCGCTGCAGCGAGGAGCGCGCCAACGATACCGAGCAAGATGGCGCGGTGCCGCATCAGGATGACGAGGTTCGGGTCTTCGAGCGTGACGCCATAGAGAATCTGCAGCCGCTCCCGCGATGCAGCGCCAAACATCGGCAGCAAGTTCGCCGCGGCGACGGCGAGGAATAGCACTGTCACGAGCGTGTCCATTCGAGGCCGCTACTAGACACGGAAGCCGCGCGATTGGCAACCACGGTGAGCCTCCGCCGGTGGCTTCGCTCCGAGGTCGGAAGTAGGATCGCTCGATGCAGGACCGGTCGGAAACGGAGGCGCTTCAGGCAGCGCGTGACTGGAAGGCCGGAGGACACGACGTCGCCCTGGCCACCGTCGTGCAGACGTGGGGGTCTTCTCCGCGCCCTGCGGGCAGCCATCTCGTGGTGCGCGGCGACGGTGCGTTTCTCGGCTCCGTCTCCGGGGGTTGTGTCGAGGGAGCCGTCGTCGAAGCGGCTCGGAAAGTGATGAAGACCGGCACGCCAAAGGTGCTGGAGTTCGGTGTCACGAACGAGCGCGCGTGGGAAGTCGGCCTCGCATGCGGTGGCACGGTACGGATCTACGTGGAGCCTCTACAATGAAGTCGGAGACGCTCGACGCACTGCTTTCGAGCATCGAGCGCAGGCAGGCCGTCGTGCTCGCGACCGATTTCGAGTCGGGCGAGCAGCGTCTGCTTCGGCGTGGCGACGGTGCGAGCGACAAAGAGCGAAAAACCGTGGAGCGCGTGCTCCGTAGCGATCGCTGCGACGCCGGCGAGGCCGAACAAACATCAGGGGTCTTCTACCAGCCGTTCAACCCCCCGCTCCGCATGGTCGTGGTCGGCGCCGTACACATCGCCCAGCCGCTTTCCTCGATGGCGGCGCTTGCTGGATACGAGGTGACGATCGTCGACCCGAGAAAAGCCTTTGCATCCTCGGATCGGTTTCCGGGAGTTGCGTTGAACACCGAGTGGCCGGACGCGGCTCTTCGTTCGCTCGCCCTCGACCACCGATCCACCGTGGTCACCCTGACGCACGACCCCAAGCTCGACGAGCCCGCCCTTCGGGTGGCGCTTCGAAGCGATGCGTTCTTCATCGGTTGCCTCGGTAGCAAGAAAACGCACGCCGCACGCCTTCGCCGCCTCGAAAAGGGCGGGTTCACCCAGGACGACCTCGCCCGGATCCATGGCCCGGTCGGCCTCCCGATCGGCTCCCGCTCCCCAGCCGAAATCGCGGTGAGCATTCTGGCCCAGATCACCCAAACCCTCCGCACGTGAAAAGGGGTCAGACCCCTTTTGGGACAGATGCTTTGCAAGCGACTCGGAACACCCTAGGTTTTGCTCGAGGGAGCATTGGCATGGAGATCGACGAGCAGACCCGGATGGAGATCGAATCGGCGGCCTTTCGTCGCTTGGTCGAACACCTGCAGAAGCGGACGGACGTCCAGAACATCGCGATCATGGAGCTGGCCGGCTTCTGCAGAAACTGTATGTCGCGGTGGTACCAAGAGGCTGCCGAGAGCAAAGGCGTGAAACTCGACAAAGACGACGCGCGCGAGCTGATTTACGGCATGCCATACGACGTCTGGAAAGAGCGCTACCAGACGGAAGCCACGCCCGAGCAGAAAGCGGCATTCGAGAAGCACGGCGATTGAGCGAAATCTTGGAAGCGCATTCGGCATGAAGACTCGCATCGCCGCCGTCGTCCTCGCCGCAGGTGAGTCGCGGCGCATGGGCGACGCCAACAAGCTGACGCTTCCGGTCGGCGGAGTCCCCATGGTCGCGCGTGTCGTGGACGCTCTCTCGCGCAGCGGGGTCGCGAAAGTGATCGTGGTCACCGGGCATGAGGCCGAAGTGATCGAACATGGCCTTGCCGGACGGCCGATCGAGCTGGTCTACAACCCCGACTACGCGGAGGGGATCGGCTCTTCCATTCGTGCGGGCATCGGTGCGCTCGGGGACGACTTCGACGGGGCGCTGATCGCCCTCGGGGACATGCCGTTGGTCGAGCCGGAGACCATCGATCGGCTCGTCGATGCCTTTGCCTCGTCGGCTGAGCCGAGCGTTTTCGTTCCGACGTATGGAAATAGGCGAGGCAATCCCGTTCTTTGGAGCGCAGAGTATTTCCCCGAGCTCCTCGCGCTGACGGGGGATGTCGGTGGCAAGTCCCTCTTTCACCGCCACGCAAGGGCGATTTGCGAGGTGGAGGTGGAAAACGCGGGCATCGACACCGACGTAGACACGCCGGACGCCCTCGACGATCTCAATATCCAGAACGGACGGTAGCGCTCATCGGCACCGCGGATCGCCGAGCTGCAGGGACTCGATGATCGTCGCGTCGATCGTCAACGGATCGCAGCCGTTGTCGGTTTCGCAAACGAAGTCGTTGTCGGCGGCTAGCGAGTGGCAGTCGAAGCAGTTGCCGCCGAAGGCGTTTTCCGCTTCGTCTTTCCCACGCTGCACGATCGTCGTCCCTGCCGCGTCGGTCGCCAGAAAGAAGAACTCCCAGTCGTTGGTCTGGGGAGAAAAGCCCGCCTCGCGCTTCACCATGGCCTCCAGGGGCACGAGCTGAAGGAGCGTGCCGGGCGGATAAGGCGGCGCGACTTCACCGTTGGCGACTGCCAACGATGCGTCCAGATCGCCGAGCAAGTTCTTCACGTAGAAGCTTCGGACCTTCGTTCCGTCCAAGATGCAGTCGAAGGAAGCCTCGGTGACTTCGATCGGCGTCCCCTGCGCACCAGCGTCAGCCTCACTGCCACCACTCGAGCCGCACCCGAGGACCAACAGCAACAGCAGCGGTATCCATCTCGTATTCCTCACCCGCGCTCCTCCGTCCCTAATGGGCACAAACTACCACGAATGAGACGTGCGTCGCGTTTCGACCCAGTTTCCTCTATAAGGCGATGACGTTCGTGATGGAGGAGTCGGGATCACCGCGCCCAACGCCAAGCTGAAGACCATTCTTCGCGATGTCCCACCATCGGTGGTGGTGTTTCTGATCGCGCTGCCGCTCTCGATGGGAATCGCGCGTGCATCGGGCCTTCCGGCGATGCTTGGCCTCATCACCGCGACGGTTGGCGGGATCCTTCTCGGATTTTTCGGTGGCGCTCCGTTGCAGATCTCGGGTCCCTCGGCGGGCCTGAGCGTCCTCCTGCTCGACTGGGTGATGAAATACCGGAGCGAGGAGGACCCGTACGCCATCCTGAGCCTCGCCGCCATGGTGCTGATTGCCGGCGCCATCCAAGCAACCGCCGGGTTCTTGAAATTCGGGACGTATTTTCGCGCGGTCTCTCCCGCCGTCATCCGGGGCATGTTGGCCGGCATCGGCATGATCATCATCATCAAGCAGTTCCACGTGATGCTCGACAACGACGTCGACGGGAGCGTTCTCTACAACGTCTACAAGATCCCCGATGCTCTCCGGAAAGCTTTCACCGGCGAGCGCTATCACTACGTCGCTGCCTCCATCGGCATGGCGACCCTGATCACCATCCTCGTATGGGATCGGTTTCGCCCGCAGCGGCTCTACTTCCTTCCCGGTGCGCTCGCCGGCGTCTTGGTGGCGTCGGGCGCGGCAGCGGTGCTTCGGCTCCCGATCGACTACGTGGCCGTGAAAGACTCACTGATTTCCTACGTCACGCTGCCGAGCGCGGCGACGCTCGAGAAGCTCACTCAGGTCGACATCCTCCTCGCAGGGGGCGCGCTCGCCTTCGTCTCGAGCGCCGAAACGCTCCTTTGTGCGACTGCAGTGTCGCAAATGCACCGCGGAAAGCGGACCAACTACGACCGCGAGCTCGCGATGCAAGGCATCGGTAATCTCATTTGCGGGGTGCTCGGCGCGATGCCGATCACCGGGGTGATCAGTCGAAGCTCTGTCAACGTGCAAGCTGGCGCGAAGTCGGGTTGGTCGTCGATCATGCAGGCAACCTGGATCTTTCTTTTTGCCTCGCTGCTGCCCGGATTGCTCGGCTTGGTTCCCGAGTCGGCCCTCGCTGCGATTCTGATCTTCGTCGGTTTCAAGTTGCTTCAGGTATCCACACCCAAGCAGCTCCTGAGCTACGGCGCGCCGGTGTTTGCAATCTACGTGGCAACCGTCGTTGGAATCGTCGCGATCGACCTCATGACAGGTATCGTTATCGGCTTGATGCTTTCGGCGGCCCGCTTGATCTACTCCTTGGCCCACCTCGACATCGAACGCATCGACAAAGAGGATCGCGTCGAGCTGCACTTGCACGGCTCCGCGACGTTCCTCGCGCTACCGCGGCTCGCTGCAGCCCTCGAGGAGATTCCGCTAGACAGCGAGCTCCACATGCACTTCGACGAGCTCGACTTCGTCGACCATGCGTGCCTCGATCTGATCGCGTCGTTTCAGGAGCGCCACAAAGAGGCAGGCGGGCAGGTCATCATGGAGTGGCGCTCGCTCATCGGCCGTTACACGCGCGGCGGCATTCGGGCTGCCGCACGCCGAAGCATCCCGCCCGGCCAACCGGACCGCCCACAGGAGTGAGCGGTCAGGGCTCGAGCTCGACTCGAAGCGCGGCTCGCGCCTTACGGCGAACCGCCGGGTCCGGATGCATCTCGGCCGCGTTTCGGATCGCGTCCCATGCTTCGGGGCTTCCGACGCCTGTGAGCCCGCGGATGGCCGACAAAGCCACCCGCGTGTCGCCAGAGCGGAGCGCCCGCGAAAGCGGGCCCACCGCCGCTCCGTTGCCCGGCTGGCCGAGCGCTACCGCCGCCGCCGAAGCGCTGATCGAGTCGGGACCGGCGAGGATCTTGTCGAGCTCCGCATCGACATGCGGGCCGCGGTGGGCGCCCGCAGCAGGGATTGCCGCGAGCCGCTCCGCGCCTCGAGTCGCGCGCAACAGTCGTGCCCAGTGCGCATCTTCCGTCACCAGACCGCGCTGGTGGAGCTCCGCCAGCAGGCCGACCCGCACGTCGATGGAGGTTGCGGCATTGTCCACGACGCGGAGCAGCCTCGGGACGTCGCCTGTCTCGAGCGGGGGCGAATCCGATGCGAGCGTGAGGTCTCGTAGGACCGATCGTGCAAGACGCGGGTTGCGCGACCCGAGGAGATTCAGCGTCGCCTCACGAAGCATCGCCGCGCGCTCGGCCGCCGGAGCCTTTTCGATCGCGGCATAGCGCCGCACCGCCGAGAGCGTCTCCTCGCGCTGGCCTTTCGTCAGCACCCATGCGTCGTCCCGCTCTTGGTCGGAGTACCACCGAAGCCCGTTCGTTCGAAGCGACCGAAGCTCACGGCTTCGCGCGAGATCGCGGAGAAACAAGATCGCTGCTTCGCCTCTCTCGTACCGCGGGACTCCATGACCGTGCTGTACGAACCGCACCTCGGCCCCCGGCTCCGCGGTGCCCTTCAACACACGGAGCACCTTCAGGCGCCTCGCGAGCGCAGGGTGATCGCGGGCGCCCACGACCCCGTGAGTAGACAGCACCTCGCCGTACACCACGAGCTCCGCCTCCGCCACCAACATGCGAAGGCTTCGCCTCGATACCGCGAGGTGCGCAGCGACCGGGGATGCGCTTGCCCAGCACGTCGCGATGCCGAGGAGCATCGCGACGCTCGCTTTGACGAACGACCGGCTCAATGCAGCGCGTCGATCAGCTCGAGCAACGGGCCGGAGACACCGGGATCGACTTCTTGCCCGGCGTTGTTCTGAAAGACCGTGCCGCAGTCGAACTCTTGAGGACAGTCGTCTCCGCTGGCGAGGTAGGGGAAGCATTCGTGACAGCTGTTGTCCCACTTGGAAAAGGGAACCTGATAGCCGATGTGATCGTTGCCGAGCCCGATCAGGAAACGGTGCTCGGCGCCAGTCATTGCAGCCCGATACATGTCACCGATCTGGGGATCTAGCTCGGTGGGAACCACCGCAAAGCTCGCGTTCCCGATGCGGATCGCGCTCACCTCGGTATGTACGTCCTCGCCGAGCGACTGCGGAATCCAGTTGTAGGGCGACTCGTAGGGATTGCCGATCGATCGGTCGGGCTCGCCTGCGGTATAGAGGCTGCGCCGCTTGTTCAGCACCTCGAGCGCCGCGGCAATTCGGAAGAACGGATTGTCCAGTGGGATTGCGACCGGCGCTCGCATGTCGAAGGTGATCGCGGGCTGGTCGTCGCCGGCCTCGGTCGGATCGATTGCATCGATGACCCGCTCGGCGAGCTGGGTCCCGTGCACCTCGGCGAAGCGGTACGTCCGGCGCTCGGCCGGGAGCATCGTGTCCGGGTCTTCCACGTCGATCCATAGCGGCCCTTGCAGCACCCCGAGGTCGGCGCTCACCCAAATCGCGGTTCCGCCGTACTCGGCTTCGAGCCGCTCGCGCACGTAGTGGGGGAAGTCGGACGTGATCAGCGTGTTGTCCGACCCGAGGCTTTCGGGGTGGCTGGCGAAGTTGACCAGCGTGGCCAGCACGTCGTACTCACCGTCCTGGTTCGGTTCCCGCTTGGTCAGCTGCATCACCGGGAGGCTCGCATTGACGATGCGCCCTTCGGTCGCCGGGGCGGCAGCGTCGTCTCCCGCGAGGACCTTCCCATCGGCCACACCCAGTCCGTCATCCCGGGGATCGTCTCCGAGGCTCAGACCGTTGGAGTCGGTGGTCAGCGTGCGGACCCTGGCGTCCTCGAGGCTGGAGGCGGCTTCGTCGATGCAGTCCACCACCGCGGCGTTCACGAAATCGAGGTAGCCGAAATCGATGCCGGACACGATGTCGCTCGGTCCATAGATGCCGAGCGTGTCCGGGCCCTCGTGTTGGTGAGAGCTCGTGATGACCGCGTGGTCGATCCCGCTTTCAGGGTCGATCATGGCACGGATAGTCTCGGTTTCATTGACGAAATAGCCGATCAGGTCGATCGACACGATCGCGATGCGGCCACCCGGACCGCCGACGACGACACCGCGGGCCCAAAGCTTGTCGTGGTAGCCGGTCGCCTCGCGGGTGCCGAAGCCCGCCATGTAAATCGGGTCGGAGTGATTGACCACGGGGGTCTCTCCGAACGCCCCTTCGTAGGCGGGTGCCAGTCCGTCACTGACCGGGGTGATCTCGCGTATGCAGGCCGCGGCTTTGAACGTCTGGTCCAGTGGCGCGCGCCCGCCGACCCCGCCCGCACCGCCCGCCCCGCCGGCACCGTCGGCGCCCGTATCGGTGCAGCCTCCGAGCAGCAGGATACCGCACGCGGCGAGCCAAGGTAGCTTCACGTGATCGAGCCAAAACATGCGCGCCTCCTTCGCCATCCGGCGGCCCGAGGTTATCGCGTTGACCCCGCGATTGCGAGCGTCGAATGTGCGTGCATCGCCCCGGCACCGATGTCAGAGTGCTCCGACCCATGGGTTTGAACGGTCATCGAAGCACGGGCAGCACGCCCCCGAATTCCGCTCTCAAAGCGCGCCAAATGCTCGGCAAGTATCGCATCCGCCGCCGCATCGGGGTCGGCGCCTTCGCAACGGTTTATGAAGCCTACGACACGATCGAGGGGATCCCTGTAGCCCTCAAGGTGCCGCACCTCGAGCAGCTCGACGCCGAGGCCCGTGACTTCATCCATCGCGAGGTCCGGCTCACGGCGCGGCTCCAGCACGACAATATCTTGATGCTTCGAAATGCGATGATGATCGACGATCATTTCGTCATCGCGACGCCGCTCGGCGAGCAGAACCTCACCGACCGAATGCGCTACAGGCTCGGGCCGCGAACCGCGCTTTCGTATACCCAGCAGCTTCTGGACGCGCTCTCGTATGCGCACGAAGAACGCATCATTCACTGCGACATCAAGCCGGACAACGTCGTCCTCTTTCCGGGCGGACAGGTGCGGCTCGCCGACTTCGGGATCGCAAAGGTCGCGCTCAGAACGCGCACGATCATGGGGTCCGGCCAAGGGACCGTCGGGTACATCGCCCCCGAGCAGGCCATGGGGAAACCGTCGTTCCGTTCGGACGTGTTTTCGATGGGTTTGCTCATTTACCGCATGTTTGCCGGCGAGCTTCCCGAATGGCCTTTTGACTGGCCGCTCCCTGGCGCCGACAGGCTCCGCCGTACCGTGAGCCGCGATTTCGTCAGCTTCATTCGGCGGTCGATCGAGGTCCGCGAGCGCAAGCGATTCCGCGATGGCGTCCAAATGCAACGTGCCTTCGAACGGGTCGCCCCCCGCGCTCTTCGCGGATACTCCCCGGGCGGGAGAGCCACCCTGTGATCGAGATCCACATCTTTCAGGATGTGGACATGCAGCGGGGCCAATCCTTCGACCTCGGCACTGCCGAAGCTGCGGTGCTGAGCCTGGCCAAGCCCGGACGCGATGGACCCAACGAGGATGCGGCCGCTCTGATCTCGATTGGCAACGAGGCCGGAGTGGCGGTCGTGTCGGACGGCGCTGGCGGCCATCCGGGCGGAGCCCAGGCCGCGTCCATTGCGGTCCGAGCCATTTGCGACTCGGTCGCAGAGCGTGGGGAGGAGCTTCAGAATCTACGGGACGCGATCATCAACGGGTTCGAGTCGGCCGACCGCGCGATCTCGGGGCTGGGTACGGGGGCCGCAGCGACGCTCGCGGTCGTCGAAGTTCAGGGGACTCACATGCGTGCCTATCACGCCGGTGACTCGATGGTGCTGGTCACGGGTCAACGCGGCCGGGTCAAGTGGCTCACGATTCCGCATTCGCCAGTGGGATACGCCGTCGAAGCAGGCCTCCTGGATCGCGGCGAAGCGCTTCACCACGAGGATCTTCACCTCGTGTCGAACCTGCTCGGGACACAGGACATGCGCATCGAGCTCGGCGCCACGCTGGACCTCGCGCTCCGCGACACCGTGGTTTTGGCAAGCGACGGGCTGAGCGACAACCTGCACCTCGACGAGATCGTCGATCGTTTCCGAAAGGGCCCGCTCCTCGCAGCAGCCGACGAAGTGGCAGCTCTCGGCCGCAAGCGCATGGCCGAGCCCGCGGAAGGGAAACCTTCCAAGCCGGATGATTTGACGTTCGTCGCGATCAGGCGACGCCGACACTGACCGGCCGCGCCGTGCTTTCTTCCCCGTCGTGGCTTCGGACGAGGATCGCAGGTGGCTGAATGCCCCGCTTTTCGAAGGCGCGCAGCACGCGAAGATTGACGTCGGTCTCGAAGTCCATTTCGTAGAGGGTATCGAGCACGTAGGCTTTCAGCCTCAATCGCACGGCTACGTAGTTCTGCTGGATCACCTGGCTCACGAGGACGACGACCGGCTTTGGAAGGTGGACGTATCTGCTCGTGAGTGCAGCTTCATTGACGACGTCGCGCGCCATGTCCACCGGCTGATCGAGGCCGATGTAGAAGTCCATGACGACCTGCATGTCGAGCGCACCATAGTTTCCACACGCCGTCACCTCCGTGAGGAAGTTGTTGTTGGGAATCGTGACCGTGTTGTCGTCGATTGTCTGCAACCGCACCGAACGCAGCCCGATGGCGGTGATGTCTCCGTACTGTCCCTGGAATGCGACGCGGTCGCCTACCTGAAACGGCTGGTCCAGCATGATCGTGATCCCCGCGATGATCGAGGCCACGAGGTCGCGCACGCCAAAGCCGACGGCGAGCGCGAACGTACCGCCGAGTACGGGGAGGAGGTTTTCGTCGAGGCGAACGCTGAGCGCAATGACGAGAGCAATCGTCACGAAGTAGGCGATGAACTGAAGAATCGTGCCAACCCGTTGAAAGAGCATCCGCCGAGCGGGAAACTGAAGGCTCAGGCGGTCGACGAAGTTGTCGAGGAAGCGAAGACCGACCCAGACACCAAACACGACGATGATGGACGTGAACACGCCGCCCCACCGAATGGCGCCGAGGATCTGCTCGACCGCTTGTTGTTCTTCGGCCTCTTGTGCCAGCGCCGAAGCAGGAAGCGCCGAACAGGCGACGAGGAATGCGGAGATGTGAGCAATCGTGGACTTCTTCATGGGGACACCTCAAAGCAGCATCAGGTGCTTTCGACTGAGAATACCGGTGACGGCGCGATACCAATGCGTGCTGATCTCGAACAAACGGTCGCGCTCCTCGACGTATCCATGCACCTTCGCCGCCCGGAGAGCATCGGCTACGTCTGCTTGATCCAAATCCGTGCAGCGTACGATGTCCTCTTCGGATGCCCGTTCGAGCTGGGTGATCGTACGCAACACGAAGTAAAGCGAGTTCGGCTTGCCATCGAGGTCGCGCGCCGAAGGAACCTTCGGGAGTCGCACGCAAATCTGCCCGTCCGAGGCGCGAACGTACAACGATTCGCGCCAAAAATGGAGCGCAACCAGTGGGTTGCCGCCTGCGTAGTCCCAGAGAATCCGATAGAAGTCGCGCCGGGTGCGCTCGTCTTCAGAGACGCGAGACCCGGCGAACTGCTGGGGGACGACGAGTTCTTCGAAGCTCGGCGTGATGCCGGCAACGGCGTTTCGTTGCTCGACGAGCTTGATGATCTGCTCTTCCTCCCAGGGCAAGAGCTCGATCACCTGGTCGAATCCCGTGCGCTGAGATCTGGCGCGCTGCACGTAGTGCCATGCCGGCATGCTCATCGCGATCAGCCACGTGGTTTCGGGGTGTCCGCCCCGCATGAGCCGTACGAGGCGGTCGATGTCTCTGAGGCCGCCGATGAGAGGCTTGATCAACCGGTGGGCGTCATCGATGGCAACGACTTTGGGGGCCCGCTCGTTCAGACGCTCGACGACCTGGCTCTCTTCTGCATCGGCTTGCAGGTCCACGGCTGCCGCGAGCTGCGCGAAGAACGCGGGAAAGCCCCCCGACTCACAGCG
This sequence comes from Polyangiales bacterium, assembly GCA_041576815.1. Lineage (GTDB taxonomy): Bacteria > Myxococcota_A > Polyangia > Polyangiales > Houyiibacteriaceae > SG8-38. Next base: position 14,021 of record JBFGKE010000053.1, read on the forward strand.
AACCTCGTAGCGTTCCCGGTCATCGAGGTCGTGGACGACGCGACCGAGAAACGTGGTCTTCCCCTCGCCCCGCTCCCCGACGATCGCTACGATCGATGCCCGCTCGGAGCGCACGAGCGCCCGCATGGCATGCACCTCGGGCGACATGTAGGACCTGACCAGCTCCTCATCCGAGGCGGTTTCCGACGTCAGCTTCTCATGGACATCCGCAGGGATGGGCTCTCCCTCGGCGGGCGCTTCGTTGCCGAGCGCTTGTTTCTCGACGCCCCGGCGCGACAGATAGGCGAGGAGGCGGCGGGCGGGAGCAAGCTCGGTCGCCTTGGCGAGAATGAAGCGATAGACGCCGTCGACGAGAAGATAGATCCCTCCAACGGCCGCTGCGGGGAACTTCAGGGCTCCCTCACTCCGATTTGCGACCCAGCGCAAGGTGGCGCTCGACTCCTGTCCCGCAACACGCTCGAAAATCGTCCCCGACCACCACGCGACGAGAACGATGCCCACGGGAATCACGAGAAACCAGCACGTCTTGATGACCCACGCGTAGATCGCGCCTTTGCCCACGGTCGCGTCGGTGATCGAAAGCACTAGCCCGACCAGCACGATCGTGACGCCGGCGAGCCGCAGCGAGCGAAACCGAAGCTTGGACGAGAACTCGCTCGAGTAACCCTGTCGATCGGCGATCGCGTCGATCAGTCGGACGACCAGGGCCCCCGTGAGTGCCCAGACCACCACGATGCGTAGATACGTGATCCCGAGAGACGTTCCGAACCGCGCGACGAGCAACTGGATGAGGACCCCCAATAGCACCAGCCATTCGAGCGGCTTGCGGATGCGCCGGAGGTACCATGCGAACCCTGCAACCGCGCGGGTGAAGTCGCCTTGGGGCCGTCGTTTGAGCCAAGCGCGCTGGACTCGCTCGAGGACGGAGTCGGCTCTTCGTCGCCACCAGACGAATACCAGCACGAGAACCAACACTTGTACGAGCACCGCCACGATGGGGCCCGGGGAGGTTTGAAGGCGCTCGTACAGGTTGCGTAGCCCACGCGGGACTGAGAGCAGGTTGAACGTGGCCTCGAGCGTGATCTGGTCGAGCTCTCTTTTGACCTGCTGGACGGCTTTGGGGCCGAAGCCGGTAAGCTCGTTTCGCTGACGCTCGCCGAGATCATCGAACAGTCGCAGACGTGCTCGATTCATCAACACGACCGCATCTCGCAGGATCGTCGCGCGCTCCCACCGAAGCTCCGCTTCTTGGGCTCGCAGTCGCGTCGTCTCGGCCTGCAACTCGTCGCGGAGCGCTCGGACGCTTCCGTCGTCGAGCTCGACCAGCAGCGGTGACGCATCCTCGGATGCCGGTGCCGGAATCGGCCGTTCGCGCGACGTCGTCAAGCTCAGCGCGGTGCGGAGCGCGTCCCGCGCCTGGCTCAGATCGCGAACGACCCGCGTATAGAGATCGTTCGCCGTGCGCGACCGCGTCGCCTTGTCGATCGTGCTTTCTTCGAGCTCCTTCACTCGGCGGCTCCAGGCCAGCGCCGACTCGAGGACGGCCTCCGCCTCGGTTCGCTGCTTGGCGAGGCCCGCGGCGTGCAGCGCCTGCTCTCGCTTGACGGCGAGGAGCGTAGCCCGTTCTTCGGCGACGAGCCTGCGCGCCTCGCTTTGCGGGAGCGATTGGTCCTCGACCGCCTGCTGATGCTCTTCCGCGGCCTGCCGGACGGCCTCCTCCGCATCGCTGACCTCGGCTTCGGCCGCCTCGATCCGATCGGTTCTCTTTGCCCGATGGCGGTCGAACAGCTGACTGCGCTCCTTCGACGTCATGGCGACGAAGCGTCGTCGCTGGGCATCGATGCGAGCTCTGGCCAGGTCGATGCTGGCGTCGAGACCCAGCTTCTCCAGCTGGTCGGACGCGATCGGCGGCTGCGCATCTTCTCTCAGAAACGCCGACCGTCGTTTCCGGTCGAGCGCGACCTCGTCGATGGACAGCAGATCGATTCCTAGAAGGGGCTCCGGGTCCACGGACGGGTCGAGCGTGCCCTCGAGGAACGCCTCGAGCTGTTCGGCCTGAGCCTCGAGGGCTGCCAGAAGCTGCAGCTTTTGCCCCTGGGCCTCGCCGTCACGCGTCGCAGCGCGTTGACGGCGCGCGTGCTCCGACAGCAGCCGGCGTCGCTCTTCCGCAGGAAGCGAGAGGAAGTCGAGCTGCGCCCGCGCGAGCTCGCGCTGCGCCTCGTCGACGAGGTCGTCGCCTGGAGGCATTTGCGTCGAAGGGGGTGAGAGCGTGCGCTTTCCGCGCTGGCGTTGGCGATCGCTTTCTTCGAGCGTCTCGAACATCAAGCGCGCTCGGTCCGCCGCGCCTGGCTCGTGCAGAGACACCGTGAACAGCGAGGCGGGATCGACCTCCACGTCCAGCCGGCCTGCCATCAAGTCTCGGATTTGCGATGCTCGCCTGCGCAGATTTTCGACGACGGACGCCGTTTGCTGCCCACTCGCGTCCGGCGCCTTGGGACCTCCGTCCGCACCCGCATCCAAAGTCGGCGCCTGCGCAAGAGCGCGATCGCTCGCCGGCCCGAGCCACGAGCCGCCGAGGACGCCGAGCGCGAGAAGGAGCCCCCATGGGCGATGCGTCTTGAGTGTAGCTCCTCCCATGAACGGCGGCCGCAGTATAGACGAGGCCAAGTCCCTTGCATACGCACCTTGCAACGCTCTTGCCCTTCAACTAGGTCTCGGCGACGTGGCGAACGACCAACGATCGGCGAGTCCCCTGGACATCGGGCGGTATCGCGCGCTCGCATGGACGGACGAGCACGTCCGGCGCTTCTGGGAATACGAATCGCAGTTTCCGGAGAACTATTTCAGCTACGGGTACCGCGACAGGCTCGTGCCGCGGCTGCGCGGAAAGCTCACCGGCAAGCAGCGGGTCCTCGACTTCGGGTGCGGCGGCGGGTTTCTCATTCCGGCGCTCTCGAAGGTGGCTGCTGAGGTCTACGGCGTCGATTTCTCGCCGAAGTCCGTCGAGCTCACCAACGAACGAAGCAAGTCGATCCCCAACTTCCGCGGCGCCTATGCGCCGACGGAGGCGCTCGACAAAGGGCTGCGTTTCGACGGTATCCTCGCCGTGGAGGTGATCGAGCATCTTTCCGATCAACAGCTCTCCTTGACTCTCGATCTCATCAAGAAGCTGCTCGAGCCCGGGGGCGTTCTCGTGTTCACCACACCGAACGATGAAGACCTCGCCGCGTCGCGCCTCTATTGCCCCGAGTGCGATCACGTGTTCCATCGTTGGCAACACGTCCGTTCATGGAACGCGCGGTCGCTCGGCGCTTTTCTAGCGCGGGAGGGATTCAGGGACATCGAGGCGTGGACGACCGACTTCTCGCCGCCGATCGGTTTGGGTGCCTGGGGTCAGGTCCGGCGCGCCTTCAAAGCGGTGGGGCGCGGCGCCGACCCAGGCCTGCCGCATCTCGTCGCGTCGGGACGCTTCGGCTGAACCCGCGTCCGAGCATCACGATGCGACGCCGCGAAGACGCACGACAGCCAGCGTCATCGCGAGCATCACAGCAAACGCAACGAAAGTCCCCCAAGCGGCACCGACCTCGCCCATGCGAGGAACCAACACGATGTCGGCGCCGAGATTGACGAGGGCGGCAGTGACGGCGATCGCCGAGGCGGTCTTGGCGTGGGCGCTTGCGAGAAGCGGCGCCTGCCAGAGCAGCGAAATGCCGAGGAGGCCTAGCCCCGCGGCGAGGATTGGAATCGACACGATGACGCTGCGCGAGGTCCGATACGACTCCTCCAGGATCGGCGTGTAGATCGCGAGCAGCGGGAGCAGGACCACCAGGGCCGCCACGAGCCCGGCCACCTGCAGGCTCGTACGGCGGAGAAGCTTTTGCGCACCTCGGCGGTCGCCACGCGCATAGGCCGCGTAGAAGAGCGGATTGAAGGAGTGAAGCGTGACGACGTTCACGGTGCTCACCAGCAGGGCCAGCCGGTAGGCGGCTTCGTAGCGTCCCGCGGCGGCAACGCCGTTGAAAATCGCGACGTAGAGGCGGTCGGCGCTCTGGTACCCGACGTAGGCGATGGCGGCGAAGATCATCGGTAGCGAGAAGCGAAGAGGCTCGCGCAGCGCCGAAAGGGACTTGAGGCGGCGCAGCCAACCCTGCCGGGACAAGATCCAGAGGGCCGCGATGCCGGCGCCGGCTTGGGCCAACACGAGGCCGCCCCAGCGCGCCTCCCAGGTCCAGCTCAGAAGAAAGAAGAGAGTGAGGGCAATGAACGGGCGCGTTCCGTCGACGAAGTCGGACCAGAGCGCGGCGCGGGTCGGCTGGCTTTGGGCCTCGTTGATCGTCTGCGCCATGACGCGCGTGGCCGACAAGGTTGCCGCGACGACGACGCCGGCAATCGCCCACTGGGGAATCGCTTCGCCGCCGAGCACGAACAGCGATTCGGGGAGAAACATCACCGTCACGACCGCCAGGGTGCCGATGACGAACGAAAGGCTGGCGAGGCCTCCGAGCGCCTCCCCGAGCTCCGCGCGCGATTTCTTGGGCAGGTTGACGAGAATGTAGGCGTTTGGCGCCAGCGTCAGAACCGCTCCAGCGAATCCGAAGACGACCCCCTCCAGGATGGCGAATCGCCCATAGTCGGTCTGGTCGAGGAGGTGGGTCCAGAGTATGTGCGCGAGCTGGACGAGGCTCCCCATGCCGCTCGCCATCGTGTAGATGACGACGTTTCGGCGAAACGTCCTCTTCGTGGCGGCCTCGTCCAGTGGCAGTGGGGTAATCCAGCGACCCAGCGCGCGCCAGTCTCCAATGCCCTCGCCGTTACGAGGCTTTGACCCAACTTTTACAAACGGGGCACGACAGACGCCCTACGTTGTGGCCATGGCCATGGGATCAGCGTCGGCGACCTCTCCGAACCGCTTGGTCGACCGCTTGGTTCACCACGGCGAGCTGGCGTCGTTTCAAGACCTCTGCACACGCGTTCTCACCAACAAGACTCGATACCTCGTGCTCGACCTCGACCGAACGATTCATTTGGGTCGCGACCTCGGGCAGGACCTCGGCTGGGAGCTTTGCGCGTATCAGGGATACGGCAGCCAACATTTCGATCGGATCGCAGCCAAGCAGAAGAGCGGGAAGTTCCTTCTCGACTGGGCTCATCCTCGACGGACGGCGCGGTACCTCGCCGCCAGCCTCAAGATCTGGGCGTACCCGGGCGCGTACTATGGTCTTTGGGGCAAGGCTGCGACCCGTCTCGATTGGTTGCGACGACGTGGTTTTCGCCGTTTTGCATCCGACCCGGTGCGGGCTGCACAGCGCGTCCCGCAAGTCACGCTGCTTCGACACCTCGAAACGGCGCCGGAGGGCGTGCTGCGAATGCTCGCAGCACAGATCTGGGCGCGGCACCTGCCTGACCAGGTCATCGACCGCGACGATCTCGCGTGGGTGCGCGAGCGCTGGCCGCAGGTCCAGGTCGTGCTCAGCAGCGCGTCGCCCAAGCCGACGGTCGAGATCGCGGGGGAGGCCCTCGGGGTCGACCACGTTCACTACTCGACGCTCGACCACATCAACAGCGGGGAGGCCAAGATCGATCGTCTTCGCGAGCTGTGCCAACGCGCGGGGGATTTCGACGTGGAAATCGTCGGCGTCAGCGACACGAGCCGAGGTGAAGATCATTGCTGGGCCCAGCACTTCACGAGGGTCGTCGACATCAACAGCCCCACGCCCTTCCCTGCCATCGTGTCGAGCGATTCCCCCCTCGAGCAGGTTCACTCCGCCATTTTGCTCACCAAACGCGAGCGCGAGCGACGTGACGCAGGTGATGCTCGCTATCTCGATCCTCGCCGGAAGAAGCTGAACAAGCCTCAAGTCGAGCGCGACCTCACGCGTGAAGAGCTCGAAGGCCGACTCGGCTGGCTTCTCGATCGCGTCAACGCGCTCGCGGCCGCCCCCGGCCAGCTCACCGGCGACATCGCCTACCGACTCGCCGTCCTCCAAGAAGCCTCCACCGCCCTCGTCCGAGCGTAGGGTACAGGGGTGGCATGGGGGGTGGTTGCAGGATGGGTTGCCTGGTTCGGTTTAGTTACATCCGACCCGCCCACCCCCACCCGTAGTCC
>JBFGKE010000054.1:0-19887 GCA_041576815.1 Polyangiales bacterium
CACCGGGTGCCGTGAATCAGGACGTGTCCTCGATTCGAGGCCGAACGGAGGAGGCCATCCCCGTAGCCGACCGGGAGCGTCGCCAAGCGCGTCTCGGTGACGGCTCGGTACGAACGACCATAGCCAGCCGACTCTCCCGGCTGCAGCGTCCTCAGGCGAAGCACCTCTGTGCGCCAGCGCATCGCCGGCCGTAGTGGCGCGTCGATCGCGTCGTTGCCGGCGTACCCGTAAAGCGCCAATCCGGGCCGCACCCAATCGAAGTGGCTCTCGGGATGGCGAAACACCGCGGCGCTGTTGGCAGCGTGCAAGACCGACGGTTCGTGGCCGAACCGGCGGACGAGCCCCTGCGCGTGCGAAAACACCGAGAGCTGCTCGGCCACGTACTCGGGATCCTCATCGGCGGTCGAAAGATGCGTCATCAGCCCCGCGATGCGAATCGACGGATACCTCCGAAGCTCCCGCAAAAAATCACTCAGCGCGCCGACCGGCACCCCGAGACGGCCCATGCCCGTGTCGATCTTGAGGTGAACGTCGACCGGACGGCCTCCCGAAACCGCATCGAACGCGCGCGCCTCCGGTAGCTCGTAAAGCACGGGGGTCAGGCCTGCCCTGATGATTTCGCGATGCGCGTCCCCGTTGATGCCATTGAGCACGAGGATGGCCCGGTCGATGCCCGCCTCCCGCAGCTCGAGGCCCTCCTCCGCGAGCGCAACCCCGAAACCGTCGACCCCCTCGGCCTGAAGCTGGCGAGCGACCGGAACGATGCCGTGCCCGTACGCATCGGCTTTGACGACGGCAAGCACTTTACGGCCTGGCGCTGCGCCGCGAACGACGCGCAGGTTGTGGCCGATCGCATCGAGCAAGACTTCAGCGCGCGTGGGACGTAGCGACGCGTCGGCGTCTTGGGCGCGCGGCCAAAGCGGTCTCGGAAATTCGGAACGCACGGCTAAGCGCTAACGGGTGGCACTCGTGGCGTCAAATTGGCGTCCAAACGGCGGGGGGCTAGGCTCCCGCCGCCATGGCACCCAGTCGACCGCGCCACGCAGAGGCGGAAAAGCGCGCCGAGCAACGCGTCACACGCGTCCTGTGGGGCGGAATGCTCCTAGGCGGCGTCGTCGCGGTCGGAATCGTGCTCGCACCGGGCTTTCGAAAGCAGCCGGACGAAACGGTCTCGCCCGTCGACATCCGCCCCGCGGAAAGCGCCGCGGCTGCCGATCCCCCCGCTCTCGAAGAGCTCCGTGTGCGAGTCCTCGAGAAGTACCCGCATGCACCCGACGCGTTCACCCAAGGTCTGCTTTGGTACGACGGTGCGATGTACGAGAGCACCGGTAAGTACGGGGAGTCTTCGGTTCGCAAGGTCCGGCTCGAGGACGGAGCCATCCTCCAGAAGCGGGATCTCGAGCCGCGGTTTTTCGGGGAAGGCCTCGCGCGTGTCGGCAATCGACTGCTCCAGCTGACCTGGCGCTCCGGGCGTGCGCTCGTCTGGAACCTCGACGGGCTTCGATACGAAAAGACGCTCGCCTACCCTGGCGAGGGCTGGGGTCTCTGCTTCGACGGGGCAACTCTGATCATGAGTGACGGCTCGTCGATCTTGGAGCTTCGAGATCCCGATACGATGGCGCTCATTCGCGAGGTGACCGTCACGAAGAGGGGACGCCCCGTGTCCAGGCTGAACGAGCTCGAGTGCGTGGACGGAGCGGTCTACGCAAACGTGTGGCAGCGCCACGAGATCCTTCGCATCGATCCCGTCACCGGTGTCGTGACCGCCACGATCGACGCCAGCGGATTGCTCGGCCGAGTCGAAGCCATTCGAGCGGACGTGCTCAACGGCATCGCGTACAGACCGGAGTCGAAGACCTTTCTGTTGACGGGAAAGCTCTGGCCCTACGTGTTCGAGGTCGAGCTCGTACCCCGCTGAGCCGGTGCGTGAACGTCGATCTCGGGCTGCCATTCGGCGAGCCGCGCTTGCATGATCGCCACTGCCTCGGGATGCTCGTCAATCAGCACGAAGCCACGATCGTGACGCGCCGCCGCTTCGCCCGTCGTCCCGCTGCCGGCGAAGAAATCGAGCACCGTGTCGCCGGGCTCGGTGTGCACCTTGATGATGCGTTCGAGTACTCCAAGCGGTTTTTGTGTCGGGTACCCGGTCTTTTCTTTCCCGTTGGTCGGCACGATCGTGTGCCACCAGACGTCGGTCGGCGTCTTTCCGCGCGCGGCTTTCTCTTCGCCAACCAAGCCTGGCGCCATGTACGGAATACGGTCCATCTCATCGAATCGAAACACGTAGCGCTTCGGGTCGAGCGCGTACCAAAGCAGCGTGTCGTGCTTCGCCGGCCACCAACGCTTGGGACGCCCACCGAAATCGTAGGCCCAAACGATCTCGTTTCGGAACCGATCGCGGCCGAGAAGACCGTCGAGCGCGACCTTGACGTAGTGTGCTTCACGGTAGTCGAGGTGTACGAAAAGCGACCCGTCGTCGGTGAGGCACGGGAGCGCTGCTTCTATTCGACCGAGAAGAAATTCGACGTAGTCGTCGAACGCGTCTTCGTAGACGGGGCTGTCGACGCGCTCGACCTCGTATCGCCGTCCGGCAAAGCCCGTTCGCTCGCCACGCTCGGCGGCTCGCACGCGCATGCGGTCGCGCGACTGCGTTCGCCCGGTGTTGAAGGGGGGGTCGATGTAGATCAGCCGGGCAAACCCGCGCGGCAGGGTCGGCAGAACCTCCGCGTTGTCGCCATGCACGATCCGCCTCACGCCGCGGAGCCTATCATCGGCAGCTCGTGCAGCCCAACGACGAGCCAGGTTGCAGCGATCTGAGCACCGCCTTACGCTCTCGGCTCATGCGTCTCACGATCAATGGCGAAGAGAGACAAGTCGAGCCGCGCACGACGGTGAAGCAGCTCTTGGCCGGCCTTGGTTTGCAGGACACGATCGTGGCGGTCGAGCGCAACGAAGAGGTCGTGCCGCGGGCCCGGCACGAGAACACCGAGCTTTGCGAGGGCGACCGCGTCGAGGTCGTTCACTTCGTAGGAGGTGGCTAGGTGTCCGGGGACGATCTCGAAATCGGCCAGTTCACGTTTCGCTCTCGTTTGTTCACCGGCACGGGTAAATACCCGGACCTCGATACGGCGCGAAAGGCGCTCGAGGCCTCGGGCTGCGAGGTCGTGACGGTCGCGGTGCGCCGAGTCGACTTGAAAGCGACCGGCGCCGATTCGATCATGACGGTTCTACGCGAAGGCAACTACACGATTTTGCCCAACACCGCCGGCTGCTACACCGCGGACGATGCGGTCCGGACGGCCCGGCTCGCGCGCGAGCTTCTCGACACTCCGCTGATCAAGCTCGAGGTCATCGGAGACGAAAAGACCCTGTTTCCCGACGTGCCAGCCACCCTGGAGGCTGCCGCGACGCTCGTGAACGACGGGTTCATCGTGCTTCCCTACTTCAACGACGACCCGATCGCTGCGCGCCGCCTCGAAGATCTCGGCTGTGCGGCAGTCATGCCGCTTGCGGCGCCGATCGGGAGCGGGCTCGGCGTGCGAAATCCTTTCAACATCGAAATCATCGTCAAGCATGCAAGCGTGCCGGTCATCGTCGATGCCGGGGTGGGCACGGCGTCGGACGCTGCGACGGCCATGGAGCTCGGGATCGACGGCGTTTTGATGAACACGGCGATCGCGGGCGCGCGGGATCCGGTCCGGATGGCACGCGCGATGAAGGCCGCCGTCGAAGCCGGGCGCGATGCGTTCCTCGCGGGACGCATTCCGCGGCGTCTCTATGCGACGGCCTCGAGCCCGCTCGAAGGCGTGATCGGCTCGGATCACGACGGCCACTAGCGCGCCACGATGACCGCCGGGCTCCCGAGAATCTGGATCATCACCCACCCGGACGCGCCCGGCGGTCCGATGGAGCCGATTCGGCGTGCGCTCGCCACGCGCCCAGGAGCCCGTGTCGGTGTTCAGCTCCGCGCGAAAAGCATCTCCGATCGCGATCTGGTCGACTGGGGACGCGAGCTCCGCGAGATCACAGCAGCCGCCGGCTGCCCATTGGCGGTCAACCGTCGGCCCGACGTCGCGCAGATCGTCGAGGCAGATGGCGTTCACCTTCCCGAGCGAGGCCTCCCGGTCGGCGAGATTCGCCAGCAGTGGCCCGGGCTTCGATGGGTTGGCGTCTCGCGTCACGACCGAGCCGGCCTTCGCGAGGCGGCTGTCGACGGCGCCAGCTATGCATTCCTGAGCCCGGTGTTCTCGGTTCCGGGCAAGGCCGCGCCAATGGGGCTGTCGGCGTTTCGAGAGACGATCGCCGACGTCGGTATCCCGACATGCGCCCTCGGCGGCGTGACCCCGCGGGATGCCCGCGCCGTCCTACGCGCGGGCGCGTTCGGGCTGGCCCTTCGGCGCGCCATCTACGATGCGCCCGATCCCGGCGACGTGCTTCAGCAGCTCGTCGATGCGCTTGACAAGGACGACCAAGGCGGGGAATAGCGAGCCCTGTGGGATCGGTTCGCAGTGGGCTCGGGTGCCTGTCGTGGGTCGGGGCGATCATCATCGTGATCGCGCTCGTGCTCAAGGTCGCGCTCTTCGACATGGCCGAGGTCGGGCACAACGGCATGGCTCCCACCCTGCTACGCGGCGAGCGCGTCCTGATCAACAAGCGGAAGGCCCCGACGCTCGGGTCGATCGCGGTGTGCCGGCACCCGACCGAGGACGGCTGGGTCGTGGGACGCGTTGCGGCGACCGCGGGGATGACGGTTGCTTCCTTTGGACGAGAGCTTCGAATCGACGGCGAGGCCGTGATCTTCGACGAGAAAGGCTCAGGCTCCTTCCACAACACCGACAACGACGTGACGACGACAGTCATCTGGGGTGAGGAGCACTTCGGACAGCGGCCGCACCGGATCTTCCTCGCCGATCACGGCCGGCACCTCGTCGACAAGGCCGAAGTCCCTGCGGATCAGCTCTATTTGCTCGGCGACTACCGGGGCTACATGGGACAGGACAGCAGGGCGTACGGGCCGGTCGATGCGTCGACGTGCCGCGGCTCGATCGTCTTCCGCGTCACGCCCGTGGAGGGACTCGACGCCGACATCGCGCACCGCTATTTCGAGCTGATTCACTAGCGCGCGTTCCGGATTGCCTGGCGGCGGGTTCCGTCTATGCTCCGCGCGCCGAGGGGCCCGATGAGAGTCGCTGTCGTTCAGTTTCCAGGTTCGAACGCCGACTGGGACGCGCTGCATGCGGTGCGCGACGTCCTCGGTGCTGACGGCAACTACGCTTTCCACAAGGAGGCTACCGTCGGCGATGTCGACGCAGTCGTGATCCCCGGTGGTTTTTCGTACGGCGACTACCTGCGGGCTGGTGCCATCGCGCAGTTCAGCCGCATCGTGAGCTCGATTCAGGAGTTTGCGGGCCGCGGGGGGCCCGTGTTGGGCATCTGCAACGGCTTTCAGGTCCTGACCGAGATGGGTCTGCTGCCCGGCGCGTTGACGCGAAACGCCCACCTGCGGTTCGAATGCCGTGACGTGTATCTCCGGATCGAAAACGTGGGGCCGTTCACGGACATGGGCACGGGCACGGTGCTTCGGCTCCCAATCGCGCATGCGGACGGCAGGTACCAAATAAACCCCCGAGGGCTCGACGAGATCGAACGCAACGGCCAAATCGCGTTTCGCTACAGCACCCCGCTCGGCGAGCCTCCCCAAGCGAGCGATGCCAATCCCAACGGGTCGGTGGGCGACATTGCCGGCCTGTACAACCGAGAGAAAAACGTCCTCGGCATGATGCCGCATCCCGAGCGGGCCAGCGAAGACATCCTCGGCAACGACGACGGGCTGATGCTGTTTCAATCTCTTCGCCGTCATCTGGGGGCCGAATGAGCGCTCCGCGCAACTTCCCAGGCGAGCCAGAGAGCTCCAAAGAGATCGCGCGTGAGTTTGGCTTGAGCGAGTCGGAGTGGGAGCGCGCGCTCGACACTCTCGGGCGTGCTCCGAGCTATGCGGAGCTCGGTGTGATCAGCGTGATGTGGTCCGAGCACTGCTCTTACAAGTCCTCGCGCGTACACCTGGCACGGTTGCCCACGACGGGTCCGCAGGTCGTTCAAGGGCCGGGCGAAAACGCGGGGGCCGTCGACATCGGCGACGGGTTCTGCGCCGTGTTCAAGATGGAGTCGCACAACCATCCGTCGTACATCGAGCCGTACCAGGGCGCAGCGACGGGTGTCGGCGGTATCCTCCGCGACGTGTTCACGATGGGTGCACGTCCGGTTGCATCGTTGAACTCGCTCCGCTTCGGCCGGCCCGACCACCCGAAGACCCCGCATCTGCTGAAGGGCGTCGTCGCGGGCATCGGCGGCTACGGCAACTGTATCGGCGTCCCCACGGTAGGCGGCGAGGTCCAGTTCGACGAGAGCTACGACGGCAACATCCTCGTCAATGCGTTCACCGTCGGCATCGCCAAAACCGACGATCTGTTCTTCGGGATCGCCGAGGGAGTTGGGAATCCCATCATCTACGTGGGCGCCAAGACGGGCCGTGACGGGATTCACGGCGCCACGATGGCGAGCGCGGAGTTCGGCGAGGAGACCGATAGCAAGCTTCCCACGGTGCAGGTCGGCGACCCGTTCATGGAAAAGCTCCTGCTCGAAGCATGCCTCGAGATCTTCGCCACCGACTGTCTGTCGGGGGTGCAGGACATGGGCGCTGCCGGGCTCACCTCCTCGTCGGTGGAAATGGCGGATCGAGCCGGGAACGGGGTCGAGCTCGACCTCGACGCGATCCCGCGCAGAACGAAATCGCTCAGCCCGTATGAGATGCTGCTCAGCGAATCGCAGGAGCGCATGTTGATGGTCGCGAAGGCGGGCCGCGAGCAAGAGGTATTCGACATCTGCGCGAAATGGGACTTGGACGCATCGATCGTCGGCCGTGTGACCGACACGGGACGCTTCGTCTGCAAGGCAACGCCGGGCTACGACCCCTTCGACGGTACGGGGGAGCGCGACCCGGTCGTCGTCGTGGACCTACCGGTCGATCTGCTGACGAACGCCGCCCCGAAGTACGATCGCCCTCAAGAAGCGCGCTCGGAGCGCGCCTCGCTCGTCGCCCTGACCGACGACGCGCCCGAGGACCTGGGCGCAGAGCTCACGCGGCTGGTTGGATCGCCCAACATCGGGAGCCGATCGTGGATCTGGCGGCAGTACGATCACATCGTCCGAAACGGTACGGTCATCCGGCCCGGGGATGGCGACGCGGCGGTGATTCGCGTCTTTTGCGAAGACGCCGACGGCACCCGGGAGAAGTTCCTCGCGGTTTCGGCCGACTGCAACGGCCGACACGTCGAGCTCGACCCCTTCGCCGGAGCTGCGATGGCCGTGGCGGAATGCACCCGCAACGTCGTATGCGTCGGCGCGAAGCCTCTCGGGCTGACCGACTGCTTGAACTTCGGCAATCCCGAGGTTCCAGAGCAAATGTGGCGCTTCGCGCGGGCGATCGACGGCTTGGCCGCTGCATGCGCCGCTCTCGGTGCGCCCGTGGTATCCGGCAACGTGAGCCTCTACAACGAGACGGACGGCAACGCGATTCTTCCGACGCCAACTGTCGCTGTCGTCGGTCAGCTCGAGCACCCCGACCATCGGCTCGGTCTCGGGTTCACCCGCGACGGCGACGTCATCGCGCACCTCGGACGTCCTTCACGTGGCGTTCTCGGCGGCTCCGAGTGGCTGGTGCAGCGCATGGGCACCGTGGCGGGCGCACCGGTCGGCATCGATCTCGAAGCGGAGGCGGCCCTTCAGCACACCATGCTCGAGCTCGCTCGCCGACAGTTGTTGCGGAGCGCTCACGACGTCAGCGACGGCGGCTTCGGTGTCTGCATCGCCGAGGCCTGCATCGCGCATGGCTATGGTGCCCGGGTCACGCTCCCCTCGAGCGAGGACGCGCCCGCTCACGCCCTGCTCTTCAGCGAAGAGCCGTCCCGCATCGTCGTCAGCCTCGCGCCCAGCCAAGTAGGCGAGGTCGGAGACGTGTGCGCCCGCTACGGCGTGCCCTTCGAAAAGCTCGGAAACGTGACGGGCGACACCCTCGACATCGGCGGCGCATGCCAAGTTCCGGTCGAAGCGCTTCACGAATCGCACGCGGCGGCGCTCGACGACATCGTTCGCTGACCGGCAGCTACTCCGCGGCTTCGACGGCTGCGGCGACGGGCCGCTTTTCACCGCGCAGCTCGACCGAAACGAGCTTCGAAACGCCCGGTTGCTCCATCGTCACGCCGTAGAGAACGTCCGCGAACTCCATCGTTCGCTTGGAGTGCGTGACGATGATGAACTGAGAGCGATCGGTCATCTGCTGGATCGCCTCGGCGAAACGGCCGATGTTCGCTTCGTCGAGAGGCGCGTCGACTTCGTCGAGCAGACAGAATGGGCTCGGTTTGTACTGGAAGACCGCGAACACCAGCGCGACGGCCGTCAGCGCCTTTTCGCCACCGCTCATCAGCTCGAGCGAGCCCAAGCGCTTGCCGGGCGGCTGCGCGATGATGTCGACGCCCGTCTCGAGCATGTCGTGAGGGTCGGTGAGCCGCAGCTCCCCCTTTCCGCCACGGAATAGCATCGGGTAGATACGCTTGAAGCGCTCGTTGATGCCTGCAAACGCCTCGCGGAAGAGCGCGCGGCTCTCCTTGTTCATCTGACGGATCGCTTTGTCGAGCTTCGTGAGCGCTTCCTCGAGATCGCTGCGCTGCCCGGTGAGGTATTCGTAGCGCTCGGCGTTCTCCTCGTACTCTTCGATCGCGGTCAAGTTGATCTCGCCCATGCGATCGATGAGCCGCTGCAGCTCCTCGGCGCGCGCCGTGACCCCCGCATCCGGGACGGGGCGGGCGTGGTGGTCGCCGACGGCGTGGGTGAGCTCCACGCGGTGCTTGTCGACGACCTGCTCGGCGAGATGGTCGAGGGACAGGGTTAGCTCCCGTTCGCGAAGCGTGAGCGCGTTCAGCTCGGCCGACTTCGCCTCGATGGTCGCGCGCAGCTCTTTCAGCGACGCCTCCGCTTCGCCGAGCCGCACCTGCGCGTCGTCGAACCTCGCCCGCTTGTTGGAGAGCTCTTCTCTGGCGCTGGAGGCGTCGTGGGCGGTTTCGCTGAGCCTTCCATGGTGTAGCAGGATGCGGCCGGCGGCCTGCCCGTGGTCGCGGTCGGTGATCGCGACGTCTTCCCGGAGCCGATCTTCGCGCGCGTTGACCTCGGCAAGCGAACGCTCCAGCTGCCCGAGCACCGAGCGCTCCCGGTCAGCGCGCTCGCGCGAACGCGTCGCACCGACCTTCACTTCCGTGGCCCTAGCCGCCTGCTCGTCGACCACACGGCGCCGTTCGGAAAGAACGCTCTCGGCGACCCTCGCGGCGCTTTCGGCGTCGTTGACCTGGCGCTCGGCAGCGCGGAGCTCGCGCGTCGTCTCCGCTTCATCCAAATCGATCTGCGCGAGGGCCGCACGGGCGACCTCCAGAGCGCGTGTGATCTGGTCGCGCCGCTGCCTGATGCGCTGGCGCTCGACCTCGACCACGCGAAGATCGCGCTCCGAGCCCAGGAGCTCCAGCTCGGCGTCGTGCGCCTGAACCCGGGTCGAGTCGATTGCCGCCCGCCGCTCTGCGATGGTGGCGCGAAGGTTTCCCTGCCGTTCGACGGCACGCTCGAGCGCGCTTGCCTGCAACGAAGCGGTTTCGTCGAGCTCGCGGATCTCCCGCTTGAGCCGTAAGAGATGCCCAGCCGACTCGTCCTCGGCGCCCCCGATGACGGCTCCGTCCGGCAAAAGCGCCTGGCCGTCTAGCGTGACCAGCCTGCCGTCGAAGCCGTCCCTGTGGAGACGTGCCGCGGTCTGCAGCGTATCGACGACCAACACGTCGTACAGCAGGTAGCGCACCCACGCCTCGTCCGTTCGCGAATGCGCGATCAGGCTCAGGAGCGGCGCGACCACTCCCGCGCCGGTCGGAAACAATGGAACGACACGCGGCGGCCCGCTTGGCGCGCGCGGCAAGAACGTCGCCCGCCCCGTCTGCTCGCGCGCCAGGAAGTCAGCAGCCTGCAGTGCAGCGTCGGTGTCCTCGACCAGCAAGTACTCGAGCGCGCCGCCGAGAGCTGCCCCGAGGGCGCGCGTATGCTCCGACGCACACTCGAGGCGATCCGCAACGAGCGCGACACGGCGGCGCGGCTCCCCAGACGCGTCTGCATAACCCGTCATCACGGCCTGCGCCCCCGCCCCGACCCCTTCGAACCGCTCGCGGATTTCGCTGAGCGACCGAAGCCGCGAGCGTGTGACCACGAGCTTCTCTCGAAGGGCGTCGACCTCGACGTCAGCCCGGCTCAACGCGAGCTTGCCAGACGACAGCGATGTTTCGATTTCGGTTTGAAGCTCGGCGGTCTGCGCTTTTCCGCTTCGCAGACCCACCATTCGCGCTTCGACCTCACCTCGCTGCTGCGAGAGCTCGACCTCGCGTGTTGCGAGCGCCTGCGCTTCCTCCTCGAGCTTCACGATGCGCTCGCGAACCTCGGCGCGCCGGGTGTCGTACCCTTTGAGCACGGCGCTCGCACCGGCCGCGTGCGCCTGCCCTTCCGATAGCCTCGCCCGTGCGTTCTCGAGGGCGACTTCGGCCTCTTTGGCCGTATTTTTCCGGGCTTCGTGCTCCTGCTCGACCTCCGCGAGCAGGCGGCCCGCCTCGGTCTCGCGCGCCTCGAGCTCGCCGAGCGAGAGCCGAACCTCGGAGGCCTCTCGTTGAAGCGCTTCGCGCTGCGCGTCGAGCTGCCCGAGCTCGCGCGTTGCAAGCTCTTTGCGCTCGACGAGCGCCGCTTGGCGGTCCTGTTGCTGGCGGATCAAACCCTCCAGCTGACGGACGGAGTTGTCGAGCTCGTACGCACGCGCTTGTCCACGCTCGACCTCGGCCCCGAGTTGCTGCAGCGACACGCGCTCTGCTTCGACCGATGCTTCTTTCGCAACGAGCGCGCGCCGACTCGCCTGGACGTCTTCGCTTGCGGTCGAAAGCGAGGCCGACACCGATCCGATCTGTCCGCGGAGGTCGAGGTAGCGATGCGAGGCGACCCAAAGATCGAGGTCGCGCATTTCTTTCTTGTAGCGCTTGTAGCGCTCTGCCTTGAGCGCCTGCCGTTTCAGTGATGCGAGGCTCCGTTCGATTTCGCCGATGATGTCGGTGACACGCAGGAGGTTCTGGCGCGTTTGATCCATCTTGCGCTCGGCCGCCCGCTTGCTCAGCCTGAACTTGCTGATGCCGGCCGCCTCCTCGATCATCGTACGGCGGTCTTCCGGCTTCGACGTGACGATGAAGCCGATGCGCCCTTGCTCGATCACAGAATAAGCACGCTTGCCGACCCCCGTGCCCAAAAAGAGGTTCGTGACGTCGAGGAGCCGGACCGGCGTGCGATTGATCAAATAATCGCTATGACCCTGGCGATCGAGACGTCGCGTGACCTGGATCTCCTCGTAGTCGGCATACTCCGGAGGGGCGAGCCCGTCGGTGTTGTCGAAAGTCAGCGTGACCTCGGCAAAGCCGTGCGGCCCGCGCCCCTCGGCGCCGCTGAAGATGACATCCTCCATGTGCTTACCGCGAAGGCGGGAAGGCGACTGCTCGCCCATGCACCACTTGATCGCGTCGACGATGTTGGATTTGCCGCAGCCGTTCGGTCCCACGATGCAAGTGATGTCGTGGTCGAAGTGCACCATCGTCCGGTCGACGAAGGATTTGAAGCCGTCGATTTGGAGCTTCTTGATCTTCACGCGGCCCCCCAACGAAGGAAGTTGGACGTGGCTATCACTGAACATACGATATTGCAACGCCTTGCGCGACCAGAAGCGCGGGTCACGCCGTGACCCCCACAATATGTAGCGCAGCCACCCCTG
Organism: Polyangiales bacterium; assembly: GCA_041576815.1. GTDB lineage: Bacteria > Myxococcota_A > Polyangia > Polyangiales > Houyiibacteriaceae > SG8-38. The sequence goes on from JBFGKE010000054.1 coordinate 11,885, forward strand.
ACTGGGGTCTAGGCGCGGGGTGATACGCCCGCGCTACGAGGCCGCCTGGGCTCGCGTGCGCGACGGATGACGCCGGTCCCTGAGGAACTCGAGGAAGGTCCTCGCCATCTCGAGATCCCGTGCCGTGAGCCCGTCCACGAGCTCGTGGAGCGCCACGCGCTGGGCATCCCCTGCCACGGGCGACGGTCCGTCGACGGATGCGCCCTCTGCCGCGTCCCGGGGAGACTCCGGCTGAACCTCTTCAGCCGTCGGCACGTGCCAGGTCGGCCGCTCGACCGAATGGATGCCGTGCGCCGTCAACCAGGATTCCATGCACGATCGAAGCCGCTCCGACCGAAACGCAAACCAACGCTCGCGGTCGACCGGATGGCTCATCAGCGCGTCTTTGAACCGCCGAAACGCCCCTTTCCCGTCGATCGCGACGTTGAGCCGCCGGCGCAGCTCCTCGTCCTCCACGGTCGCAATGAACCGTTCCATCCAGCGGTACTGCTCTCGCGACGAGACCGGATCGATTCGGAGGTACCGGTTGTCGTTCATGATGCGCGTGTGCATCGACGGATCGGCCACGCCGTCCACGATCCGGATCACCTCGCCCGTATCGAAGTGGAGGTAGCTGTGAACCTCGGGTGCGTTGTTTTCAAATGCGTCCTCGAGTGCCTCCCAAGCTACCGGTACTTCCAATGTTTCTTTGCTTTGCCCGACATCATTCTCGCTCATGTTATTCCCATTTCACTTCGCGCCCGCCGCACCGCGTCGCGCCATCGCCGCAAGTGCCCATCTCGTTCGGATTGGGACAGCTCGGGCTCAAAGCTACGCTCGATACGGTAAGCATCCACGACAGAACCAAGACCGTCGAACACACCGACGGCCATTCCAGCCAAGTAAGCAGCGCCTAAGGCAGTCGTCTCGACGTTCACGGGACGATCGATGGTCACCCCGAGGACGTCGGATTGAAACTGCATGAGTAAGTCGTTGCGGGCCGCACCACCGTCGACCCGAAGTCGAGTTATAGGACGTTTCGCGTCCCTCTGCATCGCGTCGACCAGGTCGACGATTTGAAACGCCATGCCTTCGAGGGTGGCACGCGCGAGGTGCGCCGCGGTCGTGTCTCGGGTCAGCCCGTAAATGAGCCCCCGCGCGTGTGGGTCCCAATGTGGGGCCCCGAGCCCCGCCAACGCGGGCACGAAGACGACGTCTCCCGTCGCGTCGACCTGCTTGGCAAGGGCTTCGACCGCGCTCGAGCTATCGATCAGCCCGAGCCCGTCGCGAAGCCACTGCACCGCAGCCCCCGCGATGAACGCGCTCCCCTCGAGCGCGTAGACGGTTTCGTCCCCCAAGCGCCACGCGATCGTGGTCAAGAGCCCGTGATCGGAGTGGACCAGGTTCGTCCCCGTGTTCATGAGAAGGAAGGCACCGGTGCCGTAGGTGCACTTGGCGCTGCCCACCTCGAAGCAGGTCTGGCCGAACAGCGCTGCCTGCTGGTCGCCGGCCATGCCCGCAATGGGCACGCCATCGGGGAAATCCGGCACGCCTGACGTGTGCGCGTAGACCTCGGAGCTGCTTCGTACCTCGGGCAGGAGCGCCATCGGCACGTTCAGCTCGGCGGCGAGCTCTTCGTCCCATCGTCCTTCGCCGATGTCGTACATGAGCGTGCGGGAGGCATTGCTCGCATCCGTGACGTGTGCCTGTCGCCCTGATAGGCGATAGACCAGCCACGAATCGATCGTACCGAACGCGAGCTCACCCTTTTCGGCACGGCCGCGGGCTCCGTCCACGTTGCGCAAAAGCCATTCGAGCTTCGTGCCGGCGAGATAGGGATCGAGCACCAGCCCGGTCCGCTCGCGAAACATCGGCTCTTTGCCCGCCTTCTTGAGCTCGGCACAACGATCGGCGGTCCGGCGATCCTGCCACACGATCGCGTTGTGAATCGCCTTCCCGCTCTTGCGGTCCCAAACGACGGTCGTCTCGCGCTGGTTGGTGATCCCGATGCCGAGACAGTCGCCCGCGTCGACGCCGGCTTTGTCGACCGCGTCTCGCACGGCATGGGCGACGCTCTGCCAGATCTCCTCGACGTCGTGCTCGACCCAGCCCGGCTTCGGAAAATGCTGGGGAAACTCGTGATTGGCGCGCGCGAGGATCTTCCCTTCGGAAGACAGCAACATCGCCGTGGAACCCGTGGTCCCCTGGTCGATCGACAAAAGAAAGCCCGACATCCGACCGAGGACGTTACGAAGCCTCCGCCGCAAAGTAAAGGAGCTACTCGGCGTCCCCGATCCACGCCTGAAAGCGCGGCCAGGCGTCGCCTAAACGGCCCCGAAGCTCCTCGTGAAGGGCGGCGAGGTCATCGTGGTCGACGCCGAGCTCACGCGCCTGCTCGGCGCAGACCATTGCGGCGAGGGTCTGATCGCGCGCAGACAAAGACCGTGCGAGGAGTGGAAGCGCCGTTTGCTCGTCGCCGCCGAGCCGAATCGCACGGCGCAGGAGCCCGATCGCCTCGCCGTGCTTGTTCGCGGCCGCCGACGCACGCCCCAGCTTGAGGAACAGCGTGGCCGCCTGACCGGACTCGCCCGCCCACTGAACGCCGAGCCGCAGCACCTCGTTGGCAGCCTCGTGCTCGCCCATCCCGGCATAGGCAGCGCCCAGAAGATCGAGGCTGACGGAAAGCCGCTCGTGGATCTCGTCGGTGAGGCCCTTGGCCTCGCCGGTCCGCAGGAGCGTCGAAATCGGGCCGAGCCACGGGTTGAGCATCGCGATCGTGGCGGCCCAGTTCTCGTCGGCGTTCGCTTCCTCGGCTTGTTCGACGACGGCGAGATCGATCGAGACTTCCTCGGGGTGGCCGAGCCCGAGCTCGGACCGAACGCGGTCATCGACCACCTCACGGAAGTCGTCGAGCCCGAGGACGTGGCGGAGCTCGTTGAACTCCACCGTGACCTCGGAGCGCCCATCCTCGTGCCGAAGCTCGATCGGGCTCACGTGGAACAGGGTTGCGGCGAGCAGATACCGTCCACCGATGTGCGCCTGAAGTGCCTCGATGCTGGGCTCTTCGGGGAGCGCCGGGGTTTGGAGCGGCAAGAGCAGGTGTTGCGCGATCGTCTCCCTGAAGTCGGAGAGCGGCACCTGTCGAACGGTCGGGTCATGCCCGATCGAGAATTCGACGGTGGTGAGATCCTGCGAGTGCGGGTTCGCGGTGAGGCTGAGGATGCGCGCACCGGCGATGAGACCGAGGCCGAGCGTGTTGCGTCCGATGATGTGGCAAGCCCGCTCGAAGTCTTTGGACTGCTTGAGCACCTCGTCGAACCAGCGGTCTGGCCGCGCTTCCGACAGCTCGTAGACGCGCATGGAGCCGCCCGACATTCACGCCTCGCCGGTGAGCTTGCGCCGGTACCATTCGATGGTGTCGAGCAAGCCTTGTTCCAGCTCGACACGGGCGCGAAAGCCCAGGAGCTGCTCGGCCTTCTTCACGTCGGGGATACGAAGCTCGACGTCGGCGAAGTCCCAGTCCACGAACTCGATCGCGGATTTACTGTCCGTGAGACGCGCGACCAGCTGCGCCAGCTGATAGATCGTGATGGTGCTCCGCGGATTTCCGATGTTGAAGCTCTCACCGACCGCTTCTTCTCGTTCCATCGCGAGCAGAATCGCGTCGACGATGTCGTCGATGTAGCACCACGAGCGAATTTGATCGCCCTCGTTGTGAATCAGGATCTTGTCGTCTTGGAGTGCCCGGACCACGAACGCGTGGACGGCCCCCTCGCCCACCTGCCCGGGCCCGTAGATGTTGAAGGGGCGGATCGAAACGGTTGGAAGCCCGAACTGTTTCCAGTAGTTGTGGGCTAGATGCTCGGTCGCGAGCTTGCTGACCGCGTACGTCCAGCGGGCTTCACCGACGGCGCCGAGGCTCGTGACGTCGGCTTCCCGCACCCGAAACGCGTACGAGCCGAACACCTCGCTCGTCGAGAAGTCGATCACCCGCTGGATGCCATTGCAATCGTTGGCGGCGCGAAGGACGTTCATGGTGCCCTCGAGCGAGATTTCCATCGTCATGACCGGGTTCTTGAGCACGGTGTCGACGCCGGCGATCGACGCCATGTGGATCACGTACTCGCAACCCGTGACCGCGCGGCGGACGGCGGTCATATCGCGGACGTCGCCGACGATGAGCTCGACGTTCGGGTGGCGATCGAGGCCTGCCTTCGACAGCGCGTTCCGGCGGAGGATGTCGAGGACGCGAACGTGGTTGTCCTCGGCGAGGCGCGCCGTCAACGCCGTCCCGATGAATCCCGCCCCACCCGTGATCAGGACGTGTGCCCCCTTCAGCATCACGTTGGAGCTAGCACAAAGGGAAGTGCGAAGTCGAGAAACCTCAGTCCCTTTACAGGGGGCGTTGGGCGTGGGATCGTGTTGTCAAGAGGGGGAGATGGGCATCTTCAGTCGGCTCAACCGGGTCATCAAATCCAACCTGAACGCGTTGATCGACCAGGCGGAGGACCCTGACAAGATGATCGGTCAGACGGTCTCCGACATGAAATCGGCGCTCAAGCGCGCGCGCAAAGACCTGATCGAAGCAATGGGGAGCGCGAAGCGCCTCGACAAGAAAGAGCAAGAGCTGCGCGAGCAGGCGGCGGACTGGGAGCAAAAAGCAATTTTGGCGCTCGAAGGCGATGACGACGAGCTGGCACGCGAAGCGCTGCGGCGAAAAGCGCGCACCCTCAAAGAGGCTCAGGCGGTCCGGGAGCGGGCGGCGGAGCAAGCGACGGCCGCCGACGCCATGAAAGCGCAGCTCGAGCGCGTCGAAGAAAAGCTCGACGATTTGAAAGCGCGCCAAAAGACGCTCGCGGCGCAAGTACGCAACGCACGCCGCCAGAAGTTCGACCCTGCTCAGCCCACCGGCGATCGGCTGGGCGGTGGCGCGTTCTCCGACCTCGATCGCATGGCGGACCAAATCGATCAGCTCGACGCCGAGGTCGAGGCGCACGAGCTGCTCGAAGACCCGAAGCGCACGGATCTCGACGCACGCTTCCGAGCCCTCGAATCCGAGGACGCGGACGACGACGTGGAGGACGAGCTTGCTGCGCTGAAATCCAAGCTCGGCGGTTAGCGCGGATGGAACGCTTCGTCCTCTGGCACCGGATCCTGCCCCCAGCCTTCGAGGAAGAGGAAACGACAGCAGCCGCGGGGCAGTGGGCGCGATACGTGACCCACGAAGTCGAGGGTGCCGGCGGCGAGGTCATCTCATCCCTCGCCGGTACGGTCGTCGCGAACTTCGCCCTTCACGAGCTGAAGGCCGCGATCAATCTCGCGCTGCGCCTGCTGGCGGAAGCGGAAGGGCAACCCGTCCCTGCCGGTGGGCTGCCGATCGCGTTTGGCATCGCCACGGGTGACATCCAGCGCGATCAGGACGCCGCAGGTCATCCGACGAACAGCGGAAGCGCCATCGATCGCGCTCAGCTTCTCGCCAACCAGGCGAGCGCGGGCGAAGTGGTTCTCGACGTGGAATCCCGCGAGGCGGCCTCTCGCACGTACCTGTTCGGCCGAACGGTGAGCACGAGCTCGTTCGCGCTCCGCGGCGAAGCCATCGATCGGAGTCGACCCCTGCTCGAGGAGTGCCGGCAAGCGGTCGCCCTCCTCCGACCAGCCCCGGTCCCGGCGAGCCTTCGCTACGTGCTCGAGCCGGTCAAAGCCGCGGCGGCAGGCGGGGAAACGCGGGTCTTCTTCTTGAAAGGGCCGCTCGGCGTCGGCGTGCGGCACGGGGTCTTCACGCTGCGGGACGAGCTCTGGCCGTCGGCGTTCTTCGAGATTGGCGCAGTGCCGGGCGGCCTCGAGCCGCTTGGCGGGCTCCGCCTGGCGCTCCTCAAGGCGTGGCGCCTGCTCGAGCCCACGCGGCAGTCCCTCAAGCAAAGCGAGCCGGGCGTATCGGAGGCTCTCAAATCGATCGCTTGTGCGACGCCGCCACGGCGAGACGCGGCAATCCACGCGCTCAAGGTCACCTTGCGGGCGCTTCGCAAACCAGACGGTCTGCCCTGGATTTACGTAGACCGAATCAGCGCGCTCGACCCTGCGACCCTGGAGGTCCTCGGTGCGGCGCTGTCCGACGAGACCGTCGCAGCCCTTCTCTTGGTGCGAACCACCGACACGAGCATACCTGCGCCGCTCCGTGGCCTTCGTGACCGCTCGACGACCATCGAGGTGCCGACCCTCGATCCGAACGAAGCCCTCTTGGTTGCCGCGGGCCTCCTCGGACCGGGCGCCGACGGCGACATCGCGAAGCACCTGGTGATTACCGGTGGAACGACCGTGCTAGGCATCTCGGAAGCCGCGAGGACCATGGTCGCGACGGGCGACGTCATTCGCGACGGCAACCGGTTCGCTTGGCGAGCCGCGGCGGCGGAGCGGAGGCAGTTTCTCGGGCCGCGAGCCCTCTTGGAAGAGCGCTTTGCGACGCTCGACAGCTCGTCGATGCGTTTTTTGGAGATCGCATGCGCAGCGCTGCCGGCGTCGTCGGCGCAGGTGGTCGACGCCGCGGTGGCCCTCGACGGAATCGCGGAGGATACGCGGCGACGGGCGTTCGAGACGTTGATGAACGACGGGCTGCTCGACCGCCAGGCCAAGCCGGACTCCGAGCTTCTGCGCCGCGCCGTCGTCCAACGCATGCCACCGGCACGCAGAAGTGAGGTGTATCGTTTCGTGGCGCGAGCGCTGCACACTGCCGAGCCGCTCGTCGGTCCGTCGATGGCCGCCACGGTCGGCGCGTACCTCTGTGAAGGTGGCGACCTCGACCGCGGCACGCACGCGATTCTCGACGCAGGCACGCTTGCAGCCGACCTCGGTTACACGAGCTCTGCAGTTCGCCTGGCGGCTGCGGCCGTTCAGTACAAACCCGATCGCGAAACGCGCTCGGCCGCCTCGGAGATCAGCAAAACCGTGCGTCTCCCGTCGAGCCCGGCCGCGCACGCCCACGAGGACGAGGAGGACGATCGCTCGACGATCCCGGTACCCGAGGCCCAGCTCGAGCATCCCGGCGAAGAGGTCGTGCGCGCACTCCAAGACCTCAACCACGAACGCTTCGACGCATTGATCGAGGCGTCGATCGCCGGAGGCGGCGATCTGACCGGTGCGCACTGTCTCCGGGTGGTGTCCTACGTCGTTCGCCAGGACCTGCAGGCCGCTCGAGCGGCGCTCGCGGCCGCGAAGAAGACCCCCAACCAAGCTCCGGGCGCGCGCGTTCGGATTTCGATTGCCTCTGCATGCTTGCAGCTGGCGCTCGGCCGCGGGCGCGAGGCAATGATCGACGCGCTCGAAGCCCTCGCCGCGGCGAGAGCACAGGAAGACGGGCTCGGCGAAGCCGCCGCGCTGAAGATGGTCTCGGCCACGTGCCTCACCGCCGGACTCGAGCAAGATGCGCACCGACTCGCGCACGTTGCGGAAGCGGTCGCTAGCTGACGGTCGCCCGGCCGACCGGGTACGATCCGAGCACGGTGAGAAACGTCGTGACCGTCTCGAGCTCCGCAAGCGCGGCCTGCGTGGTCGTCCGATCGACGCTGCCCTCGAAGTCGACGTAAAAGATGTATTCGAAGGGCGTATCGGGCTTCGGCCGGGACTCGATCTTCGTCAGATTGAGACCGCGCTCCGCGAAGATCGCAATGCACCGCGCCAGCGCCCCCTGTTCGTGAATCGTGGAAAAGATCAGCGACGTCTTGCAGGGAACGCCCTCCTCGGGATGCGCCGGATGCGATGCCACGATCACCATCCGCGTGTAGTTCTCGGGGTGATCCGCGATCTCCCGCCGGAGGATCGGTAGCTCGTGCAACGCCGCCGCCTCTTGGCTCGCGATGGCGGCCTGTGCCGGGTCCGCGTCGCGTTTGACCTTTTCGACGGCCATGGCCGTGTCGACGAACGCTTCGACGTGGCAATCCTCGAGGGTCTCTAGGAATCCGCGACACTGCGCCAGCGCGACCGGATGCGAGTAGATGCGGCGGATGTCCGATACCTCGACTCTTTTGGCC
>JBFGKE010000055.1:0-17896 GCA_041576815.1 Polyangiales bacterium
GCTGCTGGTTGCGCTCGGCGCGGGCCTCGCGGTCGACGTCGCGCTTGGCGACCGCGCCTCGCGAGCCGCGCCGTCGGAAGCCGGTGCCAATGGGAGCGCCGCCGCGAGCAATGTCCTTTTCTTGGTCGTCGACACCTTGCGGGCCGACCACCTGCCGCTTTACGGATACGAGAACGGCAGCACGCCAAACCTCGATCGCCTTTCCGAAGACGCGATCGTGTTCGATCAGGCTTTCACCAACTCGAGCTGGACGCGGCCGAGCTTCGCGTCAATCCTCACGGGCCGCCTTCCATCGAGTCACGGGGTGATGGCCAAGAGCGACGCGCTGCCCGATGCCCTGACCACGCTGCCCGAAGCGCTCAAAGGAGCCGGCTACACCACGGCCGGCTACGCCACGAACTTCAACGTCGCCCCGTACTTCAACTTCCATCAAGGCTTCGACGAGTATGTGTATCTCGAGCCCGAATTCGTGCTCGGAGCCGACGACGCGAGCGCCAAGCTCTTGCTGATGCAGCTCGTCCGCCAGCGCATCGAAAAGATGCGCGCAATGCAGGATGAGGTGGCGCCGGGCACGGCGTATCAAGACGCAGCGACCGTGAACGCCGCGCTCAGCCGGTGGTTCGATCGCGCGCCCGGGTCGCCGTGGCTCTTGTTCGTCGGCTACATGGATCCACACGACCCATACTTCGCGCACCCGTACGACGGCAGCGGCTACGCGCGCGCCGCACATCAGCACCCCGATCCGTCCGAGGCCCCGGCGCTTCGCAGGCTCTACGACGGCGAGATCACCTACTGGGACGCCGAGCTCGGCAAGCTTCTCGACGGTCTTCGCGAGCGCGGTCTATACGACGACCTCACGATCGTCGTCACGAGCGATCACGGCGAAGAGTTCAACGAGCACGGCGGCTTCTGGCACGGGACGACCCTCTACGACGAGCAGGTTCGGGTGCCGCTGATCGTGAAGCTCCCGAAGAGCCGGCGCGGCGGCACCGTCGTGCGTCACTGGGTGCAGAGCATCGACTTGATGCCGACGCTGCTCAAGCTCGTGGAGGCGCCGATTCCTGAAGGCGTGCAAGGTGGCGACCTCTTCACCGGCACCGACGTCGTCTACGCCGAGGAAAGCCACGAGGGCAACGTGCTCGAGTCGGTCCGGCAGCTCGACGGCACCGACGAGCACAAGCTGATCACGGCCAACCGGGACAACCCGCGCGGCCTGCAGCCCGTCGAGCTCTACCGCGTCGACCTCGACCCCGCCGAGCGAGAAAACCTCGCCGGCACCTCCCCCGACCAGGTCCGCATGGCCACGAAATCCCTCCTCGAGCAGCGCGCACGGGCCAAACAAAACGCCGTCATCGCCGACTCCGTCGCCTTGGACGAAGACGTCGCCGCCCACCTAGAAGCCATCGGCTACATCGAACGCTGAAAAAGGGGACAGTCCCCTTTTTTACGCCGTTGCGGTTTGGGGGGTTGGAGTGTTCGCGGATTTCAGGGAGCGGTGGACCAAGTAGGCGAGGGCGCCGACGGAGCCGCAGGTCAGGATGGCGATGAGGTAGGGGAGGGGCGGGATGCCGCGCTTGCGTGCGTCGGTCCACATGAAGCCGGAAAAGAGCACGAGGGCGACGATGAGGTCGAGGAAGACCTGGGTGCCCCAGCCGCCGGCGAGTGCAACGTCGCCGATGAAGCCGGTCAAGCCGTGGTCGAGGGCCACCATCACGGTGTAGGTGGTGAAGACGGCGAACGCGGCAATGGCTAAAAAGACTCGTGATTTCATGGGGACCTCCTTGTCATCACCAGTGTGCGGTCGGCCGCGTACGCCGGCCATGACCTCAGAGGTCATCGGCAGCGCGAAAGCGAGCGGTAGAATCCTACCATGCCGTCGATCACCACCGCCCCCGCCGGCTTCGGCCCGCTGCTCAAACAGTGGCGCACCGCCCGCCACATGAGCCAGCAACAGCTCGCCCTCGAATCCGAAGTCTCGACCCGCCACATCAGCTACGTCGAAAACGGCAAGTCGTCCCCGAGCCGCGAAATGGTGCTCATCCTCGCAAGCGCGCTCGACCTGCCGCTCCGTGAACGCAACTCCCTCCTCTCGGCCGCCGGCTTTGCCCCCGTCTACCGCGAAACCAACATGACGTCCCCGGAGATGCTCCCGATACGTCGCGCCTTCGACACGATTCTCTCCCACCACGACCCGTACCCCGCGCTCGTCCTCACGCGTGGCTGGGACGTCGTGCAAATGAACGCCGCCTTCACGCGCCTCGTCTCCTTTTTCATCGAGCCACCGTTCGACCCGATCGTCGCGCGCAACATCATGCACTCGCTCTTCCATCCGCAGGGCGTGCGCCCTTACGTCGTCAACTGGGAAGAGGTCGCCGGCTTCCTGATCGACCGCCTCTACCGTGAAGCGATCGTCGAGCTCGAAACCAGCGAAAGCCGAAAGCTGCTCGACGCGCTGCTCGCGTATCCCGGCGTCACCAGCCGCATGCGCGAGGTCGACCTCACCGAAGCCCCACGCGTCTGCATCACCGTCACGCTCGAAAAAAACGACACGCGCCTCGATCTATTTTCGACGCTCACCACCCTCGGCACCCCGCTCGACGTCACCGCGCAAGAGCTCCGCATCGAATCGTACTTCCCCGCCGATGAAGCCACCGGCGAATGGCTCCGAAAATCCGCCGCATGCGCCGCAAACTGAGCTAAGGTAGCTACGGGGGACGATGGAATCTCTTGCGGCGGTCGACTTGGGGTCGAACAGCTTTCACATGGTGATCGCCCGCGAAGATCACGGCGAGCTGCAGATCGTGGACCGCCTCCGCGAGCCCGTTCGACTCGCCGCTGGCCTTCAAGAAGACGGCTCGCTCAGCGAAGAGTCGCAGGCTCGCGCGATCGCCTGCCTCACCCTTTTCGGCCAGCGCCTTCGCGATTTCGGCGCCGAGCAGGTGCGCGCCGTCGGCACCAACACCCTCCGCAAAGCGCGCAACTCGCGCAAGTTCCTTCACGACGCGAGCGGCGCCCTCGGCCATCAAATCGAAATCATCCCGGGCCGCGAGGAAGCACGCTTGATCTACCTCGGCGTCTCCCACGGCATCGCGGGCGCTCCGGCGCGCAGGCTCGTCGTCGACATCGGCGGCGGCAGCACCGAGCTGATCGTCGGCGACGCGTTCGAGCCGGTGTCGGTGCACAGCATGTACATGGGCTGCGTCGGTTTCACCCAGCAGTTCTTCGGCGACGGCAAGATCAGCCGCAAGCGCATGAACAACGCGAAGCTCGCGGCCTCGCTCGAGCTTCAGCCGGTCGAAAAACGTCTCCACGATGCCGGTTGGGATCGTGCGATCGGCGCGTCGGGCACCGTCCGATCGATCGCCGCCATCTTGAACGAAGCCGGTTGGGCCCACGGCACGGTCACAGCCGAAGGCCTCGGCAAGCTCGAGCAAACGATGCTCACCGCCGGTCGCCTCGACAAGCTCGTGCTCCCCGCGCTCGACGCCGACCGCCGCTCCGTCTTTCCGGGCGGCGTCGCGATTCTGAGCGCCACCTTCGAGCGCTTGCAAATCGAGGAGATGTGGGTGTCCCCGACGGCGCTCCGCGAGGGCTTGCTCTACGACATGCTCGGCCGCATCCAAGACGAGGACCCCCGCGACCGCACCATCGCCATGCTCGCCAAACGCTACTCGATCGATCAAGCGCACGCCGACCGCGTACAAGCCACGGCGCTGGGGTTGCTGGGCCAGGTCGTCGAAGACTGGGACCTCAAGTCGGCTGACGCCGCCCATGTGCTCGCGTGGGCGGCTCAACTTCACGAGATCGGCCTCGCGGTCAACTACACTGGCCACCACAAGCACGGCGCCTACCTGGTCGCCTCGTCCGATTTGCCCGGCTTTTCCCGCGACGAGCAGGCCCTCGTCGCCGCGCTCGTGCGGGGCCACCGCCGAAAGCTCGACGACACGTATTTCGAAACGCTCCCGCCCGAGCTTCAAACCACCGCCAAACGCCTGACCGCGCTTCTTCGGCTCGCGGTGCTGCTCAACCGAAACCGGGATCCCGAAGTGGTGGCGCTTCCGCACCTTTCCGCCGGCGGCAACAAGCTCAAGCTCAGCTTCAACGAAGACTGGCTCGAGGCCCACCCGCTCGCCCGCGCCGACCTCGCCAACGAGCAGCGCTTGCTCAAATCGGTCGGCCTACGTATCACCGGCTTCGAGGAGGAGTGACCGATGGATTTGTTTCTCATACGCCACGCGATCGCCGAAGAACGACGCCCTGGGCTCCTCGACGCCGACCGCGCGCTCACCAACGCCGGCCGCACCCGCTTCGAAGCCGTCGTCGAGAGCCTTGCGCGCTCGGGCTTTCGATTCGACCGCGTCTATCACAGCCCTTGGCTCCGCGCGGCGCAGACCGCCGAGCTCCTCGCTCCGATCGCCGACGGCCCCATCGTGCCCGCCGACGGCCTCGCACGCTCGCCCGACGCCAAGTTCTTCGCCTCGCTTCGAGGAAGCTCGGTCGCGTGCGTCGGCCACGAGCCATGGATGAGCGACACCGTCGCGCTCCTCACCACCGGCGTTCCCGACGGCTCCTGGCTCCGCTTCAAAAAAGGCGGCGTTGCCTGGCTCCGCGGCGCCGCCGTCCCCACCCAAATGGAGCTCCGCGCCCTCCTCCCCCCAAGGGGACACTCTCCCCCTCCCAACCCCGCGGAATGACACCGCTCCTGCGGCAGAGATCGCAGCGCCACGGAGACGCCTTTTGGTGAGCCACGTCACAACTGCGCCTGACGCGGGCGAAATCGCACTTTAGGGTTATTTCTTGTCGATCCGCATCGTCCGATCAGCGATACTGATTGAATGTTTGCTCGCAATCTTGGGGCGATTGCGCTCGTCTCCCTTCTCTCCTGCTCAGGTCAGATAGGCCAAACGGGTGAAGGAAGCAGCGGCCCGCCCGCAGTCGATCCCCTCCTCGCGGTCGAAAGCGGTGCGCGCCGGCTGACCCAAGCCGAGCTCGACAACACGCTTCGCGACCTCCTCGGGGAGAGCTCGGCGCCCGCGTCTCGCCTCCTCAATGAAGACGAGTTCCGCCCCTTCGACAACGACTACACGATTCAGCAGGCCTCCGATGCGCTGATCACCTCGCTCGAGGCGCTTGCCGAAGAGGTCGCGCAAAACGTCGTCGCCGATCCGGCGCGCCGCGCCGCCCTCGTCCCGTGCACGCCGTCGAGCCCAGGCGATGAAGCCTGCTTCCGTGAGTTTCTCGACGCGTTTCTCCCCCGCGCCCTACGACGCGCCGCCGCCCCAGCCGACGTCGACGCGTACCTCCCGCTCCTCGCCTTCGCCTCCGAAGACAACGCCGCGGTCGAAAACGACTTCTACACCGCCGTCGAGCTCGCGATCTCTGCCGCCATTCAAGACCCGGAGCTCCTCTACCGGGTCGAAAAGGGCGCCCCCGGTCAAACCCCCGGCCTCTACCAGCTCGATGGCTACGAGATCGCCAACCGCATGTCCTATCTCCTGTGGGCGACCATGCCGGACGACGCGCTCTTCGCCGCCGCCGCCGCCGGCACCCTCGACACGCCGCAGGGCCGCCGCGCCGAAGCGCTCCGCATGCTCGACGACCCGAAGGCCCGCAACCAGCTTCACCGCTTCCACGCCATGTGGCTCGGCTACCGCTCGATCCCACACTCCGCGGATCTCGTCGCCGCCTTCAACCGCGAAACCTCGGCGCTGATCGACCGCGTCGTCCTCGACGAGCCCGGCAGCTACCTCCGCCTCTTCACGATGAACGAGACCTTCGTCGACGATGCGCTCGCCGACCACTACGGGCTGCCCCGCCCAGAGGGCGGCGAAGGCTGGGTCTCCTACGAGGGCACCGGCCGCGCCGGCATCCTCGGCCATGGCGCGCTCCTCGCCGCGTTCAGCAAGTTCGAAGACACGAGCCCCACCCAGCGCGGCATCCTCGTCCGCACGCGCTTCATGTGCGAGTCGGTCCCGGCGCCGCCGCCCACCGTCGACGTCGACCAGCCGCCACAAGGCGCGATGGAAGCCGTCTGCAAGTACGACCGCTACGCCGAGCACCGCGACCAGTCGAGCAGCTGCGCTGGCTGCCACAGCCTCGTCGATCCGATCGGCTTCGGCCTCGAAAACTTCGATGTCGCCGGCCGCTTCCGCGAGCACGACGACGGCCTCCCCGAATGCATCATCGAGGGCACGGGCGAGATCGTCGGCATCGGCAACTTCAACGGCCCGGGCGAGCTCTCGCAGCTATTGGTCGAAAACGACTACATCGACGCCTGCGCCGTCCAACAGTTCCTCACGTTTGCCCTCGGCCGCCCGACGACCTCCTACGAAACCGACATGCAGCAGGAGATGGTCGACGCCTTCCGCGCCGGCCAGCACGACTTCAAGGGCTTCATCACCGACTTCATCGCGTCCGACCGCTTCGCGCGGCGCGCCCAGGAAAGGCTCTAATCATGGCGTTGAAGATCAAGCGTAGAGCCGTTCTCCAAGGCGTTGCCGGCACCGCCATCGCGCTTCCGTTCCTCGAGTGCATGCTCCCGACCGGACGCAGCACGGCGCAGGGCCTCCCGCGCCGATACGCGATCATGCTCGCCGGCCAGGCCCTCGGCGGAGACAACTACGCCAAGAACTCGAGCCGCGTCGACGGCCAAAACGTCACGGAAAGCGGACACTACATCGCCGACACCAACTACGGTCGCGGCTACGCCCTCACGACGCCGCTCTTGCCGCTTCAAGGCATGCAGGACGACTTCATGATGGTCTCGAACCTGGCGATCCCGTTCAACGCGAGCTCCGCGGACGGGAGCGCAGTGCCGTCCGGCGGCGCCTATCGCGACTTCCACGGTGGAGGCTGCAGCCCGCTCCTCTCGGGCACACGCTCCACCGAAGCCCGCTTCACCTGCAACGGCATCACCTCCGACCAGGTCATCGCCGAGCTCAACGACGGCCAGACCACCCACAAGTCCTTGGTCGTTCGCGCGCAGCCCGCGTTCTACGTGAGCGGCTACAGTTTTTCCGGCAGGCAGTACATTTCGTACGGTCCCGGCGGCGGCAACAGCGGCCGCATCGAAGCGCAGGCGAGCCCGGAGGTGGCCTATCGCTCGCTCTTTCAAGGCTTCGTCCCCGACAATGACGAGGACGCCGCCCGCTTCGACTTCGAGATGCGCGCGCGCCGAAGCGTCCTCGACCTCGTTCTCGAAAAGCGCCAGCAGCTCGTCAACAACGTCGGCATCGCCGACCAGCAGCGCCTCGAGCGCCACTTCGACGAAATCCGTGACCTCGAAAATCGCATCGCCGCGCTCCCGCCGATTGCAAGCGGCGCCTGCGTCGTCCCTCCGGACCCCGGCGCTGACCCGCCGATCGGCGGCGACCACGACGGGGGCGGCAGCGGCTCGGTCACCCCAGGCTCCGGCTACAGCGACGAGCACGCCCGCGCCCGCCTCTTTGCCGACATGATTCACATGGCGTTCGTCTGCGACCTCACCCGCGCGGCCTCGCTTCAAATCACCGCATTCCAGTCGCACATGAACGTGCGGCCGATCGCCGACGGCCTCGGCACCTTGCCCGGCACGGTGCGCCCGGCGCGCTGGGCCTCGGTTGGCGGCGATCTTCACGAAGTGGGCCACAACGGCGACCCGAACAACCGCGGACAGATTCCAAGCGCCGGCCTCCTCGGCTGGCACATCTCGCACTACGCGTACCTGATCGACAAGCTCCGCAACACGCCCGAAGCCGATGGCACCGCGCTCGACAACACGGTCCTCGTGTTCACCGCCGAGGCGGGCCACGGCCTTCAGCTCAACGACGCGAGCTCGCAGAATCAAACGCACTCGGTCGAGAACATGGTGCTCCTCGTCGCCGGCCACGCTCCAGGCCTCAGCCCCGGCGAGCACATCGACGGCAACCGGGCCCACCCCGCGACGGTGCTCATCACGGCCATGCAGGCCGCCGGGTACCAGGGCAACACCCTCGGCGACGTCTCGCTCTGAGCATCCGGCGCTCCGAGTCGTTTGGGCCGGGGGGATTGCCCGCGTCCTCGACCAGACGCATATCCTCCTCATGCTCGACGCGGCATGGCAGGTTTGGCTGCAGCTCGCGCCGTGGCTTCTTCTCGGAGCCGTGGCGGCGGGGTTGCTGCACGTTCTGCTCCCGCGCGACTTCGCGAGCCGCCAGTTCCGTGGGCTTTCGGGCGTGACCAAAGCCGTCGTGCTCGGCGTCCCGCTTCCGCTTTGCTCGTGCGGTGTGATCCCGACCGGCCTCGGGCTCAAGAAAGACGGCGCAAGCGACGGCGCCGCCGTGGGGTTTCTGATCAGCACGCCACAAACCGGCGTCGACTCGATGCTCGTGAGCGCATCGTTCCTCGGCTGGCCGTTCACGATCTACAAGATGGTGAGCGCGCTAGTAATGGGCCTCGCGGGGGGCGCCGCGACCGAAGCGCTCGATGATGGGCAGGACGGCACGCGCCTCGCCGGGGCCACCGCGCTTCAGTCCACCGCCGGCTTCTTCGAGCACGTCGTCGACGTCATCCGCCCCATCTGGCGATGGATTCTATTCGGCGTGGTCGCCTCCGCAGCGATCACGGTCTGGATCCCGCCCGGCGCGATTGCCGGCTGGTCCAACATCCATCCCGCCCTCGCAGGCCTCGCCGCCCTGACGATCGCTCTCCCGCTCTACGTCTGCGCCACCGCTTCCGTGCCCATTGCCGCCGCGCTCATCGCGCAGGGCATGCCCACGGGCGCCGCGCTGGTTTTCCTGATGGCCGGCCCGGCCACCAACATTGCCACCATCGGCGCCGTGAAACGAGCCTTCGGCGGGCGGGTGCTCGCCGTCTACCTGGCGACCGTCATCCTCGGAAGCGTCGGCCTCGCGTACATCTACGACGCGTTCGTGCCGTTCGAGGCGCTTTCGAGCATGACCCACGAGCACGGACATCCGTGGTGGGCATGGGCGTCGGCCTTCGTGCTGGCCGCCATGTTCGTTTACTTCGCGTTCGAAGACGCCCGGGGCCTTTGGAAGGGTCGCCACGCGCCGCGCGCGCCCGCGGCCGTCACCCGCGAGGCCCAAGACCTCGCTTGCCCGACCTGCGCAGGCGAGGCCGAGTAGGGCAGGGCGCGCCCGTCCTAGCTGCGACCCGCGAGCAGCGTCTCCATTTCGCCGGTGACCTCGATCCCCTGCTCCGTGAAGATGTTCCGCACCCACTCCGCTGAATCGGAAATCGAACGAAACGGCATCACGGGCACCGGGATCGGCGCCACCCAAGTCACTGCGCGAAGCGCCCCGCGAATGACCGCCGAGCCGATCAGCACCGCAATCCCGAAGTGCACCTCGCCGGCGAGCTCCCCGGTCACCTCGAACCACTGGGTGAGCCGCCTCCGCTGGTTGGCGGTGATCGCCGTCGACAAGCCGCGCGAATCGAGAATGGTCGCGAAGCGCATGCGCCGCTCGACGTACGCGGTGTACCGCGAAATGAAGTACTCGAACCCTTCGTCGCTGAGTGGCTTCGAGGGAAACCGAACGTAGAGCAGAGGCCAAGCCGTTTCATCGAAGATGAGCCCAAACTGATGGGCACCGAGGCTCACCGCAGGCTTCATCCCAGGCTCGCCCCGTTTCTAGCCAAAGGCAGCTTCAGCCGAAACCGGGTCTCACCGTCGCTGCTGCTGAGCTCGACCTCGCCGCCGAGCTCTTCGGCGATGCGCTTCGAGATCGCAAGCCCGACGCCCGTGCCGTGCAGCCGCCCGCCGACGCCGAACGGCTTGAACACCGCTTCGATCTGGTCGGAGGGAATCGCCGGGCCGTTGTCCGACACGTCGAGCACCGCCTTGTCGTCGAGCACCGCGGTGGTGACCCGCACGATGCCCTGGCCGCCTTCGCGCGTCGCGGCGCGCTGAATGGCATTGGCAAGCAGGTTGAGCGCGATTTGAATGATGTTGGTACGGGTCGCCATCACCTTGGGCTCGACCCCGGTGGCCACCTCGATGAGGGCACGACCGCGAAGCCCGCTGCTCTCGGCCTTGCGAAGTGCCACGCGAACCGCATCGGCGAGGTCGACCAGCTCGGCCTCCGCCTTTTCGGGAGGCTGCGCCATCTTTTCGGTGAGCTCGAGGATGCGCTTCACTCCGTCGCGCGCATCGATGACCGCGTTTTCGACTTGGCCGAGCGTCCCCCGCGCGCGGGTCACGTTCGGCTCGGATTCTTCGAGCGCCGCCGTCGCTGCAGCAACGGATGTTTCAATCACCGTCAGGTTGTTGCGAATCCAGCCGACCGGGTGCCGAAGCTCGTCGGCGATGCCGCTGGCGACCACGCTGAACGAGTACGCGCGCTCGGTATCGACCAAGCGCTGCTCGAGCTCTCGGACGCGGGCGTTGAGCTTGTAGAGGTCGATCGCATCGCGAAGCTCGGCGCGCAGCACCTCGGGCTCCCAGGGCTTGCGCATGTAGCGCCGCACGTGCCCGCGGTTGATCGCATCTTCGGCCGCCTGCAAATCCGAGTAGGCCGTGATCAAAAGACGAATCGCATCGGGATATTCGGACTCGACCTTCTCGAGAAGCTCGATGCCCGTCATGCCCGGCATGCGCTGATCGGTGAGGACCACGCCGACTTCGTGCTGTTTCAAGAGCTCGAGCCCCGCCGCGCCGCTCGACGCGGTCAGGATCGGAAACTCGTCACCGCACACCGCCTCGAAGACGACCAAGTTCGGCTCTTCGTCATCGACGAACAACACGTGCGCAGTCATGCCGCTTGCTCCATCACGGGAATCTCCATCACGAAGCGAGCCCCCCCTCCGGGCCTCGGCTCATATCTTAGCTCACCACCGCACTCCTGGGCGATTCTTCGACTCAAATGAAGCCCGAGCCCGGTCCCTTCCCCTTCCGCTCTCGTTGTAAAGAAGGGGTCGAAGATTCGGTGGACGAGGTCCGGGGGGACGCCGGGCCCGTCGTCGGCGACGGCGACGAACGCTTGGCTTTCGTTCTGCCGAACCTCGATCCAGATGTTCTTGGCACCCGACTGAATCGAGTTGTCGACCAGGTTCAGCAACACCTGATTGAACGCGCGCGCAGGTGCGTAGACGTCGCCGGTGGTCTCGAAGCTTTGGTGAACTTCCACACGATCGCGAAGCTTGTGCTCGAGCAGGTTGAGCGTGGACTCGACCGCGGTGCGCACGTTGCACGGCGCCAGGTCGTCCCCGTCTGCGGGCCGGGCATGCGCACCGAGCGCGGAGACGATGTTGTCGATGCGGGAAAGAGCGTTGACGACCACCCCCATCAGCTTCTCGTTCGACACACGAGACGAGCCGCCTTTTTCGAGCACCTTGACCGCGTTGACCGCCGCGTTGAGCGGGTTTTTGACCTCGTGAGCGAGACCGGCCGCAAGGGTGCCGGCGGACGCCAGGCGTGCCTGATCGGCGAGCTGCAGGCTCAAGCCCCGCATCTTGAGATGGGCGTGAATGCGGGCCTGAAGCACTTTCGTGTGAAAAGGCTTGGAAACGAAGTCGTCCGCGCCGGCTTCATAACCTTCGAGCGCGGCCTCGTCCTCGCCGCGCGCGGTCAGAAGAATGACGGGGATGTGCCGCAGTGACGGGTCGCCCTTGATCGCCCTGCACAGGTCGAGCCCGCTCGTCCCGGGCATCATCACGTCGGTGAGCACGAGGTCCGGTCGATTCTGCCGAAGAAGCTCCAGCGCCTCGGCGCCGTCCCTCGCAGCGTCCACGATGTAGTCTTCTTTGAGCACTCCTGCGATGAATCCTCGCAGGTCGTCTTTGTCTTCGGCGATGAGCAGACGGGGCACCCGACCGCGATCCAACACCAGGCGCTCTCCTGGCCGTTCGCTCTGCCGAATCTCCACGGTGGCATTCTCCATCTGGACCGCATCGTGCTTCAGCGTATCGTGCTCGCTCAAACGGTCCTCGGAGCGTCGCGACGGATGAATGTCGACTTGAACTTCCCGCCGCTCGACCAGCTCTTGGTGGAAATGACCCTTTCCGCTCTGCAAGAACAGCGTGAACGTCGACCCCTCGCCGAGCTCGCTTTCGACCGTGACCGACCCACCGTGCAGTTGGGCAAGCTCTCGGGCGAGCGACAGCCCAATGCCGACGCCGCCGGCCCTTCGACGCTCCGAGCCGTCGGTCTGATGAAAACGCTCGAATATCCGAGCTTGCTGGTCCCGTGGAATTCCCGGCCCAGTGTCGCGTACCTCGACGGACGCACCTGCCTCGTTGTAGATGACCCTCACATCGATCTCGCCGCCCGGCGGGGTGAACTTCATCGCATTGCCCACGAGGTTGGTGAGAATGATCTCGATCCGGTGCGCGTCCCCGAACATCTGAGGCGCCCGTCCCTCAGACGAAAAAGTGAGATCGATCCCTCGCGCAACAGCAGCCGGCCGCGCATTTTCAGCTACGGTCTCGGCCAGCTCGCCAACGTCGACGTCCCGGACTTTGAGCCTCAGGCCACCGGCCTCCAGCTTGGCGAGATCGAGCAAGTCATCGATCATGCGAAGCAATCGCGTTGCGTTTCGGTGCACGACCTTCAGCGCCTCCGACTCGGCGCTGGGTCCGGACCGGCGGATCATCTCGGTCACGGGCGAGATGATCAGCGTGAGCGGTGTCCTGAGCTCGTGAGAGATGTTTGCGAAGAACTCGCTCTTGAGCTGATCGACCTCACGAGCCCGCTCAAGGGCCGCGGCGAGCTCCGAGGCCTTCTCTTGCTCTGCAATCTGAAGCGCTTGGGTCTTTCTTTGCTCGGTTTCCAAGAACTTCCGTGAGCGATACTCCTTTCGAGCGAGCTGGAATCTGAATTGAGCGCTCACCGTCGTGATACCGACTGCGGTGATCAGGATTAGATACATCGCGAATTGCTGACCGAAGTGAGCATCGCTGGCGTGAATCGCCACTGCAGCTGGAATGCCGAGTGCGACGACGTTGCTAGCTGCCCAGGCGCCGCTCCAATATGGAAGCACTCCGACGCCCCAACAGACCAGGCAAAGCCCGAGAATGTAGGTCGGCAGGGCGCTCCCCGTGAATGGAAGCATGGTAGCAATGCCGATGCCGAACAGGAGAAACCAAATCCAGAAACCTACCGAAACGTGGCGGCGAAAGCGCGCGCTCGTAAAAACGACGACGACCGGGACGGTCAGCGCGATGGTCACCAGCCGAAAGACGAGAAAGCGACTCCACTCGTCCTTGACGAGCACATAGTCGAAGAACGACCAAACTAGATAGAGCGCTCCGAAGATCCAAGCGCAACGGATCAGAAGCGTGCGGTGTTCTTCGACCAGCTCCTCGAAGAAGCCCTCGTCGAGGGTTGGAGCATCGTGTCCCTCGGCTTCGACGCTGTTGTCTAAGGGCTCGCCGCTAAGGCGCATGGACCTCCAGGAAGAGGCATTTCTCTGTGGCGTCCATGTTAACCTTCACGAAGCTCGGGATTGGGTCTAGATCCTTGGCTAGTGCAGCCATGCTCTGCGGAGTGCGCCACACCAGGTGCCAGGCCAGAACGAAATCCATCAACCACGTCGAATCCTCCGCTTCTACCAGGTTACCGATAAACAGCCGTCCGCTGCCACCCAGTAAGCCGTACAGGGCAACGATCAGGCGCCGGGCGACCGGATCTGGCAGGTAGTCGAGCAGGCCGACAGAGTAGACAAAGTCCGCACCTTGTAGGACGCCTTCCAAAATCCGGATCTCCTCTTCCGTCTTCGGCTTGAGGATTTGCTTGACCGAGAAGTGGATGCAGTTGACTCGAATCCGCGAGCTTTCGAGCCCTCGCTCGAGGGCCTTCTTGAGCAGGAAATCGTGGCTGTACGCGAGCGCCTCCTCGTCCTGGTCGATCAGGATGAGCTCCACGGTTGGCCCGTCTTTCGGCATCCGGTCCACTACCTCGCCCAGCTCAGTGGCCGGGCCGCTGGCGAGAGACACGACCTTCGTGGCCCCTTCCTCGACGCGATTTAGAACCTGCTCCGTGACAGCGGTCTGCCGCGTGAGCGCGGTCGTGCTCAGCGAATGCTGTTTGGAGACGAGGTCGACGAACTTCTCGAAAAGTGTGTCCCCCTCCGGTTCCTCCTTGTTGAACAAGAGCATCGTGAGATAGTCACCCGCGTAGCCGCGAGGTTTGGTGGCGGCACGGTTGTAGAGCGCGCCGTGGAGATAAAGCGGCGCCAGAAGTGCTTCCGCGTACGCACGACCGAGCTCTAGTTGCTCCTCGTCGAAAGCCTTGGACAAGAAATGCAGTTGCTGCAGTTTCGCCAAATGAAGCTCGGACCACTCGTCCAGGATGTCGCACAGGAACCTCGTCTGGGATTCGGGATCCCCAAGCTCGGTCCAGTGCACTTCGGCCTCCACCTCGTTCAGCGCCGCCCGCACGGTCTGGAGTAGACCCGCGAGGTCACCCACGACCGCGCGCCATTCCGGTTGTAGTCTCTGAAACTGGTCGCGCAGCGAGGCGACACGCTGCAGCAAGCCCCTTCCTTCCAGAGCTTCGCGGACCTCTACCGAGCGAAGGTCGATCAAACCGTTGGTCCTGATGCCGACGCGTCCGCCCGTCTGGTACACGACTTCGCCAACGCCTCGGAAGAGGATTTCGCGGCGGTGTGACACGGTCAGCTCGGAAAGCTTCGTTCCTCGCGCGTAGCTCGCCTCGGGCTCGGTTGGCTCGACGGCGAGACCCGTAGTCGAGACGTCGATCACTTTGGCGCCCTTGCGGGTGAACTCGTCTTCCAGAACGAATGCGCATTCGATCGGCGCGCTCAAGTTGTCGTTGTGAAATCGCGCCGGCCGGTACTGGTGTGAATGCCGGGCTCCGTCCAGGTCCGCATGGACTGCCCCCCTGACGCCGGTGTTCGGCGGCTCCGATTCGATGGAAGACAATTTTTTTAGCGCCACGACGAGTTCTCCCTTTGACTGAAAGCCACGGGGGAGCGTAGCGCAGGGCGTAGGAGCCGGTCTATTAGGGAGAGCCAAAAACCTCGAGGGCGACTCCGTGTCCTGCGCGTCCGTGCAACACCGATCCAAGGCTACCGGTCGCGATCCCTCGAGATTTCCCGCGGATCTCCACGGCGTATGCGACGTCGGCATGCGTTCAGTATGCGGACGAAGCCGGAACACTCTTTCAACATTCGTGCGTTGCGCTCGACCTCAACCGCCGCAGAAGTCGTCGCCGCCGCCGCCGGATGCGCCACAGGTGTTGGCCGGTGGATCGGGAGGACACTGTGCCGGCAAGCCGCAGAGATATGTGCATCGATCCGGAAGTCCACCCACGTCACGACACAGTCCACCCGTCGGGCATTCGCCGTCATCGCCACCGGGGCATTCCTGATTCAGCTCAAGCGCTCTAACTGCGGTGCACGTAACTAGCAATTCATTAATCCCGCAATAGCTTCGCAGCGTGGGATCCGAAAGACTAGACCTGTCGGTGATCGTGATCGCATACGGCTGACGACACCCGCCCGGCTCGAAAATCTTCAAACAAAACCCCGTGTCGGCGTCCGGAAACCGCGTCGACGCGTCCGGGTAGAACATCGGCACGCACCGGAAGTCCTCGGAGGGCGCGCCCTGGTCGCCGCATTCGCTGTCGGCGACGCACGTTTGGCATTCGGCGCGGCTGCCTCGCTCCGTCGTCGTGCAGGTTTCGGTTGCCGGGTTGCAGCTGACGCCACCGGCGCACGTGTCGATTTCTGAATCCGGGGTGCACTCGACGCATTCGCCGTCGGCGTTGCAAGCGTTGGCGGTGCCCGGCAGGCCCTCGACGTCGTCGCACTGTGCGCGATCGTCGCATGGGACGCATTCCTTGGACTCGTCGTCGCACTTCGCGGCAGTGGGGTCATCGCAGTCCGCGTCTCCAACGCAGGCGACGCATTCCGAAAGAACGGGATCGCAGAGCGGGGTGGCTCCGCCGCATTCGCCGGCTTCTTCGGGGGTGCATTGGACGCAGACGCCCGTGCTTTGATTGCACACCGGGGTGGCGCCTTCGCAGTTGACGCAGAAGGGGCCGCCGTCGCCGCCGCCCGTGCCGCCGTCGCCGCCGACCGGGCGGTCTTCGAGGACGCAGCCGGCAGCGGTCAAACACAGAAGAAAGCAAGCAAGGCCCCTCATGACTCATCCTTTTTCAAAAGCGGAGCCTCAAGTCAAATCCCGTGGGATGGAGGGCGAGCGCGGGGAGGGCGCCCGCCTGCTCGCTCCGCCCCGCGCGCTTCTTCTTCCCAACCACCAACCACGTGATGCCCCCGGCAATCGCAGCCGCCCCGACGACCGACCAAGCCGCCACCGCTCCGCCATCGAGCTGCTGGCTATCGCTTTGGACCCCCGCCGCAACCCCGATGGCAACGAACGCCGCCGCGCCCCCGGTCATCAACAGAACGGGCCCCGCCTTCCAGGCATGCAGCCGCCGCGCCCGATCGCGGCGCCCCGCTCCTGTCCCTGACGCTGACCCTGACGCCGCCGCTGACCCTGACGCTGCCTCCGCCTCCGTCACCGCCAATCGCGCCACCAGCGCATCCACCAACCCCGCTGCCACCGCGCCAAGATCCTCCTCGACCACCGCGCTCGAATTGAGGCTCCGCCCCGACCGCTTCACCAGCGTCAGCGTGAGCTCTTCCCCACCAGCCTCGCGCACCCACAGCGCAGGCACGACGGCAAACTCGGCACCCGCGGCATCGAGCGCTTGCTCGACGCACTCCGGCGTCTGACACGCCACGACCGCCTGCCCCAACGCCTCCTGCGAAACCCCGACTGAATATCCGCGCGCCTCGAGCGCCCGCCGCACCGCGCTCGCCACACGCTCCCCCCGAAGCGCCCGAAGCGCCGCGCTCCCTTGCACAGGCGTCACCAGCACCTG
Organism: Polyangiales bacterium; assembly: GCA_041576815.1. GTDB lineage: Bacteria > Myxococcota_A > Polyangia > Polyangiales > Houyiibacteriaceae > SG8-38. Next base: position 16,826 of record JBFGKE010000055.1, read on the forward strand.
GCCCCGTGGCGACGAAGTCGCTTTACGGGGTGACGCTGACACTGACACTGGCGCGGTCACCGCTATCGCTACCAGAACGACTCGCCCCCAGCCCCTCATCTAAAACACCCCGCCGACCCGGAACACCGCACCCTCGCGTGTCACTGACAACGACGGCTCCGCGCGCAGAGGCCGGAGCAAATACACCAGCGGGACCGTCAGTAGCGGCGCGGCCCCCGCGACCGCAAGCGCCACGCGCCCCGCCTCTTGCCCGCGGGAAACGCAGGAACGCACGCGCGCCTCGTCTGCAATGAACGGCTCGGGACAACTCTCCATCGTCGCGCCCTCGTAGATCGCATACCCCGTCAGCCCGAGACCAAACCCGCCGAGCATCCAACTCCACCACGGCGGTCGCGAATACCCGGGCAACAAAAGCGGCATTGCGGCGCTCGTCGAAGCACCCCCAAACGCTGCCGTCGTCCACACCCCGATGCGCGCGTCGTTCCAGTCCTCCGCAGCGCGCAAGCTCGCCGGTGCATCGAAGAAGCGGTCGCCGAGATTGCCTCGCCAGACGTGAAGGCCAACGCTCGTGCCGAGGCTGGCGACGCCGGCGCCGAAAAGCGACCAGCCCGCGATGCGATGATTGCGCGGCTGCGGCACACCACGCGCCCCGGTGCCACGCGCCCGAGCGCCACGCCCCCGTACGCTTTCCGCCTCCGCCTCGACCGGCGATGCCGTCACCGCCTCCTTTGCCGCACCGACCGGCGCCTCTTCCGCCCAGCTTGCCCGCGCGATCGGATGCGCGCCCGAGAAATCGACCGACCGCCCCTCGAGCAGCGCGTCGACCCCGCGCCGCACGTCGTCGGTGCCGGGCGCTTCGTCCCCCGCCGCGAGCCACACCGATGCCGCTTCGTACCCTGCACCGTCGAGGTCGACGCGAAGCGCCCCCGCGCTCACCGCGCTCACCGCGAGCACTCGCCCCCCACCGAGCACGCGCGCCACCTCGCGGGCGTGCGCCAACCGCGATGCCCACCCGGCCTCGGGCCCGTACTGCAAATGAAGCACCGGCCGCGTCCGCACCGCACGCTCGAA
>JBFGKE010000056.1:0-16634 GCA_041576815.1 Polyangiales bacterium
CCAGCGCGGCCACGGCGATATCTGCCAGCAAGTTCCCCACCTGCACGGCAACGCCGAACATCAGCACGACGGCCATGATCACGGGGGCGTCGAGCGAGTTGATCGCTTCGATCGTCAAGAGGCCCAGACCCGGCCAGGCGAAAATCTTTTCGGTGATGATCGCGCCGCCCACGAGGAACGGAAGACTCAAGCCGACGAGAGTGACGACCGGGAGCAGCGCATTACGGATCGCGTGCTTGATCACGACCTGTCCGGGCGGCATTCCCTTGGCTTTGGCGGTGCGCACATGGTCGTAGCGCAGCGTTTCGATCAGCTCCCCCCGCATGACTCGCGCGTACGTCGCAGCGCCTGCGATTGCGAGAATCAGGGCCGGAAGGAGGGCGTGATACACGTGGTCGACCGGGTCCACGCCGTAGCCGCCGAATGGGAACCAACCGAGCAGAAAGGCAAACACCAAGAGCGCAATCGGTCCCGTGACGTAGGTCGGGAGGCTGATCCCGACGAAGGTGGCAAACATGATCGAGGTGTCGGTCCAGCGGTTGCGCCGGAGAGCGGCGATGATCCCAGCGGAGAGTCCGATGATCAGCTCAAAGAGAATGGCGATTCCGGCCAGTAGCAGCGTCCGAGGGAGGCGGTGTCCGATCACGCCCGCGACCGACTCGTGGTGCGAGTACGATTCCCCGAGGTCCCCCTGCATGATTCCACAAAAGCCACGGGAGCCGTCGTCGCGCTCGTACTTCGGCGAGTCTCGACGAACGCACGGCATCAGCCCGAGATAGCTGAGGAACTGCTCTGCCACGGGGCGGTCGAGGCCCTTCTTCTCCTTGAAGTCCGCGATTTGCTCCGCGCGCGCCTGGGGACCGAGAATCGTCACTGCCGGATCGCCGGCGACGAAGATGAGAAAGAAGACCAGTGTGACGACCGACATCACGACCAGCACGCCCCAAAGCGCCCGCTGCACGATGAAAACGATCATCGATCGGCCCCCGCCCCCTCGTAGATCGACTGGCTGACCCGGCGCCTCGGAAGGTCGAGCCATACGTGGCGATACTCGTTCAACCAAACCGGGTGGGGGCGAAACCCCTTTACGTACGGCTGCCAGACGAACATGTCGACGGGGTACGAGATGAAGGCCCAGGGCGCGTCGCGCGCGAGGATTGCGTTCGCTTTGGCGTAGAGCGCGAGCCGTTTGTCCCGGTCGGTCTCGGGCCGCGCTTCGTCGAGGATCGCATCGAGCTCCGGGTTTCGATAAAAGGACCGGTTCTCGGAGTTCTGCGGATGGATCGAGCGGCTGTGGAACAAGATGTCCATGAAGTTCGAGGGGTCGGGAAAATCCTGGTGCCAGCCGGTCACCGCGGCCTGCGCGACGCGAGGACGGCCGGTTTCGCGGAGGTAGGTGGCGAAGGTGACCACCTTGAGCTCGAGCTCGATGCCGATCTCCTTCAGCTCTTGCTGGAAAAGCTCCGCCAGCCGCACGTCGCCTTCGCCGCGAACCCAAAGGGTCACCGGCTCGGGGAGGCCGTCGGGGTACCCCGCGAGGCGCATCTCCTCTTTGGCGCGCTCGAGGTCGAAGTACTGCCTTTCGGGGAGCTCGGGGTCGTGCGGTGCGAGCATCGGCGGCAGAACCTGTGTCGCCGCAATGACTTCGCCCGGCCGGAGCCTCTCGAGCTTGGAGCGATCGAGCGCGAACGCGACCGCTCTTCGTACGTGAACGTTGTCGAACGGCGGAAGCTCGCAGTTCAGTCCGAGCGCGTACACGGACGGGCTCGGCGCTTCGGCACGGTAGGGCGCCCACGCCGCCGATTCTCGCAGGATGAGCCGGTTGACCTTGTTCGGGCGATAGACGATGTCGAGATCGCCATTTCGGAAGCGCGCGCTCGCGACGTCCGAGGAGATGTTTTCGAGAAACACGATTCGGTCCGGACGAGCGGCAGGCGCCCAGTACTGGTCGAACCGCTCGACCTCGACCTGCACGCCGCGCTCCCAGCGAATGAACGCAAAGGGTCCCGCTCCCACCGGCTGCCGGCCGACGGCGTCGATGCCTTCCGCGCGCTCAAGCTTTTCGACGTGCTCGCGCGGAATCGGATAGGCAAATGGCATCGCGAGCGCGTTCAGGAAGGTCTGGTCAGCCTCGTCGAGGCGAAACTCGATCGTCTTTTCGTCGACGACGACGATGCCCTCGATCTCGGTGGATTCGCCGGCATGATACTCGGGCGCACCGCGGATCGATTTGAAGAAAGGGTAGCCCGGCGAGCCGGTGCGCTTCGACAGCAGGCGGTGAAGGGACCACGAGATGTCTTCCGCCGTGACCTCCCGTCCGCTGTGGAACTTGATGCCATCGCGGAGCCTGAACCGAAAGACGCGCCCATCGTCCGACACCTGCGGGAGCGCTTCCGCGAGGCTCGGAATCATCTCGCCGTCGTAGTCGTAGTCGAGGAGCCCGTCGTAGAGGAGGCGACAGGCGGCGGTGGAAAGCGTGTCGTAGGCGAAGTGTGGGTCGAGCGTGTGGATGTTGCTGCCCTCGGCGAAGACGAACGTGCCACCGGACCGCGGGGTTTCGTTGTTCGCGCCCACGTAGCGTGGGCCCACGGGCGCTTTCGGGAAGTGAGTAATCACCCAGCCAATCAGCAGCGCTGCGACCGCGAGGGCGGCGGCCCCTGCGATCCAGCGGCGCCTAGTCCTTGGGATCGAACGCATCGCGCAGCCCTTCGCCAAAGAGGTTGAAGCCGAACACCGCCATGCTGATCAGGACGGCGGGGTAGAGGGTCAGTCGCGGAACGCCGAGCAGGAGCGACTGACTGTCGTTGAGCATCGAGCCCCAGCTCGCGGTTGGGGGACGCACGCCGAGCCCCAGAAAAGAAAGAGCGCTTTCGGCGATGATCATGCGGGCGACCATGATGGTGGCGATCGCGATGATCGGACCAGCCACGTTGGGGAGCACGTGGCGGGCCAGGATCCGAAAGTGCCGAAGGCCGAGCGCCCGCGCCGCCTGGATGTAGTCGAGCTCGCGCGCCTCCATGGTCTTTGCCCGTGTCACGCGTGCGAGCGTGGTCCACGAAAGCACGCCGAGGACGATGCAGATGGTCCAGATGCCGGGCGCATCGAAGACGCGCTGCATGACGATGGCCAACAAGAGGAAAGGCATCGAAAGGACGACGTCGACGAGGCGCATCAAGCCCGTGTCTACGCGGCCGCCGACGTATCCGGAGAGGAGACCCAAGGTGACGCCGATCAAGACCGCGAGCGCGGTCGCGAGGTAGGCGACCAGCATCGAAACCCGCGCGCCGCTCAGCAAGCGGCTGAGCTCGTCCCGCGCGAGTGGGTCACCCCCGAGGACGTGGCCGGGCTCGGCGCCGGGGCCCGCGGGGAGGCCGTTCGGAAGGAGCAGGGTCTCGGTGAACTGCGCCACGGGGTCGTGAGGCGCGACCCACGGGCCCACCGCTCCCAGCACCGTCACCACGACGACGAGGACCAGCCCGGCCAACGCCCCCTTGTTCCGCCGAAATCGTCGAAAAGCCCGCGAATCCATCGCCTGCACCGAGGTAGTGGCTCGCACCCCTCCGGTCAATTTCACCCCGGGAAATTCCGAGAAGAGTGACCCCGAGCCGCCGTAGGCAGGTTGCCGGCGCCTACCGATCTGCTCCTGCATCATCCGATCGACTCAACGAGGCAGATCTCAACCTCGGCCGGTCCTCGGACATCTAAAAACTCAATAATTTCAGGTTATTACAGAAAACCCGTTTTTGCCGTTGACGTAGTTATTTTGAATGGAATACATTCGCTATAAGCTATTCAAATGACTCTTCGAAAAGGACAACAGCGCCGTGATCGGGAACTCGAGGCACGGGCCTGGTCGAGCGAGGAGCTCGAGGCGCTGGAGCGGGCGCACGCCGAAGGCATGAGCGTCCAGCAGATCGTCGATGCGTTCACGGCCCGTGGCTCGAGGCTCACCGAGGCCACGTTTCGGAAATACGTGCAGCTCGGGCTCCTGCCGCGAAGCGTGCGCGTGGGCCGCAAGGGCAAGCACCGCGGCTCGCAGGGACTCTATCCGGCGACGGCGGTTCGGCAGATCGACCACATCCGCCGCCTCATGCACCAGGGGTTCACGATGGAGGAGATCCAGAAGGAGTTCCTCTTCGTCCGTGGCGACATCGATGCGCTGAGCCGGCAGCTTAAGCGGGTCTATCAGGCGATCGAAGACGCGGTGCAGGACCAACGGCGCGAGGGGGCCGACGACAGCGGCGTCGGCGACGCGCTCCAAGACGTTCGCGAGCTCGGCAAAGAGCTCGTTGAAAAGCTCGAAGCCATCGAGCGGCGCCTGACGATGCGGGCCCGCATGGCGAGAGCCGCAGTTTGAACGACTGGGGGGGGAGAGGCGCGATGAAGGACGCAAGCACAGAGGTTGTCGATCGAGAGTCAAGTCCGGGAGACGAGGAGCGGGAGTCGCTCGCCGAGGCGCTGCGCGAGCCGGCGCCAGGCGAGCGACGAGGCCGTCGAAAGCGTCGCTCGAGGGCACGCGCGAGGACGATTTCGATTCGGCGACTCAGCAAAGCCGAGCTCAACCGGGGGCGAGAGCTCTATCCGGAAACCGACTACTGGAAGCCGAGGAGCCGCTCGGAGTGCAAGGACATGGAGCGGCCGTGCCCGTATGTCTCTTGCAAATATCACCTCTACATCGACGTTCACCCGGTGCGCGGGTCGATCAAGCTCAACTTCCCCGACATCGAGATCTGGGAGATGACCGAAACGTGTGCGCTCGACGTCGCCGACCGGGGCGGCATCACGCTCGAAGAGGTCGGCGAGATCATGAACCTCACGCGGGAGCGGGTCCGCCAAGTCGAAACCGCCGGTCTCGCGCGGTTACAGGAGTTTCGAGACGTCGAACGCTTGAAGGACTACGTGACTTAGTACAGCCACTCCAAGGGCAGCAGGGGGGAGGGTGCCGTCGTTTGACGGCACCCTTTTTAATTCAACGTGCGCCGGTCGGTCTTCTTCGCCCAAATCGATTCCCAGCCCTTCCGATACTCGGCTGTCGCCACCTTGGCGGGCCTGCCTTTGGGGGCGCTTGCCTCGAGCTGGACCTCGACGTCGAAGAGCGCGGGAGAGTCGTCCCTCGGCTTGAGGCGAATCACGTCGCCGTGAATTGGCTTGGCCTCGTCGAGCGGGCGCACAGTGCCGGCCGAAACCTCGGCGCCTCGCTTTCGGAGCACGTCGTAGCCGCGTCCGTCGTCCGACTTGCCGTATACCCAGACGATGTCGCTCGAGCGGCCTTTAGGCGGCTTTTTGGTGGATTCTGCGCCCACGATCCATGCGTAAGTCCGGCGGGCCCCGAAGTCCAGGGGCAGGTTTTCCGCGGCCGGATTTATGGCCTAGATCACGCGCTCCGGCGTCTGGTAGGGTCACCGGCGGCGAAAGGGTCGAAGTGGTTGGACTGCGCGGGATCGTAGGTGTGATGGTGGTCGTGGGAGCGTTCGGCTGTGAGAGCAGCTCTGCGTCTACAAGCGGAACGGGTGGCGTGGGCGGCGCCGCCGGCATGGGGGGTGCGCCCGCGGCGCTTCTCGACGAGTACGTTCTGTCGGATGACATGCTGGTGCCGGAGAGCGGTAGCTACGACCCGACGGGCCGCAGCTTCTACGTCGGAAGCGCGAACGACGGCAGCGTCACCCGGGTCGATGCCGACGGCACCGAAAGTCTTTTCTTCCCCGCGCCGGCCGCCGAGATGTGGCGCACACTCGGCATGATCGTCGATGACGCCGCCCGGCGGCTTTGGGTCTGCGCGCAGCGCACCGACGACGGCTCCCAGTGGATCTGGGTCTTCGATTTGACCAGCGGCGACCGCGTTCTCCAGCTCGATTTGGCAGACGCAGCCGCCGGCTCGACGTGCAATGACATCGCGATAGACGCGGACGGATTCGCCTATGTCAGCGATTCGGAGAATCCGCGCGTCTACCGTGCCGATGCCTCCACCGAATCGGTCACGGTGTGGGCGAGCGATGTGCAGCTCAGTCCGACCTCTGGGGGCATCTTCGGGGGCAACGGCATCGCCGTGACCCCAGATGGCAACTACGTGCTCGTCTCGAAGACGAGCCAAGGAGCGCCGCCCCGTTTGCTCCGCATCGCGCGCGATGACCCGGCCAGCGTCTCGGAGATCGTGCCCACCCCAGCGCTCGAAGGCTTTGCGGACGGGATGTCGTTTCTCGGCGGCGACCTCTATATCGCGATGGTCGGCGCCGGCAACGTCGTTCGCCTCTCGAGCACGGACGATTGGGCAACCGCCTCGCTCGTGACCGTGCCGGCCGGCTCCGACGGGCCCGTTCCCGGTACGTCCACGGTGCGCCCGGCTGAAGGGTCGCTCTACGCGATCTACAGCGACATCACAAGCGCGCTCCTCGGCGTGGACGTTTCGCCTCCGTTCCGGATTTACAAGGTCGATCTGGCCTCCTTCGAGTAGACGGTCGGCCACTTGTCAGGCTGGGCTCCGTTGCGTACGGTGCGCGCCGACGTGAAGCGGTCCACCGTTCTTTTCTTGCTTTGCCTGCTCGGCGCGGCGCCTGCGGCCGCACAGGATGCCGCTTGCCCATCGGGCAACTTACTCTCCGGCAAATCGCCGACGGCTCGCCCCGGCGTCAACAACGTGGGGCGGCTGACCGATGGCGTGATGGCGGGCGAGGGTGACCCCTGGCAGACGGAGCTCACGTCCGTGCTTCAGGACGCCCAGAGTCACGTCGTCTACGACCTCGGCGTCACCACGAAGGTGACGGCGGTCGATCTTCAGGGCGACAACAACGATGACTACATCGTGGAGGTCTCCGCGGACGGTGCGAGCTTCACGCAGCTCTGGGTGGCGGACCCCGTGTCGGGCCAGGGGATGCGGCGTCGCGGCACCCGAAGCGTCGAGGGCCTCGGCCGCTTCGTCCGGCTGCGCGCGCAGGGTGGCGACAGCTTCTACAGCGTGTCGGAGCTGCAGGTCTTTTGTGCCAAGCCTGTCGTGTGGCCGCCGCCGGTCGAAGTGAAGGCGACCGCGTCATGGTGGTGGAAGCGAATCCTCGAGAAGCGTGACAACCGGTATCGCCTCGGCCTGGCCGTCCTCGGCCTCCTGTTCTTCATCTTCCTTTTTCGAGTCGAGCGAACGCCAAAGGCGATTTGGGGTGTCGTCGCCGTGTCGGCCGCGATGCTCGGGATTGCCGCGTATCGACTCTACGGCGCCAGGCTGGCTCCCTGGTTTGCGAGCTGGGGCGTCTACGTGCTCGGCGCGCTAGTCGCAGCCTGGGCGGTTCGAGGAGTCTTGCTCCGGAGCGACGAAGAGGACGCCATCCGCTGGTGGGAGCGAGGCGCGCTCGTTTGGGTGATCGCCGCGTGCGCTTGCGCGTGGGTCAATTTCGGCGTCTTCCACAGCGCTCGCATCGTTCACTACTGGGACACGTTCCACTACTACGTCGGGTCGAAATACTTCGAGGAGAACGAGTACGAACGCCTCTACGAGTGCGTCCTCGCAGTCGACTACCAGGACCGCGGCGCGGACGACCTCTCGAAGCGCAAGATCCGCGACCTCGTCGACAATCGCTTGCACTACGTGAGCGAGGACGACGCCATCACGTACCAGGAGCGCTGCGCCGAGCATTTCTCGGAGGAGCGCTGGGCCGCGTTTCGCCAGGATGCGCGGTCCTTTCGCACCGTGATGGGCTCCGGCTGGTGGAAAGACATGCTGATGGATCACGGGTACAACGCGAGCCCGATCTCCAACATGGTCGCGTCGTTCCTCACCAACGTCCGGTGGGCCGACTACCTCGGAAGCGACTCGGCGGTGCAGGTGGATCCCGACGACCTGAAGCGGTTCCGCAGGCGCATCCTTCGCTACACGATGATCGATCTCCTCCTCTATGCAGGGGCGTTTCTGATGATCCTCTGGGCCTTTGGGCTTCGCGCTTGCGCCCTTTCGGTCCTCGTGTGGGGTACGGGCTATCCGTGGGCGTATTTCTGGACCGGCGGCAGCTTCGCGCGTGTCCCGTGGTTCTTCATGGCCGTGGCCGCCGTTTGTCTTCTCAAACGAGGCTTTCCGCTGCTGTCGGGTTTCGCGCTTTCGTGGAGCGCGCTCCTGCGACTGTTTCCAGCGGCGCTCGCAGGGGGTCCGATCGCAGCGGTGATCGATCGGTTCGTTCGCCGAAAGAAGATTTCACGCCCCTGGCTCGACCGAAGCGACAAGCGGTTCATCGCCGGCGGTGTGCTCGGTCTGCTCGTCCTCGTGGGCGCGAGCGTTGCCGTGAACGGCTTCGAAGCGCACCCGAAGTTCCTCGGCAACACGCTGAAGCACAGCGAAACCCCCCTGACCAACCACATGGGTCTGCCGACGGTCCTTTCGTATCACCCGAGCAAAGTGGGCCGCCATACCAAGGATCCGAGCCTCGAAGATCCGTGGGCGCGTTGGAAACAGGCGCGAAAGAACACCAAGCACGACCGGCGCTGGCTTCATGCCCTGCTCCTCCTCGGCATGTTCGTCCTGCTCGCGCTCGGCGGCCGGCGTCTCGCGCCGTGGGCGGTGCTCGGGGGGAGCACGATTCTGATCATCGGTTTCTTCGAGCTGACCTGCTACTACTACAGCTTCGTCGTGTTGATGGCGCCGCTCGCGATCGAGCGTTTGCGGTACTCGGTCGCGCTGATCCTCATGGTCATCGCGGGGCTCGTTCTGCAGTTTTTCATCGGCTGGTACGACGAGCAGTACGTGTGGGAGACCGTCGCGGTTCTCCTGGCGCTCCTCTACATCCTGATCGACGTCGTACGGCACCCCTTGCCCGCATCTTCGCCCGCATCGGCCGCGACCCCGAGCGTGTAGTTGCAGCCGGCGCGTTCCGGACTTACCTTCAGCCGGTTAGACAGGTTCATGCGATCGCTGGTGTGCTTCGGCACACGGGAGGAAAGTCCGAGCTTCACAGGGCAGGATGCCAGGTAACGCCTGGTGGGGGCGACCCCGAGGAAAGTGCCACAGAAAGTAAACCGCCTCGCCGCCGTGAGGCCGCGCGGTAAGGGTGAAAGGGTGAGGTAAGAGCTCACCGGGCCGGCGGTAACGTCGGCTGCAAGGCAAACCCCATTCGAAGCAAGACGAAATAGGGAGGCGTCGAGGGTGGTCCCGCCCGAGTCTCCGGGTAGCGTTGCTCGAGGCCGATGGCGACATCGGCCCTAGAGGAATGATCGCAAGCCGCGTTTCGGCGACGAGCGCGGCCAACAGAACTCGGCTTACGAACCCTCTGACCACGGCGCCCTGCTTTGCGGGGCGCCGTGCTGTTTTGGGCGTAACGTCTGTGCGTCCAGGCGACGCAAGGATTGCATTTGACGGTGCTCCTCGACGAAGATAGGCGTGCACCATGTCGTTGCCCCTATCTAGATCCGTCGGTGTCGCGTGCATCTTCGTGATGGCCGCGTGCAGCAGTGAGAGCGGCAGCAGCGGAGCCACCGACTCTTTCTACGACCCGCCGGATCCGCTTCCCTCCGAGGTCGCCGGCACCCTGATTCGCGCCGAGGAGATCGAGCCGTTCGCCGAAGGGGTTCGTTCATGGCGGGTGCTCTACGTCTCGACCGCAGTAGACGGATCACCCATCGCGGTGTCGGGGCTGGTAGCCGCGCCGGAGGGGCCGCCGCCCGAGGCGGGCTACGACGTGGTGAGTTGGTCGCACGGCACCAAGGGCGTCTCCGATCGCTGCGCGCCGTCCCAAGGGTATCGAAGTGGGTTTCACGACTTCTACGACATCGCCCCGGAGCTGGTCGCAGCGGGCTATGTCGGGGTCTCGACCGACTACGAGGGGCTCGGGACACCCGGGATCCATCCGTATTTGGTCGGTCCGAGTGAAGGCCGGGGTGTGCTCGACATCGTCCGCGCCGCCCAGCAGCTCGATGGCGCCGGGGCGGGAAGCCGGGTCGTGGTGTGGGGGCGCTCGCAGGGCGGGCACGGTGCCCTCTTCGCAGGCGAGATCGCACCGACCTGGGCGCCGGAGCTCGAGGTCCTCGGCGTGATCAGCGCCGCGCCAGCAAGCGAGTTTCAAGCGATCATCACCTCCGGTGTGTTCCTGTCGGGTGCGAGAGGTTTCATCTGGCAGCTGACGGTTGGCTTCGAGGCGTCGTATGCAGAGCTCTCGCTAGAGGATGTCTACACGCCCGAGGCGCTCGCAGAGATCGAGCGGCTGCTCGAAGAAGAAGCCTGCGGCAGCGACTTCGGGGAGGTGGCCGCGGACTTCAGCGAAGCGGGCTTCGCGACGAGCCCGCTCGACCTCGATTCCTGGGTGAGCCGGCTCGAGGAGAACTCGCCGGGCAACGTCCGCGCACAGATGCCGATTTTGCTCTTACAGGGTCAAGACGACATGATCGTCCCCGTGCTGCTGACCAACGTGCTCGAAGATCGTCTCTGTGCCGTCGGAGACGAGGTCGACTACCGCGTGTTCGAGGGCTTTGGGCACAACGACTCCACGCTGCAGAACATGCCGCTGATGCTCGAGTGGACGGCCGCACGCTTTTCCGGGCAGCCGGCGGCTACGACCTGCGAGTAGGCTCGAGCACGATGCCCCGCGCCCTGGCAGCTTGGAGGGCGGCCGCCCGGGGCTCTTGGTAGTGGCGGGAGCCGAGATAGGCGAAGAGTCGCTCGCTCGCCGGCACGACCACATCCTCCGCAATCCACTCGACCGCTTCACCGTCCGACCAGCAGACCTCGCCCCGTTCCATCTTCGACGCGGCTTCGGCGAGATCGAGCGGCGCCAACACCTCCCGAATCGCTTCGAAGCGACCTTGAATCGCCGGATCGAGAAAGAACGACTGTCCGCCTCCGATGAACGCGATGTGATATCGCGAGGGGTGGTGGGCCAACCCGTCCAGCCCGAGCCGCGTCGCGCCCTGGAACAGCATCAGCATCGCTTCCTCCCCGACGCCGAGGCCGGGATGCTCCTGGCCGGGCCACTGCGGTTGCCGGAGCGAGAAGGAATCCGTGGGGTTTTGAAGAAGCATCCACTCGATGTAGAGCAGGCGAATGGGCTCGGGTGGGTCGAGCCCTTCGGGCGGGTCGCGCTCGACACGACGAAGCACCAGGTCGACGAGCAGGTGCTCGGCTCCGTCTTTGGTGGCGTGCACGGTCAAATGCTGTCGATCCGGATCGGCCGGGTCGCAGGTCAGCCGGCGATCGCTGAACCCCAGCTTCCGAATCTGCTCGTTTACACCGTACTTCTCGAGAGCGAACTCGATGCCGTGCCGCGAGTAGTAGTCGAGAATGCGAGTCGACTTGTAGCGCGGCCCCGCGAGGTCTCCCATGATGTCCGCCTCGCTGAGCTCCCAATCCCCGCTCGCGCGCTGGAGATCGACTGGATCGAGCTCGTCGGCGATCTCGGCGTACTGCTCGAACAGGCTCTTTTCGGTCGTCTCGCTGACGCGGTCTTCATCGGTGAGCAACCAGCGAATGAAGTCCGTCGTCGCCCGCCACGCGTCGTCGCTGTAGCCTCCACCGAGCGTCACGACCACCGGGCATTCGTGACGCCGCGCGAGCTCGACGACGAAACGGTCGCGCGTGAGGACGCCCCGACGCGTCAGCGAGAAGTCGCCGAGTCGATCTCCTTCGAGAACGTCGTTGCCCGCAACGTAGAAGATCAATCCCGGACCGATCTCTTCGATCGAAGCGGGAAGCGTCTCCTGCAGGGTCTCGAGATAAGCCTCGTCTTCGGTGTGCGATGGAAGAAGGAACTGTTGGTCCATCGCCGCTTCCACGTGACTCCAAACCGAACCGTGGAGCGAATACGTGAAGACCGTTTGGTCGTCCTCGAAGGTGACGATGTTTCCGTTCCCTTGATGGTAATCGAGGTCGACGATCGCGATGGGCCGCTCGAAACCGCTCTCGCGAAGCAACGCGATCGCAACGGCGACGTCGTTGTAGACGCAAAATCCAGACCCCATCTCGGGCTCGGCGTGATGAAAACCACCCCCAACGTTGAACGCGACTCGTTCCTGGTCTTCGAAGGCCCAACGCGCCGCCTCGACCGTGCCACCGACCTGCCGCCGCTGCGCGACAAGCACGGGGTCGACGTCGACGAGCTCCGGCTCGAGCCCGAAGATCTGGCCGAGGTTCTCGGGGCGTGCGGTTCGATCCAGATAGGCCTCCGAATGAACCTTTGCGAGGTCGGCGAGGCTGATGAGGGGGGAGGGCCGCACCTGCTTCGGGCGAATCAATCCTTCCGCACCGAGCGCACCGAGGATCATCTCGCCGCGCGCCACCTCGACCCCCGGAACGCGCGCGGTCTCCGCCAGCGCTTCGACACGGTACTGCGGGTGGTACCAGAGGCCCACCGCGTCACGCAGTTTCTGCTGCGCCCGTCGCCGCTGCAGCCAAGTGGCCAAACGGCTCACACCGAGATCGAGCCTTTTCGGAAATCGGTGCGGCCGATGTGCACGTTGATCACGACCGGCTTTCCGGACGCTGCGAGCGCCTTTGCCTCGTCGAGGGTGGCGTCGATTCGCGATGGGTGGTCCAGGAGCAATCCGACGGCCCCATACCCTTGACCGACCTCGTGATAGGGCGCGCGGTTCAGGACGGTTCCGATATCGGTGCCGAGCATCGGAACCTGCTCGCGGGCAATTTGCGCCCAGGAGCCATCGTTGCCGATGACCGCAATCGGTGCCAGCCCGTGCCGGACGCACGTGTCCATTTCGGCGATGCTGTAGGCGCACGAGCCGTCCCCATAGATCAGCCACACCTCTTTGCCGGGTTTCACGAGCGAGGACCCCACGGCAAACCCCCCTCCTACGCCGAGCGTTCCAAAGACGCCCGGGTCGAGCCACGACAGCGGCTGCCGCGGCCGGAGGATGTAAGACGCCGTGGCGACGAAATCCCCGCCGTCGACGACGAGCACCGCGTCGTCGGCCATCTTTTCTTCGAGGCGCCTAAACAGATGCAGCGGGTTGACGAGGTCGGTCGCGGCTTCGGCTTGTTCCGCGATTTGTTCGTCCCGCGCCACTTCCCGGGCGCGCAGCGTGTCGAACCACGCCGTCCACGGGCCCAGGTCGCCGGCGACGGAGCTCCCGAGCTCTCGAAGGAACTCGCCGGCGTGCATGTGGACGGGGATCTCCGGACGCCGGTTCTTTCGCATCTCGCTTGCGCTCAGGTTGGCGGCAATCAGGGTCGCCCGGCTCGAGATGCTTCGCCCGTAACCCATGCGGAAATCGAACGGGAAGCCCGCAACGATGACGAGGTCGGCCTCTTTCAGCGCTGCGCTTCGCTTGTGCCGGAATTGAATGTCACTGTGTCGCCCCAGCAAGCCGCGAGCCATTCCCCCGAGCCACGTCGGGATGCCGAGCGCGCGTACCGCGTCCGCAATCGGGGCAGCATCCCGGCAGTTGACGAGCGCCTGGCTTCCGATCACCAGCGCCGGCCTCTCTGCTTTGCGCAGGAGCGTTGCGACTTTGTCGATATGCGCGACCTTCGTGCTCGGCTTTGGTGGAAGAGAATCACGAATCGGGGGCACCAGGGTCACGTGGGGCTGGTGGAACTGCCGATAGAGGTGCCCGCGCATGTAGAGCTCGAGAGCCTTGCTGCCGAGGTTCTTTCCATCCTTGACGCCGCTTTCCTTCATGAACATCTCGCGCACCATCTCCTCCGGGTAGAGCACGTCGATGGGAAGCTCGATGAACACGGGGCCCGGGACGCCGTCTTGAGCGAGGTCGAGCGCCTTTTCGACGGCGGGCGCGATGCTGTTCACCTTCGTAATCGAGACGGCCCATTTGGTGATCGGCTCCATCAGAGAAACCTGGTCGATGTCCTGGAGTGCGCCGCGACCCTTGAGCAACGTCGCCGCCGCGCCGCCGAGGATCAGGAGCGGGGATTGGGCGAGCTGTGCGTTCTTCACGGCGGTGACCGTGTTGGTGACGCCGGGTCCAGCCGTCACGGCCGCCACCCCCGGGATGCCGGTCATCCGCGCGACGGCGTCGGCCGCGAACACGGCGCTCACCTCGTCTCGCACGTCGACGACCTTGATCCCGTTGGCCTCTGCGCCGACCAGGATGGGGGAGATGTGCCCTCCGCAGAGGGTGAAGAGCTGCTTCACGCCCCGCGCCGCGAGGACGCGTCCGATGATACCGCCGCCGTCGTCCGCCATCATTTGCTCCCAGCTCTCTCGAGGACGTGATGCTCGAGCGCAAAACAGGTGAAGACCCCTTCGAAGACTTTTTCGGTGCCCACCGTGGCCTCCACCGACACTTCGTGCTTCTTGCCGTGGGTCTCGAGCGTCCGGGCACGCGCAACGATCTGGTCGCCCCGCTGCACCGGTTTCAAGAAACGAGACTCCGCCGCGCCGAGAACCACGTTCGGGTGATTGACCGCGAGCATCGCGGCGTAGTCGGCGAGGCCGAACACGAAACCACCGTGAACGAGCCCCGCAGCGTCGACGACCATCGACTCGGTCGTGTCGAGCGCCACGCGCGCAGTGCCTTCATCGAGCTCTATCACGGTTCCGCACAAGCGCGGATCGGCATCGAGGTGGGTTTCAGGGCGCATGGGCTGGCACGATTACACGAGCTTGGCCTCTAGAAAAGCAGCCCCGACCGAGTCTCCGCCCTTTATCGCTTGCCGTTTGGGCATTCAGGTGTCTAATAGGTGAGCGAATTACGGCGAGACGGAGGGTCATGTGAACGAGCTTGCGCGTTACCTGATGGAGAACGCTTACATCGATTTTCAAGGCGGCATCACAATCGAGGAGGTCCGGAAGTTCTTGCGGGACGAAGACAGCCGCGAGTCGAGAGCCCTCCTGTCCCGGCTGATCGAGGACGACGGGATGGATGACCTCATGGTAACCATTGCCGATTGCCTGAAGGAATACATTCGAACGGGAATCAACGAAGACATCGTTCGGGCGCAGCTCATCACCTACAGCGAGTCCTAGCCCCACGGCGATGCCCCGGAATCTCTGCTAGGATCGGCTCTCCCATGCGCTCCATGGCACTGTGTGTTGCGTTGGCCTTCGCGCTGCTCGGATGCGAGCGACCGAGCGAGGCCGACAGTGGTTCGAAGGCTCCGGCGCCGGCTCCTCAGAAGCCTGCAAGTGCGCCCGAGGGACCGATTCGCGATCTGCCTCAGGTCGACACGAGCGTGCTCGACGATTTTGGGGAGGGCATCTGGATCGACCTGGTGAACGAGCTCCTGTCGCCGTGCGGGGAGCCCGTCAGCGTCGCGCGGTGCATTGCCGAGAGTCGCAAGTGCAAGCGCTGTGTACCTGCGGCGCGCTATGTCGCGCGGCTGGTGGACGACGGATATTCGCGCGACGAGATCCGCGACATCTATCGAATTCGCTATGGCGACGACACGAAGATCGGCAAGCTCACCGCGCACGACTCGCCGCTTCGAGGCTCCCCGATGGCGCAGGTCACCATTTACGAGTTCAGCGACTTCCAGTGCCCTCATTGCAAGACGGCCGCCCCTTACCTGAAGAAGATCGTCGACGAGTCGAACGGGAAGGTGAAGCTGGTTTTCAAACAGTATCCGCTGCCGATGCATCCAAAAGCGCGCGAAGCCGCGAAGGCCGCCGTCGCGGCTCACAGGCAGGGGAAATTCTGGGAAATGCACGACCTGCTTTTCGAGAACCAGGACCGCCTCGAGTCCGCGAGCTTCGAGGACTACGCGAAAAAGCTCGGGCTCGACATGAAGCGCTTCCAAGCAGACGTGGCGTCCAAAGAGACGACCGCGAAGATCGAGGCCGACATCGCCGAGGGCAAAGCGGTCGGGGTCGATTCGACACCGAAAATTTACGTCAACGACCGGCGCTACATCTTTCCACCCGAAGAGCTCGCGCCGTACATACGTGAAGAGCTCGATCTGTGAGGTCGGTCGCGATTGCCTGGGCGGCGTTGACGCTGTCGGCGATCCCCGCGTCGGGTTCGTTTGCGCGTGCGCTCGGCCCCGGTGATGCGCCCCCACCGATCGAGGTGCCCGATCTCGCCGGCAACGAAGTCGACCTCCGCGCACTGAGGGGCAGCGTCGTCGTGGTTGATTTCTGGGCATCGTGGTGCGACCCGTGCAAGGAAGCCATGCCGGTGCTCGAGTCGCTTCACCGGCGGCACGCTAAAGAGGGCCTCGTGATTGTCGGGGTCAACATCGACAACAGCGCAAGAAAGATGAACCGCTTTCTGGAGCGACAGCCGGTCAGCTTTCGCATCGTCCACGACCGAAAGCTCGCGGTCGCTTCGAAGTACAAGCCCCCGGAAATGCCGTCGACCTACTTCATCGGCCGCGACGGCAAGCTCCAGCACGTCCACGCCGGCTTCAAAAAAGGCGACCCCGCCAAACTAGAATCCCAACTCGAAACCCTCCTCGCGCAGCCAAAGCCGAAGTGAGCCTAATATGGAGGCAAATTATATAGGGGACAGTCCCCTTTTTTGTGGAGGCAAATTATATAGGGGACAGTCCCCTTTTTTCAGGGGTTAATTTCTCGGTGTCGGTCACGTATGGAGGGGCGAAAAAAATCGCGATATGGGGCGGAGTCGGCGTCGCGAATGACAAGTGGCCATGGCTTCGACCACCGCCAGTTGGCGTGAGCGCCGAGGGGAGGCTTGCGTGGCCAAACCTCTCCAGTCGTTCCGGCCACCTTTGCACGCCGACCCGTCCGATGCAGCCCCGTATC
>JBFGKE010000057.1:0-16630 GCA_041576815.1 Polyangiales bacterium
ACAGAGCTGGCCGTCGACGAAGGCATGCAGTTCGACCGCGGTTACCGGTCGCCCTATTTCGTCACCGATTCCGAGCGTATGTTGGCCGAGATCGAGGACCCGTACATCCTGATCGTCGAGAAGAAAATCTCGAACATGAAGGACCTTCTTCCCGTGCTCGAGGCGATTGCGCGTCAGCAAAAGCCGCTCGTAATCATCGCGGAGGACGTCGAGGGCGAGGCCCTCGCGACGCTGGTGGTCAACAAGCTGCGCGGCACCCTACAGACCGCCTCGGTCAAGGCGCCTGGCTTCGGTGACCGACGCAAGGCGATGCTTCAAGACATCGCCATCCTCACCGGTGGCACGGTCGTCAGCGAGGATCTCGGCATCAAGCTCGAGAACGTCACGCTCAACGACCTCGGCCGCGCCAAGCGCATCACGATCGACAAAGAGAACACCACGATCGTCGACGGCGCCGGCAAGAAAAAGGACATCACCGGCCGCATCGAAACCATCCGCAAGCAGATCGAGGAAACCAGCAGCGACTACGACCGTGAGAAGCTGCAGGAGCGCCTCGCGAAGCTCGTGGGCGGCGTTGCCGTGATCAAGGTCGGCGCAGCGACCGAGGTCGAGATGAAGGAGAAGAAGGCACGCGTCGAAGATGCGCTCCACGCGACGCGCGCGGCGGTCGAAGAGGGCATCGTCCCCGGCGGCGGCGTGGCATTGATTCGCGCGCAGAAGGAGCTCGACAACCTCAAGGTGAGCGACGAGCAGAAGGTCGGCGTGCAGATCCTTCTTCGCGCGATCGAAGAGCCGCTTCGACAGATCGCGGGCAACGCGGGACTCGAAGGCTCGATCGTCGTGAACGAGGTTCGCAACGGTAAGGGCGGCTTCGGCTTCAACGCGCAAACCGAGCAGTACGAGGACCTGGTCAAGGCTGGCGTCATCGACCCGACCAAGGTCGTACGAAGTGCGCTTCAGAACGCCGCGTCGGTGGCGGGCCTGATGCTCACGACCGAGGCACTGGTCGCCGAGATCCCGAAGGAAGAAACCTCGATGCCCGGCGGCCACGACCACGGCGGCGGCATGGGCGGCATGGGCTTCTGAGGAAGACCGAGTCGACGACTGGAAAGGGCCGGAGCAGAGATGCTCCGGCTTTTTTCGTTGGGGCTGGCGCCGCCAACCCCCCCGGCGCTAGGATCCCCCGGGTGAGCTCGACGACTGGCCGGCTGGGAGAGTATCGGAGGCGTCTTCGGGCTGCGGCCGCCACGGTGCTGGCCGTGCGGCTCGTCGCTGCGGCGGCAGCCGCAGGCCTGGTTTCCTTCGTGCTGGTGGCATGGGTGCTGGGGCCGATGACCCCCGTCGTGTGGATCTGCATCGGGTGGGCGGGCGTGTTTGCCGTGATCGCGGCTGCGGTGGCCTGGTCGATCCAGCCCCTTCGCAGGCTCCGAGGGCACGGTGCGCTCGGGCTGGTCGCCGCGGAGCAGCCCACCCTTCTCTCCCCGCTCCAGTCGGCCTACGAGCTCCAGGCCGAAGGCGCGTTTTCGCGCGAGTTAGTCGTTGCGCAGCGGGTTGGGGTGCTGCGCGCCCTCGACGCATCACCGGTCCGCAAATTCATCCCGTGGCGGTGGCTGGGGCAGCCCGCCCTCGCGGCCGCGATGCTGTTGGCGGTCTTCGCGTGGTGGTCGATGGGGTTCGATCGGGCCGCGGGTGGAGGCTACGCTCTGTTACACGCGAGAACGGTCGCAATCGATGGCGTCCTCACGAGTCACGTCGTCGCCCGCACCGATGCAGTGCTGGCCTTTCCCGACTACATGCGGCGGGCAAACGAACGGGCGGACGACGCCGATCACCTGGCGGTCCCGAGGGGCACGACGGTGGAGTATACCGTGACGCCCATTGGGGATGCGGCGCGTGTTGTGATCGAGCTTCCGGGCCGCCACGTCCAGGCAGACCGGGTTGGGCAACGCTTCGTCGCGTCGTTCGTGGCGGACACCGACGGCGCGATAGCGATCTACGTCGAATCCGACCGCGGTGAGCGGCGGATCGATCATCGTGCTCGCTCGATTCAGGTGCTGATCGACGACCCGCCACGCATCGAGCTCGTGACGCCGAAAGAGGACCTCGTGGTCGAAGCGCAGGAACCGATCGTGCTCTCCCACAGCGCGAGGGACGACCACGGCATTCAAGAGCTCACCCTGATCATCAAGCTGCCGAGCGGCGAGCACCTTCGGCGGAGCATCTTGACGCCCACCGAGGATTTGCAAACCAAGGTCTTCGGTGAAACCGTCCTGCGCCTCGAGGAGTTCTCGCTCGCACCGGCGGACGCGGTGGCGGTCTGGTTCGAAGCCAAGGACGGAAACCTCGTCGATGGGCCGGGCGTCGGGCGTTCAGATCCCCGGACCCTCACCCTCGCCTCGGAAATCACGCGCCGTCGCGACAGCATCGTCGAGCTCGAGAAGCTGCTCGATGCACTGCTCGCATCGCTGGCCGTCCGCTTGGAAAACCCCGTGCCCAAGGGGCGCGTGGAGGCAGAGCGACGGCGCCAGACGGTGGCCGTTCCCTATCAGGGCGTGAGGGCGCTGCTCGCGAACGTCGGCGACCATCGAGGCCCTCGAACGATCCCGCTTCTTCTCGACATGCGCAAACGTCTGGATCGCTTCTATCGCCGCGAAGGATCGATGTACAAAGACGCCAAGCCGGTCGCCCGGGAGCGGTTCGACCAATCGATCGTTCGTGAGCTCGAGAAAGACACGCTGATCGTCGCCGACCTGATCAGCGAGGCGCGTTTGAACGACGCTGCGGAAATCGCACGGGAGATGCGACAGCTCAGAAGCGAGATCGCATCGTTGATCAGCGAGCTTCGCCGTGGACAGACCCCAGAGCTCCAGCGTGCGCTGATGGCGGCGCTCGACCGCGCGGAACGGCGCATGGAAGCGCTGCGCCAGCAGCTCCGCGAGGCCATGCGCTACGTTCCTGGCGAGTTCGTCAACCGCCAGGCGGAGCAAGCGCGAAGCTCGACCGACGCCCTGCAAAGTCTTCGCGAGGCGCTGACCAACGGCGATCTCGATGCCGCCGAGGCCGCCCTCAGCCGGCTCGACCAAACGATCGAAGCAATGACGCAGGCTCTCGCACAAAGTGAGGACTCGTTGGTCGAAGCTCGGTTCGGGCCGCGCGAGCGTGCGCTGATGGAAGCCATGGACACGATCCGCGACCTCGAGGTCGAGCAGCGCCGCCTCGCGGACAAAGCGCGCCGCGTGGGCGACAACGCGGTCGAGCGAGCGGCGGGCGATGAGGACTCGATCGCCGACGAGGTCCGCCGCGAGCTCGAAAATATCGCAAACGAGGTAGCCGAGCTGCTGGGCGCCGTCGACGACGAGGCGCTCGGCCCCTACGAGTCGGGGATGAAGGGTCGTGCGGACGAACGGCTCGAAGATTTCGAGAAGGCGCTCGAGGGCGGCGACGTCGGCGAAGCGCTTTCGATGGCGGACCGACTCGCCGACGCGGCCAATGCGCTCGCGAAAGATCTCGAGCTTTCCGCGATGATGTTCCGCGGGCAACGGGGGCAGACCGCCGACGCCGCGGCCAAAGCGCGAGAGGCGGCCGCGCGGGCACAGGACCTCCGGGACGCTTCGAAGAGCGCGGTGCCAGACGTGAGCGGAGCGCTCACCGACCGGGAGCGCGAGCAGCTGCAAAAGCAGGCCGGACGCCAGGCCGAGGCGAAAGAGGCGGCGCGACAGCTCGCACGTCGGCTCCGCGAAGAGGTGGGCGGCGTGCCGGTGTCGGAGGAGGCCGCCGAGCAGCTCGAATCGGTTCAAAACCCGATG
This sequence comes from Polyangiales bacterium, assembly GCA_041576815.1. Lineage (GTDB taxonomy): Bacteria > Myxococcota_A > Polyangia > Polyangiales > Houyiibacteriaceae > SG8-38. Next base: position 3,807 of record JBFGKE010000057.1, read on the forward strand.
CAGCGCGCCGCGCAGTCACTCGAGTCGGGTGACCCGCTCGAGGCCCACAAGCAGCAGGAAGCAGCGGTCGACCAGCTTCGCCGGCTACGACAAAACCTGGAATCCCAGCGGCGGGGTTCGGGTGGGGGTGAGGGCGACGAGCTCCGGCACAGCGCGCGCTCGGACCAGCGGGTCGAGATCCCCGGCGCACGCTCCAAGGCGGACGAGCTTGCATGGCGTCGCCGCGTGCTCGACGCGATGAACGGCACACCGCCCGAGGGCTATCAGCAAGCCGTCGACGACTACTACGAAAGGCTGCTTCGGTGAGGCGCGTACCTCTCTTCATCGCTTTCCTCGTCATCGGCTCGCTTTCGGGAAGCGCGCCCGCAGACGAAGCTGAAGGCCCCGAGATCCTCGACCTTCTCGAGGCCTCGCTGAGCGCAGGAGAAGGCAAGCCCGCACAGGCGTTGCTCGAGCGCTATTTGAGCAACTACCCGCGCACTTTTCGCGTGGTGGAGCTGGAGGTGCTCGCCAACTTCTACGCGGGAGACTACGAGGCCGCCGTCGACGGCATTCGCGAGCTGCAGGCGCAACGCGGTACGACCAACGCCCTCGGCGAGCTGGCGGACGTCATTCTCGACACGCACGAGACGACCAAGAGCTACGAGACTTTCACCTACGAGGGCTTCCAAGTCCGCTATGCACCTGGCCAAGACGAAATCCTCGTCCCCTACGCCGTGGACACTCTCAAGGCCGCGGCGAAAGCGCTCGAGGAGGAGCTCGGCGTCAAGATGGTGAGCCCGATCCGCCTCGAAATCTATCCTGACGCGGAGTCGCTTTCGCGCGTTTCGACTCTTCCCGTCGAGGCGATACGGAATACCGGTACCATCGCACTATGCAAGTGGGGACGCTTGATGATCGCGTCGCCTTCCGCGCTCATGCACGGCTATCCGTGGTTGGATACGATCGCACACGAGTTGGTTCATCTCCTGCTGACCAAAGCCTCGTACGATCGGGCGCCGGTTTGGCTTCAGGAAGGCCTCGCGAAGTTCTTGGAAACGCGTTGGCGCGAGCCCGCGCCCTCTTTGCGGCAAGACCCAGCGTCGAGTCAGCTGCTGCACGCTGCGCTGGATGCCGACGAGCTGTTGAGCTTCGACCAGCTGCACCCCTCCATCGCGCTGCTGCCGAGCCAAAAAGCCGCATCGCTCGCATTCGCCCAGGTCTCGTCGTTCATGGCGACCTATTATGCGAAGTACGGGCGCGACGGCGTGCAGCAGGCGATCTATCTCGTCAGCGAGGGCGAAGACGCCAAGCGAGCGCTGACCCACGTTTCAGGCTCGTCGTGGAAGGCGCTCGAAAAGCGATGGAAGGCCGCGCTGGCGAAACAGCCGAGGCTGCCGCCGGCGAGGCTGCTCCGAAGGCACCTGAGCGGCGAGGCGACCGAGCAGGATGAGGTGGCGGACGTCGAGCTCGATCGCGCGCGCAACTTCCTGCGCCTCGGCGATCTGCTGTGGACTCGCTCGCGGCCCGCAGCGGCTTCGGTCGAGTACGCCAAAGCGCACGCCGCGGCGCCTACCGACCCGATCGTCGCTTCGCGCTATGCACGGGCTGCGATTGCCGGCGACCGTCCAAAGGAGGCGATCGATCCCTTGATGCGCACGCTCTATAGGTATCCGACCCACGCTCCAGCGCTTTCGACCCTGGCCACGGCGATGTTTCGCACTTCGAAGCTCGGGCTCGCGGAAAAGGCTGCCAACCAAGCGATCGCACAAAATCCCTTCGATCCGCAGCCACACTGCATCCTATCGAAGCTGCGCGTTCCCCAGGCGAGCCATGAAGCGACGGTATGCGAGAGACTAGGCGGTATGCGCGAGTGATGTGGCGGGGTCTGGAACGAGGCGCTAAGAGGTTCCCGTGAGCGAACCCGTACGTAGCACTCCGCCTTCTACATCCTCCAGCACCGCATCCGACGTGGCGCGCGTGCAGGAGCTCGCCCAAGCGCGGGATGAAATCGTCGCGCGGCTGCGGCAGCGCATCATCGGCCAGGAAGAGGTGATCGAGCTCCTGCTCATCGCGCTGTTCGCACGGGGTCACGGCTTGTTCGTCGGTGTGCCAGGCCTCGCCAAGACTCTACTGATCACGACGCTTGCCGACGCGCTCTCGCTGCATTCCAATCGTATCCAGTTCACGCCGGACCTGATGCCGAGCGACGTGACCGGCACCGACGTCCTCGAGGAAGAAGCCACGACGGGTAAGCGTCACTTCCGTTTCATTCCGGGTCCCGTGTTCACCAACATCCTGCTTGCCGACGAGATCAACCGCGCGCCTCCCAAGACACAGGCCGCGCTTCTGCAGTCGATGGCCGAGGGTCAGGTGACGGCGAGTGGAAACACGTACGCGCTCGAGCAGCCGTATCTCGTCTTCGCGACCCAGAATCCGATCGAGCAGGAGGGCACCTACCCGCTGCCCGAAGCTCAGCTCGATCGGTTTCTTTTTCAGATCGACGTCCGCTATCCGAGTCAGCACGAGGAAGTCGACATCGTGAAGCGTACGACGGCGCCGATGCCGACCTCGATCACCCCGGTGCTTTCCGCGCAGGACATCATCGAATTTCAAGACCTCGTCCCACGCGTGCCGGTTGCCGACCACGTGGTGCAGCACGCGGTGAGCATCGTGAGGGCGTCGCGACCGGAAGACCACCGGGCGTCCGAGCTCGTACGCAAGAACGTGGCCTTTGGCGCCGGCCCTCGCGCGAGCCAGGGTCTGATCCTCGGAGCCAAAGCCCGTGCGATTCTACACGGTCGCTATGCGGCCGAGGTCGAGGACGTGCGTGCGCTCGTCGAGCCGGTGCTCACGCATCGCCTGGTCATGAACTTCAGAGCAGAGGCCGAGGGGGTCACCCCGCTCGACGTCATCGAAAGCATCAAGCGAAGCATCGAGCCGTGACCCACGTGCTCGAACCCGAGCTGGCGGTCCGCCTCGCCGGCCTGACGCTGCGGGCCAAGCGGACGGTGGACGGATTGCTCGCTGGCATGCACCGGAGCCCCCATCGGGGGGCGAGCGCCATCTTCAAAGAGCATCGCGCCTATCGACCCGGCGACGATCCGAGGCTGATCGATTGGCGCGCGTACGCCCGCTCAGACCGCTACGCGATCAAGCACTTCGAGCACGAGACGCAGCTCCGCGGAACGCTCGCCGTCGACATCTCTCGATCGATGCGCTGGGGGAGCGGCGACGTGACCAAGCTCGACCACGCCGCGACGCTGCTCGCCGCCCTCGCCTACGTCCTGACTCGCCAGGGGGATGCGGTTTCGCTCATGACGTTCGACGCTGCGATTCACGACAGACTTCCCGCGCGGTCCGGGCCCGCCCACCTCGACTATCTGATGCGAAAGCTTGCGGAGCCGTCGCCGTCGACCGGCTTCACGTCCCTTCACGCTTCGCTCGATCAGTTGATCGAGCATGCAGGGCGGATGGGGCTCGTCGTAATCGCGAGCGATCTTCTCGACCTCGACGTCGGCGCGCTCGAACCGCTCGCCCGCATCCAAGCGCGCGGCCACGACACGATCGTGCTCCACGTGATGGACCCAGCCGAGCTGGAGCTGCCCTACGAGCAGCCGATGCGTTTCGAGGGCTTGGAGGGCGAGGCACCCGTAGAGGCGGATCCCAAGGGGCTACGACGCCGATATCGGGAGGTGATCGACGAGTTCGTCGCCTCCTGTCAGCGCCGGGTGGTTGCCGCCGGCGGACGATACCTGCTTGCGCGAACCGACACGCCGCCGGAGCACACGCTGCTCCAGCTTCTCCGGGACGGGTGAGGCGATGGGGTTTGGTCTGCCGTGGGCACTCTTGGGGCTCGTCGCCGTGGCCCTCCCGATCATCGCCCATCTTCTCAAGCGTCAGAAGCTACCCACCCAAACCCTCCCGACGATCGCCTTCCTGCATCGCATTCATGCGACGCGAGCGGCACGGCTCCGCATCGTCGATCTGCTGCTGCTGCTGACGCGGGCCCTACTCGTCGCTGCCCTCGTCTTCGTCGCTGCGGCGCCCTATCGCGTCGTGCAGTCGAGTCTACTCGACCGGCAGCATGCACTCGCAATCATCCTCGATGATTCACTGTCCATGTCTGCCATCCACCAAGGAGAGACACTGATCGAGCGCGCCGCGGACCTGGCCGAAGCCCAGGTCCATCGGCTCCCCGAGGGTTCCGAGGTTTCCGTCGTGCTGTCGGGCAAACCGCCACGTGCCTGGGTTCGAAGGCGCTCCGAGCTCGACATCGTGGAAAGCGCCTTCGACGAGCTCGGGGCCCGCTCGACCCGGGGCGATGCGCTCTGCGACGCGGTTCAAATCGGTGTCGAATTGCTGCTCGAAAGCGAGCTCAGCGACAGGCGCTTGCTGGTGCTATCGGATTTCACGCCGGGAGCTCGCGCCGACGAATGCGATTGGCCGGCTCGCGGCGTTCGCGTTGCGTTCGAGACGGTCTCGACGCCCAACCCAGACAATCGCCGCATCGGCTCGGTCGAGATCTCGGGTGACCGCGAATCGGAGGGCCTCCGACTCGACGTTCAGGTCGTCGGGACGACCACCGATGCGCAGCAAAGCATTCAATTGCGGCAGCGCGGCCAGGAGACGCAGCGCACTCCGGTGCGTGCGGGTGACGGAGCTGGCGCGGCATCGGTGTCCATCCCGCCCGAATCGCCGGAGGCGGTCGTAGAGCTACGACTCGCGCCGGACGATGTGTTGCCTGCCGATAACGTCCGCGGCGTGTTGCTCGGATCCGACACCGTCCACGTCCTGCTGGTCGACGGGGATCCTCACCCCGATCCTCGAAAGCGCGAAACCGCTTTCCTCCGCCATGCCCTACGCGTCGCGCCTCTCATCGGCCGTTCCTTCGCGGTCGAAACCCTCGATGCGCAGGACCTCTCGGAAAGCGCGATCATCCGTTCGGACGTCGTCGTCTTGGCCAACGCGACGCTCGATGAGAAGTGGCTGCCGCTCATCCAGCGGTTCGTCGGCGCCGGCGGGAGTCTTTGGATCACTGCCGGCGATCAGATCAACCCGCGCGCCTATGGCAGCGTGCTCCGCGAGCTGCTTCCCGGTCGCTTCACCGCGACGCGCATGGAGGCGGACTCGCTTTCGCTTCGGTCGGACTCGCTCCCCGAGCTGAAGCAGGCCGTGGTGCGCGGACGCACGCCCATTGCGGAGATCGCGCTCGACGCCGTGGTCACCGCCCGCTTCAGCGACGGCGCGCCTGCGATGGTCGAGCATCGATATCGAAGCGGGCGCGTGGCCATGCTCGCCACCACGGTCGACGACGCGTGGACCGATTTGCCGTACCAGCCGGTGTTTGTTCCATTCGTGATCGACGCGCTGACCCGGCTCGCGGGGCGCACGGATCACTCGGTCGAGCCCCACGCGCCCGTCTCGTTACCGGGCTCCACGCCGACGCAACGCATTCAAGTCATCACGCCGAGCGGCCGCACCGTCGATCTCACCGAGGCCGATCGGGTTGCATTTCGAGACACCGATGAAATCGGTGCCTATCGCGTGCTCGTGAACGGCGTTCCGGGTGACCGGTTCGCCTTCGTCGTCGACCCGCCTGCCGGCGAAAGCGACCTCGTATCGGAGGGCTCGCCCGAGGAGCCCGGCGAGCCGGGCGCGGACCCCTCGAACGGCGCCAAGGGGGTCGAACAGCCGCTCGCGCCTTGGCTCTTGCTACTTGCGGTAGTCCTGCTGCTCGTCGAGCTCGGGCTCCGTCAAGTCCGTCGAAGGTGAACGACCCGTTCGATGCGGTTGAGGTCCGGATGAATCGCCACCAGGGTCCAGGCGCCCTGTCGTTCTGCGAGCTCGGCGACTTTCGACGCTTGCCCTGCACCGACCTCGATCAACAGGTCGCCGCCGGCTGTCATCGCCCTGGGCGCCGTAGCGAGCAGCGCCTGGATCACGTCGAGGCCTTCTTCGCCTGCCTCCAAGGCCGATAGGGGCTCGTGCTCGCGGATCTCGGCTTGGAGCGCGGCGAGCTCGGAGCGCGAGACATACGGCGGGTTGGACACGACGACGTCGTAACGCGCCTTCGGATCCAGAAGATCGATCTGCTCGAAGGAAATGCGGTCGGCGCAGCCGATTCGTCGTGCGTTCTCTTGCGCGACCCTCAGCGCGGCCTCCGAGATGTCCGTTGCGGTGACCATCGTACGCGGCCGCTCGGCGGCAATCGTGATGGCGATGACGCCGCTGCCCGTGCCTACGTCAAGCACCCGGCAATCCGCGTCCGCGGGAATGCAGGGCAGCGCGTGATCGACGAGGGCCTCTGTGTCCGGTCGAGGAATCAAGACGTCCGGGGTGACGTGGAAGCGTCTGCCGTAGAAGTCGCGCCGGCCGACGATGTACGCCACCGGCTCACGTTCTCGACGGCGTGCGACGAGCGGGCGAATCGCGCTTCGTTCCTCTTTTAGCAACGGCCGATGGAGGTCGAGATAGAGCCCCACGCGATCGACGCCCAGCGCCTCGGCCACGATCAGCTCTGCGTCCAGGCGCGGGCTTTCGATGCCGCGGCTCGCAAAGTCTCGCGTCGTCCATTCGAGGACCTCGCCGATTGTCCAGGTCTGCGAATCCACCGATGCCTAGCGCGTGCGAACGCGCATCTTTGGTTTGGGCAGCGCGCCGGCCCCAGCCAACACCTGCTTTGCCACGCGGGCGAGCTCGGGCCGATTTCCTTTTTGGACGAAGGCGGCGACCATGTTTGGATCCACCTCGAGGAGCTGCTCCATCGCCTCGCGGACACGTCCGCGTTTCTTGAGCGCTGCGAAAGTATGCACCTGCGCCCGCAGGAGCATGCCCGACACCTGCCCGAACTCTGGGTCGCTTGCATCGTAGGTATCGAGGATCTTTCGCGCCTCCTCTGCGTCGCCCGTGCGGGCAAACGCTTCAGCGACGACGGCGCCGTACATCGCTTTGGCCTTGGCCTGCGGCTGCCGGTCCAGGCGAATCTCGTTTGCGAGCTCCCGTGCATCGCGCGACCGCCCCGTCATGAGATAAAACATCGCGAGGTTGGCTCGAACGTCGTCCTGCACGATCGCGGGCGCTTTCTTGATGTCGATCGCCTCGAGGATGCGAACCGCTTCGCCTGGATCCTCTTGCGCGACGAGCTGGGCCTGCGCGATGGCGTTGAGCGCGTCTTTGCCACCGGGGCTCTGTCGCGCACGAAGCTGCTCGAGCGCCGCGAGCCGCCCTTCTTTGTCTTTGGCGCCTTTGAGAATCGCTGCGATGTCGGCCGATTTGCGGGTCAGGCGCCAGACCCAGACCAAGAACCCGAGCGCGATCAGCGTGAGGACGCCAGCGACGATCAGCCCGACGACGCCGATGTTCGGCTGGAGGATGCCTGCGATGACCCAAATCACGGCTAGCGCTAGGCCGATCAGGCCGAGCACCTTCCAGTTCATCTTCGGCTGCTCGATCTGCTCCAAAGCAGCCGCAGCGTCCTTGGGGGCCGCGGTGATTTGCTTCTTGGGCTTGGCCACCCTCGGTGGCTACCGCGGCGGCTCGACGACGGCAACCCCACGCCCTGGAGCGAGGCCGGCATCACCCGAAAAAGGACCTAAAATCAGATGTTTGAGAAAAGTCGTTGGCCCTCGGTGATCCAGCTCGCATACTCTCTCTCCTCGCCATAGCCGCCGCCTTCTCGAAGCAATTTCGGGCCTAGACTTGAGTCTTCTGCCTTTTTGTGAATTAATATACCAAGACTGGATTGGCGGGGAAGTAAGCAACGATGAGTAGAAATCGACTGGGTGAGCTTCTCGTTCGTGAGAAGAGGATCAGCCTAGAGCAGCTACGCGAAGCGCAGAAGCAGCAGAAGGATGACAACATCAGCCTCGGCTACGCGCTTGCGAGGCTTGGTGCGATTTCCGATCAGGAGATCACCGACTTTCTCAGCGAGCAGTACCGCGTGCAGTCGATCGACCTCTCGGAGTACGAGATCGACCGCGACATCCTGAAGCTGATCAGCCCGCAGGTTTGCGAGCGTCACAAGATCATCCCTGTCTCACGCGCCGGCAGCTCCCTGATCGTCGCGATGGCGGATCCGTCGAACCTCAACGCGATCGACGACGTGAAGTTCCTCACCGGGTACAACGTGGAGCCGGTCGTTTCGTCGGAAAGCGCGATCATGGCGGCGCTCGAGCGCGCCTACGCGCAGCCGGAGATCTCCTACGACGACATCATGGAGGGGTTCGACGAGTCGGAGATCGAAGTCGCCACCACCGACGACGACGACGATCTGCTCGACCTCGCCAGGGCCAGTGAAGACGCGCCGGTCGTCCGGCTCTGCAATGCGATCTTGCTCAACGCGATCAAGCAAGGGGCCTCGGACATCCACGTGGAGCCCTACGAACGCGTGCTTCGCGTCCGGTACCGCGTCGACGGCGTGCTTCACGAAGAGATGACGCCACCGATCAAGCTCAAGAACGCAATCGCTTCGCGCCTGAAGATCATGTCCGCGCTCGACATCGCCGAGCGCCGCCTCCCGCAGGACGGGCGCATCAAGCTCAAGCTTGGCAAGGGCCGCGAGATGGACTATCGCGTTTCGTCAGTCCCGACGCTGTGGGGCGAGAAGATCGTCCTTCGTCTTCTCGACAAATCGAATCTACAGCTCGACATGACCAAGCTCGGCTTCGAGCAAAAGCCGCTTTCGGATTTTCGCGATGCGATTCATCAGCCGTACGGGATGGTTCTCGTCACCGGTCCGACCGGCTCGGGCAAGACGACCACGCTCTACTCCGCCATGTCGGACTTGAACGACGTGGAGACGAACATCAGCACCGCGGAGGATCCGATCGAGTTCAACTTGATGGGCATCAACCAGGTGCAAATGCACGAAGACATCGGTTTGAACTTCGCGGCGTCGCTGAGGTCGTTCTTGCGTCAGGACCCGGACATCATCATGGTCGGTGAGATTCGAGACTTCGAAACGGCCGAAATCGCGGTCAAGGCGGCGTTGACGGGCCACTTGGTGCTCTCGACACTCCACACGAACGACGCTCCAAGCACGGTCACCCGTCTCTTGAACATGGGCGTCGAGCCGTTCTTGGTGACGGCGTCGGTCAACCTCGTTCTCGCTCAGCGTCTCGCTAGGAAGATCTGCCAGGAGTGCAAGGTGCAGGTTCCGACCGACGAGCAGGTTCTTCTCGACGTCGGCTACCCCGAGAAGGAGCTTCCGAACGTCATCGCCTTCCGCGGGACGGGCTGCAAGGTCTGCAACGACACCGGCTACAAGGGCCGCGTCGCGCTCTACGAGGTGATGCCCTTCAGGGAGCGGCTCCGTGAGATCGTGCTCCAGGGCGGCTCGACCGCCGAGCTCAAAGACGAGATGATCCGCGACGGGGTCTCCACCCTCCGCATGGCCGGGCTCCAAAAGGTTCTCCAGGGCGTCACCACGATCGACGAGGTCGTGCGCGTCACCGCGGCGGACAGCTGAGCCGCAGGCGACTCGAGCCCCCACGTTGTCAACCTCGAAGGCCCTGGCGGCCCCTGGATGGCGATCGTCGATAGCGATATAGGCCGACCCGAAACCAGCCCTTCTTCGATGTGCTTCGGCCCAAAGCTCGAAGTTACATGACCTGTTGTGACCCTACATCGCACGTCACCAATTGTCATGTCGCTGGACCGATGGTAGATCCGATCGCATGCGCATCAGCAACAGCTTCTCCGAAGGCGAGATTCAAGTTCTCGAATTCATCCTGCAAACTCTCTTGCGCGGCGGCACCCCATCGATGGCCACGCGCAACAAAGACTTCGCGTCGGTCTATCGCAAGGTGATGACCATGAAGAAACGCGTGGAGGACAAGAAGGCGCAGGCGAAGGTTTCGTCCTCCGTCGGCACGGTCGCAGCGGCGGACGAGGACGACCTCCAGCGCCGGGCCGGCTGAACGGTTGACTGCCCGGAGTCCGTCACGTAAGCGCGGACCGCTATGCAGAGCCAGCTGATCGTCCTACGGGGCGGGCGCGTTCTCGATCCGTCGAGCGGGTTCGACGAGACCGCCGACGTCGTCATCGAGGCGGGCCGCATCAAAGACGTGGGGCGCGATGCAGGCGGCTCGTATCGGCCCAGCGAGGGCGTACGCGTCATCGATGCAGCCGGGCGCTGGGTCTGCCCAGGCTTCATCGACCTTCACGTCCACCTGCGCGAACCCGGGCAGGAGTACAAGGAGGACATTGCGTCGGGCCTCGACGCGGCGGCGGCAGGAGGTTTTACCGCCGTGTGTCCCATGCCGAACACGCAGCCCGCAAACGACACGCGTGCGATTACCGAGATGATGATCGCGAGCGCCGAAGAGCACGGCGGTCCGCGTCTTCTTCCGTTTGGAGCGGTGACCAAGGGACGGCGGGGCGCCGAGCTGACCGAGATGGCTGACCTTCGCGAAGCAGGCGCCATCGGCGTCAGCGACGATGGTGTTTGCGTCATGAACGCCGCGGTGATGCGCCACGCGATGGAATACGCACGCACGTTCGACCTCCTGGTAAGTCAGCACTGCGAGGACCACCATCTCACCGAGGGCGCGCAGATGCACGAGGGCGCCCGATCGACCGAGCTCGGCCTTCGAGGTTGGCCCCGAGCCGCCGAGGACATCATCGTGGCGCGGGACTTGATTCTCGCCGAAACGACCGGTGCCCGGTACCACGTGGCCCATATCTCGAGTCGGGGCGCAGTGCGTTTGATCCGCGAGGCCAAGTCGCGCGGGCTCCGCGTGTCCGCCGAGGTCACACCGCACCATCTGCTCTTCACCGACGAGGCCCTTCTCGGTTACGACACCTATTGCAAGGTGAACCCGCCGCTTCGTGAGGAGGAGGACCGCGATGCCCTTCGGGAAGCGCTTGCCGACGGAACGATCGACTGCATTGCAACCGACCATGCCCCGCACACCGACCTCGAAAAAGACTGCGAGTTCGAGGCGGCATCGGTGGGCATCAACGGGCTCGAGACGGCGATTGGCGCCACCCTCCGGCTGGTGCGCGACGGCGTATTGGCGCCGATTCGGTTCGTCGAGGCGCTCAGCACCGCGCCCGCTCGATTGATTCCCGATTTCGAAGGCGGATCGTTGCGCGAAGGGCGGAGGGCGGACGTGACGGTGCTAGACCCCGAGGCGCCGTGGATTCTCCAGCGAGAGGCGCTACGCTCCAAGTCGGACAACACGCCGCTGCTGGGTCGCGAGCTCTTGGGGAGGCCCGTGACGACAATCGTCGGGGGGCAGCTGGTGTACGAGCTCGAAGCATGACCAAACCAGCACATCTAGTACTCGCGGACGGAACACGCTTTTCGGGGAACAGCTTCGGCGCGGAGGGTACTGCGGTCGGGGAGGCGGTGTTTACCACCGGCATGACCGGGTACGAGGAGGTGCTGACCGACCCTTCGTACTGCGGTCAGATCGTCACGATGACGGCACCGCAGATCGGCAACACCGGAATTACGCTCGAGGACGCCGAAGCGCAGCGCCCTGCCCTCCGTGGGTTCGTGGTGCGCGAGCTCTCGCCGATCGCGAGCAACTGGCGCAGCCAGGAATCCCTCGACGACTACCTCCGAAGGCACGGCATCGTCGGCATCGCCGGCGTCGACACGCGGACGCTGACGAGACACATCCGCGATGTCGGTGCTCAGATGGCAGCTGTCGGAACGGAAGACCCCGCGACACTCCACGACCGCGCGAAGGCTGCGCCTCCGATGACCGGACAGAACCTCACCGGCGAGGTGACGACCCCCGACCCCTACGAATGGACCGCAGGAAGCGGCGTCTGGTCGAGGCCTCGCGAGGGCGCACGTCCCTGGCACGTCGTCGCGATCGATTTCGGGGTGAAGCTCAACATCCTGCGCTGTCTCGTCGACGAGGGGTGTCGCGTGACGGTCGTGCCGGCCACGACCAGCGCGGCAGATGTGCTCGCGCTCGACCCCGATGGCGTGTTCCTCTCGAACGGCCCCGGAGATCCGGCTGCCGTCACGGAAGGCATCGCCACGGTGGGAGAGCTGTTGGGCCAACGACCGGTGTTCGGCATCTGCCTGGGGCACCAGCTGATGAGCCTCGCCCTCGGGGGCACCAGCTACAAGCTCAAGTTTGGCCATCGCGGGCTCAATCAACCGGTCAAGGACCTCAAGACCGGTCGCGTCGAGATCACCACACAGAACCACGGCTTTTGCGTCGACGTCGACTCCTTGGCGGGCAAGTGTGAAGTCTCGCATCTTCATCTGAACGACGGGACCTGCGAGGGGATCGAGCACGGGGAGACCGGAGCATTCAGCGTTCAATATCACCCCGAGGCCGCCGCGGGCCCTCACGACTCGCGATACCTCTTTCGCCGGTTCACCGATGCCATCGCGCGAGCACGCAGCTGACCTCGAACGCGTGCTGACCCGTGCGGCGGAGGAGTGTGAAGCCAAGCAAGGCTGGTTTGGAGAGGGTTTGCCACAAGCGCTGCGTGCCGCGATCGAATCGCACGGAAAGGCTGGCGCACGGGGAACGGCTGAAGTGGCGTTCGTCGAAGTGCGCTCGCTGACCCCACAGGGCCGTGCGTCCATCGAAGGCGGGTCACCCGGACTGAGCTGCCCGGTCGTGGGCTTGAGCACCGCCGCGCTCGACGACCTCCAAGCGCTATTCCGTCACGATGAGGAGGCGGGGTCGCAGCTCACGCGCTTGGTGTGCCCCGTGGCCGTCTTCGACTTCATCCCGGATGGCCTCCGCATTCGCGAAATCCGCCACGGCCTTACCGCAGCCGACCTCCAGCGTCGCCTCCCGACGAAACTGTGGTCGGGGCCGGATTTGAAGGAGTTGGGGAGGCACTGAGGACGGGGCGCTGCCGCGGGT
>JBFGKE010000058.1:0-15716 GCA_041576815.1 Polyangiales bacterium
CCCACCCCCACCCGTAATCCTCCCTGCGCGCCCTTCGGGCTCGCGCTGCCGCCGGTGGCTTGGAGGCAATTTATATAGGGGACAGTCCCCTTTTTTGATGGAGGCAATTTATATAGGGGACAGTCCCCTTTTTTGAGGGGTTAATTTCTCGCGTCTAGCCACGTGTGGCCCGGGTGCAGCCCCATATCGCGATTTTTTTTCGCTCCGGCATTCCCGTCCGCCAGCGCCGTTCATCGCCGAGCTATTTCCGGCCATTGCGGTCGCGTATCGCGTCAAACGGCCATGAGGGATACGACGATGCGGTCCGGGGCGTCTTCGAAGCGGCCGTTGGACATGACCACGATCGTGTCGCCGGGTCGCGCCGCGTCGACGGCTGCTTGAATGGCGTCGTCGACGGTGTCGCAGGCCCGGGCGCGGCCGCCGCGCGCGTTGATCGCCAAAGCGATGGCGTGCGTATCGAGCTTTTCTCCGTCCGGGATCTCGCTGCGGCCGACCGGCGCCAGGATGCAAACATCCGCGGGCTGGAATGCGCTCGGGTAGAGATCCTGGTGGAGCCGCCGCGAGGCGGTCGCGCTCCTCGGCTCGAAAACTGCGATCAGCCGACCGGAGACGCGCTCGCGAAATCCGCTCAGCGTTGCTTTTACCGCGGTTGGATGATGCGCGAAATCGTCGTACACGTGGACACCGCGCGTGATGCCCACGAGCTCCTGGCGTCGCTTGGTGCCACGGAACCCGGGAAGCGCCGCCATCAGGCGGTCCATCGGCGCGCCTCCCGCTTCGCTCGCCATCGCCAGGGCGGCAATCGTGTTTCGTGCGTTGTGCCGGCCGAGGAGCGGGAGCGTGACGCGCCCGCAGAGCGATCCGCCGCCGAAGAGATCAAGACCGCCTCCCGGTGCCGGCATCCCGAGCCACATGGGCTGAACGTCGCCGCAATCGTCGCCGTCGAGTGCGTAGAACCGTACCTGACAGGATGCGTCGGCCGCGACCGCCCGCACCTGGGGATCTCCGGCCCAGGCAAACAGCCAGCCGTCAGACGGCAAGAGCGCGACGAACCGCCGAAACGCGTCCACATATCGCGCCTCGTTCGGGAAGATGTCGATGTGGTCGTACTCGATGGACGTCACGATCGCGGCAACGGGGTGATAGCTCCAGAACTTCGGCTCTTTCTCGAAGAACGCGCTGTCGTACTCGTCCCCCTCGATCACGAACGGTGCGCTCTCCGCACCGAGCCTCGAGCTTCGGTCGAAGTTCAGAGGGATACCGCCGACGAAGAACCCCGCATCCGCGCCGGTTTGCCGAAGTAAGTACGCCACGAGTGCAGAGGTCGTCGTCTTTCCGTGCGTTCCTGCAACGACGAAGGGCGTTCGGCGCGAGAGAACGTGCGCGGCGAGCGCGCCCGGCATCGACAGCGTCGGGATGCCCCGCGCGATGGCTTCTTGGGCCTCGGGATTGTCGCGCCGGCACACGTTGCCGACGATTGCAAGATCCGGCTCTGCATCGAGATTGGCCTCGCGCCAGCCCTCGAAGCACGCGACCCCGAGCTCTTGCAAGTAGGGGCCCACCGGAGGATCGAACGCGGTGTCGCTGCCGCTCACCTCGTGACCCGCTTCGACGAGGAGCCCGGCGAGCGCGCTCATGCCCGTGCCGGCGACGCCGATCAGATGAACGTGCATTCCGGCTCCGAGATCGAGGAAATGCGCTGGAATATCGAAGAGGGTGTTGACAGCTTCACGGCTGAGCCCATTATGAAACTAAGGTGGCTGAAAAGACGAAAAAGCTCTCCGATCGAGCGCGCGAAGTCCTGGACACGCTGGTCGACGCCGTCGAGAGCCTGTTGAGCCCACCACCCGAGCCGGTCCGGGTTTCCGTGCGCCGGCCGCGCCTTCACCCGAAGCGCCGACGCTGAGCCTCGCTCATTCTGCCGCGGCGACCTGCGCGGCGGCCGCGACCGTCACGGGCACTCCGCTGAATGCCGCATTGCCGCTGAGAGCATCGATCGACTGGTCGTCGGTCAAATCGTTGACACTGACTCCGGGCTTTTCCGTCGCCACGCTCAGTTGAACGCCTTCGCGGCCGTGGCCGAATCCGTGTGGCAGGCTGACGACTCCCGTCTTCATGTCCTCGGTGACCTCCGCTGGGGCAACGACCTCACCGACGCGCGAAGTCACCGTCACCATGTCCCCGGACTTCACACCAATGCGTTCGGCGTCCTCCGGATGAATCATCAGCGTGCACCGCGTCTTCCCTTTCATCAGGCGCTGCGCGTTGTGCATCCAAGAGTTGTTGCTTCGCAGGTGGCGCCGCCCGATCAGCACCAGCTCGCCCGTCTTCCTCGATTGCAAGCTCTTTTCCAACCGCTCGACATCCGCGACGAACAGATCCGGCGCCAGGTCGATCGGCCCATGCTCCTTCGGGATGCGGTCCGGCATGGTCGATTGAAGCGGCCCGAGATCGACGCCGTGCGGGTTCTTCTTGAGATCCCCGAGCGAGATTCCAGTTCCAAGGGGGTTGAATCGCTTGCCGTACGGGCCGAGCCGCAGACCGAGGTCGAGGAGGCGTTCCGGGCCGGCCTTTTGAGACGCGCGGGCAGCCAAGTACTGCTTGCTCAGCTTCCCGTGGCGTCGCGCTGCAAGCCTCGCGGTGAGCTCGGTCAGGATCTGCCAATCGTCGAGCTCTCCCTCTTCGAGCGCGAACGGCGGGGCCGAATACTTGGACACGTTGCGTACCGCCGTGAGGAAGAGCGCCAGGTCGTAGTGGCTCCGCTGAATCGGTGACACCGGCGGCAGGATGATGTCCGCGTGACGGCTCGTCTCGTTGATGAAGAAGTCGATCGAGACCGCGAAGTCGAGTGACTCGTACGCCCGATCGAGGCGCCCGCCGTTCGGCGTCGAAAGCACCGGATTGCCGGCGATGGTGATCATCGCGCGGATGCGGCCCTCGCCCTCCGTCAGGATCTCCTCTGCCATGACGGACGAGGGGAGCTCGCCGCCAAACTCGGGAAGCCCACGCACGCGGCTACGCCAGCGTCCGAACGAGCCACGGCCTGCGCCAAACCCGCCCGCTGCGCCGAGCACATCGATCGCGGGCGTCGAAAACATCGAGCCACCCGGCTCGTCGAGGTTCCCGGTGACGGCGTTGAGCACGTTGATCAACCACATGCACAGCCCGCCAAACTCCTGCGTGCAGGCTCCGATGCGGCCGTAGACGACGGCTTTCGGCGCGGCCTGGAGCTCGCCGGCGAGGCGCCTCACGGTTTGTGCGGGGACGCCGGTGATCGCTTCACCGCGCTCCGGTGGGAACGCTTTCGCGAGCTCTACCACCCTGTCGGCGTTCTTTGCACCAGACCCGAGGCGTCCCAGGTCGATGCCCGCCTTGCAAACCTCGTGGAGAAGACCGAGTAGAAACAGCGCGTCGGTTCCCGGCTGAATGAAGAGGTGCTCGTCGGCGATTCGCGCCGTCTCGCAGCGTCGCGGGTCTACGACGACGACTTTGCCGCCGCGCTTGCTGATCGCTTCGAGCCGCTTCTTGATGCCGGGCGCGGCCATGATGCTTCCGTTGGAGGCGAGGGGGTTTGCGCCAAGAAGCATCATGAAGTCGGTACGATCGATGTCCGGTACGGGGAACAGCAGCTGATGACCGTACATGAAGTACGAGGCGAGCATGAGCGGCAGCTGATCGCAGGAAGTCGCCGAGAAACGGTTCTTGGAGCGCAGCGTTCGGAGGAAGGGCGGTCCAAAGACCATCGTCCCGAAGTTGTGGGCGTTGGGATTGCCTAAATACACTCCGACGGAGTCGCGCCCGTGCTCTTTTTGGATTTCGTCGATCCGTTCGACCACCTCGTCGAACGCCTCGTCCCACGAGATCGGCTCCCAGCGGTCGCCCACCCGGCGAACCGGCCGCTTCAATCGATCTGGATCGTCGTACAGATCTTTCAGCGCGGTGGCCTTCGGGCACACGTGCCCGCGGCTGAACACGTCGCGCTCGTCTCCTCGAATCGACACGACCTCTTTGCCGTCGAGCTCGACTTCGAGACCGCACATGGCCTCGCACAGATTGCAGGTTCGGTAGTGCTTGCTGCTCATTTCGCGAGCATACCCGAGGCTCCGCCGCGTGCGTAGGCGGCGCCGTCAGGCCTTCTGAAACACGAACGAATCGCCGTCCGTGGCGACGTCGACGGTGTCGCCAGACGCGAAGCGGCCGCGGAGGATCGCCTCCGCGATCGGGTCCTGGAGCTCCCCCACGAGGACACGCTTCAAAGGACGAGCGCCGAAGGCCGGCTTGTATCCGAGGTCGATCAGGCGCGATTTGGCCGCGTCCGACAGCGAGAGCCCGATCCCCAGCGGCTCGAGAAGGTTGCGGAGCTGTCGCAGCTGGATCTCGAGAATCGCTGCGAGCACATCCTTGCTCAGGCGATTGAAGATCAGCACTTCGTCGACGCGATTCAAAAACTCGGGTCGGAAGTGATCGTGAAGCCGGTCTTCGATCAGGTCTCTCAGAGCATCATCGTCGTCATCGTGATCGAGAATTAGCTCACTCCCCACGTTCGACGTCATGATGATGACCGCGTCGCGGAAGTGTGCGAGGCGACCACGCGAGTCGGTGAGGCGCCCATCTTCCAGCACCTGAAGAAGGACGTTGAACACGTCTGGGTGCGCCTTTTCGACCTCGTCGAACAGCACCACCGAGTACGGGCGGCGCCGCACGGCCTCGGTCAAAAAGCCGCCTGCCTCGCTATCGACGTAGCCCGGCGGCGCCCCCAGCAGCCGGGCGACCATGTGCTTTTCCATGAACTCGCTCATGTCGAGTCGCGTGAGTGCGGATTCGTCGTCGAACAGGAACTCAGCAAGTGCTTTGGCGAGCTCGGTCTTGCCGACCCCGGTCGGCCCGAGGAACAAGAACGAGCCAATCGGCCGCTTCGGATCTCGAAGCCCGACACGTCCGCGACGCACCGCCTGGCTCACGGCGTTGACGGCGTGATCCTGGCCAACGACCCGTTCGCGGAGCCTGTCCTCCATGTGAAGAAGCTTCTCCGCCTCCTCCTCCATCATCTTCGCGGCGGGAATCCCGGTCCATAGCGAGACGACGGCTGCGACGTCCTCGGGGCCGACGGTATCGTCCGCGGCGTCGCCGTCGAGCCCGAGCTGCACGCGCGCTGCGCTCTCGTCGATGAGATCGATCGCGCTTTTCGGGAGCTCCCGGCCCGCAACGTAGCGTCGGGCAAAGCGGACGGCCGCGTCGAGCGCCGCATCGTCGATGCGAAGGCCGTGTGCCTCTTCGAAACGAGGCCGGACTCCGTGCAGGATCGCGATCGCTTCCTCGATCGAAGGCGGCTCGACCCGAATCGGGACGAAGCGGCGCGAAAGAGAGCTGGTGGCGTCGTCGATCTCCCGAAGCTCGTCGGGCGTGCTCCTCCCGAGCGCGCGAACCTCGCCACGACTCAAGGCATCGGCAAGCATGTCGCCCGCACCGCCTTTCGCGCGCAGAAAGGACGCCAAATTGGGGAGAAAGAGAATCACCTGGCCCCCCGCATCGCGCACCGCATCGAGGACGGCCCGCATCCGCTCTTCGAGCTCACCGCGGAGTCGGGCGCCTGCCACGAGCGCGCCGGAGTCGAGCGCGACGATCCGTTTGTCCGCCAGCATTCTAGGGACGTCGCCGGCCGCGATGCGCGACGCAAGCGCGTGGACGAGCGCCGTGCGGCCCGTGCCGTTCTCGCCGACCAGCAGGGGATTGTTTTCCTGGCGGCGTGCAAGCACCTGGAGCATGCGCTTGAGCTCGTCTTCGCGACCGACGAACGGATCGAGACGCCCTTCGGCAGCCATTCGTGTGAGATCGCGACCATACTCGTCGAGCACCCCGCCGGGAGCCGTCGTGCTGGTGCCGCGCCCGGCCTCGGGAAGCGCTTCGCGAAGGAGCGCGCTGCTCAGGCCGGATGCGCGTAAGACCGAGTGAACGAGGCCCTGCGGCTCTTGTGCGCAGGCCAGCGCGAGGTTCGCAGCGCTGACGGGTTTACCGCCGTGACGCGTGGCTTCGAGCTCGGCGCGCGACAGAAGCTCGAGAAACCGAGACGAAAGATAGGCCTCCCCGCTTCCGTTCGATTTGGGAAGGCGTCGAAGCGCCCACTCCGATTCCACGAGGACGTCTTTGGGGTCCACTCCGGCAGCGTCCACCGCGCCCTGCGCGAGAGATGACCGGTCGATCAGCTCGTACCAGAGGTGGATGGGCTGCACCTCTCCGTGTTTGCGATCGTCGGCGAGCTGTTGCGCCGCGGCCACGAAGCGACGCGCCTCGGCATCGTACGAATCGAGTCGCAGCGTGAGCTTCTTCAAGTCCCCTCGCCCGCCGCCTTCCTCGCCGCGACGAAGCGAAGCCGGAGGTCGTACAGCACCTCACTGAGCAATCGCTCCTCCTCGCCGGTGAGGTTTCCTTTGGTCTTCTCCTCTAGCAAAGCGATGCAATCGATCGATTGCTTCGCGTGAGCGAGATTGACGGTCGAGTCGCCTTCCTCGCTGGGCAACTTCCCGAGGTGCATCAAGGCCGACGTGCTCAACGACAAGATGAACGTGTTGAAGTCGATTCTCGGATGCGCACTTTCTTCGTCACTCATGAGAGCTACTCCAGCTGCGAGTCTTCCCCCGTGTCGCCTGGATCGATCTCGACCCGGTCGTAGGTCCCCTCTAGATCGGCAAGCTCGGCGAGGTGCTTTTCGTACTCGTCCTTCGACAGCAGCCCCTTGCTGACGTTGCGTTCCACTATGCGCTTGTCGACCAGTTTGTCTCCCAACGATGCCATGTCGGCGAGTGTAGATTCGCCATGGTCGCTGTCAACTCACACAAGTTTGACACTACCCCGGCGACCTCCGATCCTGGAATCGTGCTTCGCTCAGTCCCGCCGTCGGCTGATCAGCTACGTGAGCTGGAAATTCTGATTCTGGCCTACCACCCGCTTCTTTTGGTGGATACGGTCGAGGTCGAGCGCGTGCACGTGTTGCTCGAGCATGCAGCCGAGCATACGGGCCTGCCGCTTTTCTCGTGGACGCAGGTCGACGGGTTGCGGCGCGAGCTCCCCGACCCCGGGCGGAGCGCCGATACCGGCCCTCCGCAAAAAGCGCTTGCTTTCATCGAGCGTTCCAACCTCGAAGCGATTTTTCACCTGAAGGGCCTCGGGCCTTTTCTGCACGAGCCCCAAGTCGTCGCCCGGATCAAGAACATCCACAAACGCTATCTCGGCCATCGCGGAGCGGTCGTCGTTTCCGGCCACAACGTCGACATGCCAACGGAGCTCGGGCATCTGTTCACCCCGCTCGACCTTCATGCACCCTCGCCGCAGGCCTATCACGCGTTCGTGCAGGCAGTGCTGCGCGATCTCGCGAACCGGCTTCACGTCAAGGTCGAGCTTTCGAGCGTCGACGTGTCGAAGCTGCTCGCTGCGTTGCACGGGCTCACGTTCTTCGAGGTGCAAAAGATCATCACCCAGGCGGTCGTCGAAGATGGTGTGCTCGGGCGTAGAGACATCACACGCGTGCTCGAAGCAAAGAGGCAGATCATCGAGCGCTCGGGCGTGCTCGAGTACTTCCCTCACGAGCATCAAATGGAGGACATCGCGGGGCTCGACGAGCTCAAAGCATGGCTCCGCAAGCGCCAGGCGGCGTTCGAGGACCCGAAGCGCGCGAAGGAATACGGCCTGTCCCCGCCGAAGGGGTTGCTGCTGATCGGGGTGCAGGGGTGCGGGAAGAGCCTTTGCGCCAAGGCGGTAGCCGCCGAGTGGAAGCTTCCGCTAATCCGCCTCGATCCGTCCAATCTCTACAACCGCTACGTCGGCGAGAGCGAGAAGAACCTGCGGCGCGCGATCAAGCTCGCTGAAGCCATGGCGCCCGCGGTCCTCTGGATCGACGAAATCGAAAAGGCGCTCTCCCAGGAAGACGCGGAAGGGGGTCCCGCGCAGAGGATCTTCGGCACTTTTCTCGCGTGGCTTCAGGACAAGAAGGAAAGCGTATTCGTCATTGCCACGGCCAACGACATCTCCAAGCTGCCCCCGGAGCTCATGCGCAAGGGTCGCTTCGACGAAATCTTCTTCGTGGATCTGCCGAAGCCGCCAGCCCGACGACGCATTCTCGAGATCCATTTGGAGCGTCGCAACCGCCATCCAGACAAGTTCGACATCGACCGGCTCGTCGAGCTTACCGACGGCTTCAGCGGTGCCGAAATCGAGCAAGCGGTCGTGTCGGCGCTGTACACGGCGTTCTCGCGCGAGGAGGACCTCACCACCGAGGCGATCGTCGAAGAGATCGGCCTCACCCGTCCGCTTTCCGTCACGATGGCCGAGCGCATCGGAGCGCTGCGCGATTGGGCCCGTGACCGCGCCGTCTTCGCGGGCTGACCAAGCAACCGCTGGCGCTCCGCGCGCACATGCTCTAGCTTCCGGCTCTTGGTTTGAGAGGCCCCATGCGATTTTTCATGAGCTTTGCTTTGCTCGCCGGCTCGATGACCGCGTGCACCACCGCCACGGAAAGCGCGACGACGGCGCCAGGGGGCCCCCGGGATTTGACCGTGGAAACCCGCTTCGGCCTCGTCGAGGGCTACGCCGATGACGGTGTGTTCTCGTACAGGGGGATCCCCTACGCCGCACCGCCGACCGGTGCGCTGCGGTGGAAGCCTCCGGCCGACCCCGAACCGTGGAGCGATACGCTCTCCGCAGTCGAGGTCCCGAGCCCATGTCCGCAAGAGGTCTTCGGCGGCCTTCCGGTGCCCGGCTTCATGCCGAGCGAGGACTGCCTCTATCTGAACGTCGATACGCCGTCCGTCGGGTCCGGCCTGCCGGTCATGGTGTGGATTCACGGCGGCGCGTTCACGCTTGGCGAAGGCGTGCAGACCGACGGCGGCACCGCAGGCGATCGAATTGCTCGGCAAGCCGGGACGATCGTCGTCAGCATGAACTACCGCCTCGGCCAGCTCGGGTTTCTCGCGCACTCCGCACTGAGCGCAGAAAGCGACGACCAGGCCTCCGGGAACTTCGGGCTGATGGATCAAACCGCAGCGCTCGAATGGGTGCGCGGGAACATCGATGCCTTCGGCGGAGACCCCGACAACGTGACCATCTTCGGGGAATCGGCGGGCGCGTTCAGCGTGTGCAGCCATCTCGCGTCGCCGGCGAGCGCGGGCCTTTTTCACAAAGCGATCCTGCAGAGTGGCTCCTGCGAGCGTCCTTTTTCGACCCTTTCGGCGGCTGAAGCGCAGGGTGACGTCTTCGCGGAGTCGCTCGGGTGCGCCGCCGCGGACGACACGTTGGCCTGCATGCGCGCAAAGACACCCGAGGAGGTTTTGGACGCGCTCCCGCAGGGCGACAACTTCGGCTTCAACCCGACGTCGGAGCCGACCGGGAGCTGGGGCCCGATTGTCGACGGCGCGTTCATCCCCACGCAGCCGAGCGAGGCCTTTGCGACTGGGGATTTCAACAGGGTGCCGACCATCGTCGGCTTCACTCGCGAGGAAGCGAGGCTCTTCGTGTGGATCGGAGAGCTCGCCGACCCGCCGCTCGAGGTCACCGAGCAGAGCTACGAATCACTGATCGCGTACTTCTTGGGGGGGAACACCGATCTCGCCGCACGCGCTGTCGCCGAGTACCCGCTCCCCGAGTACTCCGAGCCAGCGGTCGCGTTCGCTGCCGTGGCGACGGACCTGATCTTTCGATGCCCCGCCAAGCGCGAGGCGGCCAAGCTCGCTTCGTTCGTGCCGACGTATCTCTTTCAGTTCGAATATCCCGACGGCCACTCGCAGCTCGAGGTTGCGCTACCCTTCATCGACGGGGGCCTCCCGAGCTATCCGCTCGCGGCCTTCCACGGAGCCGACATCCCCTACGTGTTCGGCTACGACCCGCTCCTCGAGATCGACTTCACCAATTTTTCGACGGTGCTCAATACCTGGCAGGAGGGCACCACCGACGAGGCGCTTTGGTTGCAGACGCTCGGCTACTTCACTCGATTTGCTGCCACCGGCGACCCCAATGGCGATCGGGCCGTCGAATGGCCGGTCTACGAGGAGGCGCTCGACGAGCACCTGGTTCTCGACGCCACCGTCACCGTCGACTCGGGGGCCGCCCCCAAGTGCGCCTTCTGGGAGGGCGAGGACTACCTCGTCAGCGAGCTCGACTAGCGATCAGCCGGCGGCGTCGAGCGCACGCTGGAAGTAGTCGTGCTCCTCGCGCATGCCTTCCATCGTCGTTTTCTCGATGAACTCTTCGAGCTTTTTGCGAATCAGCGGGACTTTGGCAGTGGCCTCGAACTGAATGTCATAGGTGCAGCCGCTTCCGCCCGGCGAGATCGTGATGTTGGAGTCGATCTTTCCAGGCGTACCGACCACGTCGATGTGACTCTTGCAGGTCTTCTTGTCGCCGGCATCGCGCCATTCGCGGCGCTCGATGATCGTGTTGGTCGAGTTGAAGAGCTTCTTTGCAAAGCCGGGGAGGTCGCTGTCGATCTCGCGGGTCATGGTGATGATTTTCATGCCGCCGCTCTCTTCGACGTCCACCCGTACGTTGCGCTCGCCGGCGGCCTCACACCGCTTCTTCAGGTTCTCCGGGTCGGTGACGAACCGGTAGACCGTGTCGACGTCTTGCTTGTAGTGGATGGTCAGATTCGGCATGCGGTGCTCCCCTCGCGAAGGGCGGAGACTATCACGAATGCAACGGAGATCGAGAGGCTAGTTGGTGAAGACGACCACGAGGATGATCTGCGCGACGGCGAAGTAGACTATCAGGCCCAAGACGTCGACGATCGAAGCGATGAAGGGCGTCGACGACACGGCGGGATCGAGGCCGGCTCGGCGGATTGCGAGCGGCAGAACCGAACCGATGATCGTGCTCAGCGTGACGATCGCGAGAATACTCGCACCCACCGCGGTTGCAATGGCGATCGGGGCGACCGTCTCGCCCGAGAACCAGGCTCGCGCGAAGCCGATAAGGCCGAGCGCGATTCCGAGCGAGAGTCCGATCAACAGCTCGCGACTCAAGACCTTCCCCCAGTCGCCGGGCCGGAGCTCGCCGAGGGCCATCGCGCGAATGACGAGGGTTGCCGACTGAGACCCGGCGTTGCCGCCGGACGCGATGATCAGCGGGATGAAGATGATCAGCTCGACCGTCGCTTCCAGCGCGCTCTGGTTGTGCCGGATCACCGTCGCGGTCAGCAGCTGCCCGAGAAAGAGCAGCACGAGCCAGGACCCTCGTTTCCAAACGAATTCCGACCAGCGGGTGTCGAAATAGGAGTCCTCGAGCGGTACGACGCCGCCCATCTTCTGTGCGTCCTCGGTCGCCTCCTCGATCACGACATCGACGACGTCGTCGACCGTGACGACGCCGAGCATCCGCGACATCTCGTCGACGACGGGAAGTGCCGCCAGATCGTAGCGGGCAATCTCGTGCGCGACTTTTTCCTGGTCGTCGTACGGCGACACGAAGAACACGTTCTCCTTCATGATCTCGGACAGCGCCTGCCCCGGATCGCTCAAGATCAAATCGCGCAGCGAGACGACCCCCACGAGCTCGCCGGTCGGTTTGCAGACGTAGACGTAGTAGAGCATCTCGGCCATGTCCTCGCGCCCGAGGCGACGCGCAGCCTCCATCGCCTCCCAGACTTTGGTCTCCGGGGGGAGCGACGCGAACTCGGTCGTCATCCGCCCGCCGGCGGTCTCCGGCGCGTACTGGACGAGCTCGCGAACCTCCTCGGCGGCTTCGGGCTCCCTGCGCTCGAGCGCCGACAGCAAGGCGAGCGCGTCTTCTTCTTCGAGCTCCTGCAAGAGGTCGACGCGATCGTCGGGATCCATTTCGCCGAGCAGCTCGACGGCGCGGCCGGTGTCGATTGCGTTGAAAACGAGAACTTGCCTGTGTGGGCTCAAGCGCTCGACGACGTCCGCCGCGGTCTCGGTCGGCAGCGCCCGGACTAGGACGACGGCTTCACGTGCGGAGAGATCCTCGAGCAGCTCGGCGATGTCCTCGGGGTGGAACTCGGAGACCGCTTCGCGAACGGCCTCGGGACCGGCGCCGATCGCGTCTTGAAGATCCGGTCCTATGAGAGGCGCCAATCGCATCGCGGCCGATTCTGGCGCATGCACGAGGCAGCCGCAAAAAGCCCGTCAGTCGACCTCTTGTTTGGTTCGGAAGCGAATGTTGAGAAGCTCGACCATGAGCGCGAAGGCCATGGCGAAGTAGATGTAGCCTTTGTTGATGTGCTGCCCGAGCCCTTCGGCGGTCAAGAGAACCCCGATCAATAGAAGAAACGACAGGGCCAAGATCTTCATCGACGGATACCGATTGATGAAGTCGCCGATCTGTTTGGCGAAAGCGAGCATGACCACGATCGCGATCACGATGGCCGCGACCATCACCTCGATATGCTCTGCCATGCCAACGGCCGTGATCACGGAGTCCAGCGAGAAGATGATGTCCAGGATCATGATTTGCCCGACGATCCCGGGTAGGCTGCTGAACCACCCCTGAATATCGTCTTCCCGCTCGCCCTCGACTTTGTCGTAGATCTCCTGAGCGCTCTTGGCGATCAGGAACAGGCCTCCGCCGAGCAGAATCAAGTCCCGCCCCGAAAACGAATGGGCCATGACCTCGAAGAGCGGCTCGGTGAGTTGCATCACCCAGTTGATCGCGAACAGAAGTGCGACTCGGGTCACCATCGCGCCCATCAATCCGAGCCGATAGGCGAGGCTCTGCTGGTCGACGGGCAAACGGGACGCGAGGATGGCGATGAAGACGATGTTGTCGATGCCGAGGACGATCTCGAGCGCAGTCAACGTGAGCAGCGCAATCCACGCGTCCGGGTTCGTCAGCAGCTCCAGCATCGGAGCCGCTTCTTAGCGTGACTCGCCCGCCTTCTGCAAACCTGTCTTGGCAGCGTCGACCCGCGACGCGCTCGAGCAGACGCTGGCCGGGTGGCCTGCACGGAGACGCCCTGATCAGGCCTTCGGTCGAACTGGAGGCGGTCGAAGACCATCGGGAGGACCTCGCGGCCGCGCTTTCGACCGCATAGTTGCCGCGCTTTGCGGGCCTCGTTACCCTGATCTCGTGGGGAGCTCCGCCAAGAAGCTCGGTTTGTCGTGCCTGCTGCTGGCGCTTTGCGCGTCGTGCGCAGATGGCGGCGGCGCCGTGTTCGTCGACGCCCAGTACAACCTGACCTGCCCGGCCGACACTGCCGTGGATTGCGGCTCGTTCGCTCCGGAGACTTGCCTTGGCGCTGCGGGTCAGCGGGCGCTGATCGGAGGGCATGGGCAGACATCGTGCTCCGGAGACCCGATCATCGCCGTTTGCGAGGCGGTGCCGAGGTCCGACGGCTCGCGCACCGTCACGCTCGAGGCCAGCATCGACGGCAGGTTTGCCTTCGAGCTGCGCGGCGTCACGATCGCAGACGGGACCATCGTCGAGCCGACCGCCTGCAACGTGACGATCATCGAGGATGAGGTCCCCTACGACGTCGGCGCTTGCGGCGAGAGTCCGCCGTCGATGGAGCAGCCCTGTCAGCTCGCGAACATTCGCGTGGCAGGCGGTGAAGTGGGCTTCGACCTGCAGTGCACATCCCTGCTGAGCAGCGTGACCGGGACGTCTGCGTTCGACGTAGGGGCCGTGGGCGGCGGGCCAGCGCCGGTGCGATTCGTCAACTGCGACGGTTTCTAGAGCGGCTTCTGCGAGTAGTCTTTGCCGTCGAACCGCAGTGCGGTCGGCTTTTCGTCGACGATCGTGTGGATTTCGACCGGGCGCGTCCAGACTCTGCAAAGCGACTTGGTGACCTCTTTGGCCCAATCGAGCCGTAGGTCGGCTCCTTGGTGGGTATGCTCGAGCAGGAGCTCGGCGCGATTCGCGTGGTTTGCATCGACGACCGAGATGATCGGATTTCCGGCATTGGTGAGGCTGGCCAACAGCTGGCGCTTCACGTCTTGGAACGTGCGGCTCTCGATCTCCCAGCGGTCGTTTCGCTGGTTGTAGCCGAACGAGTAGAGCTTCTGGTCGTAGACGAAATCTTCGGTGAGAAACTCGTCGATGAAGGTCACGTCGTTGTAGAGAGAGCGGACCTCGAAGATCTTCTCGTGGCCGAGCCCGGTCCGGCGATCCCAATGGCGCCGAAGCTCCCAGTCCTCGCAGTCGTCCCATTCTTTTCCGAACTGCCCCTTGTTCCACCGGTCTTCGATGTGGCGGAAGAGCTCGATACCGAGCTTGTAGGGGTTGAGCTGGCCGGGTGATGTCGCGAGAACACTCGCGCAACGGTCCGCGTAGTCGACGATCTCGCTTGCTTCGCAGATGCTTTCGGTCATCAATCGGGAGTGCCAGTAGCTGGCCCAGCCTTCGTTCATGATCTTCGTCTGCATTTGCGGCAAGAAGTAGTACGCCTCGGCTCGGATCACCGCGAGGCACTCGCGCTCCCAGCGCTGGAGTGGCGCGTTTTCGAGCAGGAAGCCGAGCACGTCGCGCTGAGGCTCGGTGGGAAAGCGCTCGGCCAGCTCGGCCTCTTCGGCCATCTTCTTCTTCTGCGATTCGACGAACTCGTCCGGATTGATGAAGGACTCCATGTACTCCCGGTCGACGCGGAGCAGCGGAACTTCCGGAGTCTCAGTGGGCTCCTCCTCCTCGACCGTGCTCGGCTCGAACGATTTCGGCAAGAACGGCTTTTGCGGATCGATCAGGTTCTCGAGGCTGAGGCATGCGTCGATGAACTCCTCGACCGTTTGGAGACCCATGCGATTTGCCCATTTGCGCACGATCGCCCCGTGGTTCGCCATCGCGTCGATCCATTTGCGCACGTCGGCGCCGTTTTTCGGATTGCGACCCTGGCTGGTCATGCGGAAGCAAAAGTTGTTTTTGAAGAAGTCAATGTGGCCGTACACGTGCGCCATCACCAGCTTCTGGTCGACGAGGCTGTTGCCCTCGAGGAGGTAGGCAATCGCCGGGTTGTTGTTGATCACCAGCTCGTAGATCTTGGAAAGCCCGTACTCGTGGCTCTTGCTGAGGCGCTCGTATTCCATGCCCCATCGCCAGTGCGGGTACCGGGTGGGGAAGCCGCCGTACGCCGCCACCTCGTTCATCTGATCGTAGCTGAGCACCTCGAAAATCGTCGGAAAGAAGTCCAAGCCGACGGCGCGCGCAAACTCCTCGATGCGGTTTTGCTCGTCCCGAAGATAGCTCGGAAGCGCGGTTTTGAGCGCGAACTGGGCCACCCCCTATTTCCCCTTCCCCAAGAACTCCCGAATCGACTCGACGATGGCGTCGCGATCGTTGATTTCGCTCGTGATGAGCTGCTCGTCGTCGGTGAAATGCTCTTTCAGGTCCTTGATGAACTGCCCCGAGCCGTAGGGGCTGTCGACTTGGCCGTAGCAAAATACGTTGGACGCCGGCAAGAGGAGCTTCTTGAGAATGTCGACGCAGAGAAGGGTGTCGTCGACGCTCCAGTTGTCACCGTCCGAGAAGTGGAAGGGATAGATGTTCCACTGGGAAGAGGGATAGTCACGCTCGACGATGTCCGCGGCGAGGCGATAGGCGGACGAGATCATCGTTCCGCCCGACTCCCGCGTTCGGAAAAAAGTGTCGCGATCGACCTCGCGCGCCGCGGCGTCGTGGATGATGTAGCGGGTCTCGATGTTCTCGTACTGGGACTTCAGCCAGGTGTCGAGCCAGAAGCTCTCGATCCGGACGATCTCCTTCTGCTCGTTCCCCATCGAGCCGGAGAC
>JBFGKE010000059.1:0-15046 GCA_041576815.1 Polyangiales bacterium
GACACCGGGAGGTTCGAAGTCGCCGGGCAGATGACCGTCAGCGCAGACGGTGAGTCTGTGTGCTCGGATCCTGGGGTCGGCATCCGCGCGCCGGGCTGGCACTCGTGGTTCGACGGCTCGGAAGGCGAGGTGTACCGGCCTCCCCCGCGCCCTAGCTGCGGCGACCCGCAACTCGACACGCTCACGGCGATGCGGGCCGTCGGGACTTGTCTTCAGGGAGTTGCCGGCGTCGGACGACTGGCGGGCTCGGTAAAGAACATCACGTCGCAGCTTCAAACGCTGTCCAAGGCACGCAGTGGTTTTCAAGATGCGTTCGAAACGTATGCGTCTGGCGACGGCGCACGTGGCGATGTCCGCCTGGCCATGACGGAGCTGCGAACGGCCAAGGGCGCCCTGAATCAGCTGATCCAGGCGGCGAACAACACCGCATCGCCCCTGTCCCGAGCCATTTCGCTGCTCGATTGTGCCCAGCAGGCGGTAAACCTCGCGAAGGGACCATGCATGCAGCTCCAGGACCGGTTCTGGACCTGCGCGCAGGAGCACCAAGCGTTGGCGCGGGTGTGTGAAGCGGTGCCTTCGGTCGCCGAAGATCTCGCTCTTTTGAGGACGTTCATGCAGGCGGCGAACGATCAGCTCAAGAACGTAGCGTTCGCTGCCGTATGCGCGGCGCTCGATCGCGCCGAAACCGAGCTCAGCAGGCCGGACTCGAGTGATGAGGACCTGATCGATGCGCTCAACGACCTATCCGACGAGACGAGCGACGTCCCAGAGGCGGACGAGGAGGAGAGCACCGTGCTGGACGACGCATGGGATGCCTTGATCCAGCTCACCGACGACGCGGCGGACGCGGCGGCGGCGACCGAAGAGGGCGGCTCGGATGCGGCCGCGAAGACGATGGGGCTCGCGGACGACGGCTACGTGAAGCTCGAAATCGGTCGTGCGGTGCAGCGGTTCCGCGCTGATGAGTCGGGCTACTATCGCGCCCTGATGCCGGCGGAGTCGTACTTCGCCGTGCTGGCATACGAGCCCGGGACTGGGCTTTGCGGCGTGAACATCGGCAAGAGCGAGGCGGCCGGTCAGCGGACGTTGTTCCATGGGCCGTTGCTCGGCGAGTGCGTCGCCGGCGATACGGATGGCGACGGCTTGCCCGACATCGCCGAGGACATCGTCGGCACCGCGGTCGACAAGCGGGATACCGATGGCGATGGCATCAGCGACCAGGCCGAGCTCGCCGCCGGCACCGATCCGGGGGGTCGCGCGACGATCCAGGTCGGCGCGTTGATCGAGGGCGACCTCGCGGCCCCGGGCGAGGTCGACACGTGGCGTTTGGCGGTCAACGAGCCGGCTCGCTTCTTCGTGCAAGGCGTGGGCGTCGTCACCAGCTCGGGAGAACTCGTGTTCGAATGGGCTGCACCCGACGGCACGCTGATATCGAGGACCGCCGGGGGACCGACCGACCCCGAGAACCTCGGGGCCGCGTTCGAGGCGCCCGTTGCGGGCGTGTACACGTTGTCCATCTCGGCCGCCATGCCGAGCGCAGACGGCAGCTATCGCTTTCGGGTGTATCAACCGATCACCGAGACGTTCGAGCTCCACGTCAACGAGCCTTCGATCGGTGAGATCGCGCGGCCGGGCGACATCGACGTCTGGACCTTCGAGGGGAGCATCGGCGACGAGCTGTTCTTCGACCTTCAGGAGATGGTCGGCCGGGCGGACTCCCTGGCCCTGGTGCGGATCCTGTCGCCCGGCAACGCGCTCATCTTCAATGGCGGCGGGTTTCCCGACAACCCCGACGCGGCGGACTTCGGACCGTTCACGCTCGGGGAAGCCGGGACCTATCAAGTCGTCATCGGCAACGAGCTTTTCGACAGCGTGTATCGCTATACGTTCGTTCTGGGCGGATTGGTGTCGACGGGGGGCGGCCCGATCACCCTCGGTGTTGCGGAAGCCGGAACGTTTCCGAGCCCCGGAACGCACGAGTGGACGTTCGACGGAGCGTCGGGCGACCGGGTGTTCATCGACACGCTGTCGGTCGAGGGGCCGGACTTCACGCAGATCGACTGCGATCTGCTCGCACCGGACGGCGCCATGGTCGCCTCGTGGAGCATCGCTCCGGGCCTCCTCTCGGGCGCGCTGGACAAAGGGCCGCTCACGCTCCCCCAGGACGGGACGTATCGCTTGCTATTCCGAACCGAGTCTTCCGGGATGAGTTATTCGTTCCTAGCCTTGAATCCTCCCACGGACGTCGCCGACGTGGTGCTGGGGGTGACGACGGCGGGCAGCATCGCCGTCCCGGGCGAGAACGACGTCTGGCAATTCGCCCGGAGCACCGGTCAGCAGGTGACGATCGAGATCGATCGGATCGAAGGGCCGGTCTTCGCGCCGTATGAGTTCCGGCTCGTCACGCCGACCGGAGCGGTCGTGTTCGACGAGAGCTGGTCGATGGGAACCAACGGGGTACGGGCCGGCCCATACACCTTGCCGGAGACAGGAACCTACTTCTTAGTGATCCACGCGGGGCCAGACAACGGCCTCACGTTCGACTACACGTTCCGGGTCTTGCCCTAGCCGCGCCTCCGGCAATCTCGTCGGCGTCGGTTACCTGCTGGGCCACAAGCACATCACGACCACCAACCACTATGTGCATGCCCGTCGCAAAGCTGCCGAATCGGTCCTTTCGGGAAACCGATTGGGACACCAAGGGGTAGGGCGCCTAGGTCCACCGTCTAGTGGTGTAGCGCAACTTCACGAAATCAAAGGGTGCGGAAGAGAGGACTCGTGTGTGACTGGAATACGACGAGTCGGAGTGGACGCAGTCCACGGAGCTGTCGGATTCCAGGCGCAGTACGCAGGTCCCGAAGGGGCCGAGTACACCGTAGGTGAGAGGCCGCTCGACGCACGAACGCCGCCCGAGGGCGGCGTGCAGTGCGGAAGAGAGGACTCGAACCTCCACGGGTGTTACCCCACTAGATCCTTAGTCTAGCGCGTCTGCCAGTTCCGCCACTTCCGCGAGAAATGCAGGGGAGCGAAAGTAGTCAAGCGGTGCTGGGTGTCAAGGCGGCGCGGGTGGGGCTGCCCGGCCTACAGCCCGAAGTGCCGCAGGGCGAAGTCCAGCGAGTCCTCGCCGCTTGGATCCGCGATCATGAGCGCCTTCATGTAGGCGACGTGTTCGAGGCCGACCTCGTCGGCGCGTTCGCTGAGCGTGAGCGCGTGATTGGCGTGGTGAAACGCGAGGTTCACGCTGAGCGGGGGCGCGTTTGGGCCGGCCGGCTCGAGGTTGTTTTGCACGTAGAACGGCGGATCGTTTTCGTCCATCAGGTCGAGCATGTCGACGCGCGCCCGGTATTCGAGGATCTCGGGGGAGTCGAAATCCTCGATGTCGCGGATGGCGTAGAAGTCGAGGAGACGTTGTGAAAGATTGAGTGCGTCGGCAAGCATCAGAAGGTCGAGCTCGTACTCTTCGAAGACCACGGTGCTCCACTTGCCGATGTCGTAGGTCGCTTGGCTCGCGATGGCGATCACCGCGCGCACTCGAGTCGACTGTCGCAGCACGGGATCGGGGTTGCCGCGGTCGGCCATGTCGTCGTTGAACCCGATCCAGAGACTCGTACCCGCACCCGCCGAACCGCCCATCAAGACGACGTTGTCCGGGTCGACGTTGAGCTGGGCCGCGTGATGGCGAATGAACTGCACGGCCCGTGCGCTGTCGGAGAGCGGCTTGATCACGCCCTCTTCGTCGAAGTCTTCCAGCAACCGATAGTCGATGGACGCGAACGCGACGCCCTCGGCCAGATAGGGCAGCACCAGGTCGGGGTTTTCCACTGCGCCCGTTCTCGAGCCTCCCGTGAACCCGCCGCCGTGGATGTAGATCAGGAGTGGCGTCGGGTTTTCGGACGCCGGCAGGTATATGTCGAATAGGTTTTCGTCATGGGGGCCGTACGAGATGGCCTCGTAGAGATCGGCATCGACCGTTCCGAGCTCGAATGGCGCGGCGGTTGCCGTCAGATCGAGCGGCTCGGGGGGCAGCGTGCTGGCCGTGTCACTGCCGCAGGA
Organism: Polyangiales bacterium; assembly: GCA_041576815.1. Classification (GTDB taxonomy): domain Bacteria; phylum Myxococcota_A; class Polyangia; order Polyangiales; family Houyiibacteriaceae; genus SG8-38. Next base: position 4,054 of record JBFGKE010000059.1, read on the forward strand.
CGCCAACACGAGCGCCGCCGCGCAGAACCAATACCGTGGGGGCTTAGAAGAGGTCATAGCGCGCGGAGATAGCATCATCGGGCTATGGCGCACGCGTCCTTACTCGACGAACTCCGTGGGCACCCGGCTCGCGCTTGCGACCAGCTGACGCGCGGACTCCACAAACCGAATGATCGTCGGCAGATGGCCCCGCGTGAGCCGGAGCTTGCCGTCCATCATCCCTTTGATCGGATCGAGCCGGCCTTCGATGACGTCCTTCCACCGCGCATAGGGCGCTACGATCACGAATTCCGCGTCCTTCGGGTCCTCGTCCCCTTCGACGTAGCGCGCGGTGCGGCACTCCCCCTGATGCACGTCCAGCACCATGCCGGCCGGCTGCAACGCCGCCTCGGCCGAGTCGGGAACGACGACCATCGCGACCGAGCCGAACGTCCACGCCGTGCCGGCTTCTCGATACGCCCGGTTTTGGTTGATGGCGTTGCGATACGCCGCGGTCCACGCCTCGGAAGGAAATCGATACATAAGCCAACTGCCCTCCGGGCATTCCGGGCCGCGGCTTAGCTCGACCCGGCGGCTCGCGCAACGCGCTCGTGCTAAGTGCCATCGATGAGCGGCCTTCAGTCCGAGCTGCTGAATCGGCACGGGTTTCGGCACGCTTTTGCGACGCGCCGGGGCGGCGTCAGCGCAGCACCCTACGACACGCTCAACCTCGGCTTCCGCTTGGGCGACGACGCGGAGGCCGTGCGGGAGAATCGCGCGCGTTTCACGGCAAGCATCGCGCTCCGGCCCGATCGGTTGTTCGAGCAGCGCCAGGTGCACGGCACCGATGTTCGGGAAGTCACGCTCGACGACACCCGGGAAGCGATCGCAGCCCGTGAAGGAGATGCGCTCATCGCGCGTGCAAAGGGTCTCGGGGTCGCAGCGCGCACGGCCGATTGCGTTCCGGTCTTGATCGCGCATCCCGCGAGCGGTCACGTCGCAGCCGTGCACGCAGGGTGGCGCGGTGCGGTGGCAGGTGTCGTGCGGCGGGCCGTACGGGCGCTGTCGCAGGATCCCGGTGAGCTGGTGGTCGCGATCGGTCCGCACGTTCGCCTCGGGGCGTTCGAGATCGGAGAGGACGTCGCGAAGGAGATGGATCGAGCCGCGGACGGGCGTGAGGTAGTCCAACGAGGCCCTGGCAAACCGCATGGCGATCTCGCGGCGCTCGTCGTGCTGCAGCTCCGAGACGCGGGCGTCCCGAGTGAGGCAATCGACGACATCGGCGGTTGCACGTTTACCGATGCAGCTCGTTTTTTCTCGCATCGGCGTGAGTCTGGAAAGACGGGACGCCATTTGTCGGCGATCGTCGCGCGAGGGCCCAGCTGACGCCGAGCGGGGTTCGCACGTCGATCGCACCGATCCTTCGTGCTACCCACGCCTCATGGCGGAGTTCGCCAAAACCAAAGCCGGTGTCGACGCCTCCGAGAAGAAAACGCTCGGCGAGGGCCTCTTTCGAAAATGCGAATCGTGCGGCGACGCGGTCAAGAAGGAAGACTTCGAGCGCAATCTCCAGGTCTGCCCCGCCTGTGGCGCACATTTCCACCTCTCGGCAGAGCAATGGATCGATCTCCTGGTCGACGAGGGGACTTGGACGGCCCTCGACACGGGGCTCGTGGCCGCGGACCCTCTGCAGTTCGTCGACTCCAAGGCCTATCCCGAGCGCGTCGAGGCGGCGCGCGAGGCGACGGGCGTGAACGACGCGATTCTCGCGGGGGCAGCGCGCATCGAGGGCCGGCCGGTGCAGCTCGGCGTGTTCGTGTTTCGATTCATGGGCGGGTCGATGGGATCGGTCGTCGGTGAGGTCGTGAGCCGCATGATGGAACGGGGCGCAGAGCACGGGCAGCCGGTCGTCTTGTTGTCCTGCTCCGGGGGCGCGCGAATGCAGGAGGGGTCGCTTTCGTTGATGCAAATGGCCAAGACGGTGGCGGCCCGAGGTCGGCTTCGCGATGCGGGTGCGCCCTTCGTGAGCGTTCTTCTCAATCCGACGACCGGCGGCGTAGCGGCGAGCTTTGCCCTTCAAGGCGACGTCAACATCGCCGAGCCCGGCGCGCTGATCGGGTTCGCGGGACCGCGCGTCATCGAAGACACGATTCGCGAGAAGCTTCCCGATGGGTTTCAGCGCGCGGAGTTTCTGCTCGAGCACGGCATGATCGACTTGATTTCCACCCGCGAGGACATGCGCGACAACGTGGCTCGGCTGGTCGAGTACTTGGCAGGGTGACTCGCTACGAGGAAGCGCTCCGCTGGCTCTACGGCTTGGAGTCGAGGGGCATGAAGCTCGGACTCGAGCGAATCGAGCGCGCCGCAGCGCTGCGGGGCTCGCCCGAGCGGGGGTTTCGCTGCGTCCACATCGCCGGGACGAATGGGAAGGGAAGTGTGGCGACGATGCTCGAATCCGTGCTTCGCGCTGCAGGATCTCGCACTGGGCAGTTCGCTTCTCCTCATCTTCAGCGATATGTCGAGCGCGTGCAGGTCGGAGGTCGACCGATCTCCGAGCGCGAGGCGGCAGCACGCATTGCAGACCTCCGGGCCGACGACCGACTGCCGTCGCTTTCATTCTTCGAGTACACGACCCTGCTCGCGTTCGAGGCGTTTCGGGATGCCGAGTGCGACATCGCGCTGGTGGAGGTGGGGCTTGGTGGACGGCTCGATTCGACGAACATCGTCACTCCCGAAGTGGCCGTCATCACGACCATCAGCTTCGAGCATCAGCGCATTCTCGGCGACACGTTGGCCAAAATCGCGCGTGAGAAAGCCGGCGTCCTCAAGCCCGGCGTTCCCTGCGTCGTCGGCACCCGGGCGAAGAGCGCGCGTCGTGCGATCAGCGCTCGCGCGAGAGCGGTGGGCGCGCCGCTTCGCTTCATCGACCGGGATTTCGAGAGCACGTGGGACCGGGGCAGGCTCTCCGTCCGCGTCGGCGATCAAACATGGGCAGGCCTTCGCCTCGGGCTTCGCGGCGACCACCAGGGGGACAATGCCGCGTGCGCTCTCGCGGCGCTCGTCGAGCTCGAAAAGAACGGCTTTGAGATTTCGGAGGCCGACATTCGCACGGGCCTTCGCCGCGCAAAGTGGCCGGGCCGTCTCGAATGGCACCGCGGCCGTCCGTCGTTCCTCTTCGACGCCGCACACAACGCCGTCGGCTGCGAGACCTTCGCGCGGTACCTCGACGATCTCAGGTTCCCCGGACGCATCGTGCTCCTTTTCGGTGCGATGCGCGACAAGGATCACCGACGCATGCTTGCCGCCTTCGACGCGCATGTCCACCGACGTATCTACGCCGCACCTGCTGTCCACCGCTCGGAATCGCCGAAGCGCCTCGCCAAGATCCGCGAAGGCACCGTCGCCCGAAGCGTGCGGGACGCCGTCGCCCGCGCCACGCGCGCGGCCGGCCCCGACGGCCTCGTCATCGTCGCCGGCTCGATCTTCCTCCTCGCCGAGGCCCGCGCCCTGGTAAAAAACCTCCGCACCGACCCCCCCATCGCAATGTAAGAAAAAAGGGGACAGTCCCCTTTTTCACGCGAGCTTGAAAAAGGGGACTGTCCCCTATATGAGTCGGCGGGTGAGTGTGTTTTTGGAGGCCTGTCGGCGGGAGGCGACTTCGTACACGCCGATTTGGATCATGCGGCAGGCCGGGCGCTACCAGCCGGAGTACCGGGCGCTTCGGGAGCGGGTGAGCTTCATCGAGCTTTGCAAGACACCGGAGCTTGCGTGCGAGGTCACCGTTCGCGCGGTCGACCAGCTCGGGGTCGATGCTGGGATCATCTTTGCCGACATCTTGTTGATTCTCGAGCCGCTCCACATCGGCTTCGAGTTCACCGACGATGCAGGCCCGAGGATCCCAAACCCAGTGCGAGAAGCCTCCCAGGTCGATCGTATCCCGGAACAAATCGATGCGGCCGGCTCGCTCCACTACGTAATGGACGCGATTCGCATGACGCGAAAAGAGCTCGATGTTCCACTCATCGGCTTTGCCGGCGCACCATTCACTCTGGCGTCCTATGCGATCGAAGGCGGTGGCTCGAAGAGCTACCACGAAGCCAAGAAGCTCATGCTTGGCGATGAAGGTCTCTGGAACGCGCTGATGGAAAAGCTTTCCGGCGCGATTGCCCTGTACCTCAACGCGCAGATCGACGCAGGCGCAGAGGCGGTGCAGCTCTTCGACAGCTGGATCGGGTGTCTTTCGTCTGACGACTACCGCCGGTACGTCATGCCGCACACCAAGGCGATCTTCGACGCGCTGCCAAGCGGCACGCCTGCCATCCACTTCGGCACGGGAAACCCCGAGCTCTACCCGGCCATGAAAGAAGCTGGCGGCGACGTCATCGGTATCGACTGGCGCATTTCGATCGACGACGCGTGGTCGCAGCTCGGCACCGACGTCGGCCTCCAAGGCAACATGGATCCCGCCGCGCTCCTTACGCCCACCGAGGTGCTACGGGCCCGCGCTTCCGAGGTGCTCGACAGCGCCGCGGGCCGTCCCGGCCACATCTTCAATCTCGGCCACGGCATCATGCCCGAGGCCACCGTCGACGGAGCCCGCGCGCTGGTCGATCACGTGCACGAGGCGAGCCAGCGCTAGTCCCCACGCACCCCGATGAAGTGGAAGGTGAGGGCGAACGTGCCCGCAAGCTGTCTGCCACCGACCCACTCCTTCACGCGTAGGCCGCTACTTGGAACGTCGCCGCGCACCGACAAGCCGATATAGGACCAGTCGATATTCGCGGCGAACGACATCCAGCGCACGATGGGAATCCGCAGGCCGACCCCGAATGTCGTATCGAGCCCTCCATTGTCGACGTTGGTGAGCCCAAACGCATTCCCCGAGAACATTCGAGCGAGACCGATGTCGACTCGAAACATGATGTGCACGAAGGGAATGCGAATCGTCGGCTGAAACTCGACGCCCGTCTTGAGTAGCTTGTACGAAGAGTAGTTCGCTTGGCGGTAGTACCAGCCCACGAAGAAGCCGCCGCCAAAGGCGCTTCCGAGCGAAAAACCCCACTGCGGGCCCCGGACCCTGGGCACTCCTCCGGTGGTGGTGCCGCGGCTCAACGTGCCGAATCGATCGGGATCATACGAAGATGGCCCTGCGACGACCTCCAGCCAGAGCCAGCCCTGCACCTTCTTGTAGTAGGGGCTTCGCTTGTCGTCTTCCTCCGGCGTCTCTTGGGCGGGAGTATCTTCCGCCGCAGCGCTCGCCGGCGCGTCGTCCTGTGCGGACGCGGTCGGCGCGACGAGCCAAAGGAACATCGTGCAAAGACCGATACGCTTCATCAATTCTGCCCCCACGGTGGCTCCTCTCCCCAAGCCGGCTCGCCCGGCTCGGTCTCGATTCGATACGTGCCTCCGAACCAGTTGCCCGCGTCGACGAGCTTGCAGCGCGGGGAACAGAACGGAAAATACCCCGTGCGTTCCCGAAGCTCCCGCTTGCAAATCGGGCAGCGCCTGGCTTTCATCGCCGCGGACGATAGCATAGGAGCGCGAGACGGAGCAGCACGTCGTGGAACGCATGCCGAAACACATCTATCTCGACCCGCTCGACGCCATTTGGCTGACGGTCGCCCATCGAATCGGCTTCCGAGTCGAGCGATCCTCGGACGTGTTTGCCTCGACCAACGGAAGGGGCGTGATGACGATCGGGCAACCGAGCACGCTCGACGCGGACGACTGCCTCGCCCAGATGATCCTGCACGAGCTTTGTCACTCGCTCGTCGAGGGTGAGGAGAGCCTCGGCGTTCCCGACTTCGGGCTGGACAACGTGGGTCATCACGACGAGGTCAAGGAGCGCGCGTGCCTCCGGCTGCAGGCGCACCTCACCGACCCGCACGGTCTGCGCGCCGTGCTCGCACCCACCACCGAGTTTCGAAGCTACTACGATGCGCTCCCCGCCGATCCGCTCGCCGCTAGCGACGACGCCGCCGTCGAGCTCGCCAAGTCCGGCGCCGCCCGCGCGGAGCAGCCCCCATGGGCGCCCCATCTCGAAGCGGGACTCGTGGCCACGGCCAAGATACTGAGGGCCGCGCGAGACCTCGACGCAGGGGACCCAAGAGCACTGATCCCTCCAATCTGGTCCAATTTGAAGGGTTAATTTTTCTCACCTACGCTGGCACCGACACTGACGCTGGCACCGACCCCCGGGTGGCGCCGCGGTCCCCACATGGTATGCCTCCGCCGCTTCATCCGAAGCCGGGGGCCTCGGCCCTCGAAACCAATCACACCCTCCGGCTCGATCAGGCGTTCCGGTGCCCGCAAGGGTTGTTCGTCTGGGGGGGTGGCAGCTCAACCGAAAGGAGAAACGAGCAATGGCCGAGCTTACCCACGAGATCCAAGAAGCGCCCGAGCTGGCGGCCCTTGGAAGCCCCGACGTCGCGTCGGGCGACCTACCGATTGGCCTTCGGGCCCTCATCGATGCTGGCGTGCACTTTGGTCACCAGACCAAGCGCTGGAATCCGCGGATGCGCCCGTACATCTATGGCGCCCGAAACGGGATCCACATCATCGACCTCGATCAGACCGCCGAGCTGTTCAAGCGTGCGTACAACTTCGTTGCCGATTCGGTCGGTCGCGGCGGGCACGCGCTGTTCGTCGGTACGAAGCGCCAGGCCGCGGAGATCGTCCGTGAAGAAGCGATCCGCGCTGGGCAGTTCTTCGTCACCGGCCGATGGCTCGGCGGGACGCTGACGAACTTCCGTACGATGAAGGGCGGTATCGACCGGCTCCGCGACATCGAGCAGCAGGTCGAGGACGGCACGATCAACAGCCTGCGAAAGAAAGAAGCCCTTTCGCTCCGCCGCGAGGCCGAGAAACTCGAGAAGTACCTCGGCGGTATCAAGCTGATGAGCAGCCTTCCCTCGGTGCTCTTCGTGATCGATCCTCACAACGAGAACATCGCCGTGAACGAGGCCCGAAAGCTTCACATCCCAATCGTTGCGTTGACCGACACCAACTGCGACCCCGACCTCATCGACTTCGTCATTCCCGGCAACGACGACGCAATCCGGTCCGTCAAGCTCATCACGTCGCGCATCGCGGATGCGTGCGTCGAAGGAAGCCAACAGCATCGTGACTTCCTTCAGCACGAAGGCGCTCAAGCTCCCGACGCGAGCGGCGAGGGAGTACAAGTCGAGTTCGCCCGCAAGCGCGGCGCGCAACCGCCCCAAGGCCCCGAAGGAACCTAATGATGCCCGAAATCACCGCATCGATGGTCAAATCACTCCGCGATCGGACCGGCGCAGGCATGATGGCGTGCCGCGATGCGCTCCGAGAGACCGAGGGCGACGAAGAAAAGGCCATCGAAGTCATTCAGAAGAAAGGCCTCAGCAAGGTCGCGAAAAAGGCAGGCGCGATTGCGGGGGACGGCCTGGTGCACGCGTACATTCACGGTGCGGGTCGCGTCGGGGTGCTCCTCGAGGTGAACTGCCAGACGGATTTCGTGGCTCGAGGCGAGGATTTCGGTCAGTTCGTCGAAGAGACCGCGATGCAGGTGGCTGCGGAGGCTCCGCTCTTCGTGAGCGAGGAGGACATCCCGGAAAACGAAATCCTTGCGCGAACCGCGATCTTTCGCGGACAGCTCGAAGAGGAAGCGAAGGCCACCGGCAAGGAAAAGCCCGCTGCAGCGGTCGAAAAGATCATCGACGGGAAGCTCGCGAAGTGGAAGAAGGAGTCCTGTCTTCTCGACCAGCCTTCGATCATGGGCGACGAAAAAACCGTCCGTGAGCGCATGGAGGAGCTGAGCGCCAAAATCGGCGAGAAAATCAGCATCCGGCGCTTCACCCGGTACGAGCTTGGCGAAGGAATCGAAAAAAAGAAGTCTGACCTGGCGGCAGAGGTGACTGAAGCGCTAAAAGGCTCTTGAGTCATGACGAACGGAGCCAAGCTCAACCGGGTGCTGCTCAAGCTTTCGGGCGAGGCTCTTTCTGGGGGACCGACCGGTAAGGCCATCGACGCCAACACGCTGCAAGCGATCAGCCAAGAGCTGGCCGAGGTTCACGCGAGCGGCGTCCAGCTCGGTATCGTCATCGGCGGGGGCAACATTTTCCGCGGGCTCAAAGGAAGCGCGAGCGGGATGGACCGCACCGCCGCCGACCACATGGGGATGCTTGCCACGGTGGTCAACGGCATCGCGCTTCAGGACGCCTTGGAGAAAGTGGGCGTCGACACGCGAGTCATGAGCGCGATCGAAATCAAAGCCGTCTGCGAAACGTACATCCGGCGCCGTGCGGTGCGGCACTTGGAAAAGGGGCGCGCGGTGATCTTCGTCGCCGGCACCGGCAACCCATACTTCTCGACCGATACGGCGGCCGCCCTTCGCGCGATGGAAATTCGCGCCGCGGCCCTCTGCAAGGCCACTAAAGTACAAGGCATCTACGACAAGGACCCCACCGAGCACGAGGACGCCAAAATGGTGCGCCGCCTCAGCTACGACCGGTTTTTGGTAGAGCGGGTCGGCGTCATGGACGCCACGGCGGTCGCCCTTTGCCGAGACAACAATCTGCCAATTCGGGTGTTCAAGCTCGGCGAGCCCGGCAACATTAAACGGGTTGTCATGGGCGAAGACGTCGGTAGCCTAGTGACCGCAGACGGGTGACCCCCATTCGAGGTATCGATGCTGGCTGAAACACTGAAAGAGTTGGGTGTCTCGATCGACAAGGCGCACGAAGCGCTGAAGCGCGACCTCGCCAAGATTCGCGCCGGCCGCGCCAATCCTGCAATCCTCGATGGTGTGCGCATCGATTACTACGGTTCGCCCACGCCGCTCAAACAGCTCGCGTCCATTTCGGTTCCCGAAGCGCGCATGATCATTCTCAAGCCGTTCGACCGCACGCAGATGCAGCCGATCGAAAAGGCCATCATGGAGGCGCAGCTCGGGCTCAATCCGTCGAACGACGGGGAGATCATCCGAATCCCCATGCCGCCGCTCACCGAGGTGCGCCGCAAGGACTTGGTCAAAGTGGCGCGCAAATCCGGCGAGGAATGCAAAGTCGCGATCCGCAAGGCCCGTCACGACGCGAAGGACATGATCGACACCCTTCAAAAAGAGGGCGAGGTCGGTGAGGACGACGCGGACCGGGCTCGCAAGGACCTCGAGGAGCGCGTCAAAACCGGTACGAACAAGGTCGACGAGATCGTGGGCAAGAAAGAAGCCGACATCTTGGAAGTCTAGGCAAAGCTCAAAAAGGCACCCCGAAGCTGACATAGAGCTGCGTCCCGCCCCCTTGGTCGAATCCGTACGCAAAGCCCAGCCTGAGCGACAGGGGCTCCGTGTACCCGAGCGTGAAGCTCATCAGAAGCTCCGCGCCGGTGCCCTTTCGGAATTCACCGAAGCTGAGCGGCCCGAAATACGCGTTGCCGTAGTCGAAAAACACGAGACCGTACATGCGGTTGAAGAAGAGGGGCACCGTGCTCGGGCCGCGGAGCACGCGCGTCAGAGGGAAGCGAAGCTCGGTTTGAAGGAGGTGAAAGCGGTCGCCGACGATCGAAAACGCAGGATAGCCGCGAAGCGCCACACCGCCTTGTTCTTCGAAGTTGACGAGCTGATCGAGGATCGACGCGTCGGGGAAGCCGCCTAGCGAAAACAGCCCCCGTTCGCCTCGGCTGTCCTCCCCCGCACCGCCCCCGTAGCGGAACGCGAGCACGTGGTGCTGGGCCCAAGGCATCTCGATGAACCGCCGAATGAACCAGGAGGCGCGGATGGTCTTGAACCGGCTGCCGATCGCCGGATGCGCGAGCGTGATCCCAGCGCCGAGGGTGCGGCCTTCGGAGGGCGTGTAATCGTAGCGGTGGCGACGCGCGTCGCTGTAGCTCCACGAGAGTCCGACGTCGGCGCTGAGGCCGGTGCGGGGGCTCCGCGGTGGGGCGAAATTCGGATTCAGGACGAAGCGAGACGTCGACAGAGGTCGCGTCCAGGTCATGCCGTAGCTCGCGCTCAAGCGGTTGACGTGAAACGAGCGAGGAAAGACTTGCGCGATGGTGATCCGACCTCCGTACGCGTCTTCGTCGTAGGGCCGCCTTCGTCCGTTGACGACGAACCCACCTCTCGGCGTCACTCGCCGGAAAAACGAAATCGTCAGGTCCGGTGGAAGCCGCCTGAGCGTGTATCGGAAGTCCGCGTTGACGTGCCCTTCGGTCAGGCTGATCCCGAGGCGTGCAAAGAAGATGTGAAACTGCGCCGCGTCCTCTCCCCGCGTGAAAATGCCGAGCTGCCGTCCGAACGCGTCTTCTTCGAGGTCGAGCCCCCAAAAGCGGGGATAGAAGGTTCTCGCGCCGACGTACCGATGCGGCTTGGCGGTACGGAGCGTATCCGCATCGCTCGGCGGCGGTCGATCGTCGACATACGGGGAAGCCGCGCGCTCGAACGCATCATCGAGGTCCAGCATGTAGATCTCGTAGCCGCGGCTCGTGTACCCGATGTAGGCGAGCCGCGTGCCGTCGGGGGAGGGCGCCGGCGTATAGGCGCCGGCGACGACGTTCGTCACTTGGACCGTCTCGCCGGTCGCGGGCTCCCACGCGTAGATGTTGGCGATGCCCGTCCGATCGCTCGAGAAGTAGAGCCGGCTTCCATCGGGCGACCACGCCGGGCCCGTATCGAGCGCGCGGTCGCGGGTGACCTCGACGATCTCCCGCGTTGCGAGGTCGATCACCTGAATGTCGCGGTAGCCGCCCTTGCGCCAGGCGCTGTAGGCGATCTTCGCTCCGTCGGGCGAGAATCGCGGGGTGTAGATCTGCTCGAAGCGCTGACTGTCCACCAACAGCTCCCGGGTACCCTCGATGTCTTTGAGCCGCGACCACCAGAGCCGCTGCGTGCCCGAATCGTTGCGGACGTACGCGATCGAGCGCCCGTCCGGCGAGATGTCGGGATATCGCGCGCGGAGCCCGCGCGTCAGCCGCCTGCGTTTCCAGACGCCGCCGTTGGGCTCGAACCGAAACAGGTCGTAGTAGCTGTAGATGTTGGTCC
>JBFGKE010000060.1:0-13271 GCA_041576815.1 Polyangiales bacterium
ATGGTGATGCCGGGCGACAACGTGAAGATGAAGGTCAAGCTCATCACGCCGGCGGCCATGGAGGAAAAGCAGCGCTTCGCGATTCGCGAGGGCGGCCGCACCATCGGCGCCGGCGTCATCTCGAAGATCATCGAGTAGCGGAGCACTGAGAGAAACGAGCACAACCATGGCGGCAAACAAGATCCGAATCCGGCTGAAGGCCTACGACCACCGGCTGCTAGACCAGTCGGCAACCGAAATCGTCGACACGGCGAAGCGCACCGGTGCGCGGGTTGCGGGTCCAATTCCGCTGCCGACACGCATCAACAAGTACACGGTGCTGCGCGGGCCCCACGTGGACAAGAAGTCGCGGGAGCAGTTCGAGATACGGACGCACAAGCGGCTTCTCGACATTCTCGACCCGACGCAGCAAACGCTCGATGCCCTCATGAAGCTGGATCTTTCGGCGGGTGTCGACGTGGAGATCAAGTCGTAAGGCGGGAGTCATGCCAAAGGTCAAAGTCTACAACTTGAGCAAAAAGGGCGTCGGCGAGATCGACCTCTCGGACAACGTGTTCGATGCCACGGTGAACGAGAGCCTTCTCTACGACGTTTTGAAGGCGCAGCTCGCGAGTCATCGAAAGGGCGCGGCGTCGGCGCAGACGCGCGCCGAAGTCACCGCGACTTCTCGGAAGCTCTACAAGCAGAAGGGCACGGGCAACGCTCGGCACGGCTCGAAGCGTGCGCCGATTTTCGTCGGCGGCGGCACGGTCCATGGCCCAAGGCCTCGCGATTTCAGCTACCGGCCGCCTCGAAAAATGCGGCTCGGCGCGCTCAAAGGCGCGCTCAGCCTCAAGCTTCGCGAGGGCCAGCTTCTCGTCGTCAAAGATTTCGAGCTCAAAGAGATCAAGACGAAGAGGCTCGCGCAGGTGCTCGACAAGCTCAAGGTCGCCGACGGCGCGCTCATCGTCGACGGCAAAGAAAACGAAAAGCTCAGGCTCAGCGCGCGCAACCTGCCGAACCACTCGGTTCTGCCCCCCGAGGGCGTGAACCTCTACGACCTCCTCCGGCACGAGCACCTCGTGCTCACCGAGAGCGCGGTCGAGGCGTTGGAAGCGAGGTGTCAGTGATGAATGTCGAGCAAGTCATCAAGCGCCCGCTTTATCTGACCGAGAAGGGCGCAAAGCTCCGCGAAGAGGAGAACAAATACACTTTCGAGGTCGATCTCGACGCGAACAAGCTGCAAATCAAGGATGCGGTCGAGACGCTCTTCAAGGTCACCGTGCGCGACGTACGCACGCTAATCGTGCGCGGCCACATGCGTCGCATGGGCCGCACCTATGCGAAAACCCGTAACTGGAAGAAGGCCGTAGTCACCCTCCGCGAGGGCGAAACGATCGACTTCTTCGAGGGCGTCTGAAGATGGCAATCCGTAAGTTCAAACCCACGTCGCCGTCCCGCCGCTTCTACGAGGCGCCGGACTTCGACATGATCACCCGCGGGAAGCCCGAAAAGAAGCTGCTCGATGCGAAGAAGCAGAAGGCGGGTCGCAACAACCAAGGGCGCATCACGTCGCGCTTTCGTGGAGGCGGCCACAAGCAGCGCTACCGCAAGATCGACTTCAAGCGGAACAAGGTCGGCGTCCCCGGAACGGTGAAGGCGATCGAGTACGATCCGAACCGGTCGGCCCGCATCGCACTGCTCCACTACGCCGACGGCGAAAAAGCCTACATCCTGGCCCCGGACGGGCTCGCGGTCGGGCAGAAGGTGCTCTCGTCGCGCTACGCCGACGTGAAGCCGGGCAACGCGATGCCGCTTCGTCACATGCCGCTCGGCACGATGATTCACAACATCGAGCTCAAGATCGGAAAAGGGGCCCAGCTCGTGCGATCCGCCGGCACCGCCGCGCAGCTCATGGCCAAGGACGGCAACTACGCGCAAGTGAGGCTTCCGTCTGGCGAGGTCCGCATGGTGCACCTGAACTGCCGTGCCACGGTTGGTCAGGTGAGCAACTCACTGCACGCCCGTCTGACCCTCGGTAAGGCAGGCCGCAACCGTTGGCTCGGCCGCCGTCCACACAACCGCGGCACCACGATGAACCCGGTCGACCACCCGATGGGCGGCGGCGAAGGCCGCACGGCAGGTGGCCGGCACCCGTGCTCACCGTGGGGTCAGCTCGCCAAGGGGCTCAAGACACGAAAGAACAAGGCGACCGACAAGTTCATCGTTCGCCGGCGAAAGAAGAAGTAATGGCGCGTTCAGTCAAAAAGGGTCCGTTCGTCGACGACCACCTCGAAAAGAAGGTCGAGGCGGCAAACAAGTCCGGCGACAAGAAGATGATTCGCACTTGGTCCCGCCGTTCGACCGTCACCCCTGATTTCGTCGGACACACGTTTGCGGTCCACAACGGCCGCAAGTTCGTGACCGTCTTCGTCACTGAAAACATGGTCGGGCACAAGCTCGGCGAGTTTGCGCCGAGTCGAACGTTTGGCGGCCACGCATCGGACAAGAAGGGCGGCCGCAAGATCAACCCGCAGACGGGTAAGAGGTGACCATGGAAGCGGTTGCAAAAGCCCGGTTTCAGCGGATTTCGCCTCGCAAGGCGCGTGTCGTGCTCAACATGGTGCGCGGCAAGAACGTCGCCGATGCGCTCAACGAGCTGCGCTTCACGACCAAGTCGGCGGCGCCGATAGTGGCCAAAGTCATCGGCAGCGCCATCGCGAATGCCAAGCAGAAGAACGAAGAGCTCAACCTCGACGAGCTTTTCGTGAAGACGGCGTTTGCCGACATGGCGCCCAATCAACACATGCGGCGCTGGCGTCCGCGGGCGCAGGGGCGAGCGACGCAAATCGTCAAGGGAATGAGTCACATCACCGTCGTCGTGAGCGACGGGGAAGAGAGCTAATCGTGGGTCAGAAAGTACATCCTTATGGTTTCCGCCTCGGCGTCGTGAAGACGTGGAAGTCCAAGTGGTACGAGGACAAGAACTACGCCAAGTGGCTTCACGAGGACCTGAAGCTCAAGACCGCGATTCGGAAGAAGTTCGCCCACGCGGGCATCGCTGACATCGAGATCGAGCGCGCGGCCAACAAGGCCAAGGTCGTGATCTACACATCGCGGCCGGGCATCATCATCGGAAAGCGGGGCGCGGGCGTCGAGCAGCTCAAAGCCGACCTCCAAAAGCTCACCCAGAACGAGCTCTTTCTCGACATCCAAGAGGTTCGCAAGGCCGAGACCAACGCCCAACTCGTCGCGGAGAACATCGCGACCCAGCTCGAGCGGCGCGTCGCGTTCCGCCGGGCGATGAAGAAAGCCGTGCAGACCGCGATGAAGTTCGGCGTGAAGGGTATCCGTGTCACCGCCTCGGGTCGGCTCGGCGGTGCGGAGATCGCTCGTACGGAGTGGTACCGCGAGGGACGCGTGCCGCTTCACACGCTTCGGGCCGATATCGAATATGGCGAGGTGACCGCGCACACCAAGGCCGGCACGGTCGGCATCAAGTGCTGGATTTTCAAGGGCGAGCAGCTTCCGCAGCGCCCAGGGGCCGCCGCGGTGGGAGCCCGAGTCTGAGGACGAGCCAATGCTTCAACCGAAGAAAACCAAGTTCAGAAAACAGATGAAAGGCCGCATGCGCGGCAAAGCCTATCGCGGCAGCCATGTCTCGTTCGGTGACTTCGGCCTTCAAGCACTCGAACCGGGCCGCGTCAGCCAGCGGCAGATCGAAGCAGCGCGAATGACGATTCAGCGGAAGGTGAAGCGTCAGGGCAAGCTTTTCATTCGTATCTTCCCGGACAAGCCCATCACCAAGAAGTCGCTCGAGACTCGCCAGGGCAAGGGTAAGGGTAGCGTCGAGGGATGGGTTGCCGTGGTGAAGCCCGGCCGAATGCTTTACGAGATTCAAGGGGTCGACGAGGCACTTGCGCGCGAAGCTTTCCAGCTCGCAGCACACAAGCTTCCGGTGAAGACGGCGTTCCGTTCGAGGGAGGGCGAGCTATGAAGCCCGAGGACATCCGCGGAAACACCATCGAGGAGCTCTCGGTGCTCGAGGGCGACCTCCGCCGCCAGCTCTGGAAGGCGCGCTTCGACAACCACACCAATCAGCTCGACGACACGAGCTCCATCCAAAAGCTTCGCCGCGACCTCGCTCGCGTGAAGACCATTCTCACCGAGCGCCGCGCCGACGCGGCGAACAAGGAGTGATCGGCCATGACTGCCGCAGAGCCAGGACAACCGACACCTAAAGCCGAAAAGCCGCGCGGCCGTCGCCGTCGCCTGGTCGGCCGCGTGGTCAACGAGACGCAGTCGAAGGGCCGCGCGAATCAAACGGTCGTCGTCGAGGTGATTCGGCGCGCCCGTGACCCGTTTTACGGGAAATACGTCAAGCGGAAGAAGAAGTTCCACGCACACGACGAGTCCAACGAGTACCGGAAGAACGACGTGGTCGAGATCCGCGCCTGTCGCCCGCGCAGCAAGACCAAGCGCTGGGAGGTGGTCCGGCTGATCGAAAGGCCGCCGGAGGTTTAGCGATGATCCAGTCAGAGACACAGCTGGACGTGGCTGACAACAGTGGTGCCAAGAAAGTCGCCTGCATCAAGGTGCTTGGCGGGTCGCGTCGCCGGTATGCCGGTCTCGGGGACGTGATCGTCGTCTCGGTGAAGGAAGCGCTGCCGACCGCACGCGTCAAGAAGGGCGAGGTCGCCCGGGCAGTGGTCGTCCGAACCAAGCGGGAGTACCAGCGTCCGGACGGCACCTACATCAAGTTCGACACCAACAGCGCCGTGCTGATCACCAAGGACAACGAGCCGATCGGCACCCGCATCTTCGGGCCGGTTGCGCGCGAGCTCCGTGCCAAGCGGTTCATGAAAATCGTTTCCCTCGCACCGGAGGTGGTTTGATGACTGCTCGCATCAAGAAGGGTGACCTGGTGCAGGTCATCGCCGGCAAAGACAAGGGTGAAAAAGGCCGCGTGCTGCAGGTCGTTCGGGCCGATCTGCTGCTGGTGGAAGGCGTGAACCGCGTCAAGCGCCACCAGAGCCCGCGGCGATTTCGCGAGGCCGGCATCGTCGAAAAAGAGATGCCGATTCATGCGTCGAACGTGATGCTGGTCGACCCGAAGACCGAAGAGCGCACCCGCGTTCGCATCGAAGCCGACAAGAAAGACCCCGACAAGCGCGTTCGCGTGGCCGTGAAGAGCGGCTCGGTCTTGGATTGAGGTCGTCATGAGTGATTACCAGCCCAGACTCAGAAAGAAATACACCGACGAAGTCGTTCCTCAGCTGATGAAGGATTTCGGCTTCAAGAACGTCATGCAGGTGCCGAAGTTGGAGCGCATCGTCGTCAACATGGGCCTCGGCGAAGCGGTGCAAAACGCGAAGCTGATCGAGTCCGCGACCGAGGAGCTTTCGGCGATCACCGGCCGAAAGCCCGTCGTGACCCGCGCCAAGAAATCGATCGCGACTTTCAAGCTCCGCGAGGGCATGCCCATCGGCGTCATGGTGACGCTGCGCGGAGAGCAGATGTACGACTTCCTCGATCGATTGGTGGCGCTCGCGCTGCCACGAACCCGCGACTTCAAGGGCATCAGCCCGAAGGCGTTCGACGGGCGCGGGAACTACACGCTCGGCATTCGCGAGCAAATCGTGTTCCCGGAAATCAACTACGACAAAGTGGACCGCATCAAGGGTTTGAACGTCACTTTCGTCACGACTGCAAAAACCGATGAACAGGGGCGTGCCTTGCTGAAGTCGCTCGGCATGCCGTTTAGGAACTAGAGGACGCAGATGGCTAGCAAGCGCGCATTTGCCAAGATGGCGAAGAAACCGAAGTTTTCGGTGAGACAACGCAACCGTTGCAAGGTCTGCGGGCGACCGCGGGGTTACTACCGCAAGTTCGAGATGTGCCGCATCTGTCTGCGTAAGTACGGGCTCTCGGGTGACATCCCGGGGCTGACGAAATCGAGCTGGTGAGGAGGTGCAGTCATGATGACCGATCCAATCGCTGACATGCTGACGCGCATCCGAAACGCCGCTCGTGCGCAACACGAGCACACGGTGCTCCCCTCGTCGAAGCTCAAGGCCGAGGTCGCCGAGATCCTGAAGCAAGAGGGTTTCATCGACGACTACCGCGTCGGCGACGGGGTGCGGAAGCAGCTCACGATCTTCCTCAAGTATGGGCGCGACCGGCAGAGTGCGTTCGTTGGTATGCGCCGCGCGAGTCGTCCGGGCCGCCGGTTCTACGTCGGCCACCGCGACATCCCGCGCGTGCAGAACGGGATGGGCGTAGCAATCCTTTCGACCTCCGCCGGGATCATGACCGATCGCGATGCGCGGGATAAGCGCGTGGGCGGTGAGGTGCTTTGCGAGGTTTGGTGATGACTGAGGCGCAGACAGGGAAGCAATCCCGCAACGGAAAGAAGCCGGTCAACGTCGCCGAGGGCGTTCAGGTCTCGATCAGCGGTCAGGACGTGACGATCAAAGGGCCGAAGGGCGAGCTGTCGTACACGTTCCGCCCCGAGGTGGTCGTGGCCAAACAGGAGGGCGCGCTCACGGTCCGGCCTGCCGAGGGCATGGGCAAGGCCGGCCTTCAGTACCAGGGCATGACCCGCGCAATCCTCAACAACATGGTCGAGGGCGTGTCGACCGGCTACAAGCGGTCGCTCGATTTCCGGGGCGTCGGATATCGCGCCGAGTTCAAGAACAACCAGCTCAAGATGACCGTGGGCCTATCGCACCAACCCGTGCTCGACATCCCGAAGGCCGTCTCCGTGCAGGTCGAAACGATCGATGAAGCCGGCACCAAGTTCCCACGGGTGCATCTGGAGTCGCCAGACAAACAGCTCGTCGGCCGAATCGCAGCGCGCATCCGTCAGATCCGGCCTCCGGAGCCCTACAACGGCAAGGGCGTCCGGTATACGGGTGAGCGCATCCGCGAGAAAGCGGGCAAGGCCGGAAAGGCCGGAGGCTGATCATGCAAAAGAAGCTCACAGGGCGCACACGGCGCAGGTTTCGGATTCGCAAGAAGGTTCGTGGCACGCCCGAACGGCCTCGGCTTTCGGTTTTCCGGAGCTCCAAGCACATCTACGCGCAGGTCATCAACGACGCCGCGGGCACGACGATCGCGCAAGCGTCGAGTGTCGCAACGCCTGGCGGCAGCAAAGTCGACGCCGCGAAGTCGGTCGGCAGCGCGTTGGCGAAGGCTTGCATCGACAAGGGCGTCGAGCAGGTCGTGTTCGATCGCGGTGGATATCGATATCACGGACGTGTTCGCGCGCTGGCCGAGTCGGCCCGCGAGGCGGGTCTGAAGTTCTGAGGACGGAATGGCATACAAAGATCAAATCATCGATCCGAGCTCACTCGAAGATCTCACCGAGCGGGTGATCTTCATCAACCGCGTCGCCAAGGTCGTGAAGGGCGGTCGCCGGTTCAGCTTCAGCGCGCTGGTCGTCGTTGGCGACAGCAACGGACACGTGGGTGTCGGAATGGGGAAGGCGAACGAGGTGCCGGAGTCGATCCGCAAAGGTACCGACGCCGCCAAGAAGAACCTGTTCAAGGTTCCGCTCACGGGTCGAACGATTCCGCATCGAGTCGTGGGCCATTCGGGAGCGGGACGCATCATCTTGCGACCAGCCTCGGAGGGTACCGGCGTGATCGCCGGCGGCGCCATGCGACCGGTTCTCGAAGCTGCGGGCGTCAAAGACGTGCTCGCCAAGATCCTCGGCACCACGAATGCTCACAACGTGGTGAACGCCACGGTTGCAGCGCTCAAGGAGCTCGAGTCGCCTGCCGACGTCGCGCGCCGCCGCAGCCGCCGCAAGGGCGACATCCAGCAGTACGAGCACGGGCCGAAGCCGAAAGCGTCGGCCGAGCCAGAGGACGCGCCGGCGGAGGCAAGCGCATCCTGAAAGAGGCAGTCATGAGCGCGAAGAAACTCAAAGTGACCCAGGTCAAAAGCGGAATCGGCCGAATGTACAAGCAGCGGCGGGTCTTGACAGGCCTCGGTCTGCGCGGCCCCCACAGCGAGGTCGTCGTCGACAACACCCCGTCGTTTCGGGGCATGGTGAAAAAGGTGCTTCACCTCGTGAAAGTCGAGGAAGTCGATGAGTGAGCCCGACGAGACCCCCATCCTGTCGCGGCTTCGCCCTGCAGAGGGCTCGGTCCGCGGCAAGCGGCGCAAAGGTCGCGGCCCCGGCTCCGGGCTCGGCAAGACCGCCGGGCATGGCCAAAAAGGGCAAAAGGCCAGGCATCCCGGCAACTTCAGCAAGCTCGGCTTCGAGGGCGGCCAGATGCCGCTCTACCGGCGCGTCCCGAAGCGCGGCTTCACCAACCCCTTCACGAAGAAGGTCGGCACGATCAACGTCAAGGACCTCGCGCGATTCGAGGCGGGCGCTACGGTGGACGAGGCGGCGTTGCGGGAAGTTGGCCTCATCAACCGGAAAGTCGACATCATCAAGGTTCTCGGCGATGGCGAGCTCGATCGGGCTCTCACCATCAAGGTCCACGCCGCGAGCGCAACCGCCACCCAAAAGATCGAAAAAGCTGGCGGCACGGTCGAGCTCGTCGCAGTGAAAGCCAAACCTGCCGAAAGCCCGTAATCCGTCATGAGCACCGTCGCCAACATCTTTCGAATCCCGGAGCTCCGCCGCCGCATCCTCTTCACGTTGGGGATGCTCGCGATCTATCGCATCGGGAGTTTCGTCACGACGCCCGGCGTCGACCGGGCGGCCATGCGGAAGTACGTGGCTGGTCAGTCGGGCGGCTTTTTGAGCCTGTTCAACTTGTTTTCCGGCGGTGCGCTCGAGCAGGCGTCGATTTTCGCGCTCAACATCATGCCGTACGTGTCGGCGAGCATCATCTTGTCCTTGATGACGGTCGTGGTGCCGTCGCTGATGGAGCTCCGAAAAGAAGGCGAAGCGGGTCAGCGCAAGATCAACCAGTACACGCGCTACGGCACGGTGGCGCTGAGCGTGTTTCAAAGCATGGGGCTCGCGATGCTCTGGGAGGGCTGGAACGAAAGCTCCACGGCCGGCGACATCGTCGCCAATCCAGGATGGAGCTTCCGTCTGATGACGGTGCTCGCGCTGACGACCGGCACGTCGTTTTTGATGTGGCTCGGCGAGCAGATCACCGAGCGCGGCCTCGGCAACGGGATTTCGCTGATCATTTTTGCGGGCATCGTCGCCAATTTGCCGGACGCCCTCTTCATGACGCTCGAGCAGTTCAAGCTCGGGGAGCTTCAGCCGATCGACATGATGCTGCTGATCGTCATCGCGCTCGGCACCACCGCGTTCATCGTGTTTTTCGAGCGTGCGCAGCGGCGCCTACCGATCACGTATGCCAAACGCATGATCGGTCGAAAGATGTACGGGGGGCAGCAGTCTCATCTCCCGCTTCGCGTCAACATGGCCGGCGTCATTCCGCCGATCTTCACGTCGTCCCTGATGATGTTCCCGGTCACCCTCGCAGGCACCAACATCCCGTTTCTCTCGGATGCGATGCGGTGGATCAGCAACAATCTCGTGCCAGGCGGCTGGATCTACATCGTCGTATTCGCGGTCATGACGATCTTCTTCTGCTTTTTCTATACTGCGATCACGTTCCAGCCGGTCGATGTTGCGGAAAACCTCAAGAAGCAAAGCGCGTTCATTCCTGGGGTGCGCCCGGGCAAAGCGACCGCGGAGTACATCGACGCGGTGCTGACCCGAATCACCGTCGGCGGCGCGCTCTACGTCGCGGCCGTCGTCACCGTACCGACCCTGCTCCAGGCGCGGTGGAACGTGCCTTTCTACCTCGGCGGCACCTCGCTGATGATCGTCGTCGGCGTCGCGCTCGACTTCGCACAGCAGGTCGAGAGCCACCTCATCACCCGCCACTACGAAGGTCTCACGGGGACCAAGGGCTCGCGGATTCGAGCCAGGAGCGCATGATGGACCTCCTTCTTTTCGGACCGCCGGGCGCGGGCAAGGGCACCCAAGCCAAGTTCCTCATCGACCTACTGGGCATCCCCCAGATCTCGACCGGCGACATGATGCGGGCGGAGCGCAAATCGGGCTCGGAGCTCGGGCAGAAGTTCGACGAGTACATGTCGGCTGGAAAGTTGGTGCCAGACGGTCTCGTCTTGGACCTGATCGAACAGCGGCTGAACCGGGACGATGCCAAAAGTGGTGCGATTTTCGATGGTTATCCGCGGACCGTCGCGCAGGCCGAGGCGCTCGATGCGCTGCTCGACAAGCTGGGGCGACGCATCGACCGGGTGGTTTCCCTCGACGTCCCCCTGCAGGACATCGTCGAGCGGGTGACCGGTCGCCGGGTCTGCCTCGACTGTGGACAAACCTACCACGTCCGCTATAGTCCGCCGCCCCAAAACGGAGAGTGTGTCTCCTGTGGGGGGAGCAAGATCGTGCAGCGATCGGACGACACCGAGGAAGTCGTTCGAAAGCGGTACGAGGAATACAAAGCAAAGACCGAGCCGGTCCTCGCTCACTACGAAGCCAAGGGTGTCGTCGAGGGCGTGGAAGGTGTCGGATCGTTGGAAGAAATCACGGAGCGTATCAAACGAGCAATTGGGGTTGAATAGCGAGTGGGATGAGCGAAGCCAACACGGCCCAAGGCACCATCGAGGCGGTGCTCCCGCGTGCGCTCTACCGCGTGAGGTTGGACGACGGCGCAGAGATTACCGCGTCGGTCTCGGCGAAAGCGCGGCAGGTCACGGTCAAGCTCCTGCCCGGTGACACAGTGATGATCGAGCGGTCCCCCTACGACCCGACGAGAGGACGAATCAGAGAGAGGCTGACATGAAGGTTCGACCAAGCGTCAGAAAGATTTGCGAGAAGTGCAAGATCGTGCGCCGAAAGGGCGTGGTTCGCGTCTTGTGCGACAACCCCCGGCACAAGCAGCGTCAAGGATAAGAGGACATGGCACGAATTGCAGGCGTCGACCTTCCGGGTCGCAAACACACGGTGATTGCGCTGCAGTACATCTACGGGATCGGTCCGCACCATGCGAAGCAGATCTGCGAGCTCACCGGGATTTCCGAGAGTAAGCGCGCGGAGGAGCTGGACGAAAACGACGTCAAGAAGATCCGCGAGTGCATCGACCAGAACTTCAAAGTCGAGGGTGATCTCCGCCGCGAGGTCAACATGCACATCAAGCGGCTGATGGACCTGGGCTGTTATCGCGGTCTCCGACACCGGAAAGGCCTGCCGGTTCGCGGCCAACGGACTCACACGAACGCCCGCACCCGCAAGGGCCCCAAGCGCGGCGCGATGGCTCGGAAGCGCTAGGGAATAATCATGGCGAAGGCAAAGGCGAAAAGCACCAAAGGCAAGAAGCGCAAGCAGAAGAAGGTCGTGACGAGCGGCATCGCGCACGTCCAGTCCACCTTCAACAACACGATCGTGACCATCACCGACCTCCAGGGCGAGGTGGTGTCGTGGTCGACCGCAGGCGCGCGTGGCTTCAAGGGCTCGCGCAAGAGCACGCCCTTCGCAGCACAGCTTGCCGCCGAGGACGCTGCCCGGAAGGCGCAAGACGCGGGCATGAAGACCGTCGCGATTTTCGTGAAGGGTCCCGGCGCGGGCCGCGAGTCGGCGCTTCGAGCATTTCAAAACGTCGGCTTGCGGGTCACCCTGCTGCGCGACGTGACTCCCATTCCCCACAACGGTTGCCGTCCACCCAAGCGGCGGCGCGTATAAACCAGGCTCCGGAGGCAATTGATGACGAGTCCGACCCTAGTCGCACGCAACTGGCGAGAGCTGATTCGCCCACGGAATGTTCCGGTTGATCAAGAGTCACTGAGCGATACCTACGGCAAGTTCGTCGTGGAGCCGCTCGAGCGTGGTTTCGGCATCACGCTTGGCAACTCGCTTCGACGCGTTCTGCTGTCTTCGCTTCAAGGCGCGGCGATCACCGCCGTCAAAATCGACGGCGCGCTCCACGAGTTCACCTCGGTGCCCGACGTCGTCGAGGACGTCACCGAGATGGTGCTGAACTTCAAAGAGGTCGTCGTCCGGTCGCACACGGCGCGGACGCAGACCGTGCGCATCGAAAAAGAGGGCCCAGGGGTGGTGACCGCGGGCGACATCCAGGTGACCGACCAGATCGAGATCCTGAACCCCGAGCACAAGATCTGCTCCCTCGCCAAGGGCGGCCGGTTTGCCGCGGAGCTGACGATGAACGTCGGTCACGGCTACGTGCCCGCGGACCGCAACAAGACCGCGGGCATTCCCATCGGCACCATTGCCATCGACTCGCTGTTCTCGCCGATCCGCAAAGTGAACTACGCCGTGACCAACGCGCGCGTCGGGCAGATCACGGACTACGACAAGCTCACGCTCGAGGTGTGGACCAACGGCGCAGTGAAGCCGGCTGATGCCGTCGCCTACGCCGCGAAGATCCTCAAAGACCAGCTCACGATTTTCATCAACTTCGAAGAGCACGATGAGCCGGTCGAAGAGACGAGCTCTGAAGAGCCGCTCAACGAGAACCTGTTCCGTTCCGTCGACGAGCTCGAGCTGTCGGTGCGCTCTGCCAACTGCTTGCAGAACGCCAACATCAAGCTGATCGGCGAGCTGGTGCAAAAGAGTGAAGGTGAGATGCTCAAGACCAAGAACTTCGGGCGCAAATCGCTCAAGGAAATCAAAGAAATTCTAGCGGACATGGGTCTTTCCCTCGGCATGCAGATCGACAACTGGTCGCAAATGCTCGAGCGCTGGAAGACGCAGCAGGCCACGCAGTAAGAGATCGTCATGAGGCATCAGAAGGCAGGCAGGAAGTTCGGCCGCAACACGAGCCACCGCCGCGCCATGTTCAGAAACATGGCCGGCAATCTGGTGCTGCACGAACAAATCAAGACGACCGACGCCAAGGCCAAGGAGCTCCGCCGCATCGCCGAGCGACTCGTCACCAAGGCGCTGCGGCTCGGGGACGATCTCACGGTCGACGTCGCCAAGGTCAAAGACGAAGAAGAGCGCGATCGCATTCTGGCGCGGCGCCTTCATGCCCGCCGTCAGGTCGCCCGGTTTCTTCCGAAACAGCTCGTGAAGACCAATTCCGACGGCACCGTGGAGCAGGTGGACCTCATCCACAAGCTCTTCACGGACATCGCTCCGCGCTACCTCGAGCGCGCCAAGGCAGACAAGGGCGGCGGCTACACCCGCGTGATCAAGGTCAACCGCCGGCGCGGCGACAACGCGCCGATGTCGCTGATCGAGTTCCTCGACTGATCGCGATCCCGCGGGTGGCGAGGGGTGTGGATGCTGGGCTTGGGGCAGCGTTTGGTTTAGTTCCATCCGCCCG
>JBFGKE010000061.1:0-12341 GCA_041576815.1 Polyangiales bacterium
GGCGAGCACACCGACGATCTCGCTCACGCGCCGGTCGAGGTTGGTCAAGTACGCCAGCGGTGCGTTCGAGCGGCCCGCGTCCGTCGTGAAGAATGGCTTGAAGAGCTCGGGGCTCGTGGCCACCGGCGGCGATGCAATCGTCGGGTTGAGAACCGGATCCTGCGAAATGCGATCGTAGACGAATGCGAAGATCAGCGGTGTTTGACGGGTGTCGCCCTTGGCGATCCCGCGGGCCAAGGTGATCGGCCGGGTGGCAAACAACACGCGGTCGAACGTTTCGCCGCGTCGGAACTCGCCCCACTCGGCGAGGCCGTTGCCTGCGTGTGTGAGAAGACCGGTGCCCCACTGCGACTCCATACGGCCGACGCGCACCTGGCCGATCGGGACGAGGAACTCGATCCACGCGCGCTCTAGCTTCAGCGAGTCGGAGAGGTCGAAGCCATCACCCTGAGGAGCAGGGCCGCCATACGTGGTGAACGACTGGTCGACTGCAAAGAGCCCAGCGCTGAAGACACGGTTGTTGTCGCCCCAAACGACGTTGTCGAAACCATCGATGGTAAAGCGCAGACGGGCGATCGGAAGGTCGGGGTTCGGCCCGTAGGTGACCTCCGGGTCGATACGAAGTCGCATCTCGCCAAAGGAGGCGTTCTTGCTCGGGAACGCGCTCGGATCTCGGCCTGGCTCGACGTCGTTCAAGCTTCCGGTCGGCATGGGTGCGTTGCCAATCCAGTTGTAGCGAGCGCGGTAGTAGCCGTGAAAGGTGAACCTCAGCGGAATGGCGTCTTCCTCTTTGTCCCGGACGCTTCTCCCGACGTCGCCGATGCTCCGCCGGATCCGTTCACGCTCGGCTGCCTCGGTCCCCATGCCCGCCTCGCCAGGCGTGGTGGCTATCTTCGAGCTCGGCGGCCGCGCGCCGGTGACTTGCGGCGCATCGGGATCCAGCTCCTGCATGGCCTTGAGCTTGTCGAGCTCGCTCATGCCCTCTTCGGCACCGGCTTCCGGAGCAGCCGTGGGTTCGTCGGTCCCGTATTGAGCCGCGACCTGTCCGGTCGAGAACAAGACCGCCATCGCAGCGAGTAGGGCAAACCAGCTATTCTTCACGTCGCACCTCCACCTCTCCAACGAGAGCGCACCTCATGCAGGGCTCCGAAGCCATCCTGGGCCCCGGTTGTGCGGAGAATGCACAAATGCGGAACGTTCTGTCTACCCCCTTTTTTCGCGCTTCCGTGTGCTGTGGTCGCGATCAGACGGGCCGTGGTTTGTCTTTCGTCTTCAAATCGATGCGTGGCAACCGGGATTTCGAATGTGTCCGCTGCGCGTTCGCGTTGATTTATCCAATGTTAAATGGCTTCATGCGACCCGATCGAAAGCCGCAGGGGAGAGCGAAAAATCTTCCATCCTGAACAGGCTGTCCCGTCGCGATCGCGGGTTTTGGCGCGGGCGGTTACCGACGCACATCGTGCGTTTCGCCGTTTTCGGTCGTCACCCGTTCCTCACGCGCGAGAACCCACACGCGCTTGCCGACGCTCGAATGGACCACGACCGGCTCTGCACCGAGTGCGACTGCCCAGGGTGGAAGCCGAGGCTCGGCAACCATGGCCACCTGATAGCCCTCGAGCGAGCCGTCGAGCGCAGACCGAAAGAACCTTTGGGCATCGGTGTCGGACTGGGCGAGCTCGTGCACGGTAGACGCGGCCTTCCCCTCCGGCAGCACCTTCGTGATGTGCTGGTACGCCGTGAGCTCCGGCACGACGAGCACGTCGGGGCCGCGCTCCTTCACGTTGCGATACGGCTCGTCGATCTCGCGCGCACCCACCAGCGGATTTCGCCTTTCGATCGGCCGTCGGCTGACGCGCTGGAGCTGATACGGGGCGTCGCTGGATTGGCCGTCGTGAGGAAGATGAACGAGTAGCCCGTACGTCTCGACCAACGTGCCTTGATCGAGAGTGCCGAGGTACGCATCGACCTGGCGTCTTGCATCGCCGAGCTGCGTGAGGTGAACCTCGAAGCTGTGTCCCGCGGCCCAAACCACGAGCGCGCCGAGCGCAACCTGACCGGTACGAAACAGGCCAGCCGGTTTCGATGCGAGCCACGCCAGCGAACCGGCCGATGCGACGCCCCCGTAGTAAGCAAGCCAAAACCCGAACGGCAGCACGAAGCGATGATCGCACCGTGCCACGACCAGCGTGAAAAAGAAGACGCTGCTCGACCCCGCGCAAAGTGGAAGCAGACGAAAGGTACGCGTGCGAATTCCCTCGCCGCCCCGGCGACCGACCACCAGCAGCACGCCGGCCCAGCAGGTCACGACGGCGGCCCACGGCCAGAAAAACGTCTCCTGTCCGAGGGCGATGTCGATCAGGTTGGCGAGAAAGCCGCGTGGCGTTCGTGCATAGGTCATCCAATCGTGGGTCGCGCCGCCCGTGAGCTCCCGAAACCGGGCGACGAAGCCACTCGGGTTGAGCAAACCGCCCCCCAGGAGCCCGAGTGAAACCGCGCCGGCGGCCGCTGCCAGGAGCGTCTTGCGATAGTGCGCGCCTACCGGGCCGAACGGCCCGTCGCTGCGCCACGGGAGAAGAAGAACGAAGACGAGGCCGGGGAGCACGAACCCCGCGTAGGCTTGATCCTTCGTGGCAACCGCCGCCCCCGCGAGGACGCCGAACCAAAGATAGTCGCGAAGGTTTCGCGTCTCCGCGACGGTGAGCAGTCGGTCGATCGCGAGCGTGGTCCACATCAGGTATGGGCCGTCGAGGTTGCTGACCCTGCCGTAGTACGCAAACGTCAGACAGGTTGCAGCCCAGACGGCGGCCCAACGGCCGGCCTGCGCATCGACCGTGCGTCGGGCGATTCGCGCAACGACGAGGACCGAGACACAGGCCATTACGACCGTGACGAGCTTTCCCACGATGGAGCATCCCGTCATCACGGGCACGGTCAGGATCTGCTCCATCAGCGAGGGAAGGGTCCACTCGTCCGCGGCGAGCGCGGCGGGCAACAGCACCGGAATGCAAAGGAGCCCCACCAAAGCGTTGTGAAAGAGCGGATACCGGTGCCCTTCGCCTGGCGTGAGATTGATCGCGATCCCTGCGAAGAAATCGCGCGGGGCGATGCCGTCGTTTTCCCAGCCGTGCGTGCCCGGGAGATCCCAGCCGATGGCAACGAGCTGCGACAGCGCGAACACGAGCACGATCCAAGCGACCGTGCGATCCTGCTGGACGAGCTTCATGTCGGGTGCAGCTTGTACGCGTAGAGTCGCCCGAGATGGCGGAGGAAGTTGAGCTGCTCCCTGAGCGAGAGCTTGCTTTCTCCATGCTGGCGCTCGGCAAAGTGGATTGGGACTTCACTCGGGTTCTCGAAGCTCCCCTTCACGAAAATCTCGAGCCCGATCTTGTATCCGATCGGGGAGAGAAGCGTCGGGTCGGGCATGTCACGACGCCAGATCGCGAAGAAGCCGCTCATGGGGTCTCTCAGCGGGCACAGCGGCTTGGCGAGGAGCGAGGGGACCACCGAGTTGAGCTTGCGAAAAACGCTCCAGTCCCCGTGAATCGAGGCCCCGTCGACGTAGCGCGAGCCGAGCACGAAATCGCTTTCGCCACGCTGAAGTCGCTCCACCATCGTTGGAATGGCGCTCGGCGGGTGAGACAGATCGGCGTCCATGACGACGAGGATGTCACCAGCTGCGACCGAGATGCCGTGGATCACCGCGGTCGCCAGGCCGCGCTCGCCGCGGCGCACGATCAAGCGAACCGGGAACCGTTGCGAGAGGTCAGCGCAGATCTCTTCGGAGCCGTCCTGCGAGTCGTCGTCGATGAACAGAAGCTCGTAGCCCTGACCGGTGCCTGCCAGGGCTTGATCGACGGCGCTCGCAACGAGAGCGAGGTTGTCGGCTTCCCGATAGGTGGGCACCACGATCGAGATCACGCGGGCCGTTTAGCACAGATCCCCATGGCTTCCCGCCACGGTGGCATCGGCCAAGTCGGTGGGCTAGAGCAGCGGCGGGGTTGGCCTTTGGTTCCTTCGATTGCGCATTTCGTTTGGTACGGGCCGAAGTTGCCCTACCTGCACGCCCTCGCGATCCGCTCGGCTGTCACCCACGGCGGCTTCGACTCGGTCCGCCTTCATCACACCGACCCGCTCGAGGAGCCACCCCACGTGCGGGACCTCTACGCGCTCGACCGCTTCGAGCTCGTGGCTCTCGACGATCGACGTCTTTGTGACGAGGCGCATGGCCCCGCGCTTGCCGATCTCGTCGGTGCCCTTCGCTCGCCGGTGGCCCGCTCGAACCTCGTCAGAACGGCGCTCGTCCTCCGCGATGGCGGCGTCTACCTCGACATGGATACTCTGACCATTCGGCGCTTCGACGACGTGCGGGCATGCGCCCCGGGCTTCCTCGGCGAGGAGCACATCGTGTTCCCCCAGGAGGTCGTCGCCTCCCGCGATCCGCGAGTCAAAGCCAAAGCCTACGTGAAGACCGCGGTGCGCGACCTGTACCGTCGGCTCCCGCACGGGTATCGCTACTTCCCGCGCATCGAGCGGCACTACCACCGCGCCGTCAACGGTGCGGTGCTCGGGGGCGTGGCGGGACACCCGTTTTGCGCCCAGTACCTCGAGGCCATGACCGAGGTGCCCGAATCTCGGTGGCAAAAGCCTCACGCTCTCGGGACGCATCTTCTCCAGGCAGTCTACGGGGCGTACGCCGGGGACGACCTCCATGCCTTTCCGCCGCCCTACTTCTACCCCCTGCCGCCGGAGATCAGCGCGCACTGGTTCCGCTTCTATCGTGATGGCGTCGATCCGATGGAGGTCATTCGGCCCGAGACTTGCTGCCTGCACTGGTACGCCTCCGTCAGAACGAAAAAGATCGTCGCCACGATGGACGAAACCGAGGTTCGAAGCCTAGCCGGCCAGCAGCTCTTTTCAGCGCTCGCTTCCCTGGTGCTCGACGGGGCGCCGATTGGTCGTTGAACGCCGGGGAGTCCTCAAGCCGGCTCGCTCTCCTTCGGCGCCGTTGGCCGGCACCACGCGCGAAGCCAGACGAGGTTCACCAGCAGCGAAATGCCGAGGCCGATCACACCCACCTCCCCGAGCGATCGCAGGCCGGGGCTGTCCGCAGTCATCAGCGCTCCGAACGCAACCATCGATGTGAGAGTCGACGCTGCCACGGCTTTGTAGGTGGCGTACCGCTCGCGTGCGCGGCCGTCGTTTTGTTCCCACCTCACGTGCACCGCCCCGTCGACGGCCAGACCGATCACGACAGGCACGGCGAGGAGATTGTAGAGGTGAAGATCGATTTCAAAGATCGTCAGCGTCGCAGCAAACAAGATGGTGCTCAGCGCGGTCCCCAAAAACACGTCTCGGGTGACGCCGAACGAACGGCCGGCGACGCCGGTCGCAGCGATGAGGCCGACGAAAACGAGCGCGATGATCCAAGGGGCGTCCGCGATCAGGGTCGGCGTGACCTCGCCGAGAAGCGCCGCGGCCGATGCAAACGTCACGTCGGGATGGGCCTCGCGAAGCTCGTCGAGCCATGCGGCGAACCGCTCCATCGCCTCGGCGTCCGAGCCGCGGAGAGGCACGTAGATGATCCCGCTCCTTCCGACGGTCCCGTCCTTCAATACGAGCGTGGCGGCGAGCCACGGCGGAAGCTGCTCTGGCCGGGGTGGTCCTTCGATGTTCACCCACGGTTCGAGCTCGTTCAGATCGTCGAGCAGCTCTTGGTCCTCGCGCTCTATGGCTTTGTCGCGTGCGCGCTCGATCGTGGCGAGCAGGTCTTTCAGGATCTCGGTCTTTTCCTCGGAGTCCTCCGGAAAGATCACCTGCGCAGACACCACGACGGGTTCGATGCCCATCGTTTCGACGGCGCCCTCGGTCATCAGCGGGTCGTCGATCGCCTGCTGCACCGCCTCGGGCGACTGCCCGATGTAGAGTGCGTTGATGTTGCCGCGGGCGCGCATCATCGATGCGTCCATCCCGTGCCCGACACCCTCCGGCTGAAGCTTGCCGAGATTGGGCTCGAACCCGACTTGGACTGCAAACGGGATGGCGATGCTGCCGAGCATTAGGCCGAGGGTGCCGACACCGCGGGAGCTGCGGGCCTTGGCCGGCAGTTGGCGCTGCGCCTTCACCCGGCCCGGAAGCACGCGGACCAGGCTAGGGAACACGGCCAGCGTCCAGACGAGAGCGACGATGATCCCGAGCGACGCCATCCACCCCATCTGCGAAAAGCCCTGGAAGTCAGTCATCGCGAGCGCACCGAAACCGCACGCCGTCGTCAGTCCGGCGACGAGGAGCGAGACCCACAGCTCTTGCACGCTTGCCTTGGATGCAGCCGCCGGGCTCAAGCCCGTGGAGCGCGCGGATTGATAGTGCATCAACAGATGGATGCCGAAGTCGATCGCCATGCCGGCGAGGATCGCGAGCGCAGATGCGCTGATGATGTTGATGTCCGGCTCGATGAGGGCGATGAGGCCGATCGCCACCGCGAGGCCGGTCAGCATCGGCACCATCAGTTGGAGCACCGCCGTGAAGTCTCGAAAGAAGAGGAGCACCATCAAGAGCGCGCCCACGGCGGCGAGAATCGAGACCACCCGGAGGTCATTGAGAATGATTCCATGCTCGAGCGGCGCGACGCGATACCGGCCGATCACTTCAATACGCGCCTCGCCTGGCTGCGCCTCTGCCAACGGAATCGTGGTCGCCTCCACGCGTTCTTTGATCATGCGCGCGTATCCGAGATCTCCCGGTGATCCGCTGAGCATGATTTGAACGGCGCAGACGAGGCCCTCGTCGTTACAGAGGTGGTTCACCCTCTCCGACTGACCGTCTTCTTTGCCGCCGGCCTGCTTGGCTGATTCGCCCGTGAGCTCGTGGAGTACCGTGCCCGCGGGCGATCGATCCACCGCTTCGCGCACGTCTTCGCTGTCCGGGAGCTCCGGTGGATCTGCGATGGTCACGCAGAGCGGCGAGGCCTTGCAGACCTCCCAGTCGAGTGCCTCCTCCGCCAGCTCCTTCCATTCGTAGAGGGTCTCGGTGTCGACGTAGTACAAGGCCCGCTCCGCCAGCGCGTCGAGCCCGTAGCCGGTCATCACCCAAACCGTCTCTGGCCACTTGGAAAACGCTTCTGCGAGATCTCGCGCCAACGCCTGACTTCGCTCGGGAGCCTCCGTCTCGACGAGGATCGTGAGCGGCTCTTCCAAGCCAAGCTTATCGCGCGTCTCCTCGATCGAGAGCACCGACACGGAATCAGCGGGCAGGAGTGCTTCGAGCCCCGTGTCGAGCGCCAACCCTCTTGCGAACCAAACCCCGAGCGACGCGAGACTCAGCGCAACGACGAGTGTCAGGACCGATCGCGCCACCGCGCGGAACTATAGGCCCGGCCGCCGAGAACACAACTTCGACCGAACGCGCGCCCGTCTTCGAGACCCAGGTCGAAGGTTTCTTGGAGACCCGATGGATTGGCGTAATCGAATTTGTCGATCTTGATCGGTGTCGACGGCTGGACCCAGGTCACGCGTTGGTCCGTTGGGAGCCTCCGATCGTATCGCTGACTCAACAGCACCAACGTGCGTCCCGGCTCGTTGGCGGCGAGTCGGACCGGGACGTGCTCGATGAGCCCGCCGTCGAGCACGCGGCGATTGCGAAAGCGGCCCTCGGGCAAGATCGGCGGGATGCAGGACGCAGCGAGGATCAT
Source organism: Polyangiales bacterium (assembly GCA_041576815.1). Classification (GTDB taxonomy): domain Bacteria; phylum Myxococcota_A; class Polyangia; order Polyangiales; family Houyiibacteriaceae; genus SG8-38. The sequence goes on from JBFGKE010000061.1 coordinate 7,688, forward strand.
GTCGATGTAATCGTCCGTCGTCTGACAATCCGCCGCGCGCCCGACGACGGGTTGGAAGCCAGCCCTGGCCGGCCACCTCGGGTGAATCGCGTCTCGCCGAATCGAGCTTTCGATGCCGTAGATCAGGAGCGCGACCGTCGTGCCGACCTTTCCCCTGAGCCACCTCGGGTAGCCGCTCATCAAAAAATGTACCGACGCCCGTTTCAGGGTCATGAGGTCGGTCGGCTCGACGAACCTGCGAAGAGCCTCGCGGTACATGCGCGGATGGGGCCAAATCGAGCCTGGCTTGAGGGGGCTGGCGTTGTTCCAGTGGATGTTTCGCGGGTTTTCCGCCGTGAGCTTTTTGAACAGCGCGATAGCATCGTGCGCTCGGTCGAGAACCGCCGCGGTGGCCATCGCGCACCCGGCGCTGGTCGAGCCGACGAACTTCACGGAGCCTTGGAGGTCGACCCCAGACTCCTTGGCGCCTTCCCAAAAGCCGAGTTGCCAGAAACACCGGCTGCCTCCGCCTGCAAAGATCGCGTTTCGAAATCGCACGAGTGGCTGATTGTGCCCTCGAACCCTGGCTGCTGTCGAGTCGAAGCGAGTTGCCGACCCTCCGAAATCGAGTAGACGATGCCCGCCATGGCGCCGCTCGTCGTATGCCTCGACCTCGAAGGAGTCCTCATCCCGGAGGTCTGGATTGCCTTTGCGGAGAAGACCGGGATCGAGGCGCTTCGCCGCACGACTCGCGACGAGCCGGACTACGACGCGTTGATGCGCGGCCGGCTCGGGATTCTCGACGACAACGGCTTCAAGCTCTCCGACATCCAAGACGTCATCGCGGCGATGGCACCGCTTCCTGGCGCGCGCGAATTTCTCGACGAGCTTCGAGAGCGCGCGCAGCTGATCATCTTGAGCGACACCTTCTACCAGTTTGCCGCACCCTTCATGCGCCAACTCGGCCAGCCGACGCTTTTTTGTCACCAGCTGCTGACCGACGACTCGGACCGGGTGATCGACTATCAGCTTCGGATTCCCGACGGAAAACGAAAGGCGGTTGCCGCCCTCAAAAGTATCGGGTTCCGCGTGCACGCGGCCGGGGACAGCTACAACGACACGACCATGCTGAAGGAAGCCGACCGTGGCATCCTGTTCCGCTGCCCCGACAACGTCGCCGAGGAGTTTCCGCAGTTCAGGCGAACCGACGCCTACGACGAGCTTCTGCCGGCGCTGCTCGATTAGCGGCGCTGAGGTCGTTCAGCGTTTCGCTTCTTTCGTGCTCGCGCGCGGCGCGTGCTTTTGCACCGATTTGATGCCGTTTTCCATCGAACGGTTCGAGTTGTACGGCTCGCTTTGGCCGACGACGCGGCCGTTGCCTGCCTTCATGACGAAGTAGTCCTTGCCATTGCGCGTCTTTCGACGCTCGAAGCTTCGGTCCGAGCCTGCGCAGCCTTGCACGCACGCAATTCCCTTCTTGGCGCCGCCCTTGCTCTTGTAGTGCTGGCTCGTGAGGATGACCTCACCGTTGCTCGCGAGAAGGTTCCACATGTACCGTCCGCCCTTCGACGGTTTGAGCTCGAACTTTCCTGGCATCGATTCCTCCGTGAGATCGAAGATGCGCGGCGACTATAGGCGAAGCCACCGACGGAGCACAACTCGGAACGGCTGTAGTCACATCCCGTAAACCGCTTTGCGCACCGCACGCGCAGCATCGACCATCCCAAATCCCGGATCGGTCAAGAGGTGTGTGTCGATACCTTGAACCCTGCCTGCTTTGCACGCCGTGAGCGACGCGAAGCCGGGATGGCGGCAGAGCGTTTGCTCGGTGCCCGGGTTCGTGATGATCCACGGGGGATCGAGGCTGAGGAGCTGTTCGTTGGTGTAGGCCGGCCAACCGGCGAATCCCGCTTCAGCCGCCACATCGTCGAGCCCGCCCGCGACGAGAACGTCGTGAAAGCTCGTGCCCCTGGTGCCGCCGTACAAGCGGTCGCCGTGAATGCCCACGTAGAGGCCGCGTTCGCGCTGGTCGACCGGCAGCGTCGCAGAGACCTCACGGAGCCCGCGCATGAGCTCGCCGGCCAAGGCTTCGCCCTTTTGTGGAACGTCCAGCACGGCGGAAATCTGCCGGATGTTCATTAGAAGTGTCTCCACGCCACGCATGACACCGAGGTTGAAGACGGTGAGACCCGCATTGCGGAGCCGCTCGATCTGGCGTTCGTCCACGAAGCTGTTGATGAAGACGATGTCGGGGCGGAGCTCGATGATCGTTTCGATGTCGTGGGCGCGCTCGACGCCGATTTTGTCGCGATAGACTGGTCCGTCGGGGCCGCGAAGGGTGTGGGCGCTCACGGCGAGAAGGCGTCTCGGATCGACCAGCTCGACGAGAACTTGGTCTGCAATCGTGCTCGTGCTGACGATCCGCACGTACTGTCGCACGGCAACGTGCCCGCCCGTGGCGTCCTCGACCGCTGCCGAGACCGCGCTGGGCTCATGGGTCGGGTTTCGCTTCGCGACCGCGCCAGTGAGCAGCAGTCCCGCGGCCATGGCGACCAGCAGGAGCACAGCGTTGACTCGGCTCGTGCTCATTTGCCCGGCGACTCCGAGGCAGGCTCGAAACCGATTCGCGCGTTTTCGACGAGCTCGACTCCGTAAACGTCACGAATCGGGCCTGCGCTCACGACGTGGGCCGTTGCACCCTGCTCTACGACGCGGCCGTCTTTGAGAAGAAGCGCGCGATCGGTCGTGCTACGCGCGTCCGCCAGGTCGTGCAGGACGACGATCAACGTATGCGCTTCCGAAGCGAGAGTGCGAATCAGATGAAGCACCGCCATTCCCTCCCCGACATCGAGCGCAGCGGTGGGCTCGTCGAGCAAGACGATGGGCGCTTCGGAGGCCAGCGCACGTGCCAGGAGAACGCGCTGCTGCTCGCCCACCGAAAGCTGCGTGAAGACGCGGCCGCGAAGCGAGTCGGCGTGGGCTGTTTCGAGCGCGCAATCGATCGCACGCTGGTCGGCCTTCGACATCCCCCCGAAGCTTCCACCGTGTACGTAGCGGCCGAGCGCCACCACCTCTTCGACCGACAGAGCGGACCGCAGGAGGCTCCGCTGCGGCACATAGGAGATCCGTTTGGCCCTGGTCCGCGAATCGAGGGCCGCCGAGTCGGCGCCACCGATCTCGATACGGCCTTCATAGGGCAGCAGTCCTGCCAATGCTTTGAGAAGCGTGCTCTTGCCCGCACCGTTCGGGCCGAGAAGAGCCAGCACCTCGCCCGGGAACGCCTCGAGGCTAACCCCGTGGAGCACCGGGCGACCGCCGAGCGTCACGCCAACACCGCTGGCCCGGACCGCCGGCTCTTCGGTTCTCTCACGCATAGGCTCGCTCGCGCCGAAGCTTGATCAGGAGCAGCAAGAACAGCGGCGCACCGACCAAGCCGGTCACGACGCCGAGAGGGATCTCGCTTCGCGACGGAATCAGGCGTGCCCCGACGTCGCACGTGACGAGGAAGATGCCGCCCGCGAGCGCCGCTGCAGGGATCAAGCGCCGATGCTTCGTGCCCGCAAACGGGCGGAGCATGTGCGGAACGACCAAACCGACGAAGCCGACGTTTCCCCCGAGGGACACCGCCCCAGCCACCAGTACGCTCACCCAGATCGCAGACCACCACCGCACCGACCGCACTTCGGCCCCCAGCGATTGCGCCTCTTCTTCCCCGCTCAGGAGAAGGTCGAGCGAGCGCCCCCAAGACCAGGCCGCGACCAATCCGGCCGCGATCAATGGCAGCGCGAACGCGAGCTGCAGCGGCCCGGTCCCGCTCACCGATCCGAGCGAAAACGACACCACCGCGCGGCCGAGCTCCCACGTCTCTTGGGCGACGCTCGTCACGAAAGCGCTCAAGCTCAGAAAGAGCGCGCTCAACACGAAACCGGTCAGCAGCAGGGCAAGGAGGTCCTGCGTGACGCGCAGAAAGCCAAGCAGGACCGCGAGCGCCGCGAGCGCACCGACGAAGCAGCCGATCGGGACGATCATCTCCGGCACGACGAGCGCCGTTCCGACACCGGTCACGCCGTGCGCAAGAAGCGCTACCTGCCCGCCAAAGCTCGCGCCGGCGGTCGTTCCAAGCACGGAAGGGCTCGCTAGCGGGTTCCGAAAGAGCCCCTGCACGACGACGCCCCCGACCGACAGCGCCGCGCCGGCGAGAAACGCCGCGGCGAGTCGATAGCCGCGAAGCTTGAGGAAGGTATCCCTGAGCTCCGGGTCGGTGAGATCACCGGACCCCACGAGCACGGCGACCACCCCGGCGACGAGCGACAGCAGGAACAGCATGGGATAGAGCCGCACCGCGCGTCCTTACCACGCGTGCCATCCCCGATCGACGCCCGTCGCCCGGCATTGACCGCCTGTGGGGGATCGGTCATCGTCCGGCAAAAGCAGGGAAGTCGGTGAGAGGCCGGCGCGGACCCGCCACGGTATGTGACTGAATGCGCTGTCGTGATGCCACTGGGCGATTAGCCTGGGAAGGTGACAGAGCCTGGGGTCACGAGCCCGGAAACCTGCACGTGATTTGTGCCTATCGCCTCGGGGACGGTGAGGGTCGCGCGCCGGCATCCGTGCCCTGCCCGATCGACCGTTCCCGAGACAGGGAACGGGGATTTGGGAGACATCGGGCAGCCAC
>JBFGKE010000062.1:0-12001 GCA_041576815.1 Polyangiales bacterium
GGAGGGGCGAAAAAAATCGCGATATGGGGCGGAGTCGGCGTCGCGAGTGCCAAGTGGCCATGGCTCCGACCACCGCCACTTGGTCGCGAGCGCCGAGGGGCGGCTTGCGTGGCCTAAGCTCCCAAGTGAAACCGGCCACCTTTGCAAGCCGCCCCGTCCGGCGTAGCCGCGTATCGCGATTTTTTTCGCCCCGGCTTTCCGTCCGCTAGAAGTGCGTATCGCATTTTTTCGTGGGCCGTACATCCCAGTTGGCGCGTCGGAGGTCACTGGGTCAGATGCTGGCGGGGCCTTCGGGCCGTGCTATCTGGAGGCTTCTTGAGGGCGCATAACTCAGGGGTAGAGTGGTTTCTTCACACGGAACAAGTCGTTGGTTCAAATCCAACTGCGCCCACCAAATCGAGGCGTGTGCGCGCATCGGGCACCGAACGCCGAGGAGACTCGCTTGGCTGAGCTCTCGACTCTCGTGCAAAAGCTTCGCGCCGGCGACATGCGCTCACTGGCACGCGCATGCCGGTTGATCGACGACCGCGATCCAAGCGCGTTCGAGCTCCTCAAGCAGGTCTTCCGGCACGACGGTCACGCCTACGTGATCGGGGTTACCGGCACGCCGGGAGCGGGCAAGAGCACACTCGTCGACGGCTTGATTCGACTCTATCGGCAGCAAGAAAAGCGAGTCGCGGTCTTGGCGATCGACCCCACGAGCCCGTACTCGGGCGGCGCGATCCTGGGCGATCGGATTCGGATGCAGCAGCACTTCACCGACGAAGGGGTTTTCATTCGCTCGATCGCGACGCGCGGCCACCTCGGCGGCCTTTCCCGATCGACGGGAGACGTCCTTCACGTGCTGCACGCCGCGAAGTTCGACGTCGTAATCCTCGAGACCGTGGGCGTCGGCCAAGACGAGCTCGAGGTGACCCGGCTCGCCGACACGACGCTGGTCGTGATGGCGCCGGGGCTCGGGGACGACATCCAGGCGATCAAGGCGGGCATCCTCGAGGTCGCCGACGTGTTCGCCGTGAACAAGTCCGATCGGGCGGGCGCGGACGCGACGGTGCAGGACCTCCAGCAGATGCTGTCCCTGCGCCGCGTGCCCGGCGGAGTCGGCAAGATGCAGGGCCACACGGCGGTCTCTACCTTGCGCAAAGGGCCGGCTCCGGAAGACGGAGAGTGGGTGCCACCCATCCACAAGACCGTGGCCCACCGCCAAGAGGGTCTTGCCGAGCTCGTCGATGCGTTTGCCGCCCACCGCGCGTTTCTCCATGACACCGACGCGGGGCGCCAGATCCGCAAGCAGCGGCGCGTCGCGGAGTTCCGCGCGATTCTCTATCAGGCCCTGATCGACGAGGTCGACGAACGTTTTGCCGAGCGCGTGAGCGAGAAGCTCCGCGAGGTGGTCGAAGGCCGGACCGATCCGTATTCCGGGGCGGAGGCGCTGGTCCGCGGCGTGATCGGGAGCTAGCGCCGACGTCGATAGATCCCCGCGCTACGGCCGGCGCACGCCCTCACCGAAGGCCTCGGTCACGCCCGCGCGGTGGAATTCCGCTTTGTGCGCACAAAGCGCGATCGCTTCGACGGCGCCTTCGAGATTGCGCGGCCCGCCGGTCAGCTCTGCCACGCGGGGCCCGAAGAATCGCCGCACGTCCTCGGCGGCGGCGTTGGTGCAAAACGAGGCCGCGAGCCAGGGTGTCGCTCCGAGCTGCGAGCTTCCGAAGCGTTGAGCGAGCTCGTCGAAGTGCCCTTGAAGCCACGCCCATGCACGCTTCCGCGTCGACGCGTTCCCAAACTGCGCGTGGAGAATCTGACTGATCTCGTTGACGCGCACACGGGGATCGAGCGCGAGCCCGAGCGCTTTCGCGGACAGCACGTCGGTCTCCGCATGACCGATCGCCGAGAGAATGCGTCCACGCTTTGCCGCATCCGCGCTCGTCGCCAGCGCCTCGACGAGCTCGTCGAAAAGCGCCCCGTCGCCTTGCTGGACCGCTGCGGCCAGCGCGAGGCCCGCGACCTGCGAGTCGATCGGGGTTGCTGGGTTTCGGAAGTGAGCACGACCGAGCCGTGCGGCGCGCGCCCGGAGCTTCCGATCGCGAACGTCCATCGCCATGAATCGCAGCACCGCTTCGCGGAGCAGCTTGGTGTCGCTCGACTCGCCTGGACGAGCCCGCCATCCGAGCTTTGCCACGCGCTTGCGGTAGAGCCGACCGGCGTACGCCGCGACCCGTTCGCGCCCTTCGGCCGACGCCACGTCGTCGATCATGAACCGGAGCGGTTCCATGGGTGCGGTCGCGAGCTGTCTCGAGGGGCTCGCCGCAAGCAGTGGAAACCACGCGAGCAGCTCTTCGACGGACATCGCGCCGCGATCGAACGCGGCCCCCACGCTGTCGGCCGTCGCGATCCGGCCGGCAGCCGAGAGCTTCCCGAAGCCTTCGGCGCGAAGCGCGCGCCAACCGTCTTGCGACAACGAAAACCTGTAGTATCCGGCGCCGTCGTCGTTCGGCATCCACCAGGACGGACAGCCGGGAAGGTCGAGCTCGCCTTCGGCATGGTTCAAGGGTGCACAGGTGACGTCGGCGCCATGGCGCACGCAGACCGGGATGCGCCACGTGCGCGCCGGATCGCCGGTCGATCCAATCGGCAGATAGCGCTCCTGCGCCAGCGCGAGCGTTCGCGCACCGTCCTCACAGCGCTCGGCGCCGACCGCCTTCACGAGCGGAACGCCTGGCTGCGTCAAAAAGGTCCGAAAGCTGGCCCCGACGCCGCTTTCACCGACCTCGTCGAGAGCGGCCAGAAAGTCCTCCGAGGTCGCGGTGCCGCCTTGATGCCGCCTCAGATAGAGCTGAATGGCTTCGCGGAAGCGCTCGGTGCCCATCGAATGCTCGAACATGCCGAGCACTGCGCCGCCCTTGTTGTAGGTGATGGCGCTGAAGGCGTTGTGAATGTCGTGGTTGGTGTCGACACGCTGGCGGATGCTCCGCGCGCTGACGAGGCTGTCGACCTCCATGGCGCGATGCGCCGATGCCACCGCGCCGAGGTCGGAACGGTACTCGGGATAGAGCGTATGCACGACCTTGTTGCCCATCCAGGTCGCGAACGATTCGTTGAGCCAAATGTCGTCCCACCACGGCATGGTCACCAGGTTGCCGAACCACTGGTGCGCCAGCTCGTGCGCCATCACGTAGGCAAACATGCGGCGCTGCGTCTCCGAGGCGTTCTTCTCGTCGATCAAGAGAAGCCATTCGCGGAACGTGATGAGCCCCACGTTCTCCATTGCGCCGGCGGCGAAGTCGGGCACTGCGACCAGGTCGAGCTTGCGGTACGGATACGGGATGTCGAAGTAGCTTTCGAGCATGCGCACGAACGCTTCGGTGCGCTGGAGGGCAAAACGAAGGCGCTCTCCCTGACCTCGCGCCGCAATCCCACGCAGCGGAACAGGAAACGGACGTTTCTTCGTCGGGCCAATTGCCGGGCCGCTGACCACGTCGAGCGGGCCGACCGCCATCGCGACCAGGTATGTCGGAAGGGGAGGGGTCGGCAGGAAACTGATGCGCTGGCGTCCGTCGGGTAGCTTGATCGCACGGTCGATGGGCGTATTGGCAGCGGCGATTTCCCCCGCAGGTACCGTGAGCGTGAGATCGAACGGCGTTTTGAAGCGCGGCTCGTCGAAGCACGGGAATGCCAGGCGCGCGCTGATCGACTCGAACTGGGTGAACGCGTAGGACTGACCGTTCGACACCACTCGGTAGAGCCCTCGGAGCGTCGTATCGAACGGCGCGGTGTACTCGAAGTGCAGGGTGCTGCGGCCCACCGGCAGCGGCTCCCGAAGCTCGACTCGACCCACGCCGTCTTCCGTGTGTTGCTCCCATGTTCCGGCGATTCGCGCGGTTGCGTGCGTAGCGTGGACGGAAGTGACGTTCAGGTTTTCGCCGTGCATCCAAATGGTCTTGGTGGCTTCGGCAAGCTCGAGGCCGATCACGACGGTGCCGGAAAACGATTCCTGCTCCGGGATGACCGTGAGGCTCAGTCGATAGCTCGTCGGCCGGACGCCATCCGGGAGCCTGCCCTCCGGCACGGAGTTGGAATCGTAGCTCGAAGCCTCGCTCTTGGTCGCACCGCCGCACGCACCGAGGAGCAGGAGAAACGAAACTGCGACGATGCCCATACCGCGGCTCAAGAGTGGGGCCTCCTTCCTGGGTCGTGCCCGAGGGCAAAGAGTCGATCGTAGAGGGGCGTGCCGAGCGGTTTGTGGGACGTGCGAGGGAGGGCCTGCCCGAGGCACGGCGGAAGGCTCCGGAGCGTTTGCGCGAGCTCCTGAACCGAGGGCCCATCCGACTCGAGCGTGCCCAGCGACACGGGTTGCCGGTTGGCGAACCAGCTCGCAACCATCGTGAGGACCACGGCGATGAACGTGCCGGCGACGAGCTTCCGCGGGTCGTTCGCACCGAGCGCGCTCGCGCACACGAACGCGATGACCGAGAACGGGATCGCGACCGCCCAACGAGCGCCCCGTTCGGCGCGGGAGCCGAGCGAACCGCCGACTTCGTACCGGACCAGTGTCTTCCACTGCTCGTCCGGTGCCCGCGTGAAGAGCCCGTCGCTGATCAACACGGCGCGCAGCCAGGGCAGGGCTGCTGCGTGAGTGAGGTAGGGCGTTGGCGCGGGCAGGTGCACCAACCTCCACGAGGCGCCCTCCGACTCGATGCGCTGGGGAAAGATCGGCCAAGCGCCGAGGGCGGCCGTCAGCCAAGGCGCGATCAGCAGGACGGCTCCCACCGAAAAAAACGCGGCGACCACCGCGCGCCACATCGGGCTCCACGAGCCGACCGCTTCGAGTCCGGCATGCGCCAGGAGACAAAGCGCGACCGCCAGCACGGGATAAACGAAGGTTTGGACAGCTCGCCCGATGGTCACCAGGACCGGCATCGCCTCCCGTTCTTCGGGCGTGCGGCGCGCGAGCGCAAGGCTCACCCACGCGGTCGACGCGGCGAGACTCGCAAAGAACCACGAGCCCACCGTCGGCCACCGCGTCGCGAGAAGCGGATCCACCAAGACGGCTCCTGCCGCCGCGGCCACCGGCAGTGCGACTGCGGTCGAATACAGCGTCGCGCGGCGATACCGGCGGAGCGCACGTTCGCGCGCGGCCCCGGGGTCTTGCTCTGCGTCGGGAAACGACGCCCGAAGGACCGCGCAAACCAACCAGGGGACCCCAGCACAGGCGAACAAGACGGCGAGCGAAGTCATGCGAGCTCCACCATCACCGGGGCGTGATCGGACGGGGATTTCTGAGCGCGCTGCTCTCGGTCGACCACCGCCCCGACGATGCGCGCTGCGAGCTTGGCCGTGCCGTAGACGTGGTCGATCCGCAGGCCGTTTCCGCGCTCGAAGCCCCTGCCGCGGTAGTCCCACCACGAGAAGACGCCGCCGGTTGGGTGGAACGGCCGCACGACGTCCTGTAGGCCGAAGCTCGCGACATCCTCGAGCGCCTCGCGCACGGCGTCGCAGGCGAGAACCGAAGAGCGCCATTCTTTGGGCCGCCCGATGTCGTCGTCGTGGGGCGCCACGTTGAAGTCACCGCAGAGCGCGACCTGGTCGACCTTCGGGTCGAATCGAGATTGCAGCGTTTCCCGAAGCCGGCCCATCCAGCGAAGCTTGTACTCGAATTTCTCGGACCCGACCTCGCCGCCGTTGGGGAAGTAGGCGCTCAGTACGGTGACTCCATCGATGTCCGCGCTGATCAAACGCGCCTGTGGGTCGTCTTCGTCGTCGTCCATGCCGCGCACCACGTGGGAAGGGGCTGTTCGGCTCACGATCGCCACGCCGTTGTAAGTCTTCTGGCCGAACACGGCGGCTTGGTAGCCGCATTCCTGAATGTCTTCGTGCGGGAAATCCTCATCCGCCACTTTGAGCTCCTGAAGGCAGAGAACATCGGGCTGTACCGCGTCCAACCAGTCGACCACGTGCTGCTTTCTCGCTCGGATCGAGTTCACGTTCCACGTGGCGATCTTCATCCCAGTATGAAGTAGCATGGAATCATGACCCACCGACGAATCGAGACAGCACGTGCCCCGGCAGCGATCGGCCCCTACTGCCAGGCGGTTGCCGCGGGCGACTGGATCTACTGCTCCGGACAGCTCGCACTCGACCCGCACACGGCCGAAATGGTCGGCGACGGAGACATCGAAGCCGAGACTGCGCAGGTGCTCCGAAATCTGGACGCGGTCCTTGCCGGGGCTGGCGTGACCCGGGCCAACGTCGTGAAAGCGACCGTGTACCTGACGGATATGAGCGAATTCTCGAAGATGAATCAGGTTTATGCGGCGTTCTTCGATGGCTTCGTGCCGCCAGCGCGAGCGACGGTCCAAGTGGCGGCGCTGCCGAAGCGCGCCAAGGTCGAAATCGACTTCATCGCGCAGGTCGAGGACTAGGCCTCGAACGGGTCGCGGAGGTCTGCGGTCTCCTCCCGGTCGGGCCCGACGCTGACCACGCCCACGCCGCAGCCGGTCTCCTGCTCGATCCGCGCAAGGTACTCCTGGGCGACCGGAGGAAGATCGCCTCGCGAGCGGCAGCCAGAGATCTCCTCGGTCCAACCTTCGAGCGTCTCGTAGACGGGTTCTGCGGCCTCGACGCGATCGTAGGGCGGATATGAGAGCCGCTCGCCGTCGACCTCGTAGGCGACGCAGATCTTCAACGCGGACAGGCCGGTCAAGACGTCGAGCTTCGTGATCGCGAGCTCGTTGAGGCCGTTGACGGCGACCGCATGGCGGAGTGCGACGAGGTCGAGCCACCCGCATCGACGCGGGCGCCCGGTGGTCGCGCCGTACTCCGCGCCTGCATCGCGCAAACGCCGGCCGGTCTCGTCCTCGAGCTCGGTTGGGAACGGTCCGCCTCCCACTCGCGTCGTGTAGGCCTTCGCGATACCGACGGCGCGACCGATGTGCGTCGGACCGATGCCTGCCCCGGCGCAGGCGCCACCTGCCACGGCGTTCGAGCTGGTGACGAACGGGTAGGTGCCGTTGTCGATGTCGAGCATCGTGCCCTGGGCACCCTCGAGCAGGATCTTCTCGTTGTTTGCGACGGAACCGCGCACGACCTCGGCAGCGTCGCCGATGTAGGGACGAAGCCGCTCGCCGAGCTCGGTGTACTGCGCCGCCACCTCACCGGCGCCCGGCAGCTCGCCGCCGAGATCCTCGACGACCGGCCGCCAACAGTCGAGATTCGAATCGAGCTTTTCGCGTAGCCGCGCGGGATCGAGGAGGTCCCCCATGCGGACGCCGCGCCGCGCCACTTTGTCTTCGTAGCAGGGGCCGATACCGCGCTTCGTGGTGCCGATGGCCTCGTTGGATTTCGCCTCGCGAAGGCTGTCGATCAGCTTGTGGTGCGGCAGCACCACGTGCGCGCGCTGACTGACGAGAAGCCGGTCGCGAGTCCTGACGCCGCGTGCGTCGAGCGCGTCGACCTCCTCGTGAAACACGCCGGGGTCGATAACCGTGCCTTGTCCGACTACGCAGCGCGTCCGCTCGTGAAGAATGCCGGAGGGGATCAAATGGAGAATCAGCTTCTCACCGCCGACCACGAGCGTGTGGCCCGCATTCGCTCCGCCCGCGTACCGAATCACGAGGTTGGCGTACGGCGCATAGAGATCCACCACTTTGCCCTTGCCCTCGTCGCCCCACTGGGCTCCCACCACCACCAGCGCGCTCATGATTCCGTCCTTGCCCGAGCCCAAGAGAACAGCTCGGCGATCGATCCGTCGCTCGCGCTGCCTTGGAGGCTTCGGCTGCGACCATCGCGGAGCCGTGTCACGCGTGCATCCTTGCCACCTTGCCAGACGAGCAGATCGTAGCCCCACGCGCGCGCGTACTCGCGCGCGGCCTCGGACGTCTTGACGCTGAGCGCCGCCACGCGTCCGCCCTCGGCCCGAAACGAGTCGACGAGCTTGCGGCGGCGCGCGTCGCTGCCTCCGGCGACCAGCACGCGTGGGGGGAGACCATCGTCGAGGTGGACGCCCGCTTCGGCCAAGGCCCAAAGCACGTTGTCGACCTCGAAGGCGAAGCCGGTTGCTGGAGAAGGCGACGCGTAGCGGCCGAGCAGATCGTCGTACCGACCGCCAGAACCGAGCGGCTCTCCCGGTCCTGCTGCAAGAAGGGTCATGCTCACGCCGGTATAGTAGCTGTGCCGGCGGAGGTCGCTGAGGTCGATGGCCACCCGATCGCCGAGGCCAGCCGCCTGCAGTCGGTCGACCACACGCGCGAGCTCGTCGAGCGCGCGTTTTGCGGCAGCATTGCGGAGCCTCCGCCGCGCATCGGCGATGACGCTGCGATCACCATAGAGGTCGCACAGCATCACCAGGCGCTTTCGCTCCGTCGTGACGACCCCGGCGGACTTCAAGAGCTTTTCGAGGCTGGTTGCGTCCTTGGCGGCCAGGGTCTCGACGACAGCGAGGCGCGCTTCCTGAGGCACGTGCTCGAGCACCTCAGCGCCGATCTTGACCTGCGCGAGCTCGACGAGGAACTCGCGTAGCCCCACGCGCTCGAGGGCGCGCGCGGCGACCTCGATCACCTCCGCATCGGCTTCGGGGCCTTTGAGGCCGATGCATTCGATGCCGCACTGGAGCACCTGGTGCCGTCTCCGCGCTCTGCCCCGCCGACGGCGCACGACCGTCCCCTCGTAGCAAAGGCGCCAGGGACGCGGCCGCTCGGAGAGCCGGGTCGCGACGATTCGCGCAACCTGCGCGGTGATGTCGGGGCGAAGAAGGGCCACCTCGCCCGTGTCGGGCTCGACGAAGCGGACGAGGTCGCGGCGGTCCACCGTGCCGAGCCCGCGCTCGATCACCTCGGCGTACTCGACCGGCGGCGTCGTGACCCGCTGGTAGCCGTGCTGGTCGAACGTCTCCATCAGCCTCTGCCAAACGAGCGTCCGCGTCATGGAGGCAGGTGGCAGCAGGTCTCGCATTCCGCCGGGAGGAGCCATGGCGGGGCCTGCGAGCGCAGGCTCCCGCGTACGTCGCTTGCGCGCCGAGCGAGGCATCTCAGAGCCTCAGGGTATGCACACTGCTGACGTAGTCGAGGCCGCGCAGCTCGTTGAGGGCGTCCGCGCCGACGTTGGAATCGACGTTCCAGAGCGCGAGCGCCTGATGGCTCTTTTCATCGAGGCCCACCTGCATGCGCGAGACGTTGATCCCTCGGTTGCCAAGTAGCGTGCCGACCGAACCGATGACGCCGGGACGGTCTTCGTTGCGCATGATCAGAATCGAGCCTTCGAGCACGGCGTCGATCTCGTACCCCTCGAGCCCGACCAGACGCGGCTCGCCCTTCCGTCCGGGCGTTCCCGTCGCGGTGTGGATACCTTTCTCACCAGTAACCGTCACGCGGATCGTGGTCGCGTACCGGTCGCTCGGCTCCTTGACCTCGGCGAGCCGGATGCCGCGCTCCTGCGCTTCGTACGGCGCACTGATCGGGTTAACGGGCTCTTCGAGGTGATGCTCGAGAAAGCCGGCGAGCGCTGCGCGTGCGATCGGCGTGACGCCGAGCTCTCCGGCCTCTCCAGTGCACGTGACGCGCAGCTCCCGGACGTCGACCGGGTCGAGCTGGCCGATCAGGCTTCCAAGAGCCTTGCCGACGTCGAGGTACGGCTTGAGACGCTCGGCGATCTCCGGGGGGAGGGCGGGCACGTTCACCGCGTTCTTGACGATGCCGAGCTGGAGGTAGTTGACCACCTGCTCCGCGATCTCGACGGCGACACGCTCCTGTGCTTCCGACGTCGACGCGCCGAGGTGCGGCGTGCAGAGGATGTTGTCGAGCTCGAGCAGCGGGCTCGACGGGTCGATGGGCTCCTGGCCGAATACGTCCAGGGCAGCGCCCGCGATCTTGCCGTCGCGGACGGCGCGGGCAAGCGCTTCTTCGTCGATGATCCCGCCGCGCGCAGCGTTCACGATCAGCGCGTCATCCTTCATCTTCTCGAAGGCTGCGTCGTTGATCATGTTCTTCGTCTCGGGCGTCAGCGGTGCGTGAATCGTGATGAAGTCGGCACGGGCGAGCAGCTCGTCCAGCTCGACCAGCTCTATCCCGAGCTCGGCGGCGCGGTCGCTGCTCATGACGGGATCGACCCCGATGACCTTCATGTTGAGGCCCTGAGCGCGGTCCGCGACGATGCGGCCGATGTTGCCGAGGCCGATGATGCCCAGCGTCTTGAACGCGATTTCCCGACCCTGAAACTTGCTCTTTTCCCACTTGCCGCCCCGCATCGACGCGACCGCTTGAGGGACCTTCCGCGCGAGCGAGGCGAGCAGCGTGAGCGCGTGTTCGGCGGTGGTCACCGAGTTGCCGGTCGGCGTGTTCATCACGACGATCCCACGCCGGCTGGCCGCGGGAATGTGCACGTTGTCGACGCCGATGCCGGCTCGGCCGATCACGCGAAGACGGTGTGCCTCTTCAATCACCCGTGGGGTGACCTGGGTGCCCGAGCGAATGATCAGACCGTCGTACTCGCCGATGACGCCGCAGAGCTCGTCTTCGCTCATGCCCGGCCGGAAGTCGAGCTCGACGCCAGGTGCCTCGCGGAGCACCCTGAGGCCTGCCTCAGCGAGCTTGTCGGACACGAGGACACGTACGTTGGACATCGGCTGCTCCCTATGAATCGGCCGCAAAAAAGCCGGCGCAGAGCTAGCAGCCGCTCATGAGGGGGTCAAGGAGGGCGTCGTCTCTTCAAACCCAGCGCACGGCGCCGAGCGAGAGCAGCAGCGCCACCACGCGGTATCCCCGTTGGGGGTCGACGTCACCGGGACGTTGGGTGACGAACTGTGCGATCGCCTCGACCGTGTGAGGGCTCTTGCAGAGCAGGAGTGCCTCGCGGACGTCGTCCGGGAGCGCTGCAGTGGCGACCGAGGTGTCGATGCGATTGACCTGTACGAGCTGATTTTGGCCGCGTTCGAGAATCAGCTCGCTTTCGAAGCCTGCCGCGATCCGGCGCTGGAGTCCCTGGTCGAAGATTTCCCACGCGTCGAGCTTCAGCGGAAAGCCACTGCTCGGCGGGTCGACGCCTTCATAGAAGGTCGCGGTGCCGGACGGCCACGTGAAGAGGTCGAGTAGCTTTTCGCGAACCTGCTCGCCGATGTGTTGAAAGAGCTCGAGTGGCTCGACCAGCCCGAGTGCGACGAGCGTGTCGCCGAGCTTGCCCTCGAACCGGGGCATCACGGCGAGTGCCATGTCGAGCTCGCTGCGGTTGATCACCCGCTTCGTGACCAAGTACTCGCCGAGCAGCTCGCCCGCGAGGTTGCTGGTCACGAACGCCGGAACGCCGTGCTTCGTGTACACCTCTTTGCGTACCCCGCCTTGCTCGCAGAGCCAGAGGCCGGTGCGAGACGTGACGAGCGTCCGAACCAGAGCGGATACGAAGCCACCTCCCTCGAACTCCGTGCTGCGATCGGCCGCCGCGGCGGCCTCGACGCGCATGGTCGTCGGTGTCATCCGCGAGGCCGGCACGTGCCGATAGAGGTCCTTGATCGCCGACAGCGGCTGAAACTCGCCGTCCGCGATGCTGACGTCGTCGTTCCCATCGACCTGCCCGGTCGCGACCGCCTCCACCACCTTCGCGTAGGCGAGAGGGCCGACTGTCGCGCCGTTGGGCTTTCGAATCGTGTACTCGAGCGGCGTGACGTTCGTCGTGCTTGGATGCTCGTCGGCGAGCAATAGCGGCGTGGGCGGCATGGTCACCTTGGGCACGTAGTCGGCAGACGTTTTGCGCATCCGGCTCTGACTCGCGATCGATCCGACGATCTCCGCCAGCTCGGCGCGGAGCACTTCCTCGGGCCGGCTCTGCCAAGGCTCGAGCGCTGCCCAGAACGCGCGCGCGGTCGGCGGTCGTTCGCTCGAGTGGGCCGAGAGCGCGCTCAGGATGACCGCGCCGAGCCCGTCTGGGAGCTGCGGAAGAAACTCGATGAAGGGATGGACCTCGCCGTCGCGGATCGCGAGCAACACCGCCAGCTCGCTCCCCCCGGAGAACAGCGGCC
>JBFGKE010000063.1:0-10966 GCA_041576815.1 Polyangiales bacterium
CGGGGTCTGCGCTGCGGGCCGCCTCCACGAGCGCATCGACGGCAGCCTCCTCGGCGCGTGCGAGCGACGAAAGCGCGGCCACCGCGCGCCGCTGCGCGAGAAGCGAAAGCGAAGGCCAAGCGCTACGGATGTGTTTGGCCGCCGTGGCGCCCCCGTTTCGCAACCGGTACACCGCCGAAAGGGCACGGTCGTGGTCGCCGTCGAGCGCGCGAACCGCCTCGGCGATCTCCACCGGTGCGGCAGACGCCGTTGGCGCATGCGCTCCGAGCACGAGCGCCGTCAGTGCAAGAGCGAGCCCGTGGCGTGTGCTTCCCACTCGACCACCCCTCCGTTCCGTAGCTCTAGCACGCGGTCTGCTTCCGCCAGAAAAGCCCGTCGGTGCGTCGCCACGACGACCACATCGCCGCGCTCGGCGCGGTTCCGGCAGAGGGCGATGATGTTGCGCTCGAGGTCGTCGTCGAGCGAGGACGTCGGCTCGTCGAGGAGGAGCACTGGCGCGTCCCGGTAGAGAGCTCGCGCGAGGGCAAGTCGCTGGCGCTGACCCATCGAGAGATCGCTTCCCCCGTCTGCCAGCACGCCCTCATACCCCTGGGCCCTCGCGGTGATGAAGTCGTGCGCGCCGACGCGGCGGCACGCGTCGATTACCCGCGCGCGGTCCGGCGGCTCATCGCCGAGCGCAACGTTCCGCAGAATCGTGTCGTGGAAGAGGGTGGGGCTCTGAGGCATCCATGCAGTGGCCGCCATGAGTGTTTGTCGAGTCGCGGGGGCCCCGTCGATCGTGACGGCGCCCGCTTGCGGCGGCAGGACCCCGGCCACCAGTCGGAGCCACGTCGACTTCCCAGCGCCGCTGGGGCCGGTGATCACGACCAGCTCGCCGCCGCGAAGCGCGAGCGATGCGCCACGAAGCACGGGCTCGGCGCCGTAGCTGAAGTCGATGCCCTGCACGTGGAGCGAGGTCACCCGGAGATCGCGTGCTGCGCCTGCGGCGGATGACACCGCGGGAAGACGGAGCAGCTCGTCGAGGCGGTCGAGCGAGGCGAGGCCGGACCACCAACCAAAGAACGACTGCGCGAGACCATGAAGAGGGCGATACATGAGCAGCAGCGCCACGAGAACGGTTCCGGTACGCGAGAGATCGGCCTCGCTGCCCTCCGACCAGGCCAACGCGAAAACCAGCGCCACGCCGACCGCGCCCGCCAGCTCGACCAGGGGCCCGGCCACCGACCCCCAGGTTTCGGTGGCCACTCCCTGACGCGCCGCGTCGGCGGCCTTGCCGTCGATCCGGCGCCACGTGGGCTGGAGGGCGCCGTAGGCCCGCAGCACCGCCGCGCCGTCGACCGCCTCGGCCGTCTCGGAAACCACTCCAGACTCGGCCGCGAACAGCGCGCGCTGCAGACGCCGTGCGGGCCGCGCCGCAAGGACGACCAACACCACCGCGGCGGGCAGCACGAGCAGACCGGGGATGGCCAATCCAGTATCCACCCTGAGCGCGACACTGGCCAGTGCAGTAGCCACTAAGACGCTCCGAATGCCCTGGGACAGCCCCATATGGAGGAGGGCGCGGACGCCGTGGACCTCGACCTGGATCCGAGACGCGAGCTCCCCGGGGGGCCATCGGAGGAGGGTCTGGGGCTCGAGGCGAAGGACGTGGGAAAGCACTTTGCCACGGAATTCCCGCACGACGTCGAGCTGCAGCGCGGCGGACAAACGCGTGCGAACGGTCTCTGAAAGCGCTCTGAGCACCCCGAGAAGAACGAGGAGCCAAACGATCTGCGCCACCGTGAGCGCTGCGCCTGGCGCGGCCGACGGGACCGTCGCACCACCCGAATCCCAGTCAAAACTGCGGAGCAGAGGGCCGACGAGCCATGCGTACCCAGCCGTGGCGCCAGCAGACACCAGCATCGCTGTGATGGCGGCGGCCGCCCCACGCTTGCGCCGGTAGAGCGATTCCAGTAGCTCGCGACGAGCAGGACTTTCACTGTAATTTGTCCGCATAAACACGCCGAATACCCCTTCTCAACGCCGCTGGAAGACCCATATACTCAAAGAATCTCCTGAAACAAGACTGCGCGCGTTCGAGACGGAATCACGCTTGGGAGGCGTTCCGGCACGGCGCGTGCATCCGAATCCAAATCAAACGCAGGATTCCGACCCCGAGGAAGAGCGGGGGGGTGTCAGGTGTTGAGCCAGTAGTAATGCGGGGTGCCACACATCGGGCGCTACCGGAAGGCGAGAGGAAAGATGGCAAGACAGGCAGCGACAAGAGAATCCGCGAGACGAAGCCAGGTGAGGGCCAAGGCATCCAAGCGCGCGGAGCCCAAGGCGGAGACCGAGGCGCCGAAGGCGGGGAAGGCCGCGAAGCCGGCCGAGCAGCCTGCTGCGTCCGCCGAGCCCAGCAAAGAGCAGCTCGAAAAGGCTCGCGTCGAAAGCGAAAAGGCGCTCAAGGAATTCGAGCGTCAGGGCGCAGGGGATTCGACCCTCACGCGCTATTTTCGCGAGATGATCGGCCATCGCGTGCTTACGCCACAAGAGGAGATCGAAGCGGCCAAGGAAGTCGAGCGCCTCGAGATCGCGTACTGGGAGGCCCTCTTGAGCTACCCGCCGTGTTACGAGACGGTGGCGTCCATCATCGAACACCGGGTCGAGGAGGAGCCGCTGCCCGAGCTCGCCTCGCTTCGCAAGCTCTGCAAGAGCGCCAAGGCCGACAAGCTCGGCAAGCGCCAAGAGGTGCGCTGGGGGGATCTGTGTCTCGCGCTTTCCACCAAGATGCGCGAGCTCGATAGCGACCGCCTGTTCGTGCAGGAGTCGGACCGCGCCGTGCACCGGCTTGCCGGTGACTTCGCAGACGAGCGCGACATCGTCGGCGGGCACGTGCGGATGACGCCGGCGTTCAAGCGCTACTTGCAAAGCGTCCGTCGTGCGCAGAAGGCGCAGCAGCGCGCGAAGAACCGCTTCGTCGCGGCCAACCTGCGTTTGGTGGTGTCGATTGCCCGGCGCTACAACCGCGGCCGGCTTCCGCTCATCGATCTCATTCAAGAGGGCAACATCGGCCTGATGAAGGCGGTGGAGCGCTTCGACCACAACCGTGGCTACCGCTTCAGCACGTACGCGTCGTGGTGGATCCGCCACGCGATCAGCCGCGCGCTCGCGGACAAGGGCCGTGCGGTGCGTATCCCCGTGCACATGCTCGATACGTACAATCGTGTCGCGCGTGCGACGCAAGCGATTGCGACGCGGACCGGCAAGGAGCCGACGCCCGAAGAGCTCGAAAAGGAGACCGGGATCGCAGCCGAGAAGCTCGAGAAGATCAAGGGCTACTGGGCCGAGACTCCGTTCTCGCTCGACCGCCCCGTCAACGACGAGGACGGCCGCAAGTTCATCGACTTCCTCGAGGAGGAAAACGTGCCGACGCCGTACGAGCAGCTCGTTTCGCGCAAGTGGAGCGACGAGGTTCGCCGGCTTCTCGACACGCTGACGCCGATGGAGGCCCGCATCCTCCGATGGCGCTTCGGCCTCGACGACGAAGACGAGCTCACGCTGAAAGAGATCGGCGACAAGTACAATCTGTCCCGCGAGCGAATCCGCCAGCTGCAAGAGCAGGCGCTCGGGAAGATTCGGCGGCAGATCAAAGAGTAGAGCGCTTCGGCGCTTTGGATGCTGGGACGCCGGTGGGAGACTGCCGGCGTTCCTAATTCTGATTACACCGCCCACCCGCCGGCGCCGCCCGACTGACGGCACGCGTCTGACCGTGGTACCACCCGCCCATGTCCCTGAACGGTCTTGGCGAGCTCATGACGGTCGTTGGGCTTGCTGTGCTCCTCTATGGCGAGTGGAAGGATCGGTCCGGGCTTCGCGCCTCGGGCAAGCCGTTTGCGTCGCTCGGGTTTCTCGTGGCCGCGGTGGGGTTTGGCGCGTTCGACTCTCAATACGGGCAGATCGTGTTCGCAGGGTTGGTGCTCGGCGCGCTTGGCGATGTGTTTTTGCTCGGCCAGTCGAAGGCGGCTTTCATTGCGGGACTGGTTTCGTTCCTGCTTGGGCACGTCGCCTACGTGATCGCGTTCGTGTCGCTCGGCGTCAGCACGCCCGAAGCCCTCATCACCGCCGTGGCGATGGCCGCGCTCATGTTCTTCGTCGCTCGCTGGGTGTTCCCGCATGCCACGGACATGCGCGTTCCGATCGCGGTCTACATGCTCGTGATCGCCGCGATGTGCGTGACCGCCGTCGGCGCATACGGGGCGGGCGCACCGTGGATGATCCCGGTCGGTGCGTTGATGTTCACCGCGTCCGACATATCCGTCGTCCGCGACCGCTTCATCGCCCCGGGCTTCATCAACCGCGCCTGGGGTCTTCCGCTCTACTACGCGGCCCAGTTGATCATCGCCTGGAGCATCGCGGCGGTTTAGTACCATCCGACCCGATCGGGATCTCTTTCGCCTCGGCTTTTCCGTCAGCGCGCCGCCCCGAGCTCGGTCAAGACGAACGCGTAGTCGAACGCGGTCTCCTCGAGGTAGTCGTAGCGGCCGGAGGCGCCGCCGTGTCCGGCTTGCATGTTGATCTTGAACACCGACAGCCGCTCGTCGGTTCGAAGGGCCCGGAGCTTCGCGATGTACTTCGCAGGTTCCCAGTACATGACTTGGCTGTCGTTGAGTGACGTGCGGACCAGCATGGTCGGGTAGGGCTGCGGCCGGAGGTTCGTGTAAGGACAGTAGCTCTTAATCCGAAAATACGCGTCGCGCTCGTGCGGGTTCCCCCACTCTTCGTACTCGCCAACGGTGAGCGGGAGGCTCTCATCCAGCATCGTGTTGAGCACGTCGACGAAGGGTACGATCGAGACGACGACGCCGAAGAGATCGGGCCGCATGTTGGTCACCGCCCCCATGAGAAGCCCGCCCGCGCTCCCCCCTTGAATCGCAAGTCGCGGGCTCGAGGTGTACTTCTGCTCGATCAGATGCTCCGCAGCGGCAATGAAGTCGGTGAACGTATTCATTTTGTGCGCCATTCGGCCTTGGTCGTGCCAAGGCTTTCCGAGCTCGCCGCCGCCTCGAACGTGCGCGACGGCGACGATCACGCCCCGATCGAGCAGGCTCACGCGCGAATGCGAAAACCCGGTCGGGTAGGGATAACCGTACGCGCCGTAGCCCGCGAGCAGCATGGGCGCAGAGCCATCGAGACGGATGCCGTTCCGATACACGACGGAGATTGGAATCGCGGTGCCGTCCTCTGCGTGCGCCCAAAGGCGCTCCGACTTGTAGTCGAAAGGGTCGTAGCCGCCAAGCACTTCGAGCTGCTTGACTAGGGTGCGCTCCTTCGAGCGCACGTCGTAGTCGAACACCGAGTCCGGCGTCGTCAATGACTCGTAGCGAAACCGATAGTGCGTTGCGGAAAACTCTTCGTTGGCACCGGGGTGCACGGAGTAGACCGGCTCTGCCATCTCGATGCGAGGGGCGTCGTCGGAGCCGAAGCGTGAGATCCGGATGTGGGGCAGGCCATTTTCGCGTTCGAGCACGGCGTAGAAGCCCTCGAAAACGTCGAGACCTTCGAGCATCACGCCGTCACGATGCGGAATCACTTCTTTCCAAGACCCCGGCTCCGGGTCGCGAACCGGCGCGCGCACGATGCGGAAGCTCCGTCCGCGATCGTTGGTGCGGATCAGGAAGTCACGGCCGTGGTGCGCGACGTCGTACTCGTGGTTCTGCCTTCTCTCGGCGACGACGCGCCACGTGCCGAACGGGTCCGACGCCGAACGAAAGGCAATCTCGCTGGTCGTGTGACTGAACGCGCCCCGAAACACCAGCTCCCCGCTGCGCGACCGCCACACGGCGACGCGAAATCGCTCGTCATCCTCTTGGTAGAGGACCGGGTCCGACTCGATTGCACCGAGCCGGTGTCGCTTGACTTGGTGCGGCCGCTTGGTGTCGTCGTCGACGGCATAAAAAAACGTTCGACTGTCGTTCGCCCAAGCGACGGACTTCACCTTGTCGATACGGTCGGGAAGGACTGCGCCGGTCTCGAGGTCTTTGACTTGGAGCGTGTAGTCGCGAAACCCGGTCTCATCGAGGGAGTACGCGAGGAAGCGGCCGTCCGGCGACACCTCGAAGGCCCCGAGCCCGAGGAATGGTAGACCCTCGGCGAGGACGTTCATGTCGAGCAAGATCTGCTCGGTGGCTTCCCGGCCGGGCTCGCGGCGGCAATGGATCTTGTACTGCTTCCCTCGTTCGGTGCGGTGGTAGTACTCGAACTCGCCTTTGCGGTATGGCGCGCTCTGGTCGGTCTCTTGGATACGCGCGACGATCTCGTCGTACAGCGTTTTCTGGAGCGGCGCGATCGAACCGGTCTGCTCCTCGGCATAGGCATTCTCGGCCTCGAGATACGCGGTGACGTCCGGGGACTCCTTGTTTCGAAGCCAGTGATAGTCGTCCACTCGCGTATCGCCATGAAGGGTGACCGAGTGCGGATGCTTGGGTGCAACGGGCGGCAGCATGGGCGAAACCTTCGAAGGAGGCGTGGGACGGGTCGCGCAACTCGTCAGGGCAAGGGCGAGGAAGACAAGAAAAGGGAGCGGCATCCGCGAGGGTCTGTAGCAGGGCGGCACTCACGCTTCCATCCCTGCGCGGCAGCGCGAGCCGGAAGGCGAAGCCCGGCGCGAACGCGCCGCCAAGCCCAAGCGAAGCGCGGGGCGCGGAGGGAGGATTACGGGTGGGGGTGGGCGGGTCGGATGAAACAAAAGGAAACCACGCCCCCGATCCTGCAACTACCCCGCATGCCTCAATCCGGTTCGGCCGCGTGATTGGCTAAAAGCCTGGCGATGTCGTCCGCCAGCTCTCTTGCCTCGGCCTGCCGTCCGGCGATGCCGTTGGCGAGGAAGCTGAACGCCACCGAGCGCTCTGGCTGTCCGAGCACGTAGCCCGACAGCGCGATCACGTCGCGGAGCGTGCCCGTCTTGGCGCGGACCATGCGTGGGTGCGGTAAGTCGTCGAGCCGCGACTTGAGCGTGCCGTCGGCGCCGGCGACGGCGAGGTGCGCGACGTACTCCGCTCTGATAGACGGATCGCGATAGGCCGCAACCAGTGTTTGCGTCAGATGACGTGGCGCGACTTGGTTGCCATTGAACAGCCCCGAACCGTTGATCATCACGAGGCCGTCGGTGTCGACGCCCATCTTCATGAGCTCCTCCCGCACGGCAAGCAGCCCGCGCGCCGACGTGCCCGGCTTCTCCGTCTCGGCCCCCATAATCTTGAGCAGCATCTCGGCGGTGAAGTTGTCGCTCCACTTACCGACCGAATAGAGCAGGGTGCTGAGGGGCGGCGACGCAATTTCGCCGAGATGCGGAAGCTCCTCCTCGACCACGCCACGCGAAACGTCGAGCGGGCCGCCGACCCCCGCTTTGCGGAGCGCTCGAACCAGGAGCGCCGCGGCGTACGCTTTGGGATCGGGAACACGGCGCCGGTAGTACAGGGTGCGGTTCTTGATCGGGATCGGCCCGTCGACGCGAACCGATAGATGGCCGTCCTCGGTGACCCGGTCGTCGATTCGGAGCTTGGGCGGCCCGCCGGCTGAGGTCACGGCACGGTTGTCGAGGCGCACGTACTCGTCGTTGAGGACTCGCACGCGTGCTGGATCATCGACTTCAGCGCCCGGCCCGACGTGGACGACGTAGCCGTTTCGATTGACCGAGAACGCCGAAATCGCTGCACGAAAAGAGGCGGATTCGCGCGGCTGCTGATCGAACGCCGGCGGGAGGATCTCGTCGTCGAAATAGCTTTCGTCGATGACGATGCGATCGACCAGGTCGACCCCCCGCAGGGCCAGGCTTTCGCCCAAGAACGCGAGCGCCGCGTAGCCGAGGCTCGGATCGGCCGACGAACGCACCACCAGCTCGCTCACCCGGCCGTCGTCGATCGCGCCCTCGACGCGCGTTACGGCCCGGAACGTCGGCCCCAAGCGGCGAAGCGCTGCTGCGGACGTCAAGAGCTTTTGATTGCTTGCAGGATTCCGCGGCTCGGCTGCCCGATTGCGGTAGAGTTCCTCCCCATCGTCGAGGCGAACCACGTGAATTCCGATCCCATCGCCGAGGCCGGCCCGTCGTACCAAGGCGGCAATCGAGCGCGCCAGCGGTTCTGGCGCCTTGGCCGAAGCGCCGGGCTGCACCAGCACGAAGCCGAGGATCGCAAAGAAAAGAAGCGCCCGATGCGCCATCTCGTGGAGCGTAGCAGCGCCCTCGCCCTGGTCCTAGCAATCGGCTTCGGTTGCGACAGGTCCGTCGAACGGAACGAGGACGCCCTCGTCGTGATGCTCCCGAGGGACGCGGAGCAGCTCGACCCGCGCTTCGTCGGAGACCCGTACGGGCTTCGCGTGTCCCGACTGATCTTCGGCTCGCTCGTCACGATCGATCCGCGAACGCTCGAGGTCGTGCCCGACCTCGCGGAATCGGTGGTCGCGGTCAGCCCGACCGAGTTCGAGGTGAGGCTTCGGAACGACCTTCGGTTCAGCGACGGCAGCACGCTCGACGCCGAGGACGTGGTCGCGACCTTCGCGGGCGTCGTCGATCCTGGGCTGCGTAGCCGATACGCCCACACCTACCGCCGCATTGCGGAGATGAAGGTGCCCCATCCGCGGACGGTTCGCTTCATTCTCCGCGAGCCCCACGCGACGTTCCTCACCGATCTCGAGCTTCCGATCGTGCGCGAGGAAGACGCGTTTCGGCGCATTGCAACGCCCGAGGCCCCGCTGCCGGTCGGCGCGGGCCCCTACCGACTGGTCGCACGCGAGCCGGGGCTGCTCGAGCTTCGGCAGAACCCGCACTGGCACCGCGGCACGCCGACGCACCCGCGCCTGCGCCTCGTCGTGATTCGCGACGACAACACCCGCGCGCTACGGATGCTGGCCGGGCAAGGCGACCTCGCGATCGCATCGGTCCCGCCGCTACTCCTCCCCCTTTTCGAGGACGACGCGAGATTCGAGACGCGGCGCGCGGAAGGCATCTCGACGATGTACTTGGGGTTTCACACGGACTCCCCCAAGCTCGACGACGTTCGCGTTCGTCGCGCCATCGCGCACGCGATCGATCGGGACCTCCTCGTACGGGCCAAATACGACGGTCTCGCGCGCGTCACCGAGAGTTGGATCCCCCGAGGACACTGGGCGGAAGTCGGTGACCTCGGGCGGCTTGCCTTCGATCCGGCCGACGCGCGGCGTCTTCTCGATGAGGCGGGCTTCGGCGACCCGCCAGGCCCCGACCCACGCATGCGCCTCGTGCTTCGGACCACCTCCGAGCGTTTCCGCCAGTCGGTCGCGCGCGCGATCGCAGCGATGCTGAAGGACGTCGGCATCGAAGTCGACGTGCGTCCGTCGGAAGCCGCCACGCTGATTTCGGACCTCAATCGAGGCCGATTCGAGATCACCCTGCTCCAGGTGCCCGAGGTCATCGAGCCGCACGTGCTGAGCTGGTTCTTCGACTCGGGACGCGTGCCCGGCCCGAACAGCGAGGGCGCCAACCGTTGGCGCTACCGAAACCCGGAGCTCGATCGGCTTTTCGAGGTCGGCCGAACACGGATCGACCCCGTGGAGCGTCGCGCGGCGTACCGCGAGGTCCAGCGAATCCTCGCGCGCGATCTTCCGGTGTTGCCTCTTTGGCAGCCGGATACGGTTGCCGTGGTTCGCCGTGGCTGGAGCTTCGACGTGCCGCGCGACGGCCGCTTTGGAACGCTGGCGTTCTGAACGCGCGGTGGTAGCGTGAAGGGTGATCCTCAGGGACCCGGTCCACGGATTGATCGCCTTCGAAGGCCTCGCGGAGCACGTGGTTCGGTCGCTTCTCGACACGCGCGAGGTTCAGCGCCTTCGCCGCGTTCGTCAGCTCGGGCTCGCCTCGCTCGTATTTCCAGGCGCCGAGCATACCCGCTTTTCACATGCGATTGGCGCGGCTCACGTCATGCAGGCGCTCCAACAACGCATCGATGCGTGTAGTGGCGAGCTGCCGGTAGACCAGCGGCTGGACGACGCGGCGCGCGCCGAGGGGCTGGCCGCGGCGCTCCTTCACGACCTCGGACACGGTCCTTTTTCGCACCTCTTCGAGGAGGTGCTTCCGCATGCCAAGCATCACGAACGGTGGACCCAAGAGATCCTTCTCGACCCATCGACAGACGCGCATCAAACGCTCGAGTCTCTGTCTTCGGGAATGGCGGAGCGCGTCGCGGGCTTGCTGAGCGGCAACTATCGCCTCGGCTATCTCAGTCAAAGTGTGAGCGGAACGCTCGACGTCGACCGCGCCGACTACCTGCTGCGTGACAGTCACATGACCGGCGTCCGATACGGACTCTACGACCTCGACTGGCTGCTTCAAGCACTGACGTTCGCGTGCGTCGAAAGCTCGTGGGTGCTCGCGATCCAAGGTCGCAAAGGGCTACCGCCAGTCGAGAGCTTTTTCCTCGGGCGGCACTTCATGCATCAGCAGGTCTACCACCACAAAGCCACGCGCGCGGCCGAAGCGCTCGTGCGAGCGATCTTCATGCGGGTGAGCGAGTTGATCTCCGACGGCGAGCCTCCCGTACCGCTGCTTCCCGCGTTTCGCGCCGCGGCGCTCGGCGAGCCTCTTTCGCTCGGCGAGCACCTGCGCATGGACGACGCCGAGCTGCTTACCTGCCTCGGCGAGTGGGAGCACGGCGCGGATCCGACGCTTGCCGAGCTGAGCCGACGGCTCCGCTGCCGGGAGCTTCCCAAGGCGGTCCCGCTTCCGGAAGGCCGCCCAGACCTGTGGGAGCAAGCGGTGGCGCGGGTCGAGGGCATCGTCGCCGCGCGCGGCCTGCGCCCCGACCTCACGGTCTGGCTCGACGTCGCCGAGGACGTCCCCTACGCAGAGCCCACCGATGCGAGCGCGGAGGGGCTCTGGGTCACACTTCGGCACGAGCCGCTTCAGCGGCTTGGAGACGCATCGTTCCTCCTGGGCCAGCTTCGAAACAAGCGTATCGAG
>JBFGKE010000064.1:0-10945 GCA_041576815.1 Polyangiales bacterium
AAAAAGGGGACTGTCCCCTATATAATTTCTGTTAAATGCGCGTGAGGAGCTTGGTGGTCAGCATGCGCGATGACGAGATGATGGGGGTCATCGTGTGGCTCGAGGCGCTGGTCGGGTAGCCGGACGAGTCGAACACGTAGACGTCCTTGGTGCCGTAGACTTGGCCGTCGAGGTCGGCGCCGCCATCGCGCTCCGAGGGTGCAAAGCGGACCGTTCCCTGCTGGTGCGCGCTGATCAGGGGGGCGGTTGCCGGCGCGAACGTGAGCTTTCGCGCCTGCTTCGCCTCTTTGGCGGAGCGAATCGTCAAGGCTGGGAGCGTCGGCACCAGCACTTCGCGGGCCCCAGCCTCGAGATACACCTTGGCCGCGTTCTCGACCGCATCGCGCAGGCGTTCCTGATGGTCGGATCGCTGCTCGTATCGAATCGTCAGACGGCCGTCGCGCGCAACTTCGACCCGACCCGAAGGCGCATCGGGAACGAGCAAGAGGGACGGGGCCATTCGATCGTATTGCGCCATTCCCGCCATCCCCGGTGCCCCCGAAAACGGCAAGAGGCTCGAGACGATGCCGGGCGTCCCCATGATGCCCTCGATTCGATACCCCCAAAGCCCGTGCTCCGCGTGGTCCTCTTCTTCGAACTCGGTCACCGCATAGGACTGCGGCACCCCGTCGAACGCGGCGATGCGATCGTCGAACAACCCGATCACGGGCAGCTGAGGCTGAAGCATCAAGTTCTTCCCGACGTGCGCATTCCCGATGCCGGATCGGAGCAAGAGCTGCGGGGACGCGATCGCATTCGCGGCCACGATCACGATCTTGGCCCTGACGTGCAGCTCGCGCTGCTCGTGGTACCCGCGCGGGTCGAGTGTACGGACGGTTATCTGCTTCATCTCCTCGGTGGCCTTGGTGATCTTCACGGCCCGCGCGCGTGTGAAGACCCGCGCACCCGCGTCGATCGCCCGCGGAAGTGCGACCATGCGGGGATTTCGCTTCGCGTGAATCGGGCAGCCGATGAGACACGTCCCGAGCCCACGGCAACCGACGCGGTTGTGCACCATCACTTCGCCGCGAAACCCCAAGGCCTCGGCCCCTTGGCGAAGCTTGTTGTTCGCCTCGTTGACGAGGCTCTCCGGGATGCGGCTTGCCGAAAGGTCGCCAAGGGCGGCCTCCTCGAAGCGTTTGAACTGCGCCGGCGAAAAGTCTTCCAGACCATACTTGCTTTGCCAATGATGGAGCACGCCCTCGGGGATCGGAACGACATCGCAGGTGTTGATTACGCCCCCACCGCCGAGCACCCTCCCCTGAAGCACGCTCACCGACATGTCGTGGGAGGCCCGCCCTCCTCGATCCATGTACAGCTGATCGTACATCTCCGCGTCCCGCTGCGTTCGCTCCGGACCGACCAGGTCCCGACCCTCTTCGAGCACGACGACCTCGTGACCCGCCTCGGCGAGCAGCCGCGCCGCCGTCGCGCCCCCGCATCCGGAGCCGATCACACAGACCTCGGTGACGAGCGAATCCGGCGGCGCCGTCTTCGAAAGGTCGGTGATACCGGCGGTCATGGCGTCAGCTTCCCGAGGCGCTTCATCGAAGGACCGGGATAGCCAATGAACGGCCACACCTCTTCATGGTCGAAATAGACGAGGTTGAAGAACTTCCGCATGGCCAGGCTCACCTGTCGACGCAAGAGGCTGTCGCTGACGGCCCACGCATCCCAGTGTGCGCTACGCTCGGCCGGGTCGAGCCGCGAAAACGTCGTGGCTTTCTTGTCGAAAACCAGAGGGCCGAATTCGATCAGGACCAGCGCCTTTTGCAGGTCTTTGACGTTCTGCTCCGGCTCGTCGGCGAGAAATCGGTCGAATGCCCTCGGTAGATCCATCGGTGCGGCGTCCACTGGGATCGCATCGGTCTTCGGAAGCATGACTTCGACGAGGCTTTGAAGCGTCCGGTACTCGTGGGCGTCGAGCACGAGCAGCCCCTCGACTTCGGGTGCACGCCCGCGGAGCACCAGCAAACCGCCGCCGCCCACCCCGAGGATCGCACCGCCGGCGACGAGGCCTGCCTTGAGAAATCGGCGCCTGGAAAGGAACCCAAACAGCCCTTCCTTCTCTGACATCTCAACCCCTACGCTTGCGAGCCTCTTCCTCGTCATCTTCGTCGCGCGTCTCCTTGTAGTCGACGCGAATCCGGCCCTCGCCGAGCGTTGCGATCGTTTCGAGGGCCTGGAGCCGTGCCTCCGTGTCGCGCTTGTAGGCGCGCAGCTCGGTGAGCTCCTCCTGCATGCGCTCGGTTTCTTCGGCGCGTGCGAGCCTCAGCCGGTACCAGAGCCAGAACCCCCATCCGATCAATCCAATGATGCCGAGCGGGATCAACAACTCGATGACGATAGCCACGATGCGATCTTGTGCCCTCAGGACGCTCGCACTGCAAGTAGATCCCGCATCTCCATGCTATACAGAAGCAATGGGTGGTGGCGGCGACGAAATGAAAGCATTTCGCGGGCTGCAGGCTCTCCTCGGGCCGCGCTGGGCGCTCACCGATGGCGATGGCCCGGAGCCGAGAGACATCGTGGTGGTCCCCTCGCTCTCGTTCGACGGCATCGACAACATCTCGATCGATGGCGTCATTCACTACGAAGAGCGAATGCTCTTTGCGCTCAACCTCCTTCGTCACCCGCGCGCGAGCTTGGTCTACGTCACCTCCGCACCGATCCATCCTGCGGCGGTCGACTACATGCTCTCGTTGATCAGTGGCATTCCCAACGAGCACATGCGGCGGCGGCTGACCGTGCTGTCCCTCTACGACAGCTCGCTCGTCCCGCTCAGCAAAAAAATCTTGCAGCGGCCGCGCGTGATCGAGCGCATTCGAAGCTTGATTCGGCCTGGGTGCGGCCTGATGACCTGCTTTACAGTCTCGGAAGCGGAACGCAGCCTGGCCGTTGCGCTCGGCGTCCCACTGTACGGCGTCGATCCGGATCTGACCTGGCTCGGCACCAAGAGCGGCTCGCGTTGGGCGTTCCGCAAAGCAGGCGTCCGACTGCTGCCGGGCGCAGAGGATTTGAAGAGCGAGTCCGACATCGTAGAGGCGATTGACACGCTCTGGGAAGAGAACCCCGAGCTCGAGCGTGTGGTCGTGAAACAAAACACGGGCTTCAGCGGGCAAGGCAACGCCATTCTCGACCTGACCGGGCTGCACACCGTGTCACCACGAAGCGTGACGAGCCGCGAGGGGCGTGAGCAGGCGCTTGCCGATGCGCTCCCGATGATGCGCTTCGTCGACCCACGGCAGACGTGGGACACCTTCCTCGAAAAGGTCGAGCGTGAAGGGGCGATCGTCGAGACGTTCGTGGAGGATGAGGGAAAGCGGTGCCCCAGCTGTCAGCTCCGTATCTCACCCGAGGGCAGCCTCGACACGATCTCGACGCATGACCAGCTCGTCGAGGGCGTGGACGGGCAGATCTATGCAGGCTGCCGGTTCCCCGCCGACGCCGCCTATCGGGCGGTCATCCAAGAAGACGCGCTGCGAGTCGGCGAGGTTTTGCAGAGTGAAGGCGCGGTCGGGCGCCTCGCGGTCGACTTCCTCTGCGTCCAGGCCGACGATGGCTCGTGGCAGCACTTCGCGATCGAGACCAACCTGCGGCTCGGCGGAACCACGCACCCGATGATGCTCCTCCGGATGATGACCGACGGTCGCTACGACCCCGATACCGGGCTCTACCTCACGCCCCGCGGCGAGCCGCAATTCTACGTGGCCACGGATTCGATGCAGTCGGACAGCTACCGAGGCCTTCTCGTCGAGGACCTGCTGGACATTGCAGCGGTCAATGGTTTGCACTATCAAGCGTGGTCCGAATCGGGCGTGCTTTTCCACTTCACGGGCGCGCTCAGCGAGTTCGGAAAGCTCGGGATCACTGCGGTCGGCAAGAGCCCGGCCGAGGCGGATCACTGGTTCGAGCAAACCCGGCAGGTATTGGACCGCGAAACCAAGAGTCGACGTTGTACATCGAAGAAGTGAAACCAGGGGTGCTGCGCGTCTCGGGATCGCCAGATTGGCCGAAGCCGCACGTCGGTGTATGTGGATCGATGCATGGCAACGAGCCGTGCGGCGGTCGCGCCATCGAGCTAATTGCAAACGCGTTTCGGCGCGGTGAGCTCGAGCCCGCGGACGGAACCGTGTTTCTGGTTCATGCGAATCCAGAGGGGAGCGCGCAGGGCCGCCGCTACACGGGCGGAGGAGACGACCTGAACCGGCTTTGGGACTTCGGCTTCGTCGATACGATGCGACCGGAAGCCTGGGGCTACGAGCATCATCGGGTCCTCGAGCTCAAAGAGGTGCTCGGCGATCTCGACATCTTCTTGGACCTGCACTCGGCTGCAACGACGACGCCGCCGTTCGGAGTCAGCAACGGAGAGGCCGGCATCGACGAAGTCGCGAAGCAAATCGGCATCTCGTACTTGGTTCAGTCCTGGTACGGGCTCGCCGACAAGGTCATCATCGGCTTTTTGAAGCTGTCGGGCGTTCCTGCGCTGTCGGTCGAGTGCGGCGCCCACGATGACCCTGAGATCGTCGAAAAGGCGCGCCGCATTGCCATGAGCTTCCTGCGCGCGACCGGGGCCATCGACGATGGCCACCAAAACAACGGCAACGACGTCAAAACGGTGCATGTCGTCGAAACGATCACACGCCCGAGCCGGGAGTTTCGCTTCGGCTCGCCTTGGAAGGGTTTCGAGCTGCTCGAGCCCGGCACCCTCGTCGGCCGCGACCGCGTCACCGAGGTGCGCGTCAACCGGCGTTGCTACGCCGTGCTTCCAAACGAGGACGTCGAAGTTGGCGAGGACGTGATCTACCTGGCCGTCGAGGCATAGAGCTAGAAAAGGGGACTGTCCCCTTTATCACTTTTGCTTCTTGAGGGTCGTGAAGAAGTCTTCGCCGATTTCGGGGGCGTGCGGGTTCAGCATGCCGCAGCCGACCTGGTCGGCGGGCTCTCGGACGTCGTCGGGCTCCGGTGACAGATCCGGGAGCGCCATGCCCGAGCGCAGCACTTCGATGGCGCGGTGGGTGGACAGGTACAGCCGTCCCTCGGAGGCGAGCTTTTCGAGCATGCCGGTGCGGTGGAGGACGTCGCGGACGGGACCTTTGACGCGTGTGAGCACCAGCTTGATGTCCTGCGCCTCGAGCTCCTCGTCGAGCTCGGCCAAGGTCGCGGCGGCGGCCGAATCGAGGTCGTTGACGCCCGCGGCTTCGAGGACGAAGTACCGGACCGGGACTTCGGACTCTTGCACCAAGCTGCGTACGGTCTCTTTCAAGAAGCTCACGTTGCCAAAATAGAACTGGGCGTCGATGCGAATCAAAATGATGCCGGGAATCGTTTCGGCCTGTGGATGTCGTGCGACGTTGAGATAGGTCTGCGATTCGGGCACTCGCCCCAGCACCGCGAAGTACGGGCGCGTCGTACGGACCAGGAAGAGCAACACCGACGCCGCGACGCCGACCAAGATGCCCCACTGAATCCCGAGTGACAGCGTCGCGGCAAAGGTGAGCACCAGCAGATAGAAATCGGTGCGCTTGACCCGATAGACCTCGGCGGCCCCGCGCACGTCGATCAAGCCGGCGACCGCCGCGACGATGATCGCGCTCAGCGCCGCCTTGGGAAGATGGAAGAAAGCGCGGGTCAAGACCAGGAGCGTGATGACGACCACCGCGCACGTCACGATGGCCGCGAGCTGGGTCTTTGCGCCGGCCCGCACGTTGACGGCGGTGCGCGAGAAACCGCCCGCGATCGGGTATCCACCGGTCACACCCCCGGCCATGTTCGCGAAACCGAGCGCGATCAGCTCGCGGTTCGGCGAGATGTCGTACCGAAACTCTTGGGCGAACGTGCGGCCGACGGAAATTGCTTCCATGAACGACACGAGCGCGATGGTCGCAGCGGCGGGTAGGAGCTGCGCCACTAGCGAGGTGTCGATGACTGGAATACGCATCCCGGGTAGCCCCGCAGGCACCTCGCCCACGATCGCCACGCCGCTGGCTGAAAGCCCCAGAGACCAAACCACCACCGTTGCAACCACGACGACCCCGAGAGCCGCCGGAAACCGAGGCCAGCGCATCTTCGAGACGACGAGCGCCACGATCGAACCGGCGCCAATGGCAATCGTGGGCCAGGACCAGCTCGACGCACTTCGAATCGCCTCCCAGACGACGCGATGAACGTAGTGGGTTCGCGGCAGCTCGACGCCGAGCAGGTGCCCGAGCTGGCTCCCTGCGATGATCAGCGCAGCTGCCGCGGTGAAGCCGGCCACCACCGGCCGCGACAGAAAATTCACGAGAAACCCGGCTCTGAGAAAGCCGAGACCGGCTTGAACGACCCCCACCATCATTCCGAGTGCAGCGGCGATCAGAACGTAGCTCTCCGTGCCCACGGTCGCGATCGCGCCGACCGCGCCAGCGACCAGAATCGAATCCATCGCGACGGGGCCGACCGCGAGGTGCCGCGATGTACCGAACGCAGCGTACAACAGGAGCGGTGCGACCGACGCGTACAGCCCGTGAATGGGCGGAAGGCCCGCGAGGAGCGCATAGCCCATCGCCTGCGGCACGAGCATCACCGCGGTCGTGAGACCGGCCACCAGATCCGCACGCAGATCGGTGCGCTGATAGTTGCGCAGCCAACCGACGATCGGGAACAAAGGCGGGCCGTGGCCCCGTGGAGACGAAGTCGCTTTACGGGGGCTCATCCGTCGATCATGGCGGCGGCCTGCCGATCGGCCGGGCCGCCGGTCCGCCCTTCGCGCGCGCGCATGAATAGCTGATAAAGACCGACGCCAACCAGCATCGCGGCGCCGAACGTCAGCGCCTCTTTCGAGCCCGCGCCAACCGACGTGAAGGCTGGGCCAGGACAGTACCCCCCGAGCCCCCAGCCGATTCCGAAGACCGCCGAGCCGACGACGAGCCGCCCATCGATGTCTCGGCGCGTGGGCAGGGTGAAAGACGGTGCCCAGATCGGGTGTTGCCAAGTTCGAACTGCCCATCGGTAGACGGGCGTGTAAACGATGAGCGCTCCCAGCATCACGAAGGCGAGGCTAGGATCCCAGCTTCCAAAGAAGTCGAAGAAGCCGACGATTTTAGCCGGCTGGGTCATTCCGGAGACCGCGAGACCTACGCCAAACAACCCACCTCCGAGAAACGCGCCAACTTTGACCTTCATACCGCACCTCCAAGCACCTCGTTGATCACGAAGACCGTAACGGCAGCCGTAGCCATGAAGGTGATCGTGGCGACCGTGGAGCGCTTGGAGAGTCGGCCGATGCCGCAGACTCCGTGGCCGCTGGTGCAACCGCTCCCGAGCTGGGTGCCGATGCCGACGGCCAGCCCGGCGATGACCAGCGCGAGCGTCGAGCGCTCGATCTCGAAACGGTAGTCCAACGGCCGAAAGTAGTACCAGACGACGCCGGCGGTGAAGAGCCCGGCGAGAAACATCGCACGCCACGCGATGTCGCCTGGCTCGCGACGAAAGATCCCGCCCGCAATGCCGCTGATGCCGGCAATCCTGCCGTGAAACATGAGAAGCCCGGCCGCGGCGATGCCGATCATCACGCCGCCGATGGTCGAAGCAATGGGGGTAAACGACTCCATGGTGACCAACCAAAGCAGCCCCTACGCGGAACCGCCAGCCCTTTCTACCAGGTGGTTTGCAGAGCCCCCGGAGTGCTGTTATTTCCGCGGCTTG
Organism: Polyangiales bacterium; assembly: GCA_041576815.1. Lineage (GTDB taxonomy): Bacteria > Myxococcota_A > Polyangia > Polyangiales > Houyiibacteriaceae > SG8-38. Next base: position 7,726 of record JBFGKE010000064.1, read on the forward strand.
AGGTCGGCTGAGGCATCACCCAGCCGGACCGCGGGAGGCGCATCATGTTACTTCGCCAACTCTTCGATCACGAAACCTGGACGTACACCTACCTGCTCGCCGACGAGGATTCGGGCGACGCTGTGTTGATCGATCCGGTCATCGACCAAATCGAACGCGACATCAAGCTTCTCGACGAGCTCGGCCTGAAGCTCGTGTACACAGTCGATACGCACGCACACGCCGACCACATCACCGGGTCGGGCATGCTTCGCAAGCGGCTCGGGAGCAAAGCCGTGGTGGGGGCCAGCGCCGGCGCCGAGGGTGCGGACGAGCTCGTCGAAGACGGAAGCCGGCTCCGGTTCGGCTCGCTCGAGCTCGAGGTGCGGGCGACGCCAGGGCACACTGACGGCTGCGTCACCTACGTCACCGCAGACCACAAACACGCATTCACCGGCGACACCCTCTTCATCCGCGGTACGGGACGCACCGACTTCCAGCAAGGAAGCGCGAAACGGCTCTACCGGTCGATTCACGACAAGATCTTCACACTGCCCGACGACACGATCATCTGGCCTGGCCACGACTACCGAGGCTTCACGCGCTCGACGGTCGGCGAGGAGAAGAAACACAACCCGCGCGTGGGCGACGGCAAGACCGAGGCGCAGTTCGTGGAGCTGATGGCCAATCTCGACCTGCCCGCACCGAAGAAGCTCGATGTCGCCGTTCCCGCGAATCTTCACTGCGGGATCGTGCCCGACCTATCGATGTCGGGAGACCCGCTTCCCGAGCGCGGATGGGCAGCGATCATGCGCACCGCAGAGGGCGTCCCCGAAGTGAGCATCGGTTGGGTCAGCGAGAACAAGGGGGCCGTTCGGATGGTCGACGTGCGCGAGCACGACGAAGCGGAAGCCGACGGCAAGATCGAGGGTGTCGAGGTCATCCCCATGGGAACGGTCGACGAGGCGTCCAAGTCTTGGGACAAGGAAGAGCCGGTCATCACGATTTGCCGATCGGGCCGGCGCTCGGGCCGCGTCGCTTTGGAGCTGGAAAAGCTCGGCTTCAAGCGCATCGCCTCGATGCGCGGTGGCATGGTCGCCTGGAACAACCAGTAATCTCTACTTGCGGTGGGCGCTCGCGGGAACGGCGTGCCACGCGGCCAGGTCTTCTTCGCGTACGGGGTCGTTGCCCTCTAGGTAGCGCACCAGATGCGGAATGCTGTCCGTGCCCCAAAAGAGCTCTCCGTCGACGATCATCGTGGGCACGCCGAAAATGCCCGCTGCAATGGCGTTGTCACTCGCGTCCCGCAGGCGCTGCTTGATCTCGGGATCTCGGATTCGCTCGACCGCGTCGGGAACCCCTGCCCGAGCGCAGATTCGTCCCACCACGTCGGGGGATCCGACGTCGAGGCTCTTTCCCCACGTCGCATCGAAGAGCCGGCCGACGAGGTCGACGCGGGTCTCCTCGTCCATGTCGAGCAGCGTGGCTCTCAAAGCTGGCAAAGGGTTGAAGGGGTGCGAATGGACGGGAACGAAGGGCACGTTCAGCAGTGTGGCGGCTCGGATGCAGTCTTTGAACATGTAGGCGCGTTTTGGCGGGATCTCGCCGGGCCCCTTGTGACCGAGGTGGTCGAGCAGCGCGGCGAGCAGGGTCGGCTTGGGCTCGACGCGTAAGTCGTGTTCCCGCGCGACGGATTCGACCGCATGCCATGCGAGGTAGCTGTAGGGCGACAGGTAGTCGAAGTGAAAGCGGAGAGGTCGCGGCGCCATGCACCGTCGATAGCGAGATCCCCCCGAGAGCACAAGCCCGAACCGGTGCTAGCCTGCGCGCATGTTCGAGATGATCACGGTGATCGTCTTGGTCGCCGCCGCCTTCGTGACGTCGACGATCTCCGGAATTCTCGGCATGGCCGGCGGCGTCACCCTGCTCGGCGTGATGACCGCGCTACTCCCGGCTGCAATCGTGGTCCCGCTCCACGGCGTGGTGCAGCTCGCCTCGAACTGGACGCGAACCTGGGCTTTTCGTCGTCACGTGCGCTGGCCAATTTTCGTCGCCTTCATGCTGCCTGCCGTGGCGGGCATCGCGGCCGCGGCAAACATTTGGGCTGACCTGACGCTGACTTGGTTCCGCGCTTGGGTCGGCGTGTTCATCCTGGCATTCCTGGTCTGGCGGCGCTTCACGCCCAAGCTCCGAAATCCTCCGCTCTGGTCCTACGGGGTACTGGGCTTCGCCGCTGGGATGCTCGGCATCTTCGTCGGCGCGACGGGTCCCTTTCTCGCACCGTTTTTCCTTCGGGACGACTTCGACAACGAAGAAGTCATCGCAACCAAGGCGGTTTGCCAGACTTGGGTGCACCTGTTGAAGGTTCCGGCGTTTCTGGCGCTCGACTTCGATTACATGCCGTACGCACCCGTGCTCGCCGCGTTGATTGCCGCGGTCATCGGCGGAACCTATTTCGGCAAACACCTGTTGGGCATGATCTCGAAAGAACGATTCGTGCTCTGGTTTCAACTCGTGCTGGCGATTCTCGCGGTGTATCTGATCGTGTCGACGCTCGCGTGAGCACGGAACGTCACGAGGCGCGCTTCGGTTTGAAAAAGCTGCCCCCCTCCTCGATCAGAGCGGCGAAAACGGCTCCGAGCCCTCCAAACCGAAGAGTCGGGCTTTTGCCCTTCGCCATGAGGCCCATTTGCGCGACGCTCATCATCGCTTGCGACACGCCCCCCAATCGTCCGAGGCCGGGCATGACCGGCGGATCGGCCGCGCGTTCGGTGCGCGCCTCGAGGAGGTCGCGCGCGATCTCCGGGTTGTGGGTAAAAGGCCTCGCCATCCCGACGACGTCGAGCGCCCCGGACGCCAGCGCATCTTCCATGATGGCACGCGCGCGAAAGCCGCCGGTCACCATCATCGGCACGTCGAGCTCTGCGCGCGCTTTTCTCGCATAGTCGAGGAAAAACGCCTCACGTTGGCTCTCGACCTTGTCGAGCATGACTTGGGACTCGTAGCTACCGCCGGAGATCTCGACCAGATCGATGCCGTCGCTTTCCAGGAGCCCGAGGACGCGCATCGACTCGTCCTCGGTGAATCCCCCCCGCTGAAAATCGGCCGAGTTGAGCTTGATTCCAATCGGAAAGCCGGAGCCGACTGCGTGTCGAATCGCACCGAGCACCGTGCGTGCAAAGCGGGCACGGTTTTCGAGCGTGCCGCCCCATCGGTCCGACCGGCGGTTGGTCAGCGGAGA
>JBFGKE010000065.1:0-10519 GCA_041576815.1 Polyangiales bacterium
ACGAGGCGCCGCGGCTTGGTGATCCGAATCTGGCTGTCTTCGACCTCGATCAGATCGCCTCTCTTCCAGGTCACCGTGGCGGTCACGAAAGCCGCCTGATTGGGTTTGAGCCGGAGCCGATTCTTTTGGTATCGATCGCCCCAGCGAACGTCGCGAGCCTCGGCTGGGTAGGGCCAGCTGTGCAACGCAAGCGCGTTCGATCGAATGTCGTGATCGCAGCCGACGATCGCCCGGGCGGATGGCGCCGTAGCGGTGCCGACCGAGCTGCCGGACTTCTTGCAGCCAACCTGTGAGGCAATCGCGATGACGATGAAGATCTGTGCCGCCCGCATGACGAAGCTGGTTCCCGGGGGTGGATTCGAACCACCATTCACAGGTCCAAAGCCTGTTGTCCTGCCCTTAGACGACCCGGGAGCGTTCCCGGTCATAACACGCATGCGCGCCCTCTCAAGCGTCGACCCGTGCGACGCCGAGCTGAGCTTTCAATGCGCCCGCTCGACGGGCGGCGGCAGATACGACGCGTCGGCGGGTCTACCGACGACGCGTTGACTTGGCACGAGCGGCTGCGGAAAAGCCTTCGGTAGCTTTCGAGCATGGGAAACGCGTAAATGTAGGCTTCCTCCGCGATTGCCATCGCCTCCAGCGACGACAAGCTTCATGCGCCCTCGTCGGGTAGCAGATCCAAGCGCTTGCGAAAGTAGACCTTCGCAGCTGGGAACGCCAGTGCGAAGACGACGAACATGCACACGGCAATCGTGATGAGGACTTGGGGTTCGTCGCCGAAGTTCGCAGTTGCAATCGTCACGGCCGCCCCGATATTGCGCGCAGTGGTTACCAGGGCCAGCGTGACTTTGCCTCGTTGCCCCGCGGGGCCGAGCACGAAGCCGAGCGCGAAGGTGAGGAGCGTGAGCGCAATCGCCGAGGAGATTGCCCCCGTGCCGACCGTACCGAGAAGCTCGTCCCAGTGGAGGACCACGGCAAGCACGAGAAACACCAATGCCGAGAGGTTGACGATCGCATTCGAGGGGCGGAGCAAGGCTGCCGCCGCCCTGTCGCTCGCACGACGGATACCGAGGCCGATCATCAGCGGAACGAACATCTGCAATAGCAGCGGTCGCGCGATTTCCCACGTGCCGATCTCCGTGCCGGGTACCAGCAAAGGAAGCACGAGCGGCATGTAGGCGATCGTGAGCACGGTGAGCAGCATCGTCGACCCGATCGAGCTCGGAACGTCGCCACGTGCGACGCTCACGAGCCTAGGCGTGTAGGGCGCCCCGGCCGCAAATCCATAGAGCAGTATGCCGATCATGAAGGGGCGCTCGAGCGGGAACGCGAGGCTCATGAGATAGACGAGAACGGGCGCGAGCACGACGTTGGCCAACAGGGTGCGAAACACGAGCCCGCCGTCCTTGAGCGGACCGAGCACCTGCGCGAAGGTCACCTCGAGCCCGGCGGTGAACAAGGCTCCGGCGATGAAGACGGCGATTGCGACGTCGAGGACGACATGAAGTGCTTCGAGCATCGGCGGAGTCGAGGCTTAGTTACCGAAGAGCTTCGATGGCGTCTAGGAAAACCCGGGCCTTGAGCTCGGTTTCTGCGACTTCCCGGTCCGGGCTGCTCGCCTCGACGATGCCGCCGCCCGCCCAATAGCTGACCGTGCCGGCGGCCACGGTGGCCGTCCGAATTGCAACGGCGAGGGACAGCCCCCCATCGTGATCGATGAATCCAACCGCGCCGCAGTAGACGCCGCGGGGGTGCCGCTCGAGCTCTTCGATGATCTCGAGCGCGCGGATCTTCGGGGCGCCCGTGACGCTGCCCGGTGGAAAAGTCGCTGCGAGGATGTGCTCGAGTGTGACTTCCTGGCGAGTGGTGCAGCTGACGGTGCTCACGAGATGGAAGAGGTTCGTGAACGGCTCGACGATCAGCGGCGCATCGACACGGACGGTCCCGATCTCGGCTACGCGACCGAGATCGTTGCGCATGAGGTCGACGATCATCGAATGCTCGGCGCGCTCTTTTGGATCGGCGCGCAGACGCTCCGAGGCACCATCGTCGGTGGGTTCGCGCACGATCGTACCTTTGATGGGTCGCGTAACCAGCAACCGGCTTTCGGCGTCCCACTGAATGAACCGCTCCATCGTGCATGCGAGCACCGCGTGGTCCCCTCCGTCGAGATACATGCCAAGGGGCACCCGACTCGCGAGTCGCATCGCTTGCCACAGCTCGAGCGCATCGCCCTCGAAAGAGGCCGACCAACGGCGTGCCACGTTGACTTCATACACGTCGCCCGCGTCGATGTACCGGAGCGCCCGCTCGATCGCTCGCCTATGCGTAGCGGCGTCATCGACCTCTACGACGCCAACCACCGGTGTGCGCGGCATGCATTCGGCTAGCTGGCTCACGCGTAGCTCGAAGGCTTCGCATGCCTCTTCGTCGTCGCCGACGACCCACGATTCGCCGTGCTCGTGGTCGAGCGCGAAGAGCGCCGGATAGCGACGAAACAACACGATGGGCACGCGGCCGCGATCGAACCGAGGCGTTCCGCGCTCCGGCGCCGACCAAAAGGCGTCGTACGCGATGTAGCCGATCCAGGCGGGGACGTCGCAGGGCTTGGGGCCCCGTTGGTTGACATCGTCGGCGGGCCCTCCGAGCCTGCCAAGCGCTGAAAAGGGCTCGGACGAACCAAACTCGACTCGAATCTCGTCGGCCGGCCACGCTGCGAGGAACGAGTAGCGCCCGTCTCGGGCCTCCGTCCGATTCGAATCCAACCACGCAAAGCCAGGTGCCGCGCGCAGTCGGCGAGTGACGGCGAGCTCATCGATCGGTGCAACGGGCTTGGCCCACACGGCCCTCCTCTACTTGCTCGGGCCCGAGCCGTAAAGCAACCTCCCCGCCGTGCTCCGACGGACAGCTTGCCTCGCCGTTCTTGGTATTTGGATCGTTGCTTGCCAAGACTCCGCCGCGCAGTTCGTGTTCGAGGCGCGAGTCGTCGATGGCGATGGTGGCAACCCGGTCGCGAAAACGGACGCGACGACGCTCCGGATCGGCGTGCGCGAAGGGGACTTGCCCTCAGTGGAGCAGGAGTACCCGATCACGGACGGGCAATTCGAGGCGATTTTGGAGTTCGCCGCGTTTACGAGGCTCACGCGGGTGCGCGTCGAAATGCTCGGACCCTCCACGGAGCTCTTGTCGGCGCCGCCGGCGTTCATACCGTCCACAACGCGTGGATTCTTGCGCGTAGTTGCAGCCGCGCCCTCGTCGTGTGTACCGGTGACCTTCAACACGCTCCGAGCGCCCCGATCCTTTTTTGGGATGACGCAATCGGGGACGTTCGCCCTCGTCGTCGGGGGCACGTCGGCCGCTGACGAGCAGGTCGAGTTCTTCGATGCGCTCGAGTGGGAGTCCCGCGTGTTCGCCGAGGAGCTCTCACTCTCGAACCTCGGTGCGACCCGTTCGGTATCCATCGACGAAGGCAAGATTCTGGTCGTCACCGAGAACACCGCGCCGTTCATCTTCGACATGCTGGACGCATCGCAGAGAATCGCGCAGCCGGTGCTGCACGACGGTGCCGGGCCCCGCTCTGGCCTCGTATCGGTTCCGGGCGTCGGGGCGATGGTGATCGGCGGCGAGGCGTCGGGGGAGTCGCAGACCGCGGTGTCGATCGTAGGCCCGGATGGCGGCGTGACCTCGCGCGCGCTGAGCACACCGCGCGTGTCGCCGGCTGCAGTGGCGCTCGGCGCGGACGTCCTGGTCGCGGGTGGGAACCAAGAAGGCAACGCGGAGATCCTGCTCGACGGGGTTGCCGTGGGCCGACCCGTGTCCGGGCTCGCGGACGGGGTGCGCAACGCAGGTATCCTCGTCGGTGATGGCGCGAGTCGTGCGCTTTATCTCGGAGGCACGGATTCGGCGGCCGAGATTCGCCGCGACACCGTGCGGTTCGAGGATTGTCCCACGATCTGCAGCACCCTCGACGGACCGACGTGGACGACGGCCCGCCTGGGAACCGTCGAGCCGGCGGGCAGCGCGCTGATCGTGGGCGGCGACGAATCGCAGCTCGTGGAAGAGGTTCGGTGGGATGGCGACCAAGTCGAGATTGGGAGGCTGGCGGAGCTTCAGGCCCCGAGAGCCGGCGCGGGTGCCATCGTTTTGGAAAGCGGCGTGCTCATCGTCGGCGGTGGCGACGACGGCGCCACCATTCAGGACGATTTCGAGCTCTGTGCGCCCCCGGCGCTCGCCCCGCTCCAGCCGTGATGGGGCGCGCCGCTAGTAACCTGATATTCTCGGAATTCCGAGTAGATGTTGCGCAAGCTGGAGAAGTACGAGGTCCTCGACGAGATCGGTCATGGCGGTATGGCCACCGTCTACCGGGCTCGCGACAGCTCGCTCGACCGCTTCGTCGCGCTCAAGGTCCTACACCCGCACCTACAACGAACGATCGAGGCGCGCGCGCGCTTCACGCGGGAGGCCAAGAGCGTCGCGAAGCTTCGTCATCCGCACATTCTCGAGATCTACGACTATAGCGGCGAGGCCTCCGACGAGACCTACATCGCGGCGGAGCTCCTCACCGGGCCGACCCTCAAAGACTTCGTCCTGGCGCAAAAGGACGTGCCTCCGGAGATTGCCGCTTGCATCGCGGTTCAGCTCGCGGATGCGCTTGGCGAGGCGCATGCCAAAGGGATCATCCATCGCGACGTCAAACCGGAGAACGTTCTGATTCACGAGGCTCGCTGCGTGAAGCTGACCGACTTCGGGATCGCGCACATGGTCGATACGCACACCTTCACGGCGACGGGTCAGATCCTCGGCTCGCCCGGCCACATGGCGCCGGAGCAGGTCGAAAGCGGGACGTGCGACGTGCGGAGCGACGTGTTTTCACTCGGGACGGTGCTCTACTTCTGTGCGACGGGGCGCCTTCCTTTCGTCGGCCGAAACGCGCATCACTTGCTGAAGCTTCTCCTCGAGGGGGAATATCCCGATCCACTTCGGTTGCGCCCTGCGATTGGCGCGGACCTCGCCGGCATCATGCGCCGCGCGCTCTCTCGCGCTCCGGGCGATCGGTACCAGAGCGCGAGGGAGATGGCGGAAGATCTCCGTGCGTTCCTCGGGGACATGGGCGTCGACGACTCCGATGCCACGCTCGCCCGCTATTTTGCAGCTCCGAATGAAGTCGCGTCCGCGCTTGGTGCGCGCTCGCTCGAACGGCTCCTGCAGATTGGCGAGTCCGCTGCCAAAGCTGGCGACGTCAGCCGGGCACAGTCCGCTTTGAGCCGCGCGCTCGCGCTCGACGACGGCAACGAACAGGCCCTCAAGCTCCTCGGCAACCTCGGGCGACGCCGTCGCAAGGGGATCTTCTTGGCCTTGGCGCTCGCCGTCGTCGCGCTTGGTTTCGTCGGTCTCGGGGCCGCGAGGTGGCTTCGGGGCGATCCCGTCGAGGTCGCTTCGTCCGATTCGACGTCACCCGATCCGGTCGAAGCTCCACCGGGCACCACACCCGAACCCGACGTAGGAGAACCTGACCGCGGCACGGAGGTCGAGCCCGTCATCGACGTGCCGCCCTCTCCAACCGAGACCGCCGAAAGAGAGGCTGTGCCGAACGGTCGTCGCTGGGTCGTCTTCCGACCGAACCCTCCGAACGTCTCGATCAGTGTCGACGGTGGTGCCCTCACACCCTACGGCCCCGACTTCCAGCGTGTGCGTTTGAAGGTGGGCAGCCACACTTTTCGTTTCGTGGGTGCCAACGATTGTTGTGAAGACAAGGTCGTTCGCCGGAAGATTCCCGAGGGGGCCCGCGACTTCGAGCTTTCCGTGAAGCTCCGGTACAAGCCGGCTCGGCTCTACTTGAAAGGACCCGCCCCGACCGACGCCACCGTGCGCATCACGCTCCCAGGCAACCGGATCGTCAATGGGAGAATCCGCGAGATTCTTCGGATCCCCATGCGCGCGCCGCGGGCTTCGGCGCAGGTGCAGATTCGCGCTCCGGGTTATCGCACGCACGAGAGCGTCGTGAAGCTTCGTGCCGGCGGGGACCTCACCGAGCACTCCTTCAAGCTTGAGAGGGAAGCCGAAACCCCGTAGAACCTCCACAGGTGATGCGGCGCACCGCGCTTCTCGTTTGGGTGTCTCTCGTGATGGCCGCTTTCGCGCTGCCGGTCAGGGCCGATGAGCTTTCGGACTTCGAGGCGGCCCGTAGGAACTACGACAAGCAGAGCTACGGGAGAGCCGCCAGAGGTCTCGAATCGCTGGTAGGCGGTGTGGTCCCGCGTGCGCGGAACCCGGTCGTGCGTTTGGAGGCGCGGAAATATCTCGGGGCGACCTATCTGTTTCTCGGCAAAAAGGATGCCGCGCGCGAGCAGTTCCGTCTGCTGCTCGAGGAGGATCCAGATTATGATATCGATTCGGTCGCGTTTCCCGAAGCGGTCGTGCAGACCTTCCAGGAGGTGAAGAGGAAGGTCGCTGCCGAGCGCGCCCGCCGCGATGCGCTAGAGGAAGCGCGGCGACAGCGTGAGCGCTCGGACGAGCTCGAGGAGCTAATTCGGCAGCAGCAGCGACTCGAGGCCCTCGAGGAGCTCGCTGCGACCGAGACGGTCGAAAAGGTGAATTCGCGCTGGATCGCGGCGCTCCCTTTTGGCGCCGGGCAGTTCCAAAACGAAAACCGGCCCCTCGGTATCATGTTCGCAGTCACCGAAAGCGCGTTTCTCGCAGCTTCGATCGCGACGTTCATCGGGCACAACTCGCTGCGCAACGAGAACCCGGCCCCGAGCGAAATCGAGCGTGCGCGACGCGTCGAGCGCGCGCTTCGCATCGGGAACTGGGTCAGCGTGGGCGCCTTTGCGAGCTTCGCGGTCGCTGGGATCATCGAAGCCCAAGTGCGATTCAAGCCGGTCATTCGGACGACGCGACCCCGCGAGCTCCCCGACGAGCTCCGCGCTCCGCAGAGCGCCGGGCCGCAGCTCCGGCTGGAGCTCGGTCTCACGGGGGGTACCCTGCGGATGGATTTCTAGTCTGAATCCGGAATGATTTCAGGCATTTGTTTGCCTATCCCGATTCGCGGAACACTTCGCTTGACAGCGGGGCTTTCGCGCCTATTCTTCGCCCCTTCGACGCGCGGGGAACGTGCGCGCGTTCGAAGAATTGCACGCTTTTTCGGATAGTTATGCCAACGATCAACCAGCTCGTCCGCAAGGGGCGAAAACAGATCAAGTCGAAGACCGACTCGCCGGCGCTTCAGCGTTGTCCGCAGAAGCGCGGCGTATGCGTGCGCGTCTACACCACCACGCCGAAAAAGCCGAACTCCGCTCTTCGCAAAGTCGCACGTGTGCGCCTTTCGAACGGCATCGAAGCGACGACCTACATTCCCGGAGAAGGACACAATCTCCAGGAGCACTCGGTCGTGCTCATTCGCGGCGGCCGCGTCAAAGATCTGCCGGGTGTCCGCTATCACGTCGTTCGCGGCACGCTCGATGCCACTGGCGCCGCGGGCCCGTCGAACACCAACAAAGCCAATCGCGTCAACAAGCGGTCCAAGTACGGCGTCAAGCGCCCCAAGAGCTGAGGTCATGAGTCGACGAGTCAGCGCGCCCAAGCGGCAGATCATCCCGGACGCCAAGTACGGCGACCAGCTCGTGGCGAAGTTCGTCAACTCGTTGATGCTCAAAGGCAAGCGATCGACCGCCGAGAAATGCCTCTACGGGGCATTCGACATCATCGAGGCGCGCTACAAGGAAGAGCCGCTCGACGTGTTCAAGAAAGCGCTCGATGCCGTCAAGCCGCGCGTCGAGGTCAAGAGCCGCCGAGTCGGTGGCGCGACGTACCAGGTGCCGGTCGAGGTTCGCTCCGATCGGCGGAACGCGCTCGCGATGCGCTGGCTGGTTCAGTACTCGCGGGCACGCGGTGAGAAGTCCATGCAGGAGCGCCTCGCCGCCGAGCTGATGGAAGCCTCACAGGGCCGCGGAAACGCGGTAAAAAAGCGAGAAGACACGCACAAGATGGCCGATGCCAACAAGGCGTTTGCGCACTATCGCTGGTAGGAATTTTTTAGCGTCTGGGAAGGTCCACGGAAACCACTCGGACAAGGAGCAGCAGCTGAACTCATGACACCGCGCACATAGAGAGAGACACCGGGAAGACCGCGGCGCGACGCCGCAACCGAAGTGCCTCTCGAAACCCTCTCTGAGTTGACGAAGCCCGAGGGCGGCTTCTGGGTCGGAGGGGGTTTTGTGCGTGAAGCGGTGCAGTCTAGAGAAAAGCTCAGAAACCCATGGCTAGGAAGTACCCGCTCGAGAAGACGCGCAACATCGGCATCATGGCCCACATCGATGCGGGCAAGACGACGACGACCGAGCGCATCCTCTACTACACCGGCGTCAGCTACAAGATGGGCGAGGTGCACGACGGCGCTGCGACCATGGATTACATGGAGCAGGAGCAGGAGCGTGGCATCACGATTACCTCGGCCGCGACCACATGCTTCTGGCGCCCCGAGGCCGGTCCTTACGGGGGCGAGCAGTTCCGGATCAACATCATCGATACGCCCGGCCACGTCGACTTCACGATCGAGGTGGAGCGCTCGCTTCGCGTGCTCGACGGTGCAGTCGCCGTTTTCGATGGCAAGGAGGGCGTCGAGCCGCAGTCGGAGACAGTGTGGCGTCAGGCCGATCGCTACGGCGTTCCACGCATTTGCTTCATCAACAAGATGGACAAGGCGGGCGCCGACTTTCCGAGCGCGTTCGAGTCGATCAAGGACCGCCTCGGCGCACCTGCCGTCGCGGTCCAGCTTCCGCTCGGTCAGGAAGCCGAGCTCGAGGGCGTGATCGACTTGGTCAGGATGAAGGCCAACCGCTTCAAGGACGACACCCTCGGTGCGGAGTGGACAGTCGAGGAGATCCCGGAGGAGTTCCGCGCGGACGCCGAGCAAGCCCGCGCGACCTTGATCGAGGCGGTCTCCGAGGTCGATGACCGATTGATGGAGCGCTACCTCGAAGGCGAAACCAACTTCTCCGAGAACGAGATTTTGTCGGCGATTCGGAAGGGATGCCTCGAGCAGACGATTGTACCGGTGCTGACGGGCTCGGCGTTCAAGAACAAGGGCGTGCAGCAGCTGATGGACGCCGTCGTAAACTTCCTTCCGTCGCCACTCGACGTGCCTCCGATTCAGGGCGTCGACCCCGCGGACCCGGAAAAGAAAATGGCGCGCGTCGCCTCCGATGACGAGCCGTTCAGCGCGCTCGCATTCAAGATCATCAACGACCCATTCGTCGGTCAGCTCACGTTCTTTCGGGTCTACTCGGGCGTGCTCGAGGCCGGCACGGGCGTGCTCAACTCGACCAAAGGCAGGAAAGAGCGGATCGGCCGTATCCTTCAGATGCATGCGAACAATCGCGAGGAGCTGAAGGAGATCCGCACCGGCAACATCGCGGCGGCGGTCGGGCTGAAGACGGCCACCACCGGCGACACGCTCTGCGACGAAAAGGCGCCCGTCATCCTCGAACGGATGGAGTTCCCCGAGCCGGTGATCTCGGTCGCCATCGAGCCGAAAACCAAGGCCGATCAAGACAAGCTCGGCGTCGGGCTCGGCAAGCTCGCCGCGGAGGACCCGAGCTTTCAGGCACACACCGACGATGAGTCCGGCCAGACCATCATCAGCGGCATGGGCGAGCTCCACTTGGAAATCATCGTCGACCGCCTCAAGCGCGAGTTCAAAGTCGATTCGAACGTCGGCGCGCCCCAGGTCGCGTACCGCGAGACGATCACGAAGGAGATCGAGTCCGAAGGCCGGTACGTCAAGCAGAGCGGCGGTCGCGGCATGTACGGTCACGTCTGGGTGAAGCTCGAGCCGCTCGAGCCGGGCGGCGGCTTCGAGTTCGAAAACAAGATTGTCGGGGGCGTGGTGCCCAAAGAGTACATTCCCGCCGTGCAAAAGGGCATCAAGGACGCCATGACCCGAGGTGTGATGGCCGGTTACCCCGTCATCGACGTCAAAGCGTCTCTCTTCGACGGTTCTTACCACGACGTCGATTCGAGCCAGGCCGCCTTCGAGGTGGCGGGCTCACTCGCGTTCCAAGAGGGTGCGAAGCGGGCCGGGATTCAGCTGCTCGAGCCGGTCATGGATGTCGAGGTTCGCGTTCCGGAAGATTACATGGGAGAGGTCATCGGCGACCTGAACTCGCGGCGCGGCAACGTCAGCGGGATGGACTCGGCGGGCGGCGTGCAGGTGATTCGCGCGCTCGTGCCGCTGGCAAACATGTTTGGCTACGTCAACGACCTGCGCTCCAAGACTCAGGGGCGTGCGGTGTACACGATGCAGTTCAAGGAGTATCAGGCGGTGCCTACAAGCATCGCTGAAGAAATCGTCGCCAAGGCGAAAGGCGGCTGAGGAGCTAACGATGGCGAAAGAAAAGTTTGTCCGAGACAAGCCACACATCAACGTAGGGACGATCGGTCACATCGATCACGGCAAGACGACGCTGACGGCGGCGATCATGAAGGTGATGGCCGACAAGCACGGCGGCGAGGTCAAGAG
>JBFGKE010000066.1:0-9978 GCA_041576815.1 Polyangiales bacterium
AAACCTGAGACCCGGAGACCGGTCGCGACCCCCTCGACCCGACCGTCGGGCGCCCCGCTCACCACCCCGCCGCCGTCCGGTCCGTACCCAGTCGGTCAGGCGGGAAGCACCTCGACCGCGCTCGCCCGAATACAGCCCTCCCCCGATCGGCTCGCGCGCCGCGATTCGCCCCTTCAGCTCGAGCTGAAAGCCTGGGATGGCCCGCGAGAGGGCCGTGCCCTTCGGCGTGCAGCCCGGCTCGCCGATCGCGTCCTCGTCGTCGTCCGCTCCGGAAGCACGCCGGCGCCTCAACTCTATGGAACCCAGAAGCGTCTCGGACGCGACGGTGGGATCGGATACGTCATCATCGGCCTGCCGGAGGAGCTGCACGGGCTTCCCGACCGCGTTGGCAACGTCGCGCACTTTTGGCAAGCCTAGCTCAGCGGTACATCCGCTCGGTCTCTTTGCTGACCATCTCGATCGCTCCGCGCCGCGACAGGAGCTTGGTGAGCAAAATCGACGCCCACCGGTTGCGCCGGCCCGAAATGCCGCGCGGATGTCGGCCGAGGTCGCTCAGCGCCTGCTCGGTCACCTCGTCGGCCCGCATGGGACGTGCGAGGCCCTTCGTGGGAATTCGGTCCGTGGAGGACTCGTAATTGGGAGTCAGGGTCGCACCGGCAACGCAAGCGAGCATGTCGACGCCGCGCTCTTTGAGCTCATACCAGAGCCCCTCCGCGAGCACCGAGTCGTAGGCTTTCGTCGCGGCGTAGTTCGCCACCATCGCCGTACCTTGAAAGCCGCTCATCGACGACATCAAGATGATGCCGCCACGCCCGCGCTCTGCGAGGCGCCTCCCGAAGTAGTGCGACAGACGAAGGGGGCCGAGGACGTTGACGTCGACGGCCTTCAAGTGCTCATCGACCTCGATGTCGATGAAAGGCCCGATTGGGGAATAGGCCGCGTTGTAGATCAGCAGGCCCACATCGAGCCCCTCGGTGGCTCGTCGTATGCCATCCACGACGTCGTGGGCGCCGAGGTCGAGAGGCTGCACGCGGATCTCGACCCCACGATCGCTCCGCAGCCGGCCAGCCAACGCCTGCAGCGGCGCTGCCCGGCGTGCCACGAGCACGAGATTGAATCCGCGTGCGGCGAGCTTCTCGGAGAACGAGGCGCCGATCCCCTCCGACGCCCCAGCGACCACCGCCCATGGCCCGTAGCGCTGGTAGAGATCGCTCATTCAAACCGTCTCGGTAAACGGTGTCTCGGCATGATACAGGCGCTTGATCACGTACATGGGAACCAGAAGCCACGGGAGGTTGAGCGCCAAGACGAGGCCAGGCGCAGGCGTTGCGTGTGGACCCATGAATTCCTCGCCGAGGATGATGGTGACGTTGGTCATCATCACCGACGCCCAAATGACGCTCGGAATCCGAATCCAGTTCTTGCCTTTGGTCCATGCATAGATCGCGATGACGTAGAAGGGACCGAAGAAGAGCGAGTCGATCCAGATCGTCATGCGCCACCACGCCGGCCGCGCGATCAGAACCGGATCGAAGTTATTGCCGTACCAGTGGATGATGTCGACGGCAAACGCGGGCGGCCAGAGTGGATATTCCCAGTCGCCACTGATGTCGGGGAGCACGATTTGCTCGACGTCGACCACGTAGGTGATGAACAGAATGTTGATCCAGAAAAAGATCAACACGACGATGTCGCCCTTGCGACGAGACAGTGGGATAACGCGCTCCATGAAGAACCTCTTTCGGCGGAGTTCCGCGGAGGGTACTCAGCCGGCGCGAAAAATCTATAGCTAGCGGGTAGGCGGAAGCTCGCTTTGTGAGAGAAACCCGCGTCCGACCATGAATCGCGCCATTTCGGTGAGGTAGGCGCCCCGATCCATGTGGATGATGTGGCTGCCTGGGAACCAGTGAATTCGGCATCGACCCCAGTGATCCCAAAGGAGGCGGGAGTGCTTGGGCGGCGCCAGGCGATCGCCGACCCCACCCACGATCATCAACCGTTCGGTCGGAAGCACCGGTGCGAACGTGAGCGGGCAGCTGACCGCGATGAGGCGTCTGGCGTCCGCGAGCGTCAGCCCCATCGTGGCGAGCGCGCCGCGGAGCATCACCCCGATCGGCTGCCACTCGAGAACCAGGTCCGCTAGGCTGACCACCGGGACGTTGGGGATCGCAAACGCGAGCCGGTCCTCGACGCTTGCGAGCATCGCCGTCGTGAAGCCTCCGAGGCTCAGGCCGGTCACGCCGATCTGCTCGGCGCCCCGCTCCCGCTGGAGCCAGTCGAACAAGATCCTGAAGTCGAACACGGACTGCGCCACGGCCTCGTTCATGCGAGAAGATCCGCCCGCGAAAAAACCGTGTCCCGAAAACGGCGAAAACCGGGTTTGCCGCGGCCCGTGGAACGGCAGCGTGAAGAGCACGATGTTACAACCCATGCGGTAGAACCACGGAAGCGCGAAGAACCACTCGTTGATGAGGTACCAGTCGGCGGTGAAGCCGTGGATCGCGACGATGGTCGGGCGCGGCGCCGTGCCGCGGTGGCGCAGCATGCGCGCGTGAGCCGTTCGATTGGCCCGATGACGAAGGTAGGACTTGCGCTGGCTCGGGTTGACCGGACGAAATGGGCTTTCGAACTCGAGCTGCTCGCAGGTTCCGTCCTCGGGCTCGAACCGCGGGAACCAACGGCCCTTCTTCGACCGGACGCGAACGCCTGATGGCGGGGCCTCGAAGAACCGGGCGGGTTCGGCGGATTGCGCGAGACCGGCGTAGAAGTCCGCGTCACGCATCGCGCGGCGAAGCTCGACCGGGTTGTACCCGAGCGGGATCGCCATGCTCGAAATCATCGATGCACCTGCGGTTCGAAGCAGGACGTCGAAGCTCGCGGCGACGCCTACCCTCAGGCGATCGAGCAGCGCGAGGTCGAACCCCTCGGGGCGGCGCGCGAAGTCGCGGTCGAGCTCTTCCCACCAATACCCGCTCGAAAGCAGGGACGGCGCGCGGGAGCAGGACTCGTGCGCGATCCGGGATACCACGGAGGATTCGCTCACCCCGTCAGCATACCGGATCGCGATCGCGATGCCCTTTTTTGGGCTTAACAGCCGTGATCGACTTCGAACGGCAGCGCACCGACCAAGTCGCCCTTCACGTTTCGCACCTCGACACGCCAGAGCCCCGGCTCTTTCGCGTGCTTGGTGAACGCCCACGTTCGCCAACGTGGCACCCTCGGCGGAACGTCGAGCGCGATTCCGCCGCTCGCAAAACCATTCGGCCCGATGAAGTAGACGACGAGGGTCTCGACTTCGTCAGACTCGTTTCGGACATCGACGAACGCATAGATCTTCTCCTCATGGGCTGCGAAGATCGACGAGGCCGCCACCGGCTCGCGATGCTCGACGGCGGGCGCGGTGACGAGGCGCTGGATCGAAAGGCCCTCCGTGGGCTGAAGCTCCGGGACGAAGTCGGATGTCGCCTTCACGTCGCCGAAGCTCGGCTCGGTCTGCGCTTCGTCCACGAGGTCGACCGGTGGCGCATCCTGCTTTTTCGTCGGGCTATCGGCTGCCTCGGGTGGGGATGCAGCGGACGACGTCGACGTCAGCATGGAGTCATTCGAGGTGGCGCGCTCGAGGGCCTTCGACGGCGGCGGCTGTTTGTCGCTGCAGCCGAACGCGAGCGCGAAGACGAGCAGCGCCGCGACTTGGATGGTGGGCTTGGTGTTCATGGGACCTCCTGCCTGGGCACGAAGCACGCATCGTGCCAGGCGAAAAAGCCTGCTTTCCGCGGTGTCGCTCGCCTTGGTACGTGTCAGCGGAGACGCGTGCGTGGGTCAGCGGCCACGCCGCATGTCGCCGTCGCGTCCGGGTGGATTTCGAAAGGGCGCGAACGCATCGACTTGCCGGACCTGCTCGAAGTGATCGATCGCCCAGTGCACCGAAGGAAACGCGAGCTCCGTCGCTGGCAAGCGGTCCAACGTGAACAAGCCGACCTCTTGGCTTTCGGGCCCCGGCGACACGTCTGGGGACAAGAGGCGCGCGCGATAGAAGAGCTGAAGCTGACTGATGTGGCGCAGGCTGTAGACGGCGAGCAGATCGATGATTTCCAGGTTGGCATACGCCTCCTCCCAGGCCTCGCGGGCAGCGCCCTCCTCGGGGGTCTCGCCCATCTCCATGAAGCCCGCTGGTAGCGTCCAAAAGCCGAAGCGTGGCTCGATCGCCCGCTTGCACATCAGCAGCTTGTCCTCCCAGGTCGCGAGAACCCCCACGACGACTTTCGGGTTCTCGTAGGCGACGTACTCGCAGTCCGGGCAGACGAGACGCTCGCGGTTATCGCCGATGGGAACCTTCCGAATGCGTGGGCCTTTGTCCTGCTCCGTCATGCGCTGCTTCGCGTCTGCCGTTTCGTACCATGGAGGCGCGAACGGGGCTATGGCGTGTCGCCGTGGCCGCCCTAGACTCCGCCGATGGACGCGCGACCGCGCTTGGACCGGCCGCAGCTACTCGGTGTGTTTCGGCAGTTGAAGCACGGGGTGGGGCTCGTCTGGACCACCAGCCGTAGCTTGAGCTTCGTGTTGGGGTTCCTGAGCTTGGTCGCCGGCGTGTTGCCCGCGGCAGCGGCGTGGGTCGGGAAGCTGATCGTCGACGCGGTCGTTCGCGCGGCAGAAACCGGTGCCGAGTCGGATCAGCGCACGGCTCTGCAGTGGGTCGCGGTCGAGCTCGCCTTGATCGTGCTGCTCGCAGCTGCGCAAAAGGGATTGAGCACGTGCCAACAGCTCTTGCGCGCCCAGCTCGGTCAGCGGGTCAACGAGATGATCCTGGAGAAAGCGCTGACCCTCGATCTCGCGGCGTTCGAGGACTCTGAGCTCTACGACCGCATGACGCGAGCGCGGCGGGAGGCGTCGCAGCGGCCTCTGAGCCTGGTGATGCGGAGCTTCCAGCTCGCACAGCATTCGTTTTCGCTCATCGCGTATAGCGGGCTCCTCCTTCAGCTCTCGGTATGGGCACTCGCCGTGCTGGTCGTCGCCGCCATCCCGTCCTTTTTCGTCGAGACCCGTTTTTCGGCGAACGCGTTTCGCTTGTTCACCTGGCGTGCACCGGAGACGCGAAAACAGAACTACCTCGAGGTCTTGCTCGCACGGGAAGACTTCGCGAAGGAGGTCAAGCTGTTCGACCTCGGGCCGGTGTTCTTGGATCGCTACCGCGACATCTTTCGCCAGCTTTACGCGGAGGACCGCGCGCTCACGCTGCGGCGGGGCATTTGGGGCTTCGTGCTCGGCCTGCTGAGCACCGCGGCGTTTTATGGAGCCTATGGGTGGATTGCCCTGGAGACGATTGCGAAACGGATCACCCTCGGCGACATGACGATGTATCTGCTGGTGTTCAAGCAAGGCCAATCGGCGCTCGCGTCGATCCTGACGTCGATCGGCGGCATGTACGAGGACAGCCTCTACCTCTCGAATCTCTACGAGTACCTCGAGTACGAGGCTCCGGACGAGAACGGCTCTGCGGTCCGGGGCCCGAAGCCCGGCGACGGCATTCGCTTCGAAAACGTGAGCTTCACCTACCCCGGCGTCGAGGAGCCCGCGCTGAAGCACGTGAGCTTGCACCTGCACCCGGGACGCAAGCTGGCGCTCGTCGGCGAAAACGGCGCGGGCAAGACGACCCTGATCAAGCTCCTCACGCGCCTCTACCGGCCGACGGAGGGGCGAATTCTATTAGACGGGCTCGAGCTCGACGCGTGGGATCTCGATACGCTGCGAAAACGCGTCGGGGTGATCTTCCAAGACTTCGTGCGCTACCAGCTCGCGGCGGGGGAAAACGTCGGCGTGGGCGACGTACGCGCGTTCGACGACCCGGCGCGATGGCAGACCGCCGCGGAGAAAGGGATGGCGCACGAGTTCATCGAGCGGCTGCCGTCCGGCTATCAAACGCAGCTCGGGCGTTGGTTCGACGACGGCCACGAGCTTTCACTCGGCCAATGGCAAAAGGTCGCTCTGTCGCGCGCGTTCATGAGGGACGAGGCCGACATCTTGGTGCTGGACGAGCCGACCGCATCGATGGACGCCGAAGCCGAAGCCACCGTGTTCGAGCGTTTCGGCCGTTTGGCGAAGGACAAGATGGTCATCTTGATCTCGCACCGGTTTTCGACCGTCCGCATGGCGGACGAGATCGTCGTGCTCGAACGCGGGCGAGTGACCGAGCGCGGAACGCACGAGTCGCTGATGGCGCAAGACGGCCAGTATGCGCACCTCTTCACGCTCCAAGCCGCCGGCTACCAGTAGAGAGCGAGCCCGCTATGAATAAAAGGTGCGACCTTCCGACGCCATCGCGCGGAGAAGATCGGGAGGCTCGAAGCGCTTGCCATGTCGTCGCGCGAGCTCATCGGCGTCCCGGACGAGGTCTCGCACGCCGTAGTTGTCGATGTAGGTGAAGGGGCCGCCCGTGAACGCCGGGAAGCCGACGGCCATGATCACGCCAACGTCCCCATCGCGCACGTCTCCGATGACGCCCTCTTCGAGGCAGCGCACCGCCTCGAGACACTGCGTGAAGAGATAGCGGCGCTTGATCGTCTCCAGGCTCGGCTGCTCGTTCGGGCTTCCAATCCACCGGCTCATCGCACGCTGGAGCTCTGGCCAGAGCGTCTTGCCGCTCTCGTGGTAGTCGTAGAACCCACCCGGCCGGCGGGGGCTACCGTCGTCGCGAGGCGGTGGGTGCGCGCCCCAGCGGTCGTGCTCTTCGATCAGCGAGGCGACGATAGCCTGCGCGGGAGACGGCTCCCAGGGCTTGCCGGCCGCCGCTGCGTCCTTTTGCGCTTGCTTCGCGACCTTGTGCATGGTCCCGAGCCCGACTTGATCGGAGATCGCGAGCGGCGGCATCGGCATCCCTGCGGCCTTCGCTGCGTTTTCGATCAGGGCCGGCGTGACGCCCTCGACCAAGAGATGATTTCCTTCGGAGATGAACGTGCCGAACACGCGGCTCGTGTAAAAGCCTGGGCTGTCCTGCACGACGATACCGGCCTTCTCGATCTTCAAGATGTAGTCCCACGCGTTTGCGAGGGTCTCCTGCGAGGTCTCGCGGCCCATCACGATTTCCACCATCTGCATCCGAGGGACGGGTGAGAAGAAATGAAGACCGATGAAGCGCTCGGGACGGCGGGATGCAGTCGCGAGGTCGGTGATCGGAAGGCCGGAGGTGTTGGACGCGAGGATGGCCGCGTCGCCGAGCTGGGCGTCCACGGCACGGAGCACGTCGGCTTTGATGTCCCGATCCTCGAAGACAGCCTCGACGACGACGTCGCAGCCGGCGAGATCTTCGTAGCTGGCGATGGGCTGCACCCGGTTCGTGATCGCGTCGACGCGCTCCCGGGTCGTGCGCCCCCTTTGGAGCCGCCGTTCCAGCGCTTCGGTCAGCTGGGCTTTTCCGCGCTTGGCGCTTTGCAGATCCCGGTCGATGAGAACCACGTCGATGCCCGCCTTGGCGGACACCTGCGCGATGCCCTGCCCCATCAGCCCGGCACCGACGATGCCGACCTTCTTGACCTCGAAACGCGGGACGCCCTCCGGTCGCCGGGCGCCCTTTTGGCATTCTTGAAGGCTGAAGAACAAGGTACGCAGCATGCTTCTCGCCGTCGGATCGCGAAGCACGCGGATGAACTGCCGCGTCTCGGCCCTGCCCGCACGGTCCATCGGAAGCGAAAGGCCCTCGTACACGGCTTGAAGGATCGCCTGCTGGGAGAGCATGTTTCCAAAGGTGTTCGCATGAGTCATCGCGTTGGCGCCCATCATCGTTTGGGCAAAGCCGACCGAATCGGCACCGCCACCCGGGACCTCGTAGCCTTTCTCGTCCCAAGGCTGCGTTGCCTTTCCGCCATCTCGAATCCACGCCTTGGCCGCGGGCACGAGCTGTTCTGAAGGAACTAGGTCGTCCACCAAGCCCCGGTCGAGGGCCTCCTGCGGCCCGAGCTGCTTCCCCTGCATGATGAGCCCGAGTGCGGTCTGCACACCGACGAGACGAGGAAGACGCTGCGTTCCGCCGGCCCCCGGCATCAAGCCGAGGCCAGCCTCGGGCAGACCTACCTTGGCGTGCCTCTCCCTGACCAGAATGCGCCGATGGCATGCAAGGGCCACCTCGAAGCCGCCGCCGAGCGTTACACCGT
The DNA here is from genome assembly GCA_041576815.1 of Polyangiales bacterium. GTDB lineage: Bacteria > Myxococcota_A > Polyangia > Polyangiales > Houyiibacteriaceae > SG8-38. The sequence continues at coordinate 8,145 of JBFGKE010000066.1, forward strand.
TGAGCGCCGCCACGACGGGCTTTCCGCAGGTCTCCATTCGCCGAAGCTGATCGAGGACCGCGCTCGTCCTCTCGAGGAGATCGGCCGCGTCGATCGGCCCATCGCCGAGAGACTCGATCTGCTGAAGATCGCCCCCGGCGACGAACATGCCGGCCTTCCCCGAGGTCAAGATGATGCCGGTGACGCCTTCGTCGGCGACGGCCTTTTCGATGGCTGCGTCGAGCTCGTAAAGCGCATCCCCGCTCAGCACGTTCAAGGGTCGGCCTGGGTCGTCCCAGGTGAGGATCGCCATGCCGTCTTCAGCCCGGTAGTCGATGATTGGCATGGCTCAAACCCGTTCGATGATGGTGGACGTCCCCATGCCAGCCCCGACACAGAGCGTCACGAGGGCCGTGTTGAGATCGCGTCGCTCGAGCTCGTCGAGAACCGTCCCGAGAAGCATCGCGCCGGTCGCACCGAGGGGATGCCCGAACGCAATCGCACCGCCGTTGACGTTGAGCGTGCCGTGATCGATGCCCATTTCTTCCATGAACAGCAGACACACCGACGAAAACGCCTCGTTGATCTCCCAAAGGTCGATGTCCGATGTCTGCATCCCGGCCCTGTCGAGCGCCTTGCGCGACGCCGGAGCCGGCGCGGTCAGCATGATGCAAGGCTCGCTCCCGACGGTCGCCGACCGCACGATGCGCGCCCGCGGCCGAAGCCCGAGCCGCACGCCGGCCTCCTTGCTTCCAAGCAAGACCGCGGCCGCGCCGTCCACGATGCCCGAGGAGTTGCCGGCGTGGTGCACGTGCTCGATCTGCTCGACTTCGGGATGCTTCTGAATTGCAACCGCATCGAACCCGAAGCTCCGCCCCATCTTTTCGAAGCTCGGGGTGAGCTTGGCGAGATCTGCGGCCGTGGTGCCCGGCCGCATGTGCTCGTCGCGATCGAGCAGGGTGACACCGACGCTGTCCTTGACGGGGATGATGGAATTCTCGAACCGGCCTGCGTCCCATGCCTCCGCGGCGCGGCGCTGGCTCTCGACTGCAAACAGGTCGACGTCTTCGCGGCGATGACCATGCTTGGTTGCGATTAGGTCGGCGCTGATCCCCTGCGGTACGAACGACGTGCTCCAAGCGAGGTCCGGATCGGTCGACCAGGCCCCGCCGGCTGCACCCATTTTGATACGACTCATGCTCTCGACGCCACCGCCCACGGCGAGATCGACGTCGCCGGCCTTCACCTTGGCCGCGGCGATGTTCACGGCTTCCAGCCCGGAAGAGCAGAAGCGGTTGAGCTGCACGCCGGGCACGCGCTCGTCGTACCCCGAAATAAGCGCCGCCATGCGCCCGACGTTCGCGCCCTGCTCCCCGACGGGCTCGACGCACCCGAGGATCACGTCCTCGATTTCGGCGCTATCGAAGTCGCCACGCTCTGGGAGCGCGCGAAGCACGGCCTCGGCGAGACGCAGCGGGGGGGCGTCGGCGAGCGCACCGTCCTTTTTTCGTCCTCTGCCGCGCGGGGTGCGGACCGCGTCGTAGATGAAGCAGTCGGTCACTGAAACGTGTTCTAGTTTGACCGGGCCAAGCGCGCAAACAGGCCGAAAATCAGGGGCTCACGGCCCAGAAGTAGTCCGCTGAACGCTCTTCGGGCGGCCGTTTGAGCTCCTTTTTGAGCTCGGCTTGGGTGACCGGGAGGACGACCGCGTAGGGAACGGCACCCCGCTTGGCGGCGCGGTCGGGAATTCCAAGCCCGCCCTTCACGTGTACCCGCCCGGCCAGCACCACCATCCTCGCGGGCCCGTCCGGTCGCTCCAGCGTTTCGGCCACCCTCGAGCCCATGGTTTCGTCCC
>JBFGKE010000067.1:0-9918 GCA_041576815.1 Polyangiales bacterium
CGCGGCGACGATCAGCGCCCAAACCAACGACTCGACCTGCAGCTTGCCCATTTCCTCATCCTTTCGGACGGGGTGCTTTCCGTCCTCATCGATGTGCCTACGTCCGGACGAGGCATTTGGATTAAGCGCTGCGGAGCGACCTAGGCCGCTGATTCCGCGCTCGGGCATGACCGGGACCGCGAAGAAGTGTCCAGAATATGTCCAGCACCCCAAACGACGAAAACCGGAGAAACATTTCCCCCGGTTTTTGTGGCGCGGCGGACGGGACTCGAACCCGCGGCCTCCGGCGTGACAGGCCGGCGTTATAACCAACTTAACTACCGCCGCATCCACCTCAGGGCAGCGCCCTTCGGAGCGGGCCTTGTAGCCCGGGGGGGTATGGCTGTCAAAGACTCCCCTTAGGCTTCGCCGGCACTGACACTGGCGCCGGCGCTGGCACTGACAGTGCCACTGACCCTGGCGCTGCCGCTGACACCGTCGCTGAAAACACGCTGGGCGCCCAGCAGGGCCTCGACCGCCTTCGGCACCACCACCGACGCCGCCGGCATCGCCAGCGTTTTCGCTGCGAGCTCGTCGCGCGGCGTGTCGAGCTCTGCTTCGAAGCGTTGGATGAGCGCCGGAGTGACGCGGTCGAGCGAACCGCCGATGCCGATGCCCGCCGCTTCGATCAGCCGCGCGTTCATCTCGTGCTCGGGGTCGTCGTCGCGGTGCAACGCCAGCATGGGGATGCCGAGCATGGCGCACTCGGCGGGGAGGTGGTTGCCGGCGGACCCGACGACGGCTCGGGCCCGGCCGAGCGCCTCCGCGAACGCGCGCTCGTCGCAGCGGTGGACCTCGACGCCATACGGCGCGCCCACCGACTCGCCAAACAGCACCACACGATGCCCGCGCCGGGCAAGCTGCTCGAGCACGCCCATGCCGTTGCCGTCGCGGAAATACGCCAGCAGGAAATCCTCGCGCCCTTCCGGAGGAACGCGCGTCGTCCGCAGGTCGGGCCGCGCCACGTAGGTTCCCACCGTTCGTGGTCGCACCGGCGCAAAGTGCACGGCCACGCGGCGTCCGGCCGGCCACGACGAGCTTGCGGCGTTCACGATCTCACGCGCGCGCTTGTCGAGCGGCAACGCGGTGCCGACATGGGTGTGGCGGAAGATCAGGCCGTGGCCGACCGCCACGACCGGGATGTCGAGCGAGCGAGCCGCGTGGACCGAGGGGCCGTCGCCGTCGCTGACCACCAGGTCGGGCGCGTCGTCCCGGAGACGAGCTCGGTCGTCGCGCAGGCGCGTCGCAAACGAACGGATCATGTTCCGCCCGGGCACGCACGCGGGAATGGACACAGCGCTCTCCAGGTCGCCAAGCAGGTCCCAGGAGTCGCCGGCACAAAAGAGCTGTACGTCGTAGCGCTCCCGCAGGCGGTCGAGGACGACACGGGATCGAACGGCGTGGCCCTTGCCTCGGCCGTGCACGAAATAGGCAATACGATTCATGTGGAAGTTTCCAGCCTCCCGAGGTCGAGAGTAACGTTGGCCCGGTTTTCGCACAGTAGTACCGCGAAGAGGGAGACCGATTCTTGAAAACCGGCCACTTGGCCCAAACTTGTTGTGAAAACCGCTGCGGGTTGGGTCAGAGGTGGTTATCAGTAGCCCAGAAGGTAGGGGTTTTTTCACACGAGGTGTGAATCAGGTTCACGGTTGACAGTCTCACTCATGAGACACACGGAAGGCCCGGAGAGATGTATTCGCACGAGCGACGATGGCTGCAGCGGCTAGCGATTCTGAATGATTACGTACGGATTCCGTACGCAAACGGGTCGTCGTACGCTTCGCAGTTCCTTTATCGCGAAATGACCGCGCGCGGCCACGAGGTCACGATCGTCGGCCCCGAAGACCCACACGCCGACCCCGACGAGCTTCCCCCGCGGCACATCTCCTTGCCGAGCATCCCGCTCCGCAACCACCCCGGCTTCTACCTCGCGATGCCCTCGCGGTCCTCGCTCGAGACGCTTCGCGACGCCAACTTCGACATGCTGCTCGCGCAGAGCCCGAGCGGGCTCCTGTACGCCGGCGGCTGGCTTCGTCAGCAGCACGGGGTGCCACTGGTGTCTGTCAACACCGTTCACATGCCGAGCGTCTACAACGTCGTGCTCCCCGACGCGCTCAACCACGTTTCTTCGGTCAACCGGCTCTTCGAAGAGCGCGTGATGCCGTGGGTCGAGTCGAACACCACCGACGCCTACAACGCCGGCGACGCGCTCGTCTGCCTGAGCCCAAGCCTCAAGCGCTACTGGGAGGAGCGCGGGGTCGAGGTTCCGATTCACGTGATTCCGCGCGCCATCGAAAAGCGCATCTTCGATCAAAAAGACCAAGAGGACCCGTTCGACGAGAGCACGGTGCCCGGCGCGCGTCTGCTGGTGGTCTGCCGGCACGCGCGTGAAAAGGAAGTGGACCGCGTGATGCGCATCTTCGCGCGCTACGTGTACCCGCGCGTCGAAGGCGCGTCGCTCACCCTCGTCGGCGACGGGCCCGAGCACGAGGCGCTGAAAGAGCTCGCCGAGGAGCTTGGGGTCGACCACCGCACGCACTTCGTCGGCGAGCAGAGCCTCCAGCAGATGCCGGCCTGGTACCGTCACGCCGACCTGTTCGTCTATGCTTCGCTTTCCGAGACGTACGGCCAGGTGATCAGCGAGGCGCTCTGGTGCGGTTTGCCGGTCGTGGCGATGAACGACGACATGGGTGTGGCCGGGCAGGTCACCGACGGCGAGGACGGCTTCATGGTCGACCCGGACGATGAGGACGCGGACCGCCGGTTCGGCGGGCATGTCGAGCTGTTGCTCACCAAGGCCGCGCTTCGCCGCCGCATGTCCGAAGAGGCCACGCGCAACGCGAAGGACCGGTCGGACCCGGACGCCTGCGTGCGGCGCTACCTCGAGGTGTTCGAAATCGCCAAAGATCACGCGCAGCGCCACCCCGAGGGCTCGCAGCTCGTGGCGTATCGCAGCCTCGCCCGCTGGGCTGGCATGCACGCGACGGTCGGCGCGATGGGCTTGATGCGAAAGCCGGTCGAGCTCAACCGCAACCACGCGGCGACGGGCACCTGGACGTTCTCGCAGGCGTCCTGAGGCGCGCTCACTCCGCGGTGAGGAGCTCGACGTCCTCTTCGGAGGGTGTGATCGGCGCCGGCGGCGGCACGGTCGGTCGGCCCCGGAGCCGCGCAAAGAAGTTCCCCGCGTTGCGGCGTGCGTCTTCGAGGATGATGTAAAGGCAGGGCACGATCAGCAGCATGATCAACGTCGCCGCGAGCACCCCGAAGCCGAGCGACACGGCCATCGGTACGAGGAAGCGCGCCTGCACCGAGGTCTCGACGATCATCGGGGCGAGGCCGAAGAACGTCGTGAGCGACGTCAGTAGAATCGGGCGGAACCGCCGCGCCGAGCCGGACACCACCGCCTCCCACATCGACATGTCCGAATCACGGAAGCGGTTGATCGCCACGATGAGGATCAGCGAGTCGTTTACGACGACGCCGGACAGGGCAATCACCCCCATCATGCTCATCAAGCTCAGGCTGACGCTGTCCCAAAAGACCCAGCCCATCGCGACGTGGCCCCAAACCGCGCCGACCATGCCGAACGGGATCGCCGACATGACGAGGATGGGCTGGGCGTAGCTCCGGAACACGATGGCGAGCGTCGAAAACATCACGATCAGCGCGAGGACGTAGCCGAGGCCGAGCGCCCGCATCGTTTCGGCCTGACGCTCCTGCTCGCCGCCGAGGCTGTAGGCGAGGCCGGGGATGTCGGCGAGGAGCTGGGCGAGCTCGCGCTGGCGGATCTGGGCGACGATTTCGTTCGCGTTGGCATCTTCGCTGGCGACGTCCGCCGTGACGCTGATGTTGCGGCGGCCGTCGGTGCGCTTGATGACGGTATAGGCCTGCCCGCGGTCGACGACGGCGGCTTGCGCAAGCGGCATCTCGCCACCGCCGGGCGTGCGGATCACGAGCTGCTCGACGTTGTAGAGCGACTGGCGCTCCTCGAGCGGTAAGCGCACGTAGACCCGGACCTCGTCGCGGCCCCGCTGCTGCCGCACGGCCTCGGCCCCAAAGAAGGCCGCCCGCACCTGGCGAGCGAGCTCGAGCTCGGTGAGCCCGCGGGACTGCGCCGCTTCGGTGAGCCGGAAGTCGATCTGCTCTTTGCCTTTGGTCACGCCGCTGTCGATGTCGCGAAGGCCGCTGTAGGACGCGATCTCGGCGGCGAGGCGCTCGGCGGCGCCCTCGAGCGTCGGCACGTCGTCGTGAATGAGCTGGATGTCGATCGGCTTGCCGGTTTCGACGCCGACCTCGTAGGCAAAGGTGAGTGAGTCCATGCCCGGGATCTCGCCGATGCCTTCGCGCCAGCGCTGCACGAACTCCTGGGTGGTGACCTCGCGGTCGTCGGCCTCGACCAGGTAGGCCATCACCGTCGCGAAATGGCTTGCTTCGGTCAGGGACGGGCCTTCGGGGTTGGGCTCGAGCGAGCTCATCGCGCCCACTTCTTCATAAAGACCTCGAGAGATGGTCGAGCCGTCCTCGCGCTTGGCGTCTTCTGCATCCAGGATCGACTGCGCGACGCCGGCGATGCGATTGGCGATCTTTTCGGTTTGCGACACGGGCGTGCCGACGGGCATCTTCAGGTGCGCGGTGATCAGGTCGCCCTCGACCTTGGGCAGGAACGTGAAGCCCATACGCCCCGCGACGTACCCCATGGTGGCGACGAGGATCGCGACGCCCGCGACGATGGTGAAGTAACGCCACCGGAGCGCCTTTTCGAGCACCGGCACGTAAGTGTGCTGAATGTGGTGCTGGAGTCGATGCGGCATGTCGAGCTTGCCGAGGATGCGCATGATCCAGAGATAAGGGGACAGGATCACCCGCAGCCACCACGGCATCGGGTGCGCGAGGTGGGCCGGCAGAATCAACAGCGACTCCACGAGCGAGATCATCAGCACGGCGATCACGACGATTGGCACCACGCGGAAGAACTTGCCCATCACGCCGGGCACCGCGAGCATCGGTGCAAAGGCAAAGCAGCTCGTGAGAATCGCGAAGATGACCGGCTGTGAAACCTCTCGGGCGCCCAGGATCGCCGCCTCGAGCCGGTCTTTGCCCTCGGTGCGTAGCTTGTACACCGACTCGCCGACCACGATGGCGTCATCGACGACCATGCCCAACGTGATGATGAACGCGAACAGCGAGATCATGTTGATCGACACGTCGACGGCCGGGAAAAAGAGCAGTGAGCCGCAGAACGAAATCGGAATGCCGAGCGTGACCCAAAACGCGAGGCGCCCTTCGAGGAAGAGGCCGAGCGTCAGCAACACCAAGATGAGACCGATGCGCGCGTTGCTGATCAGGAGCGAAAGGCGGCCTTCGTACATCTCCGCGGTGTCGAACCAGCTTGCAGCGTAGAGCCCTTCGGGCAGTTGCCCTTGCAGCGTCTCGAGGTATTCGCGCGCGGCGCCGGAGACGGTGAGTGGGGTTTCGTTCCCCACCCGGAACACGTTGATCATCACCGCGCGCTTGCCGTTGTACGTCGCCTCTTTGTCGATTTCGCGGAAGCCGTCTTTGACGGTGGCGATGTCGCGCACGCGCACCTGCGAGCCGTCCGGTGGGCTTCGGACGATGATGTTGCCGAACTCGACGCCTCGGTCGCGGCGCTCGGTGGTGCGGAGAAGCACTTCGCCGGCGTTGGTCTTGACACCCCCGCCCGGCAGCTCGACCGACGCGGCCCGAACCCGAGCAGCGACTTCGTCGAGCGTCAGACCGTGCTTTCGAAGCTCGGCCTGCGGGACTTCGATGCTGATCTCCAGCGGGCGGATGCCCGAGAGCTCGACGAAGGTGATGCGGGGGTCGCGAAGGAGCTCGCGCCGGCTGTTTTCGGCGACGGCGCGAAGGGTGGCCTCGTCGACGTCGCCGTAGAGCACCAGCGAAATCACCTGTTGGCGGTTCGAGATCAGGCTCACCGTGGGCCGCTCGACGTCCTCGGGGAACGACGTGATGCGATCGATGGCGCTCTTCACGTCGTTGAGGGCGCGGTCTTGATCGGCGCCGAGCAAGAGCTCGACGTTGACGGTCCCCATGCCCTCCATCGCGTTGGAGGTGACCTTCTTCACGCCGTCGACGCCACGGACGGCCTCCTCGACCGCGAGGACGACCGCCTGCTCGACCTCGGCGGGGCTCGCGCCCGGGTACACCACCTGGACCGAGACGATGTCCATCTCGACTTCGGGGAACACCTCCTGCTTGATGCCGGCGGCCAGCGTCACCAGGCCGCCGACGATCAGCACGAGCATGAGCACGTTGGCCGCGACGCCGTTTTTGGCCATCCAGGCGATGGGTCCGCGCGCCGTCTCGGGATCGAATTGTTCGGTGTCGTCCGTCATGGCGTGGCTTGGGCAGCCGGCTCGCCAGGCTCGGGCTCGACGGCCTGGGCATCGGGGGCTTCCTCCGAGGTGCGAAGAAGCATGTTCGGGATCGGGGTGGCGATGCGGCTGACGATCACGCGCTCGTTCGGTTCGAGGCCCGAGACCACGAGCACCGCGTCGGGCTCGGCCCAACCTATCTCGACCTCGCGGATTTCGAGGAGGTTCCGGTCATTCATCACGTAGACGCTGCGACCGTTGCGGAGCGCTATGCGCGGAACGCGGATCGCGTTCTCGATCGGCTGCGCGGACGTGGCGACATCCACGAAGGAGCCGAGCAGCAGTGGAAGCTCGCCGTCCTCGCCGAGCGGGTCTTGGATGCGGACCAGGATGCGCGCCATCGCGCCGCCCGGGTCGAGGTCGGGGAGCTGGCGGATCACCTCGCCCTGGCGCTCGATGGTGCCCGGGCCCACGTGCTGCGTGATGGTCGCAGGCGAGCCGGGCGCATCCTCCGTGCGCGCGCGAATCGTTCGGAGCGTGTTGACCGGGACCGAGACCTGCACGTGGTACTCGTCGGTGCCGACCAGGCGCGCGACCGTGGTTTGCGGGCTGAGAAGCTGGCCCAAGTCGACGTGCTCCTCGACCACCATCGCGTTGAAGGGTGCGCGCAGGGTGGCGCGAGCGAGGTCGAGCTCGGCTTTCTTGAGCGCGCTTTCGGCGGCTTTGAGGGCCAGGCGCGCCGCCTCGAGCTGCGGCTCGCGCTGGGCGAGGGCGCGCTGCTCGTCGGACGCGTCCATTTCACCGAAGGAGCTCCACTCGCGCTTGGCGACCTCGGCGCGGCGCCTCTCGAGCGTGAGGTCGAGCCTGGCGCGCCGGACCTCGGCCCGGAACGACTCGACGGCGAGCCTGTAGTCGCGCGGGTCGATGCGCAGGATGGGCTCGCCTTCTTCGAACCGGCCGCCCGCGACCAGCTCGGGGCTCTGCCAGACCACGCGACCACCGACTTCGGCCTGAAGCGTGATCTCCTTGGCGGGGACCACGGTGCCTTTGGCGTGGAGGTCGACCTCGTGACGGCTGTTGCCCACGCGAATGACGTCGACCAGCGTGCCTTCGAGCGGCTTTTCCGCGCGCGGCGGCTCGGCTTTGGTCGCGACCAGGAGGATCGCAACGGCCGCCGCTGCGACGAGCACGCCAATCGAAAGCGCCCACTTGAGGCGTTTCTCGCTTCGCTTAGTCATTCTCGGGGTCTCCAAACTCTTCAGGCCAGGCGCCGCCGAGCGCGCGGTAGAGCTGCACGCGATAGGAGACGAGCTGACGCCGGGCCGCGACGAGCTGCAGCTCCGAACGCTGACGCGTCGCGAGCGCCGTCAACACGGGCAAGAAGTCGCTGAGGCCGGCGCGGTAACGATCGCGCGTTGCTTCGAGCGTGATGTTGGCGAGCCGAAACTCGTCTTCGAGGTATTGAATGCGAAGGCGCTCTTGCCGCTCGAGCACGAGCGTGCTTTCGACTTCGACGAGGCCGGCGAGGATGATCTCGGCGTATTGCTCCATGAGCTGGGCGAGCACGGCGCGCTGGGCCTTGATCGCGGACCAGCCAGCGATGCCGTCGAAAAGGGGGACCGTGAGCTGGGCACCCGCTTGCCAAACGAAACCGTTGGCCGTGCTCGACTGCCTGACGATGATAGGCAATCCGGTTACCGGATCGAGGATCCGATCGCCGGTGATGGGATCCGTCTGGAATTGGTCCCCCTCGAATTGGAGCCACTTGTACCCCGGTGTAAAGCCGATCGTGATCACCGGCAGGCGCGCGCCGACGGCCGCGGCGACGCGGCGGTCCTCGGCGTTGACGCGTTTTTGAATCGCCTTGATGTCGGGACGCGCTTCGAGGAGGCTCGCGGGGGCCTCGATGTCGGGGGTTGGTCCGATGTCGGGCAGCACCTTGCCCTCGACGGGGAAGGGTCGCCCTGGGGCCTCCCCGAGCAAGACGGAAAGACGCTGGTCGGTCAGGTCGATCTGGCCCTCCGCCAAAGCGAGCAGGGCGCGCTGACTTGCGACGCGCTGGCGCTGCTGATGCACGTCGACCGCGGAGTTGAGCCCCTCTCGGTACCGCAGCTCGACCAGCTCGAGGAACTTCAGGTCCGTTTCGAGTTGCTCCGAGACGACCGCGACCTCGATGCGGGCGTTGATCGAGTCGAACCAGGCTTCCGCAACCTCCGCAGAAATCGTGATGGCCAGCGCTTCTTGATCGAGGCGTGCTGCTTCTGCATCGAGCTTGGCGCCCTGGTGCTCACGAGCGCGCCGGGCAAAGACATCGACTTCGTACGAGATCGGAAGCGACCCGGCGGCGTTTTGAAACTCGAACTCGCCGAAGACCTGGATCTCCTTGCCCAGGGAATAGCTGGCGTCAAAGCCGATCTGAGGCATTCGAGCGGCCCTGACTTGATTGGCGATGTAGCGAGCTTGCCTGACCCGCGCCCAGCCGGCCCGCACGCTCTGGTTTCGTCGGAGGGCCTCTTCGATGAGCGAGGTCAACGTCCGATCATCGAAGGTGCGCCACCAGCGTACGTCGCGGACGGGCTCGACTTGCTTCTTCTCGGCGGCCTCGGGGGGCGGCGGCACTTCCTTGCCCTCGGAGTAGGTCTCCGGCACCGGGATGATCGGCTCGATGTTCGTGGTCTTCCTGTAGTTGCAGCCGGCTGCCAGCACCGACACCCACAAAACGATGATTGCGCCTCGCATCAGGAAGCCCCTTCGCTCGCGAGTGCCCGGACCACCGAGTCGAGGTGTAGGGGCACGAGTTGGTCCAAGTCCACAGGTGCAGTGATTCGCTGCGACATGGCCTCCTTGTTGAGGCCGACAAGGATCACGCCGAGGAAGCTCGTCCAGACCTGGAGCGCCTGGGGTAGGGGGTCGATGTCCTTGCGGATGCTTCCATCGGCCTGGCCGCGGACGATGGCGCTAACGACGAGCGAGAGCATGTGGTCGACGCGGCCACGGTAGATTTGAAACGACTCGGTCGAGTCATCCATGCGCTCGCCGGCACTGAGCCACGCGAGGGCAAACCGGAAGTGCTGCGGCTTGTCGTGGGTGAACTCGCAGTAGGTTTCGAGGAGTTGCTTGACGGCCTCGAGGCCCGTCGTCGTGTTCGCGATGCGGCTTTGAATCGATGGGATCAGGGTGTCGATCAGTCGCGTCGCCACCGCCGCGCACAGCGCGTCTTTGTTCTCGAAATAGAGGTAGAGCGTCCCCTTGCTGAGCTCCGCGGCCTCCGCGACCGCATCCATGCGAAGCCCGTGATACCCCTCGCTTGCGACCAAAACCTGGGCCGCGTCGAGAATCGCTTCCCGCCGCGCCTCACGCTCGCGTTCCCTACGTGCTGCAACTGCCACCGCTCGCCCTCCGTAACTGAACTGACCGCCAGTCAGTCACTGACTATTAGTTAGCAAACATCGACGTCAATGTCGCGACGAGCGCGAAAAAAAGGGGTCAGGCACCTTTTTCGCGGTTGGCGGCTTGCTGGCTGGGA
>JBFGKE010000068.1:0-9431 GCA_041576815.1 Polyangiales bacterium
CGGCCTGGTCATCGCAGAGGTCGAGCTCGAGACCGAAGACGAGGAGATCGAGATTCCAGATTGGGTCGGAGAAGAGGTCACCGGCGACCCGCGCTACTTCAATTCGAGCTTGGTCGCGACCCCCTATGGGACTTGGTGAGCTCGTGATTGCTCACATCCCCGGCTTGGTCTAGGTCTTCGTCATGCAGCTACCGCCGTGTGGGTTGTATCGAACGACGGGGCCGATCGGCGCCATCGAGGCAGGCCGGCTCGTCTATTTCCACAACCACGGCGATCCGGGGCCCGGCGTTTACCTCCCCAAGCAATGGCACTACAATCGCGCAGAGTTCGAGGACAAAGGCCAGACCGTAGAAGAGCCCGGGCTCGTTCGCTTTCTGCAGCCCCTTCCCCCCGAAGGTTTCTATCATGTGATCGAGCCGTTTCACTGCTGCGACAAGCGGTGTCGCCTCTTCGAAAAGCAGGCGCTCCTGCAGCTCGGCTACAACTCGGAGGCTGACCCGATTCTATTCGTCCCAGAGCTGGTGGATTCGATGTTCGCGATCCCGGCGAAAGGCTGGAAAACCAAGCTCGAGACATTGGGTCACCTTCAGCAGCTACGAGTCCCCGTCACGAAGCGAAACTCCGCAACCGCCCAGTAGGATTGCTCTAGCTCGCCGTTTTGCATGCGCTACAGTCCGCGCATGAAGTCCACGATCGGTATTCTCACTGGCGGTGGCGACGTACCGGGGTTGAACCCCGCGATTCGCGCCGTGACGATTCGGGCGCAGCGCGAAGGGCATCGCGTGGTCGGCATTCGGCGCGGCTGGGCCGGCTTGGTCGAGGTCGTGCCGGACAAAGATGCGGACAACAGCCAGCAGGTGACGGAGCTGACCGAGGAGGTGGTGAACAGAGCGGGACGAACCGGCGGAACGTTCCTGCACAGCTCCCGAACACGGCCAAGCCACCTTCCAAAAGAGTTGGTCCCGCCGCATCTCCGGGACCGGTACAACGACGACGTCAACGACATCACGGATGCGGTGCTGAAGAACCTCGACTTCCTCGGTATCGATTGCCTCATTCCGATTGGCGGCGATGACACGCTGAGTTACGGCGCGCACCTTCACAAGCAGGGTGTTCCGGTAGTGGCGATCCCGAAGACCATGGACAACGACGTGCCCGGGACGGACTACTGCATCGGGTTCAGTACCTGCGTGACCCGGACGATCGAGCTCACGCATCAGCTCCGCACGTCCGCCGGCTCGCACGAGCGTTTCCTCGTCATCGAGGTGTTTGGACGCTACGCGGGCTACACGGCGCTGCTTCCGACCATGGCCGGCGCAGCGAACCGGTGCATCATTCCCGAGCATCACTTCGACATCGAGCGACTGACGGAGCTCATGGTGTACGACCGCAAGCGAAACCCGAGCAGCTACTCGGTCGTGCTGGTGTCGGAGGGCGCGCAGATCTCTGGTGATTCGTCGATGTCGTTCGAGTCCGAGGAAGCGGACATGTTCGGCCACAAAAAGCTCGGTGGCATTGGAGATCGTGTCGCCAATGCGCTCAAAGAGCTGTCGCCTCGCTTCAACGATGGTCGCAAAGTCAACGTAATCAGCCAGCGCCTCGGCTATCTCGTTCGGTGCGGCGATCCGGACGCTCTCGATTCGATCGTTCCCATGGCGTTCGGCAACCTCGCATTGGACCTGATCGACACGGGTCAGTCGGGGCGCTTGGTTTCCGTTCACAACGGCCGCTACGGGAACGTCCCGATGGAAGCGATCATGGGCACCAAAAAGGTCGTCGACGTGGAGAAGTATTACAACATCGACCGCCTCCGGCCGAAGTACACGGCCTTCGGCGAGTTACCGCTCTTCATCATGACGAGCGAGGCCTAGCGCTCGCGAACGCGCTGCGGCAGCTAGGCGTTCGCGGGCTTGATCACGCCGATCATGCCGCCGATCGGGTCGCGAAGGATCGCGAAGCGGCCGACACCCTCCGCATCGACTGGCTCCGCAACGACCGTCGCCCCGTTTTGCTTCGCCCGTTCGAGCGTCGCGTCGCAGTCGTCGACGGTCACGTATTGAAGCCACATGGTGGGAATGTCCGAGCTCGGCGCCTGGAGCATGCCGCCGCGCGGCTTGTCGCCGTCCTTGAACACGTAGTACGTCCCATTTGGCATCGCCATCTCGTCGTGCGTGTACCCAAGCACGCTTTCGTAGAACTCGAGCGACGCCTTCGGGTTTTGGGTCCAGAGCTCGTTCCAATGGAACGTGCCCGGACCTTCGGCGGGCGGCGCGTCCCCGCTCTCGCCCTTGAAGAGACAGAACATGCCGCCGTGCGGGTCGCTCACGGGCTGCATGCGGCCAACGCCGGGCATGTCGAACGCGTCCATGCAAGTCTGGCCGCCCGCAGCGACGACTTTCTTTGCCGTCGCGTCGACGTCATCAACTGAAACGTAGCTGACCCACGCGGTGGGAACGTCCGCCTGCGGCGTGATGACGCCGCCGACCGGGCTCTCACCGGCGTGAATCATCGTATAGTGAGAGCCATCCTGCATCGGCGCGGGCGCGATGCGCCAAGGCAGGGTCTCGGGATAGAACGAGGTTGCTCGGTCCGGGTCTTTGGTGTGCAACTCGAACCAAACGAATCTGCCGTGATCGTAACTCATGAGGGCTCCTTTCGTTGCGGGCACGCGGTCCTGTCGAGCAGGGGCCCGAGAATCTGACACCCAGCGCTGATTTTTTTCCAGGGCCATGTCGAGCCATGTCCTCAAGAGGAGACCCATGAACGAGGTTCGCAACCTTCGCTCGCAGCTTCACTAAAGACAGCGTGGGTAGCGGGCTCTCCACCGCTTCATGACGAAGGCGTGGAGTGGCTCGTAGCGCTTTGCTTCGGCGGCAAAAACGCGAACGAGTGGGCAAGGATCTTTCGCGTCGAGCATCGCGGGGAGCTCGACGAAGCCCTCCGTCGCAGACATGTCGCGCGCTTGCTCGAGCGCGTCCCATTGCACCGGCTCAGGGGACCGATTCAGAAGATAGACGTAAACGAGGCGGTGGTAGGCGCCTTCATCGACCGCGTCGGCACGGAAAAAGGTGTTCGAGGCGTTGTGTTGGTGAAGCGCGGAGCGCGGCTCGGCGTGGATCGCGTAGGTCCAAAGAGAGTCCTCGCTGACCCAGGCGCGCCGGGCGGGGAGGCTGCTTGCGGCGAACAACACGCCCAGGGAGGCGACCGCCACGGCACGCGCCATCGGTTTTTCGAAGATGTGGAACGCGACGACTGTAGCGATCATCGAGGCGCCGAGTGTGGCCGGATAGAGCAGGCGCTCGGCGAGGTCGGTGATCAAGGGCACGAACCAGTGCGATTGGAGGAGCGCAGGCGCGTAGAGAAGGGAGAGCGAAGCGATCCAAAACCGGCTGCGCCGGCGGACGGCCCAAACGCCAGCCGCGATGCCCACGACCAAGAGAATGCCCCCTAGCGCGGCATAGGGAGCCAGCACGCCGGCCTGAAGCTCGACCACGGCGTAGCCGTGATTCGGCACCATGGGCCAAGGCCAAACCGTTTTCAGCAGGCAGCGTCCCACGTTGTAGAGCCCTAGCCAGATGCGCATGCCGCCCTCGGCCTCGTGCGCGAGGTTGCTCGTGATCATGCGGATGCCCGCGGCCCTCGGAAGGCTGAGCTGAAGCGCGATCACCGCCCCAGCGACCACGGCGACGGGGAGCACGGGCAGCAAGCGCGTCGGTGCTTCCGATGGCCTCGCGAGGAGCAGCAGAGCGACGAGCGGCGCAAAGACGATCGCGGACTCTTTGACCAGCGAGGCGAGCAAGAGCACCAGCGCGCACTCGATACCCACGCGAACGTTCGCGGGTCGAAGCGCAAGAACGCAGGCGCCAAGCACGAGAGCCAAAGACAGCAGGTCCGCGTGCGCCACGATCGCGCCCACCGTCTCGGCGTTGAGCGGATGGAGCGCAAACAGCGTGCCGGTCGCCGCCGCCGAGCTCACGGACCGACGCAGGCGATAGGCGAGCAGCATACCCATCCCGGCCGCCAGGGCGTGCAGCAACGCGCTGAGGAGATGAAACGGGAGGGGATTTTCGGGG
Source organism: Polyangiales bacterium (assembly GCA_041576815.1). Classification (GTDB taxonomy): domain Bacteria; phylum Myxococcota_A; class Polyangia; order Polyangiales; family Houyiibacteriaceae; genus SG8-38. The sequence goes on from JBFGKE010000068.1 coordinate 4,074, forward strand.
AACGCGCTCCAGACGAGAGCCCAGACGACCGGCATGAGCGGCCGGTAGGTCGTGAAGCCGTGACTCGCGGGCCGCCCCCAGAAGTCCCTGCGGAACGCTTCGAAGACCGGCACCTCGCCACGGACTACCGGGTTTTCGATCAGCGCGGACGGGTCGTCATACACGAAACCCGCGTCGAGCACGACGGCCCCGACGGCAAAAGCCAGCACCACCGGAGCCGCCCACCGCCACATCGCCCAAAGGCTACCGGCAAAAAAGGGGACAGTCCCCTTTTTTTCGACGGCTTACTGTCTTCGCTAACCGCGCAGTGCAAAGCTCACGTGTGTGGCCGTCATTCACGACGCTGCTGACGCTCCATCCGCGTGGGTGGAGCGGTTCGCACCGATGGTCGTCGCAGGGGGATCGGTTCTCGATGTCGCGGCGGGGAGCGGGCGTCATGCGCGCTACTTGGCGCGCCAAGGCTATCGCGTGACGACCGTCGACGTCGACGTCTCACGTCTCGCCGACCTCGAAGATCACGATGGCATCGAGATCGTCGAAGCCGATCTCGAGAATGCGCCCTGGCCTTTTTCGGGCTGCCGCTTCGACGGGATCGTCGTCGTCAACTACCTGCACCGCCCTCTGCTCAGCCGCCTGGTAGACTCTGTCGCCCAAGACGGCATCCTGATCTACGACACGTTTGCCGAGGGCAATGAGCGCTACGGCCGACCGACGAATCCGGCCTTCCTTCTCCGGAAGGGCGAGCTCCTCGAGGCCTTTTCTCGTGGGATGGACGTCGTCGCCTACGAGCACGGGTTTCATGAAACGCCGAGACCCTCGGTGCGCCAGCGGATCTGTGCAAAGAAATCTTCCAGCTAGGGCCGTCGATGGCCTTCGATCACCCGAGGCGTGAGCGAAAAGCACTGCTCCCCCGCGCCGTGCGCGTCGATCTCGGCCCGACCGCTGTGCCGCCAGTCCCAGCAGCGGTCCTGCGGCGGACCGCACCCGGTCGAAAACGTTGCGCACACTTCGTACCGGTCCGAGTCGAGCACGCGATAGACGTAGGGTGACGCCGTCTCCGGGTCGCGCTCTTCGTCGAAGAAGGTTTCCACCGCCAACGCGTCCAAATCGGGCGGGAGTGACCGTTGGCGCGTCCAATAGAGGTTCACGGCGTCGATGATCGAGTAGAGATCCGAGACACGCTTGCGATCGAGCTTTTGAAGCCGGGCTTCACCGGGCGATCCGACGACGATCAGCCCAGCGACGACGGCCGCCGCAACAGCCGTCGAAACAGCCAGCACGAGCAGGCGGACGGAACCGTCCCTAGTCATGCGGACTCGTTGTCTTCGCGCAGGTCCCAAAGGTAGTAACCAAAGATGAGGCCTGCGACCAAAACGACTGTGAGCGCTTTCAAAATGAACCGGGTCGTCAGCTCGCCGGAAAGAAGGCTGTAGATGACCGCAGTGAGGTCTCCCACGAGCACCGCCGCGGCGATGAAGAGCGTCATGTAGGTCAGCCACTTTCTGACCTTCGACGCGCGCTTGGTGGGGTCGCGCCGCAGCGCGGCGTTCACCCGGTACGACAAGACGACGTAAATTGGGAAAGCAACCACCAGCGCGGCGATCGCCTGCCGAACGGCATTCACGCTGTATTCCGCGCCCCCTTCATCGAGGGGGTCTGGCAACGCCCGATCGATCAGCTCGAAGAGAAGGCTTCCAAAGTGAAACGCGCTGACCGCGAGCGTCGTGAAGATCACCAAGTAAATGAACGCGTCTCGCGCCGAGACATATGGCCGTGGACGCGGAACGGGGATTGGAAAGTCGACATCCGCGTACGCTGCAAGCGCTTTTTCGATGTCGTCGTTGGACCATCCGGCGTGCCCGAGAGCCGCCCGAATCTCGCTCCGAGACGAGCCGCGGTCCAACGCCTTGTACACGAACCCGAGCAGATCTTCGTCAGCAGCGGCCATCGCGCTCCTCGGGTGCATCCTAGCCTATTGTCGCGGAGCATTCACGACGGTAGTCTCGGCCCATTCGAGGAGAAGCTCATGACTCTGTTTCTGCGATTGGCGCTCATCGTTGCGTGCATCACTCTCACTGGCTGCAAGAGTAAGGCTCCTGCGACGGACGCCGCGCCCGAAGCCTCCGCGCTGAAGGCGGACAAGGGCGTGGACGTGAGCGCAAAGGTGATCAGGATAGGGACGCTCAACGATGAAAGCGGGCCCGCCGCCGGCATCGGCAAGCCGTTTGCCGTCGGTAAGCGGCTGGCCGCCGCCCGTGTGAATGCGGGCAATTCTGGCTTGCTCCCGGAGGGGTGGAAGGTCGAGCTCGTCGAGCGCGACCATGGATACAACCCGCAAAAGTCGGTGCAGGCGTACAACGAAATAAAAGACGACGTTCTGTTCTTCGGCACGAGCTTCGGCACTCCGAACACGTTGCCGCTGCGCCAGATGCTCGAGCGCGACGGTGCGATGGCATTCCCGGCTTCGTTGTCCTCTGCGATGGCCCAGCATCAGCACACGCCCCCACTGGCCCCGGACTACGCGGTCGAAGCCGAACGCGCGATGGACTACTTCGTGAAAGCCGAAGGAGGTGCCGGTGGAATCAAGGCCGGCATCGTGTACCAAAAGGACGACTACGGCGAAGATGGTCTCAAGGGCTGGAAGGCGGCGGCCGCACGGCATGGCGTGAAAATCGTCACCGAGCAGACGGTTGCGCCCGGCCAAAAGGACGTCGCGGCGGTCATCACGGGGCTCAAGGATGCGGGAGCGACACACGTGATGCTCACCGTACTGCCCTCGGCGACGGGTCCCGTGCTCGGCACTGCCGCGCAGATGAAGTACATGCCGAAGTGGGTGGGCAACACGCCTGCGTGGATCGACGCCTTCTTCTCGCCCGACGTGATTCCAAGCGCGGTCTTTGCCAACTACGTGCAGGCGAACGGTATTCCGTACTGGGGAGAAGATGTGCCGGGCATGAAGGAGTTTCTCGCGGCTTGGGACACCTACGGCAAAGACATGGGCAAACCGGATTTTTACGTGCTTGCAAGCTACATCCAAGGGTTGACCCAGCTCGAAGCGGCGCGTCGCGCCATCGAAGCGGGCGACATCACGCGCAAGGGGTACATGGCGCAGGTCAAGAGCCTAAAAGACTGGGACGTCAATGGAATGATCGAGCCCATCGATCTGACCGGTGACCCCTACGTCGTCGGCACAAAAACGCGGATCCTCAAACCAGACTTCGAAAAGAAGTCGTGGACCGAGGTTGCGCCGTATGCAGCGCCTGCGAGGTGACGGAGGCGACAAACCAACCGCTGCTTCGGCTCGGTAACGTCGAGACCGTGTACCACGGTGTCGTGCGCGTCCTTCGCGGAGTCAGTCTCGAGGTGCCGATGGGCGGCATCGTCGCACTCCTCGGTCCGAACGGCGCTGGCAAGACCACGACCCTGCGCGCGATCACGGGCCTTCTCGACATCCACGAGGGCGAGGTGACCAAGGGCGTGATCGAGCTCGAGGGCCTTTCTTTGGTCGGACGCCGGGCGGACGCCATCGTGCGAATGGGCGTCGCCCAAGTCATGGAGGGGCGCCGTGTCTTTGCAGAGCTCAGCGTGGAGGAGAATCTGCTCGCGGGCGCGGTCACGGCTCCGCGGGAGCAGGTGCGCGACAACTTGGAAAAATTTCTCGGACGCTTTCCAATTCTCAGCAATCGCAGGCGCCAGGCTGCCGGATATCTCTCGGGAGGCGAGCAACAAATGCTGGCAATTGCTCGAGCGCTCATGTCGCGGCCGCGGCTCTTGCTCCTCGACGAGCCGTCGCTCGGCCTAGCCCCGCGGATCGTCGAAGACGTCGCCAAGCTAATCCGCGAGATCAACAAAGAAGGGGTGTCGATTCTTCTCGTCGAGCAGAACGCTGGGGTGGCGCTCGAGCTCGCCGACCATGCCTATGTGCTGGAAACGGGAAAAATCGTGCTCGACGGAACGGCTGACGCGCTCAAGGAAGATGCCGATGTGCAGGAGTTCTATCTCGGCATGGGGGGCGAGGCGCGCCGGTCGTACCGCGACGTCAAGCACTACAGGCGTCGAAAGAGGTGGCTTTCGTGATGCTCGACGTCGACGCGATCACCTTACGGTTCGCGGGTGTGACGGCCCTCGAGCACGTGTCCCTTTCGGTCGACGAAGGCCAGCTCATCGCGGTCATCGGACCGAATGGAGCCGGTAAAACCTCCCTCTTCAACTGCATCAGCGGCCTTTATCGGCCGCAGGAGGGAGCGATCCGCTTCGGAGGCAACGACTTGCTTGCGACGAGCACGACGGACCGCGCACGCATGGGCATCGCCCGGATGTTCCAAAACCTGGCGCTCTACGATCATCTGACCGTGCTCGCCAACATGATGATTGGCCGCCATCACTGCTATCGCAGCCGCTGGTGGGACGACCTATTTTGGAACCGCTCGGCACGAGCCGAAGAGGTGCGGCACCGCGAGGCCGTCGAAAAGCTGATCGACTTCCTCGACCTCGAGCGCTACCGCAATCAGTTTGCGGGCGTCTTGCCGTACGGTGTCCTCAAGCGGGTCGAGCTTGGCCGTGCGCTTGCAATGGAGCCGAAGCTGTTGCTGCTCGACGAGCCAGCGGCCGGCCTCAACCAAGAAGAAACCGAGGACATGGCCCGCTACATCCTGGACATCAAGGACGACCTCGGGGTGACTCAGATCTTGATCGAGCACGATCTCCATCTGGTGCTCGACCTGGCGGACACCGTCAGCGTGCTCGATTTCGGCCGTGAGATCGCGACTGGCACACCGGACGAGGTGAGAGTGCATCCCGAGGTCCTTCGCGCCTATGTCGGCGGAGAAGGGGTCGCATGACGCCTCCCGCAAAGACGCTCGCGGGTTGCTTGAAGGCATGGGCCGCATCGCGGCCGGACGCGGTCGCGCTTCGTGACAAAGACCTCGGAATATGGAATCCGATCTCTTGGGCCGAGTACTACAGATACGCGAGCGCGTGCGGCCGGATGCTAGCGGAGCTCGGCGTACGACCCGGCGATCACGTTTCGATCCTGTCTGAAAATCGTCCCGAGTGGCTCTACGCGGACCTCGGCGCACAAGGCATCGGCGCGCGCGCCGTCGGGATTTATCAAACCAATCCACCATCGGACGTCGCGTACATTCTCGATCACAGCCAATCCGTGGTGCTCTTCTGCGAGGACCAAGAGCAGGTCGACAAGGCAATTGCGTGCCGCGACGATACGCCGACGGTCAAACAAGTGATCGTCTTCGACCCCAAAGGCACACGCAACTACGAGGACGACCGGCTGATGCGTTGGGAAGACTTCATCGAGCGCGGCCTCGCGTTGCTCGAGGAAGATCCCGCGTGGTTCGACGA
>JBFGKE010000069.1:0-8300 GCA_041576815.1 Polyangiales bacterium
AGCCCTGCGCGGCAGACCCGGGCTCTCCCGAGTGCGCCCAATGCGCCCTCGAAAACTGCCCTAGCCTCGACGAGTGCACCGGCCTCTGAGGGCGTGCCTCTCGAGGTGTCTACCGGAACGCGACTCGCAAACCGGTGGTCAGCGTGTACTTGCCGATCGATGACTCGAAGTCGTCGGTGGCGGAAAAACGGGCAGCGAAATAGATCCTGGCCGGACCGAGCAGGAGGCTGAGCCCCGGGCCGCCACCGACCCCGGTTACCACCTGACCGCTGGATCGCCCGAGAAAAACGTCGAGCTCGCCACTGATCGCGAACAGTCGAACCACTTTGATGTCTAGGCCATAGGCGGATGTCCAGAAAAACGGGCCGCCCGACGACGTCGCGAGAATTGCTCCTTGTCGCGTGCGGAAGAGCCAACGCTGGTTGAACACGTACGAAGTCGCAAACGTCGGGACGAAGCGCGTCCGCCCGATGCTTCCGGATCGATCGCCGGTTGGAAACCAGACACTCAGCTCTGCGTCGACCGAGAAATCGTCCCTCGCGAGTATTTGGTATCCGGTCCATGCGAGAATGTCTTGGTCTCCGCTTTGTGTGGGGGCTGCCCCCGAGGTGTGCAGATCGATTGGGATCGCGAGGCCCAGACGCAGCCTTCGAACAGGCGCGATCTCGGCGCCGAGGCTCAGTCGCCAGTAGCCGTCGTTGGGGCCAGGGTCACCGACGTATGCAATCGTCGAGAAAGCGCCGGAGCCCTCACGTCGATCGTTGGCGAGGCCGATCAAATCGGGCGAGAGGGTCAAAGCGAGCGCCTCGTTTGGCGCAAAGTCGAGCTTTTCTGGCTCCGCCACCTGGAGCTCGACCGAGGCAAGGACGGTCTCGGCGTTTTCAGGGCCGGTAACCAACTCGAGCGCGAACTCGTCGGGGCTCTCCTGGGCCGCGCTCAGCTCCAACGTCCTCGTGTCACCGTTTTTGGAAACCTCGCGAAGCGTGACTCCTGCGGGAACCCGAAACCGCGCGTCTTCGGGCACAGGCAGCTCGCTTTGTAGCGCGACGGTCACGCGCCGCGGCTCGGCTTCCCGGACGATAGGCGTAACGACTGTTGGCTCGATCAACTTCATCGACGGCGCAACGACCATCACTTCGACCTTGGGCGAGACCGCGCCATCGCTTCCGACGCAACTCAGCTGGTAGGAACCCGCTTCGGCCAACACGAACGAGGCGGCCTTCCCGCGTTGGTCCGTGCCACACCGAAAGCCGTCGGGGGAGACGACCCTAGTTCCAAGAAGGACTGTCGGAGTCGGTGGCGGTTCGTCAGAAACCTCAGACCTGGCGAGCTCCTCGCGGCCGGCTTCCTCGCCGGGGGATTGAAGCTCGAGCGACCCAACGGTCATCGCCCACGGCTCGGACTGTGCGCTTTCAAACCCCTCGCCGTCGATCGTCGAGACGCGCGCGAAATACTCCCCATCAGGAAGCCGATGGATTTCGAAATCCGTGACTGTCGAGGGAACCGAAGTCGCCACGACGACTTCTTTTCCGTCTCGGCTGCTCGCAACCTCGAGTCGGTAGGAGACCGCCACCTTGACCGGAAGCCACGATGCCTGGATCGAACCACCGATCGGTCGAACCCCGGTGAAGCTGTGCGAACCATCGCTGCGCCATTTCGGCGCCGGCGGGAGAGGTCGCGGCTTGGTGGGTCGGCGGTCGCCCTCGCGGGCTTTGGAACCGAACCCCGACTTCACGCGGACCGCCTCGCCTTTTGCGAGCTTGAAGCGGGCCTCGCCGCCCTTGTGGTGAGAAAGATAGCTCGTGCCTTGGTCGTCTACGCTGACGACGGAGCTGCCACCCTGCAGGCCCGCCTCCGCGGTCGGCGTCTTGACATCCAAGCGAAGCTCACCGAGCCGGCTCCGCAAGGTGCCGCGCTCCAAGCTCGCTTCGGTCGTTCTACGCCGCGATGGGCTGTAAACGCCACCGTAAATGACGATTAGCGTGTTCTGCCTCATCTGCACGGTCGACCCATCTTGAAAGGTCACATCCGCAGAGGCTCGCTCGAGCGTATTGACGCGCCATCCACGGTAGAGCTCCTTGCCGGCGCGTGCGCGCTCCCAACCCGGGTCCTTCGGGGCTCGCGCTTGCACGATGCGCCGTACATCGGTGAGCCGCGCATCGGGGCCGTCTCCCACCACCGGTAGGATCAAAACGGAGCCAGGCGCCAGTCTGTGGGGCGCGGGCCCCATGTCCGGGTTGTTCGCGTGAATCAAGTCCCACCGACGCTTGTTGCCGAAGAATCGCTCCGCGATTCGTGCGCAGGTGTCCCCAGGTTGAACCGTGTACTCGAACGTCTTGCCGGACGTCTTGTTCGCACCCCCGGATTGGGCCGCCGCAAGTGGCACGCCGACCACAAGAAGGCCCAGCGAAACCATCATCGCAACTGGTCGAAGCACTCTGCGTTACCCCTTTCGGACTGCACGCCAAACTTTCCGCGCAACCTCCTCGGGTGCGCAGGGCCTAATCACTACTTCCGATGCGCCTGCGCGAAGCATTTCCGCGAGCCGATCGATGTCAGATGGGTCTGAGTCACTCACCACCGGAAGCCCTGACTCGCTTAACGTGCCGACCGCTGCTTCGCTGGCTCCGGGAGCGAAGACCGCCAGAACACCCAACGGGATCTGCTCTGCGTCCTCGTCCAGTCGCACCGTCTGAATTCCATTGGCGGCAAGCCCGATTTCGAGCTCGGATGGTATCGATCCGCGCACGGCGATCTTGATATCGACATCGAGCCACAGATCACCGCTGAGCGTTCGAGCGTGTGCCTCCCCTGGAATCTCCGAGACCATGCGTGCGGAGCGGCCGAGAAGCCGTCCGCGGTCCGACTGCACCCTTCTCGTCCGTGCGCTCGGGTCCAAAGAGCGGAGCACCTCGAAGACCGCCAGGGCAGAAGGGCGATCACCGGGCGATTTGGAAAGCATTCGAAGCACTAGCTCATCCAGAGCATTTGGAACTTCGAGCTCTGGGAAACGTTCGCGAATCGGCGTTGGAGCGACAAAGAGGTGTTGGGACATGATGACCGCGTTTTCGCCGTCGAATGGAGGCCTCGACGTGAGCATCTCGTAAAGGACGCAACCGAGCGAGTAGACGTCGCAGGCTGGCGTAATCTTCAGACCCCGAGCCTGCTCCGGAGATAGATAGTCCGGGGTGCCTACCCCTTCGCCCTCGCGAGTGACGCGCCCACTGTCTTCGCTCTCCTGAATGTAGGCAAGCCCGAAGTCGACGACGACCGTGCGCTCCTCGTCTCCCGTCCGGTCGAGAATGATGTTCTCCGGCTTGAGGTCTCGATGCATCGCCCCGATCGCGGCCGCGGAGGCTAAGACGCTCGCAACATCTGCCGCGATCTGACATGCGCGGCGTGCGCTGAGTGGTGGCAGGTCGAGGTCGACGAGCGTTCGAAGGCTCGCGCCCTGCAGAAGCTCCATGACCAGATACATCGTGTCTTCGTGGCAACCGAAGTCGTAGATCTCGACCGCGTTTGGATGGCGCAACGCAGACGCCACCCGCGCCTCGCGCTCGAAACGGCGCCGTGCCAGCGGGCTCGCCGCCGCTTGCGCGGAAATGACCTTGATCGCCACCGAACGCCCAAGCCCCAACTGCTCCGCGGAGTAGACGGTACCCATTCCACCGACACCGATCTGGCGTTCGATTCGAAAACGGCCGGCGATGATGGCACCTGGTGCGAAGCTCCCAGAAATCATGAAGCACCTTCGATCATACTCGCACTTCGAAGAGCGTGACCGGGTGTTGGCGCCCGACGAGCTGCCTCGACCCCACGGGTGTGTACTCGAAACCGTCACCCGCGGCATGCTTGGTGGCTTGCGTGATCAGGATCTGCTGCGGTCGCGCGATCGTTTCCAGCCTCGCGGCCACGTTGACCACGTCGCCGATCGCCGTGTACTGCATCCGAGTTTCCGAGCCGACGTTGCCAACTACCGCCGGGCCCGAGTTTATGCCGATCGCTAGCTCCACAGTCACCCCGAACTTGCGCCGCCACCCCTCGTTGCCCGCTTCGAGCCAGCGCATCATGTCTTCGGCAGCGAGGATTGCACGCTCGGCATGGTCGGGCCGCTCCTCGGGTGCACCCCAAATGGCCATCACCGAATCTCCGATGAACTTGTCGACCGTGCCTCTGTGGCGAAACACGATCTCGGTCAGGATCGTGAACAACTCGTTGAGAAGGCCTACCGTGTCTTCGGCGGGGAGCGAATCGGCAATTGGGGTGAAGGCGACGACGTCTGCAAACAGGACCGAGATCTCGCGTCGCTCTCCCCCGAGCTCCATGTCCTGCTCGCGGCGAACCACCCGATTGACCAGCTCCGCCGGAAGGTACCGCCGAAGGTCTCGTCGAATTGCTTCCTCTTCTCGAATTCGTTCCTCGCTTGCCTGCAAGTCCGCGGCGGCAGAGCTCATCACGTCGCCGAGCACTGCGAGTTCGTCGCGGGTGTTGACCGTCACGCGACGGTCGAAGCGCCGAGCGGCCAGATCATTGGCAAAGGCCGAAAGCTGCTGGATGGGTTGGGTGATCTGCCGAGCCACCGCGAACGCCACGAACAGGGCGATGACGATGGCGGCGACGCTCACCAGGATGAGAACGCGACGCATGGTATCGAGCGAGGCATACGCGAAGTCGCGCGGGACCTGCGTCACGATGGCCCATGGCCGTGAGCCGAGGCCGGTCACGGTGCCTACCATCGCGGTACCGTCGCTGTTGGTGAACTCGCCGGACTTCACCACCGTGAGGGGCAGCTGTGCGGTTTCAATGCCCGCAAGCGCTCCTGCGCCTCGCGCGGACGCAAGCATCTTGGAGGGCGCCGGATCCGAGTGTGCCAAAATCGCCATGTCGGAGTCGACGACGTAGAGCGACCCGGGGAGCCCCTCGAAACGTTCGATCGACAGCTGCTCGACGCGCTGCTGCACGCGCTCGAGCGAGACGAGGCTCCCGACGAAGCCGGTCACGACGTCTCCGGAGCGAATTGGGACGACCAAGAGCACCCGCGGGGTAGGGGTTCCAGGTACAGCGCCCCCGGTAACCACATTCTCCGAGACTGCCGCCTCACGGATGTCGTCCGAGAGTTGCTCCGGAAGATCGGCTGCAGTCGAGCCCTCCTCCCGAATCACGTCGACCAGCCCGCCGTTGCGCGCGTAGATGCCCACGTGGTCGAGCGACTCGTGCGCTGCGACGAGATTGAGTGCGAGCTCGATGGCCACGGCCTCTGGAAGCTCGAGATTCGTCAACACGCGTCCCACCGCTTCGAGGCCGTTTTCGGCATCTCCAAGCTGCGACTCGATCGTGCGAGCTAGGTCGCCGGCGACCGAGAGCTGATACTCGCGGGTCATCGTTCGCACGGTGTCGCTCGCCTTGTTCAAAAGGACGAAACCGAGAACGGTCAGAGGAACGATCGCCAAAAGCGCACCGAGGATCGTGAGCTTGGTGCGGAACGGAATGACCGCCGGTCCCCCCATTACTTCCGGATAGCATGCGAGGCCCAAGCGAGCACAGCATGCTAAGCTCGCGCCGCCGTGACGCGCAGCCGCAGCCGAAAGCTTCGAGAGCAACTGAGAAGAGCGCTCCAGAAAGAACGACTGGGCGAAGCCCTCGGCCACTACGAGGCCCTCCAAGCGATGGAGCCTGGCGAACCGCGCTGGCCCCATCGGAAGGGCGACCTGTTGAAGCGTCTCGGGCGTCCGGGCGCTGCCGTCGAGGCTTACGAGCAAGCGGTCGATCTGTACGCGCAGCAGGGTTTCGTTGCCCGCGCCGCTGCGATGGCGAAGGTCGTCGTGGCCATCGCACCGGAGCGCGCGGATGTGCTCAAACGGGTGAGCTCCGACGCTGCCAGAAAGCTCCACAGGGCCTCACGGTCGAGGGTCGTCACGGCCGACGAAACGACGGTGCAGGCCAAGCGGCTCGCCGACGACGCGCCGCCGTTGGTCGAAGACGCCTCAGCCGCTGCTAATCTCCGAAGGTTCACCCTGCCGCCGGCCGCGCGCGGTCGTAGGCTCGAGCTCCACATCTCCGATGCGGAAGTGCAAGACCCACCCCCTCTAGCCGAGGATGGCTCGGCTGAACGCCCGACGGCGAAGCGCCTCGCAGAGCTCACTTCCATGCCCCTCTTTGCTGAGGTTCCGCAATCGATCCTGGCGAGAATCGTGCAGGAGTCGCGTTTGGTCGATCTCGACCCGGGCGAGAAGCTGTTCGACAGAGGCACCGGTGCGAATGCCCTTTTCACACTCGTCGAGGGCTCCATTCAGCTGATGGGGCAAGCGGAGGAAGACTCGATCATCCTGTCTGAGGGCGATGTGATCGGCATCTCTTCTCTGCTCAAGCACGTCTGCTACGAACGGGACGCAGTCGCGCGGACCAAAGTTCGCGCCCTGCGAATCAGCACGCTTTTGCTCGACCAGCTCGTCGCCGAGTATCCGGCGCTTCACGACGTTCTGCTCGAGGTCCTAGGGCGTCGTCTGGTTTCGACTTTGCTGAGAACCTCGCCGATGTTTTCGAGCTTTGGCGCTTCGGCCCGAGCAGCGCTCGCCGCCACGTTCGAGGTCCGGCGCGCCAACCAGGGGACGACGATCGTGGAGGCAGGCAAACACGTTGACGGCCTCTACATCCCCATGATTGGCGAGCTCACCGCCTTCGGCTCCGCTGGTGAGAGGATGGGGCGTCTGAAACTCGGACAGGCCCTGGGAGACCAGGCCATGCTCACGCGGACGCCCTCCCAGTTTACGGTGAAAGCCGCTTCTGATGTCTTGCTGCTACGAATGCCGGCCGATCGGTTCCATGGCTTGGTCTCGCAGCACCCAAAAATCGTGACGCATCTCGAAAAGCTCGCCCTGCGTCCGACCCCTCGGAGACTCTTACTCATGACCGACGAGAAAAGCGACCCCTGAGGAGCACGAGCAGAGGGGCGTCACGGAGCGAGTCGCTGAATGCGCCAGCCGTCTCCCTCACGCACGTACTGAAAGCGGTCGTGAAGCCGCTCGGGCTGCCCCTGCCAGAACTCGATTGCTTTGGGAACCACGCGGTACCCACCCCAAAACGAGGGCAGAGGCACTTCGCGATTGGCAAACTTTTGCTTCATTTCTTGGAGCTTCATTTCGAGCGCTTTGCGTGAAGTCAGAACATGCGATTGCGGAGATGCCCAGGCGCCGAGCTGGGCACCTCGTGGACGCGTCATGAAGTACCTCGTGGCTTCGACGTTCGAGATGCGCTCTGCCGTCCCATTGATTTCGATCTGCCTTTCTAGCCCGGGCCACCAGAACAGGAGCGCGACTTCCGGATTGGCGTCGATGTGTAGAGCCTTGCGGCTTTCAAGATTGGTGAAAAACACAAACCCGTTCCGGTCGTAGAACTTCAGAAGCACCATCCGAACGGCCGGTGCTCCGGCGTCGTCAACGGTCGCCAGCGCCATGGCATTCGGCTCGACATCCACGTCCTTGCAGGCTTCCTCGAACCAGCGCTCGAACTGCATGAAGGGATCGGAGTCGAGCTGATCCCGCTCGAGAGGGCCTCGCACATAATCCCTACGCCATTGATCGACACTATCGCGTTCCACTCGTACCCCAACGGGAAACTACCTTCTTGACAGGTTGATCGCGGGCTCGGTATCCGCGTAACCGGTCGTAAGGAAGCCATCGTACCGGGCGTCATCGTACATGAACCGCCTGAAGAACGACACGACGTAGAGGTTAAGCAATCGGCTCGCTTCTTCGATCGGAAAGACATCCGGCGCACAGGTGGCGTTGAAGGGCTCGATGAGGGCTTCCGCCCCGAAAAGGGGCCACTGTTCCTGTTCAAAGCCGAGGCCGAGTAAAAGGTCGCCAAAGGTGCAGACCGCCGCGAAATGGAAATGGTTCGCACCGATGATGTCTATCTTGTAGACGCGGGGCGCGTTCACCATTTGGTCGAACGCGAGCTGATGATTGCCGATCGGCACGTTCACGTCCTCGGTGCCGCCGATCAACATGACTGGCACGACGATGCTCGCGAGCTGCTCGTCGCTGAAGCCGGCGAACGGTGATGGACGATCATCGAGCTGCATCTCGCCGTCGATCACCACCGAAATCGGCACGATGGCTTTCACCCTCGGGTCTGCTGGGGCGCCCGCCCAACCAGCTGCCATGCCGACGGCGGTCGACGCCCCAAACGAGTTGCCGACGACTCCAAAGCTTTCCTCATCGATGCGCTGGTAGAAGGCATCTTGTGGATCGCGGTTCCTCGCGATCATCCAGTCGATCAGAAACGACACGTCAGGGACG
>JBFGKE010000070.1:0-8187 GCA_041576815.1 Polyangiales bacterium
AAGGGGCCTGACCCCTTTTTTCCCTTTTTGACTGCTTAGGACAGCCCGATTCCCGTCTGAAGAAGATGCGTGGCGGTGAGGGCCAGTCGTCTGGCGTCCTCGGAGGAGAGGTGGCGGACGCGCGGGTGGCGGTCGACGAACATTCGGGCGAGGCCGTGGGTGAGGGCCTCGCTGGTGAGCGCGATGAGCTCCGGGTCGGTCTCCGGAATCAAGCCAGCGTTCTGGCCCTCGATGATGAGCGCGATCAACTTCAGCCTGCGCTCATCGTTGACCTCGCCCAAGAAGCCACCGTGAACGGCGTCGGTGCTGTGCACGAGCTCGAACAGCGCCGGATGCTCCGCCGCAAACCGAACGTAGGCGACCGTCATGGCGCGGAACTGCGTGAGCGCGTCCTCGCAGCCTGCCGCGGCTTCGTCGAGGGCGCGATCGAGCTGCTCGGCAGCACGGGCGGCCACGGCGTCGAGCAGGACCTGCCTGTCTGGGAAGTGACGAAAGGGCGCCGCGGAGGACACCCCCGCAGCTCGCGCCAGGGCACGCATTCGAACGGCATCGACCCCCTTCGAATCGACGGTCTCGAACGCCGCCTCGAGCAACGTCTCCCGGAGGCTTCCGTGATGATAGGTCTCGCGTGCATTCATGAGGGCAGGCTATCAAAGAATGTTACCGGCGCTTACTTTGAGGCGGCAGGCAGTGTAAGCGCCGCTCACTTTGAAAGCTCTGGATGTTTCGGCGCGCGGAGACCGACGTGGTTTGCGATGTTATCAATGCTTACATGAGGGCTCGCGCCGTGTAAGCGATGCTTACATCCGGGGTTGCGCCTAGTCGCAAGCGTTTTCAGAGAAGTTGCAGGTGTAGCCGTAGGGGCAGTCCCGGCTGTCCGTGCAGGGGAGCTTCTCGCAGATGCCTTTGTCGCGATTGCAGTACATCGGGGGCGCACAGGAGTGCAGATGGCACGCGATCTCGCCTCGAGACGGCCGCGACGATTTCGGGGCCACCTCTTCGCTGCTCACCGAGGCCGCGGTTCTGCCCTCGGTGTTTGGCGAGCTCTTGCATGCATTCGCTGCAAACAAGAGAAAGAGCGCTCCGAGCGCCAAGCCGAGTCGTCGCATGCCGAGCATTTGGGAAAGATGATAGGTTTCGTGCATGACGGCAAAGCATATCCTCGCATGTGTCGACTTCTCCGAGCACTCGAAACGTGCGCTCCGAAAGGTCGCGGAGTTGGCGAAGGCGAATCAAAGCAAGGTGACGCTCCTTCACGTCTCGGATCCGCTGGCGTTCATCCCCCCGCAGGCCGTCCTCGAACCCCGATCGAAGACCGATGAAGAAGCAGCCGCCGAGCAGCTCGCCCAAGTGAGGGACGAGCACCTGCCCGACCTCGACGTCGAGCTCGCCGTGGTCGAAGATCACGCCCCGGCCAGAGCGATCTGCGACTACGCGGAAGAACACGGTGTCGACTTGATCGTGGTCGGCTCGCATGGGCGGGGCGGAATGGGGCACTGGCTGATCGGAAGCGTCGCCGAGCGCGTCGTCCGCCATGCCGTCGCCAACGTGTTCGTCATACGCCAGTAGCCTGGCTTCGATCCGCCCACCGACCCTGCTAGTCTTCACCCATGCGGACACGGCGGGCCTGGTCGATTCTCGGCAACTCCCAGCGTCTCGACGGCGGCGCGATGTTCGGAAACGCACCGCGCGCCCTGTGGCGCAAGTGGGTCGAGCCGGACGAGCTGAACCGCATTCCGCTCGCCTGCCGTGCGCTGTTGGTCGAAGACGGCGAACGTCGAATCCTTTTCGAAACCGGCATCGGAGCATTCTTTCCGCCGCAGCTCCGCGACCGTTTCGGCGTGCAGGAAGAGCGCCACGTGCTGCTCGACAACCTCGAAACGGCCGGCTTCTCACACGAGGACATCGACTGCGTCGTTCTGTCACACCTTCACTTCGACCACGCCGGCGGCCTGCTTCACGCCTACGACCCCGAAAAGCCGATGCGACTCTTGTTTCCCAAGGCGACGTTCGTCGTGAGCTGGGATGCTTGGCAGCGTGCAAAGCACCCCCACGCGCGCGACCGCAAGTCCTTCATTCCCGAGCTCCCGCCGCTGCTCGAAGAAAGCGGCCGGCTCGAAGTCGTGAAAGGCCATCGCTCCGAAGAGCTCGGCACTGACTACCGCCTTTGGCTTTCCGAAGGCCACACGCCGGGCCTGATGCTGACCGAAATCCCCGGCAACGACGGCCCGTTGGTGTTCGTGGCCGATCTGGTTCCTGGCCGCGCGTGGGTGCACCTCCCGATCACCATGGGATACGATCGCTATCCGGAGCAGCTCATCGATGAGAAGTCCGACCTCTTGACGCGACTTCTCGAGCAGCGCGGGCGTCTTTTCTTCACGCACGATCACGAAGTGGCGGTCGGACGCGTCGCTCGGGACGACAAAGGCCGGTTTTTCGCCGAAGAAACCGTCGCGGCGCTCACCGGCGCGCCGCTCTGACAGCCGTGCTAGAGTCATGGTCCTCGGAGGAGCGATGCCCCTCGGCAACGGCGATACGCCCCCACGCATTCGAAGCGGCCAAGACTATATCGAGAGCCTGCGCGGCAGAAACCTCACGGTCTATCTGTTCGGCGAACGGGTCGAGGAGCCGGTCGACCATCCAATGATCCGGCCGTCGATCAACGCGGTCGCGGAGACCTACGATCTCGCCCTTCGCGAGCCCGAGGTCGCCACCGCGGAGTCACCGCTCACCGGCAAGCGCGTCAATCGGTTTCTGCACATCGCCCAGAGCCCGGAGGACCTCGTCGCGCAGAACATGATGCAGCGGAAGCTCGGCCAGAACACCGGCACTTGCTTTCAGCGATGCGTCGGGATGGACGCCTTCAATGCGCTTCATTCGGTCACCTACGAAATCGACGAGAAGCACGGGACGACCTACCACCAGAGGCTCGAGGCGTTCCTGGAAATGATGCAGGAGCGCAACTACGTCGTCGGCGGCGCGATGACCGACGTCAAGGGCGACCGAAGCAGAGCCCCGCACGAGCAAGACGACCCCGACCTGTTCGTGCACGTCACGAAGCAAAATGACGACGGCATTTGGCTCAAAGGCGCCAAGGCCCACCAGACCGGCTGTATCAACTCGCACTGGATCATCGCCATGCCGACCATGCGCCTCGGTCCGAAGGACGAAGACTACGCGGTCGTCGCCGCGTTTCCGGTCGAGGCTCCCGGCATCACGTACATCTACGGGCGGCAGTCGTGCGACACGCGAAGCATGGAGGGCGGCACGGTCGACGTCGGCAACGCGGAGTTTGCGGGCCAAGAGGCCATGGTGGTGCTCGACGACGTGTTCGTGCCGTGGAGCCACGTCTTCATGCATGGCGAGTACGAGTTCGCTTCGATGCTGGTCGAGCGCTTCACCTGCTACCACCGGCGAAGCTACGTCTGCAAGACCGGGGTGGGCGACGTGCTGATCGGTGCGGCTGCACAGGCAGCCGAGCACAACGGCGTCGAGCGCGCTTCGCACATCAAAGACAAGCTCGTGCAGATGACCCACCTCAACGAGACGATGTACGCCGCAGGAATCGCCTCTTCCCATCAGGCAAAGCCGATGAAGTCGGGCTGCTTCCTCAACGACGACATGCTCGCCAACGTCTGCAAGCATCACGTGACGAAAATGCCCTTCGAGATGGGCCGCCTCGCACAAGACCTCGCGGGCGGTCTGGTGAGCACGGCCCCTTCCGAAAAAGAGCTCAAGCACCCGGAGCTCGGCGCTCTTCTCGAAAAATATCTCAAGGCCAGGTCCGACGTCCCGACCGAGGCTCGCATTCGAATCCTTCGGCTGATAGAGAACATGACGATGGGCCGAAACGCCGTTGGTTATCTGACGGAATCGCTTCACGGTGCGGGGTCTCCTCAGGCACAGCGCATTCAAATCGGGCGCCAGATGAACCTCGACTTCAAGAAGCGCCTCGCTCGAAGGCTGGCCGGGGTCGAAGACGACGATTGAGCAACGCGATTTCCGGGGGTAGCCATCGCGCGTGCTATTGAATAACGTGGGGGCGATGCGGAGATGGGGTGGCATCGGGGCGCTGTGGGCGTGCAGCGTGATCTCGGCCGCAGGCTGTGATCGCGGAGTGACGGCAGAGACGCCGGACGCTCGGATCCAAGCGCGCGCAGAGCGATCGGCCTCGGGGGAGGGCGACCGACGGGAAACCAAGCGGCGTGAGGAGGCGCCGCGCGATCGAGAAGGCCTCTTGATCGGCGAGTACGGGCTCCCTGCAAACCCCGTAATCGACGGCGACACGATTCGGGTCAAAGGCGTCGAGAGCTCCGTCCGACTGCTCAAAATCGACACCGAGGAGCGGTTTCACGGGAAGGCCGAGCGTGCCGCCGCGGAAAAGGACTTCGAGCGATACCGGAACAACAAGCGCGCGCGCGGGCACCGTTTGCCGAAGTTTGGAACGCCGATGGGAGAAAAGGCGGCGGACTTTGCGCGAGCGTTCTTCGACGGCGCCGAGGCGGTGCGCTTGGAGCGCGACGACCCGAAGGCCATGCGAGGGCAGCACGGTCGGCTGCTCGCCTATGCGTTCGTGAAAAAGGATGGGCGGTGGACGAGCTACAACGTCGAGTGCGTGCGAGCCGGCATGAGCCCCTACTTCACCAAGTACGGGTACTCGCGTCGGTTCGGCAATCAGCTCGCACACGCGGAGGCGGAGGCTCGCAGCGCCAAGCGCGGGATTTGGGACCCGACGGCAAAAGCCTACGGCGACTACGACGAGCGCAAGGCATGGTGGAACGCTCGGGCAGACTTCATTCGCGATTTCGAGCACGAGGCAAGTCGGCGAGACGACTACGTTCAGCTCTGGCACTGGGACGCGCTGACGCGGTTGGAGCGAAAGGTCGCCGAACACGTCACGCTGCTCTCCACCGTCGAAAAGATCGATCACTTCAAAGGGCTTTCCCGGGTCTCGCTGGCAAGCGAGCATGGGAAAGGCTTTCCGGTGATTTTCTTCGACGACCGCGTGTTTCGCGAGAGCGGGATCGGGAGGTACGGACGCGAGCCGGTCACGGTACGGGGCAAGATCGAGTGGTATGAAAAAGGGAGCCACCGCACGCTTCAAATCGTGGTCGATGAGCCGGCGCAGGTCGGCCTTCCAAACCTTCCTCGACTCGATCGATAGGTCGACGCACGAAACGCGAGACTCCTCCGACCGATAACCCGCCAAACCACAGCGGCGAGGAGGTCGATATGGCGGACGTTTTGGTTTGGGCGCATGGGCTCGCGTGTGTCTTGTGGCTGTTCGGTGGCTGCGCGAGAGACGCGGTCGACGGGTCGGCGCATTGCGAAGCGATGGCGCCCGGCGATCTCGTCATCACGGAGCTGCACGCAAACCCCGAGGGCGCGGACGGTGATGGCGAGTACGTCGAGCTCTTCAACCCGGGCGCCGCCGAGGTCGCGCTCGAAGGGCTCTCTCTCACGGTGAGCCGTGGAGACGGTGCGTCACTGCAGTCGCATCGATTCGTCGATGGATCCATCGAAAGCGAAGGCTACTTCGTGGCGGGGAATGCCGCTCCGCCGACGGCGCATGCGCACGTCGACTACAGCTACGAAGGGGCGCTCGGCAGCCTTCGCAACTCGGACGGCGTCGTGTCGGTGTGGTGTGGGTCGAAGCTCGTCGACGAGGTTCGCTACGAGTCGACCACCGACGGGCGTGCGCTCGAGCTCGACGGCCGGCTTGCTCCCGACCACGAGCTGAACGACGACGCCGGTCACTGGTGTCCGACGCCCGTCGGGACGTCACCCTCGTTCGAGGCGAATTTCGGGACCCCGGGCGCGCCCAACAGCCCGTGTGGGGGCGTCGAGCTCGAGGAGGGTCTGTGCCTCGACCGGGGCGCGCGCCGTGAAGCGCGAAAGCCGGTCGAAGGCACGGTGGCGATCACCGAGTGGATGGCCAACCCCGCCGGTGATGACTCGGCCCTCGAGTGGGTCGAGGTTCGCTTCGACGAAGAAGCCGACCTCAATGCGTTTGAGCTCGGCCCTGCCGACGATGCCCTCGAAGCGGTCGTCGACGGAGAGGATTGCGTCCCGGTCGGCGCGGGGGCCCACGTCGTCTTCGGGGCGAGCCCGGGGGCGGCGCCCCGCGTCGATGCGGCGCTCGATTTCAGCCTCGGCAACTCGGGGCCGAAGTCGATCGTCGCAGGAAGCAAAGGCGTGGTTCTCGACCGCGTGGACTATGACGGCACCGCGTCCGGGGTCTCGTGGCAGGTCGACTCCGAGGAGCGGATCTGCCTTGCGGAGTCCTCGGGCGAGTACGCACCGGGCAACGCCGGCACGCCCGGCGAGCCAAACCCGCGCTGCCCTCCGGTCGTGTCGCCCGGGACGTGCATCGATCGAGGGGCGGTGCGCGAGGTCGTGCATCCTGCTGTCGGCGAGGTGCGCATCAGCGAGTGGATGGCAAACCCCGCTGCTGTCGACAACCGCGCGGGCGAATGGGTCGAGCTCCACTTCGACCAATCGGTCGATTTGAATGGGCTGAGCCTGTCGGATCTCACGAAGAGCGTAACGGCGATCGAGAGCCGGGATTGCGTAGCGGTGGCAGCGGGCGCCTACGTGGTCCTCGCGCGTTCCACCGACCCGGCCGCCAATGGGGGGGTCGAGCACGCAGTGAGCACGCTTTCCCTTTCGCTGAACAACACGGACGAAGCCCTGAGCCTGAGCGTCGACGGCGTGGTGCTCGATTCGGTGAGCTGGGATCGGGCAAGCCCGGGCGTGGCGACACAGGTCGACGAGCTGGGGCGGGTTTGCGAGGCCATGGACGCGTACGGGGATGGTGATCTCGGCACGCCCGGCTTCGTGAATCCCGTGTGCGCGTAGCCGCTGCTTTCGCCTTGGCTGGCTGGACCTGCCTCGCGCCCCGGCAGGCCTCGGCGGTCCAATACGAAATCTTCATCGACATCGAAGCGGAAGAGGATCTCTACGACCTGCGCGCCACCGAGCAGATTTCGGCGGGCTCGTTCGACGCGCTCCTTCTTCTCCTTCAGACCCGCGTAAACCTGAATCGAGCCGACCGGCAGCGGCTCTATCTTCTGCCGAATCTCGACTATGCGCAGGTCGACTCGATCTTGGCGTATCGCGAGACGGTCGGCTCGGTGGGGAGCGTGGACGAGCTCGCGGATCGCGGCGTTTTGTCGAAAAGGCTCGCGACCTCGCTTCGTGCGTTCACGATCGTCGACCCGCCGGGCGACGCGCGTGGCAAGGCGCACGGGTTCGTTCGAATCCAGGCGCGGTGGACGGGTCGCCACGACCGCCTGCCCCCAGCAAGCGCCATACAGGCTCGCGTCCAAGCGCTCGACGGCCTCGATGCCGGCGTCGCGTTGGCCCTGACCCGAAACCGTCTTGGCCGGCCACGGTGGGACCGCGACCGCGGGGCGCTCACCGCAGCGCCCGAGCGCGCGCGTGTGGAGGTGCCGAAGCTCTACGTCGGTTGGGAGGGCAATGCGTGGGAAGTGGTCGCGGGCACGTACCGCATCGGTTTCGGTCAACGGCTCACCTTCGACGTCACTGACCAGATCGCGCCGAACGGTGCGTTTGGGGACTCCGAGCTTCGCCGCGACAGCGCGCTCGTGCGGCGCTGCAGGCGAGCCGCGGGAGAGCTCTCCACGTCGCCCTGCCCGACTGCGAGCGTGGTGCGGGTCACCCCGGACTACGCATGGACCCCTCGGCTTGCCGGCGTGGCCCTCGGGGCGCATCGAATTCCGCTCGGCGCCGGTTGGCTTCAAGCGAACGCGTGGGGCTCGTATCAAACCCACCGCGTCGCGCAGTCGGAGCTCGTCAACGCGAATGAATGCAGCGACCCGCGACGGGACGCAGACGCCGCGTGCGCGCCCCCGCCGGTTTACGTTCGAAGCGGCGATGACAACGCGCCCTTCGGCGCTGCAAGCCAGGCGGCGCTGCCCGCCGTGTTTGCGGAGGGCCTCGGCGGCGCGCACGTCGGTTACTTCTGGAACGCGCGGACGCATCTCGGCGCCACCGGCTACGGCGCCGTTCCGAGGTGGCTCGTTCGAGGCGCTACGCTCGACTTTCAGGAATCGGCGCGCCGGCCCCGCCGCGGCCCGTTTGGCGCGGTGGGGCTCGAAGCCGCCGTCGGATTCGGCGCGCAGGATCTGTTTGTCGAGGTCGCCAAGAGCTTCGACGGCGACGCGG
>JBFGKE010000071.1:0-8176 GCA_041576815.1 Polyangiales bacterium
CCACCCGTAATCCTCCCTGCGCGCCCTTCGCTTCGCTTGGGCTTGCCGGCGCATTCGCGCCGAGCTTCGCCCTTCGGGCTCGCGCTACCGCCGGTCGCGGGGAACCGAATTATATAGGGGACTGTCCCCTATATAATTTGCCTCCGTGCGACGGGCTTCAGGTCTCTTGGAGGCGGGGGAGGAGCTCGGCGAAGTTGCAGGGTTTGAAGCGGATGTCGAGTTGGTAGCGGAGGATGCCTTCCCAGGCGTCTTTGCATGCACCCGTGGATCCCGGCAGCGCGAACAGGTACGTGCCGCGCGCGACCCCGGCGCACGCACGCGTTTGAATCGTCGACGTGCCGATGGTCTCGTAGCTCAGGGTGCGAAAGAGCTCGCCGAACCCGGGGATCGGCTTTTCCCACACGGCCTCGAGCGCCTCGGGCGTCAGGTCGCGGCCGGTCACGCCGGTGCCGCCCGTCGCGAGCACCACCTCGACGTTCGGCTCGTTGATCCAACGGCGGAGCTGTACCTCGATGCGCTTTCGGTCGTCGGGGACGATGACCTTGTCCATCACGTGATGCCCGGCTTCTTGCGCACGCTCGACCAGGTACGCTCCCGATTTGTCGGTCTCCTCGGTGCGCGTGTCGGAGACCGTCATGATCGCGATCCGCAGCCCTTTGAACGGAATCGATTCGTCGAAGCTCGGTCCCCCCATCGCTACCCCCCAATCTCCTTGCTCAGCGCAGCGGCCAGCCTCGCGCCCTCTTCGGGGTTGAGCTTGGTCGACGGCCATTTGATGCCGAGCCCCTGATCGACGCCCGGCTTCGGGATGATGTGGAAGTGCACGTGGAACACGGCCTGGTGCGCCATCGGGCCGTTGTTTTGCAGCACGTTGAACTGCTCGGTGCCCGTGACGGCCTTGATCGCGCGGCAGAGGCGCGGAAGCACGCGCCCAATCGCCGCCGAGCTCTCGTCGGAAAGCTGGTCGAGCGTCGCCGCTTCCTCCTTCGGGATGACGAGCGTGTGGCCGAAGCTCAGGGGGCCGATGTCGAGAAATGCGAGCACGTGGTCGTCCTCGTACACTTTGTGACAAGGGATGTCCCCGCGGAGAATCTTGCTGAAGATCGTGTCCGCCATGGGGCGGAGCTTATACGGTCCTCCGGCAGCCGACCAGACCGTGTGGGCTTTACGGCGAGCCCGCATGGCCGTAGGTTCGCGCCCATGAGAAATCACATCGCTCTACTTGGCTTCGCGACCCTCGTCGCGTGTGGAACAGACGACAGCAGCGCCGCTGGCGGAGGGGGCTTGGGCGGCATGGGCGGCACAGGTGGTCAGGTGTTTTCCGCAGACCCGCCCCTCACCCTCGGCGGCGAGCGGCCCGCCGCGGTGGACATTCCGAGCGACTACGACCCGACTGAGGCACATCCGCTCATCATCATTCTCCACGGGTTCGGTCCGTTTTCCGGTGAGATTCAAGCTGGCTTTCTCGGCATGCTGGAGATGGTCGATGCAAGGGACTTCGTGATGGTGCTGCCCGACGGCACGTTGAGCGAAAGCGGCAACCGGTTCTGGAACGGGACGCCCGCTTGCTGCGATCCGGACGACGCCGTCGACGATGTCGGCTACATCAGCGGTCTCATCGAAGAGGCCAAGCAGATCTACAACATCGACCAAAACCGCGTGTATCTGATGGGGCACTCGAACGGCGGCTTCATGTCTTTCCGAATGGCGTGCGAGGCGTCGGAGCTGATCACCGCGATCGTCAGCTTGGCGGGCTCGACGTTTGCGGACTCGGCCGACTGTCAGCCCGCTACGCGGCCGGTAAGCGTGCTCGCGGTGCACGGGACCGCCGACGCGACGATCTCGTACGACGGCGTGGTCGGTCGATATCCAAGCGCGGTCGAGACGGTCGAGACCTTTGCGTCGGCCGCTGGCTGTGACACCGGGTCGCCTTCGGTGCTTGGCAACGTCGACTTGATCAGTGCCGTGGACGGTGCCGAGACGGAGCAGGTCGCGTACACCGCGGGCTGCCAGGACGGCGTCGATGCGGCGCTTTGGACGATTCAAGACGGGCCGCACATACCGTTTTTCAACGCGCCGAGCTCGGGGGAGACCGCCTTTGCGGAGCTCGCGAGCGACTGGCTGCTCGCGCACAGCCGCTGAGGGCGGCGCTCAGGCTGGCATCGAAAGCGCGCGCGACTGCCTGCGCCAAAACCAACGTTCCGGGAGCGGGGTGCGTGGGGCCCTCACGCGGCGGGCGCGGTGTCGCCAGTCGTCGATGTAGGCGCGGTGCTCGCGCCACGCGTGGGCGGGGTCGGTGTCGGGCTCGAGGCAGCGGTCTTGGAAGCGCTCGAGGTCCTCGGCGAAGGTGACGCGGCGGGCGTGGTAGTCGCGGAGGCAGGCGCGGTGAAGGTGTTCGTGCGCCCACCAGAGCTCTCGCCCATCGAAGCGCGCGTCGGCGATGGCGCGTGGGGGCAGAAGATCGGGATCAAACGGGGCGGGCTTGAACACGCTCAGACACGGGGACGAGGTGCCGGTCGCCCATACGGTCGGGCCACTGTGATCGAGGCGGGCGATGATCGAGCATGTCGTCTGCGCGGAGGTTCGGGTCGGCAGCCAGGATGCGTGGGCGCAGGGCGCTTCGCTGCGGAGGCCTTTGCCGGGTTCGTGGTCACCGTGATCGGTGAGGGCGCGAATGAAGTCGCGCGGGACGGGCTCGTGCACGCCAGCGAGGGAGCGCGCGGTGCACGCACGACGAATGTTGGCGCCGGCCAAGAACGAGTAGACCGGGTCTGAGAACGCGTCGGCAAAGCTGAAATCACCTGCGGCCTTCACCCAGCGGCGCCGGCGTGCAAAGCCGTAGGCGTCACCGTGCACCCGGTCGAAGTCATCTTGGATGGTGAGCGCGTTGGAGATGGTGGCGACGCCGCGCACGCGCTTCGCGGCCCAAAAGCGGTCTGCGGTTTCGAACACCCACGCCGTGTCCGGGTCGGCGACGATGAACGAGCTGTGATAGCGAAACGAGCGGTGGCGGTGGCCCATGGCGCCGCCCTGCGTGAAGCGCTCGGTGAGCTCGATGAGTTGCTCGACCGCGTCGTCGGCCGTGCGGCAGCTCGTGAGCGCGATGCGCTGGAAGTCCATGCCGGTGCGTCCGGTTTTGGCGACGGGCAGCCTGGTGAAAACCGCCTCGTTGCCAATCGCGAGCCCATGCGCATTGACCCCCATCTCGCAGCCCCACATCCAGGCCGGGCGACTCAACAAGAGGTGCGCGCTCCCGGTGATCTCGGGCAGCCCGCGTGGCGTGCCGCCCTTCGCGGCGCCGTCGTGACATTCGACGAGCTGCGCCTCGCTAGGCTCGCGGTCGCTGTTCTTGGCAAACCAAACCGCGCCCCCATCAGGCACGATCACGACGCTGTCGCACACCCCACGACGCTACCACGCCGAAAAAGGGGTCTGTCCTCGAAAAAGGGGACTGTCCCCTATTTAATTTTGCCGTGGCGGCCTTGGCCGGATTTGAAGCGGGCGGCGCCGGATTGGGTTTCGCCGGTTTCGATGGTCTGGAGGCCTAGGTCGAGCTCGTGTTTCATGGCGGCCTCTTCGCTGAGAGACCATTGATCGATGGCGGAGCGGCGGTCGCTGCGCATGCAGCGTTTGGGGTGGGCGGCGATTTCTTCGGCCAGGGTGATCGCGGCGTCCAACGCCTTGCCGGTGGGGACGACGCGGTTGGCCAGGCCGATGAGGGCGGCCTCTTTGGCGGGGACCGGACGGCCCGTGAGGATGAGGTCCATGGCGCGGCTGTGGCCGATGAGACGCGGGAGGCGGACGGTGCCGAGGTCGATCAACGGGACGCCGAAACGGCGGCAAAAAACGCCGAGCACCGCGTCTTCGCCGACGACGCGAAGGTCGCACCAAAGCGCGAGCTCGAGGCCCCCGGCCACCGCGTAGCCTTCGATGGCGGCGATCACCGGCTTGTCGAGCCGCATGCGAGTCGGCCCCATCGGACCGTCGCCATCCGGCGAGAAGTCGCGAAGCTCGCCGTCTGCGACGGCTTTCAAGTCGGCGCCGGCGCAAAACGTGCCGCCCGCGCCGGTCAGCACCGCCACGTCCGCTTCGTCGTCTTTGTCGAACCGCCGAAACGCGTCAGCCAGCGCGCGGGCGGTGGGCACGTCGACCGCGTTGCGCACGTCGGGCCGGTCGAGTGTCACCACCGCAATCCGTCCCCGAAGATCATAGTGAACGCTCATCGCTGGCTCCGAAGGTGGTACTCGGTGGCATAAAACGTCTCGATTTTCTTCATGTCGAGAAAACCTTTGATGTCGTTTGCGACGCGCAGCATGTTCGGCACCATCTTGAGCGCGCCCCCGAAGAAGCGCGTGGGGTTCAAGAGGTCGGCGCGCGTGGGGCAGGCCTCGAGCACGATTCCGTCGGAAGGCTCGGCCTCCGCGGTCACGGGCTCACGAATCACGTTGCGCTGGTAGTACCAAAGCGGATGGATCTCGAGCGAAAGCGGCGTGTGCCCGCCATGCCAGCGACGGACGAACTCATCCTCGCTGATGCCGGGCTTTTTGTGGAGCATGGTGAGCAGGATCGGCGACGGCGTCGGCTCGCCGTCGCGCCACACCTTGTCGTACGACACGGGATAGCTCTCCTCGACCGCATACCCCGACACCGATTTCGCAGCGCTGTGAAGGACCTCGGAAAACCGCGCGGGCTCTTCGGCGCCGTCGTACACGTTGAAGATCGCGATCGGCTGCGACTTGAACGGAAAGAACGACACCTTGGGCGGCGGTGCCTCGGTCACCGTGAGCTGCAGCTTGTCGGGGGCGAGCTCGAGAAGCCGCGGCGCGACTTCGTTGCGCATGCGGTCCGTCCACGCGCGGTGATCTTCGCCGTTGCCGCGAAGCACATACATCCATTTCCGCGGGCTCACCGTGCGGTTCTAGTCTCGAAGAAGAGCGCAAGCAATGGAGGCCGCCTTTCGGGCGATTCGAATGGGGCTTGAGCCGACCGTGCAGACGCCCTAGCCTCGTCGCCGGAGGTTTTCATGACTCGCACTTGGCTTATTCTCCTCGTCGCGCTCCTCGCCACGGCATGCGCCGACTCCACGCCTAGCGTCAGCGGCTCCGGCGGCGAAGGCGGTGTAGGCGGCGAAGGCGGCACGGGCGGAAGCACCGGGCTCACCTACCCGCTCCTCGACTGCGACCCGCTCGTCCCCGAGTTCTGCGGCTATCCCTTTCCTTCGAACGTGTACACGGTCGAGGACGCCGCCACGGTCACGGGGCGCCGCGTTCGGTTCGGTGACGAGTTCCTTCGCAACAACGACTCGACCCCGTGGGACTACAGCGACGGCTTCTCCGCGGGCAGCCCGATCATGACCTATCTTCCCGAGGCCACCGACGACGTCTTCGGCGGTGTCACCGACATCGACCAATCCCTGTCCGCGTCGTCCCCGACGATGCTGCTCGACGCGGAGACCGGCGAGCTAGTCCCGCACTTCGCGCAGATCGACACCCAGGCGCTCAAGGACCCGGGGCCCAACCCGAGCGAGTCGGGCTCGATGCTCCGCGCGGTGGTCCGGCTCGAAGACAACCACCGCTACATCGTGGCGTTTCGGAACGTCACCAATCGCGACGGCGCCGTCATCGATCCGTCGCCAGCGTTTGCTGCGCTTCGCGACGGCACGGCGAGCACCGACGAATCGGTGGAAGCGCGCCGCGCCCTCTACGAGGACATCTTCGAAAAGATCGAAGCCAAAGGCTGGTCGCGCGACGAAATTCAAATCGCGTGGGACTTCAATACGGCAAGCGACGAGAACAACACCCGCTGGCTGCTTCACATGCGTGACACCGCCTTCGAGCTCATTGGCGAAAACGGCCCCGAGTACACGATCACCTCGATCGAGGCGAGCACCGACCCGGGCGCGATCGACCCGACGAACATCGCCTTCCGCATATTCGGCACCTTCCGCGTTCCGCTCTTCATGTCGTCACCCGAAGCAGGCTCGCTTCTCCTGCTCGACGAAAACGAAATGCCGATGATCAACGAAACGACGCCGTGGACGGACGTGCCGTTCGAGGTCTTGATCCCGCAAAGCGCCTCGGCCGAAAACCCTGCGCCTACGATCGAGTACGGCCACGGCCTGTTCGGCAGCAAAGGGCAGATCGAGTCCGGTCACTTCCGTTCGTTCATGAACGAATACAATTTCATTTTCTTCGGTGCCGACATGCAGGGCATGTCCAACGCCGACCGCGTCGTAGTCACCGAAAAGCTCTCGGGCGGGAAGTTCTCCGACGTCCAGACGATGTGGGATCGCCTGCACCAAGGCTTTCTCAACCATCTGGTGATGCTGCGCATGATGAAGACCAGCTTCGCCCAGCACGAAACGTTCGGACCCTACATCGACGCGGACCAGGCGTTTTACCATGGCATCAGCCAGGGCGGCATCATGGGCCCGGTCATTCTCGCGACGAGCCCCGACATCGATCGCGGTGCGCTGGGCGTGATGGGTCAGCCCTACAGCTTCCTGCTGTTCCGCAGCGTCGACTTCGATCCGTTCTTGCTCATCATCCGCGTCTTCTATCAGGACTATCGAATGAACCAGCTCCTGATCGGCCTCGCGCAAATGCTTTGGGACCGCGTCGAGCCGAACGGCTACTCACACCACGTTACCGAGAACAACCTCCCCGGCGTCAGCCCGAAAGAAGTGCTGATGCGTGTCGCGATCGGCGATCACCAGGTCACCACGTTTGCCGGTCACGTCATGGCGCGCACGATGAAGGCTCCGCACTTGACCACGGGCCTACGCGACGTGTGGGGGCTCGACCCGGTCACGTCGACCACGAGCGGCAGCTTCTACACGGAGCTCGACTTCGGCTTGCCCGGTCAGCCCAACTGCAACGTCCCGATGTCGCTGTGCCGAGACCCACACGAGTGGCCGCGTCGTCGTGAGGCCTCGCGCAAGCAGCTCAACGAGTTCTTGCGAAACGGCACCGGCACCAACCACTGCCTCGCCGTGGACGCCGACTCGGAGCCCGCCGTCGCCGACGGGGTCTGCAGCTTCCCGTCGCTTTCCGGCTGCGAGCCCGATGAAACCGACGCGCAGGTCCTTTGCGTCCCGGACGTGGAGCTCTAGAGAACGACGATGCACCCGAAAAAAGGAGCGTGGCTAGCGATCAACGGGGTGGGCGGCGCTGCAGTCATCGGCAGCTACCTGCACGGACTCTCGACCCACCCCGAGACGCGTGACGCGCTTTGGGGCACGATCCCCGACGAGCTCAAGGCCGTGTACACCGGGAACATGTTGCTGGCCGCCGTCGGCTACTTCCTGTTTTCGTACTATTTCATGGTCCGTACCGACGCAGACCAGGTCCGGTTCGGCGAGCGGTTTGGCTTCGATCTCATCAATGCGCTCTATGCGCTGATTCTAGGAGCGTCCGCGCTTTGGATGCCGCTCACCTTCGCGTACCTCGAGTCGCCTTCGCCCACCCTGTGGGTCGTGGTTCGGGCCATTCTGTTGGGAGTCGCCATCGGATCGATTGGCCTGATCGTGGCCTTCTTCGCCATGAAGCCGCGTGCCAAGGGGGTTTCTGGCGTGCTCGCCCTCTTGGGGCTGCTGGTATTTGCTCTTCAGACCGCGTTTCTCGACGCGTTGGTCTGGACTCGGTTTTTCTAGACCTTCTTCGGGAACCAGGGCACGAGGCCGCTGACGCGTTTCATGTGCTCGGCGTACTCGGGCCTGCGCTCGCAGCTCCGTCGATCCATCCACGGAATCGACACCCCAACGAACATGCCGGTCATCATCAGCGGCCCGACGACCGTCCAGACGTAGCTCGCGTCGGCCGCAACGCCGAACAAGTAGAGCCCCCACCAGAACATCAGCTCGCCGAAGTAGTTCGGGTGCCGCGAGTACGCCCAGAGCCCGGTCTTGATGATGTCGCCGGGCTTCTTGTCTTTGGCGAATGCCACGAGCTGCTCATCGGCCACCATTTCTATCGTGATAGCCCCGGCCGTCACGATCAGCGCCGCCAAATCGATCCACGAAAGCGGGTTGGTCCCCTGCGTGAGCGCCACCCACGCGCCGCTCAACGCCAAGAGCACCTCGACGGTCGGAAACAGATGAATGCCGAAGAGATCGCTCAGGAACCAAAGCGACTTGGACTTCTCCTGCATGATCGCGTAGCGCCAATCGGTGTGATGG
>JBFGKE010000072.1:0-7320 GCA_041576815.1 Polyangiales bacterium
CGGACCCGCCACGGTATGTGACTGAATGCGCTGCCACGATGCCACTGAGCGAACGCTCGGGAAGGCGGCAGAGCCTGGGGTCACGAGCCCGGAGACCTACCCACGCGAGCTCAACCGAATCGCCTCGGGGATGGCGGGCTAGCAGCAGGGTTTCCGTTTTCGATCGCTCTGTTTCTTCCCACCGCCTGGGCGGGAGGGAAGATCATGAAAAGCGAGCGATACTTCATTCCAATAGTTCTCGTTGCACTGGCTGTGACGGGGTGCGGCGACGATGGCCAAGCGATCTCCGGCGGGAGCGGCGGCGCCGCGGGCTCGGCGGGGACCGAAGGCACTGGGGCGGTCGGTGGCGGTGACGGCGGCAGCGCAGGCGATCCGGGGAGCCCGGCGCTCGCGCCACTCGACGGCATGCCGCGCTACGCAGTGCTGAGCACCGACTTCAGCAGCTCGTCGATCGCGATGCTGGACGAGGCATTCGACGTGATCGACGAAAGCTGGGTCAACTCGGGGACGACGTACCCAGGCCTCGTTGCGACGCTTTCAGGCGACGTCGTCCTTCCGACCCGGCAGGCGGGCGACTCGACGTTTACGGTCATCGATCGCTTCTTCACCGACGTCGTGACGCGCTTCTTCGTGCCAAGCGGCAATCTCAACGGGCAGGTTCGCACGCAGGGAGACGCGGGCACTTCAGGCTTTTCATCGAACCCGCAGGACCTTGTCTTCGTCCACGCGCGGAGCGCTTGGACGCCGCGCTACGAGTCCAACCTCGACCCTGCCGCGCCGCCGGAAAACCAGGGGAACGACCTCTTCGAGATCGACCCCACCACGATGCAAGCGACCGGCAGGCGGATCGACCTGTCGTCGCTCAATGCGATGGTGACGGTGGGCGACCCTCCCACTCCGGTCGAGGTCCTGGCGCGTCCGAGCCGTGGTGTGCTGGTGGGGTCCACGCTGGCCGTGGGTCTCGATCGGATCAGCGTGGGCTTCGAGGCGGCGGGCACGGGCATGGTCGCCATCGTCGATCTCGAAAACGAGACCGTCGACGGACTGGAGCTCCCTGGTCTTGCAAGCTGTGGAAACGCCGCGCCGGTTCCAGGGTCGCCGACCAAGGTGGTCGTCGCGTGTGTTGGATTTGCACAGCCTTTTGGTGACGAGCCGCAGGTCCGCGCGTCTTCTGGGATCGCGATCATCGACGTCGCGGACGGGGTCGCTCGCGTCGAGCGCGTGTGGCGTGTCGCGGACGACCCGGACTCCGCGATCGCGGTGAACTTCGTGGTTGGGATCGACGACCGGCGCGCGCTCGGCGTCGCGAGCGGCGATTTTGCGAGCCGGCCGGATGTGCTCCATCTCATCGATCTCGAGACCGGCGATCAGGCGACGCTGCACGAGTCCTCCGGCTCGTTCGCGATAGGCGTTTCGGCGTACGATCCGGACCGTGAGATGCTGTATGTACCGGACGCCGCGGCCAATGCCGTGATTGAGTTCGCCGTCGACCAGAGCGGCTTCACGAAGCTTGGCTCGATCGAGATCGCGCCCGAGATCGGCCTCCCGCCGACCCGCGTTCATCTGCTGAACTGAGGCGTGGGGGGCTCAGCGTTCGAGTCCCTCGAGCACGTCACGGACGCGAGCTTCCCACGGAATCAGCGGGCCGACGACTTTTTCCGTCGCAGAAAGGTCGAGCACGCTGTAGGCAGGCCGTGGCGCCGGACGCGGAAACTCTTCACTCGTACAGGGCTCCACACGGCACCTGGGGTTGACCTCGGCGGCAACGAGCGCCGCGAGATCGAACCAGGTGCATTCCCCGCCGTCGGTTACGTGAAACGTGCCTCGACACTCACGCTCTACCAACTCCAGGCTGACCTCGGCGAGCCTCCGACCGTCGGTGGGCCTGCCGCGCTGGTCGTTGACGACCCGAAGCGCCTCTCTCTCGGCGGCGAGCCTGCGCATCGTCAGAACGAAATTCTGTCCCCAAGGCGCGTAGAGCCAGCTACTTCGCACCAGGAGGTGCTCCGCCTCCGAGCGCTCGAGGAGCTCCTCGCCGAGCGCTTTGCTTCGGCCGTAGGCATTGACGGGGCTTCGGGCGTGGTCGACCGGATAAGGGGTCGAGGCGTGACCGTCGAACACGTAGTCGGTGCTGTAGTGAAGAAGCCTGGCACCGATGGCTGTGCAGTGCTCCGCCATCGCTCCGACCGCCCGTCCGTTGATGTCGGTGGCGAGCTCTTCATGCGCTTCAGCGTCGTCGACCAGCGTGTACGCGGCGCAGTTCACCACCCACGTCGTGCCGGGCTTGACGGCATTGCGGACCGCCGCGTGGTCGGTGATGTCCAGGTCGTCGATCGTGGTAGAGATGTGCTCGACGCCGCGCCCGGCGAGCAGCTCCGTCCAGCACCGCCCGAGCATCCCGTTGGCACCAATGATGAAAAAGCTATTCATAGCGTGGAAGTCGATGGGTCGGGATCTCGCCGAGGCGCGGGTTCTCCAGATCTTTCCCGGAGAGCTTGGGCGACGTCGTCGGCCACTCGATGCCGATGTCGGGATCGTCCCACGCGATGCCAATTTCGCTCTTGGCAGCGTAGAAGTCCGTGCACTTGTATGCGAACAGCGCGTGATCACTGATCACGCAAAACCCGTGTGCGAAGCCCGGCGGGATGTAGACCTGGCGCTTGTTCTCAGGGGAGAGCACGAATCCTTCCCAGCGCCTGAACGTGGGCGAGCCCACTCGCACATCGACCGCGACGTCGAACACCTCACCTTCGAGCACGAAGCAGAGCTTGCCCTGGTCGTTAGGGTGCTGCAGATGAAGACCGCGTAAGATGTCACGCTGGGAGCGCGAGACGTTGTCTTGAACGAACTCCTTCGGGAGCCCTGCCTCCGCGTAGCGATCGCGGGAGTACGACTCCATGAAGTAGCCTCGGTGGTCACCGTGCACTGCCGGCTCGATGATCAGGAGCCCCGGAATCCCGGCCGCTTCCACTTTCATCAGACGTCCAGACCCTCAGCCAACGCGCAGAGGTACCGACCGTACTCCGTCTTTTCGAGCGGTTTCGCGAGCGCTGCCAGCTGGTCCGCATCGATCCAGCCGCTGCGAAACGAGATTTCTTCAGGACACGACGCACGCAGCCCCTGCCGCTGCTGGATCGTCTGGACGAAGTTGGCCGCCTGAAGCAGCGCCTCCGGCGTTCCGGTGTCGAGCCATGCGACCCCGCGTCCTAGCTTTTGCAACTGAAGCTTGCCCGCTTCGAGATAGCGCCGGTTGAGGTCCGTGATCTCGAGCTCGCCGCGCGCCGAAGGCTTCAGTGCTTTGGCGTGCGCCACGACATCTTGGTCGTAGAAGTAGAGCCCGGCGACCGCATAGTTCGACTTGGGCTTCGCCGGTTTTTCTTCCAGCCCTACGACGACACCGTCTTCGTCGAACTCGGCGACGCCGTAGGCCTCCGGATTGCTGACGTAGTACCCGAAGACGGTCGCACCGCCGTCCCGTTGCGCACTTTCCGTCAAGAGCCCCTGCAGCCCGTGTCCGTAGAAGATGTTGTCCCCGAGCACCAGCGCGCAGGCGTCGCCCGCGATGAAGCGCTCGCCGATCAAGAAGGCCTGCGCGAGCCCGTCGGGGCTCGGCTGTACCGCGTACTCGAATCGGAGCCCCCAGCTCGTCCCGTCGCCCAGCAGTCCGCGGAATAGCGCCTGCTCGTGGGGCGTCGTGATGATCAAGATCTCCCGCACTCCCGCCAGCATCAGCGTCGAGAGAGGGTAATAGATCATCGGCTTGTCGTAGACGGGCATGAGCTGCTTGCTGAGCCCCCTAGTGAGCGGATGGAGCCGCGTCCCCGTGCCGCCGGCCAAGATGATGCCCTTCTCGATCATGGTCGCCTCTATCCCGTCCGGTCGCCGTAGTTCAGGTCGATCCACTTGCGGTACTCGCCCGAGCGGACGTCGCGCACCCAGTCCTGATTGCTCAGGTACCATTTCACCGTCTTCCGAATACCGGTGTCAAAGGTTTCCTTCGGCTCCCAGCCGCATTCTTCCGAGATCCGCGTTGCGTCGATCGCATAGCGCAAGTCATGCCCCGGGCGGTCGGTCACGAACTGCTTGAGCGCCAACAGCTCGTCCACATCCCCTCCGGTCTCTTCGGCGACCATCTGGCAGAGTGTGTCGACTACGTCGATGTTTCGCATTTCGTTGTTGCCGCCGATGTTGTACGTGCGCCCAACGCGCCCTTTTTCGATGACGGTCCAGATCGCTTCGCAGTGGTCGTCGACGTAGAGCCAGTCGCGCACGTTCAAGCCCTCGCCATAGATCGGCAGCGGCTTCCGCTCCAACGCATTGAGAATCATCAGTGGAATCAGCTTCTCTGGGAACTGCATCGGTCCGTAGTTGTTGGAACAATTGGTGATCTTGACGGGGAGGCCGTAGGTGCGGTGGTACGCTCGTACGAGATGATCGCTCGCGGCTTTGGACGCGGAGTAGGGGCTCGACGGATCGTACGCCGTCGTTTCTTCGAAGAGGCCCGTGGCTCCCAACGAGCCATAGACCTCGTCGGTGCTCACGTGGTGAAAGAGCCGGTTGTCGTCCGGGTCCCAACGGTTGCGGCACGCTTCGAGCAGGTTGAAGGTGCCCTCGATGTTGGTGCCGATGAACTCGCGCGGGCCGAGAATACTTCGGTCGACGTGGCTTTCGGCGGCGAAGTGCACGACGAGATCGGGGTCGACCTCGTCGAACACGGCGTCGACTTTTTCCATGTCGGTGATGTCGACCCGTTCGAGGGAGTAGTTGGGCAGCGAGTCAATCGCTCGCAGGCTTCCGAGGTTTGCCGCATAGGTGAGCTTGTCGACGTTGACGAACCGGTGCTCCTGCAGCCGGGGTACGAGCCGATTTAGAAAATTCGCGCCGATGAAGCCGGCACCACCCGTCACAATGATCTTCATCGATGCGCTCCCTCTCGACGTCTAGCATAGCCGGAACGTTTAGCCCGCGCACTCGAGCAGGCTTTCCTTGCTGGGTCAGCCGCCCAGGTGGATCGTGAGCGCGAAGGTCCCGGCGATGGCGGTCCCGGCCGTGCCGGCGGTGAAGCTGCCTCCGCTGATGTTCTCCGTGCCACGGAACACGAGCCCAATGATCGAATATTCGAAATCCGCGGCGATCGAGATCCAGCGAACGACCGGGATTCGAAGGCCCGCCCCGATCGTTGCGCCGCCGCCGTGGCTGCGCACGTTGCTCACCAGGTTCTCGACGCCCGGAATCACGAGGCCGCCGGTCGTCGTATTGTAGTTGAAGCCCACCCGGATCGAGGGATGAACGAAGGGAACCGCGCGCACGAGGAACCCCAGGTCGAGGCCGATCGAAGTCAGGTCGAACGGCTCGTAGTCCGCCCGCTTGAAGCGAAGGCCGATCGTCGATGAGCCCGTGCGAAAGCGCAGCGCCGCGCCAAACTCCGGCCCGGTCACGACCACGCGCGGGATCAGCGTCTGCACCTGCGAGGGAATGATGTCGAGCGAGCGGAAGCGGGTCGCATTGAATCGGGATGGGCCGGCCATGGCTTCCAGCCAAACGAGACCCCCGACCTTCTTTTCGTAAACCTTGCGCTCTTCAGGCACGTCCTCTGGCGCCGTGCCGTCGGAACCGGCGAGCGAGACGCCGTTTTGGTCGATCGAGAACTCCTCGGGCAGCTCCTGCGCGCCGGCGATGGCCGCCACCAACCAGCAGGCTGCAAATACGAAAGCAAAGCGCGTCATCGGTTTCCCCCTCACCCTCAACGAGATGCGCTCCCCCGAGCCGCATCTCTTCTTTCAGTGTCGAGGGACGGCACTACACCGTCAATGCCAACGGCGAGTCGCTGTGCGATGGATCACACTTCTTTTCGAACGCGGCGCGCGTCAGGTCAAGATCTCGGTCACGGGCTGAGTGGCTTCCATCGAGCGCGTTCCCCAGCTCTCGACATTCAGCCCCATGACCTGTTGAATCGTGAGCCCGACCCGAGTCGACGGCGACGTGACCCCGCGAACGTGTATGCCGGGCCTGAGCGCGCCGCCTGCGGACCCGGCGATCATCATGGGCATGCCCGTGATGCCATGGACTTTCGCAAAGGAAACGTCCGAGTGACCGAACACGAGGCAGTTGTCGAGAAGAGTGCCGGCGCCTTCTGGAATCGCAGCCAGGCGCTCGATGAAGTCGGCCCAAGCGTCCATCGATGCAAAGACGAACTCCGTCGCTTCCGGCTGGTAGCCGAGGGTCGCGTCGATCGCTTCGTCGTGCGTGAGCTGGTGGTGTAGCGCGCTCGAGCCGGGTTGCCGGAGGCCGGAGATCCGGTCGGAGAACATCATCGTGAAAACGCGGGTCTGGTCGCACGCGAGCGCGAACGAGAGCAGATCGGCCATCAGCCGGTTGGTCGACATGGACTGCCCGACTTCGGTCCCGAGGCTTTCGGGCCCGGGGACGGGCGCGCGCGCACAGCTGTCGAGGTCCGGGGGGCCCGAGAGCAGAATGTCGAGCTGCTGCTCGAGCTGCCGGACCGAGGTGAAGTAGAGATCGAGCCGCTGCCGATCGTGCGTGCCAACACGCTGAAGAAGGCGCTCGCGATCGTCTTTGACCGCGGACAGCACGCTTTGGCGAAGCGCCAGGCGGGCATCGGGCATGAAGGGGCCTGCGTTCGGATCGGCGAACTCCGGGCCGAACACACGCTCGTAAAGCGCCATCGGCGAGAGCTCGGGTGCGTTGAAGACACCTTGGCTCTCGAAGCTATAGCTTTGATTCGGGTTCCCGGTGCAGGACATCTCGAGCGAACGGAATCGGGTCACGGTACCGATCTGACTCGCGACGAGCGTATCGAGCGTCGGCGCGGGTACCGTGTAGTCCTGCTCGGGTAGGCTTCCGGTGAGCGTGCCCATGAGCCCGGTGGTGTGAGGGAAGTTCGGCCTACCATCGAGCTTGACGTCGAAGCCGCTCAGGATGCTGACCACGTCGCGCAGGCGAACCCCGCCGTCGAGCTCGCGATCGAGTGCCTGGAGCTCGATTGGAAGATCGTAGCCCGTACCTTCGGCGGCCGGGACCCAACGGTCGGGATTCATGCCGCAGCCCCACATCCATGCGCCGAAGCGCACCGGGAGCGGGGCGCCCTGGGCCAACGCGGTGCCGTGGTCGTTCAAGAAGCAATCGAGAAGCGGCAACCCCATCGACACGGCGCCGCCCGCGAGCGTTCCACGAAGAAGCGTCCTGCGATCGAAGCGCTTCATGACGCGTCCCCCGACTCCTCGAGCACGCGGGGACCCGAGGTGGTCCTGAAGCCGTCACTCATCGCCACCTCGCGAAGCAGCTCGGTCACGCTGTAGC
>JBFGKE010000073.1:0-7109 GCA_041576815.1 Polyangiales bacterium
CCCACCCCGGCGACGGCGGCGGCCGACGCGCCGGCCAGGGTCGCCGGCTTCGCCCACCAGGCCAAGCTGGCCGCGAGGACGGGCCACACCAAACCGAGGGCGGCGGGGGCGGCCGGCGGCCCCACCAAGGCCCCCTGAATCGTCGACAACGCGTGCAGCACCACCACGCCGAGCGGGGTAGCCACGGCCACTGCAACGCCTCGGCGCGTGGTCTTCGGAGCCATGACGATTTGCTGGAGACGCCGATACGGTCTCCCCGAGCACCGGCGCAGTAGACGCCCCCGCACGGTGACTGTCAACGGTGGGCCGACCGGGTGCTACGCTCCGCCCATGCCCCAATTCGACTACGTCAAGACCAGGCGCGAGGACGTTCCGGAAATCCCCGAGAAGTACGAGACGCTCGTGCGTCTTGGAGCCAAGGTATTCTCGCGCCTCAACGTCGCGGTGTACAAGCTGAGCGGCGGCCGGCTGATGAACAAAGGCCCTGCCGACAAACCGATTTGTTTGGTCACGATGACAGGGCGAAAGACCGGCAAGAAGCGCGAAATCCCGCTCATGCACGTCCGGCATGGCGATCGCAAGATCCTCGTGGCGTCACTCGGCGGGATCTCGAAGAACCCGGTCTGGTATTACAATCTCAAAGCGAACCCCGACGTCACGATCACGGCAGACGGCGTGACAGGCGCCTATCGGGCTCGCGAGGTCGGCCCCGAGGAAAAGGCGAGCCTCTGGCCCGTGATCGTGGACGCGTACCCGCCCTACGACGAGTACCAGGCACGCACCGATCGAGACATCCCGGTGTTCGTCTGCGATCCCGTGACCTGACCCGGCAGGGCTTGGCGGGCGAGCAAACTGGGCTAGATACTACAGCGACCGATGTTACCGAGCTTCACCACCCTCCGTCCGTGGGCTGCCGTCCGCGCGGCTCGCGCTCTGTTCGACAACCCGGACGAGACCGAGCACGTGTTCGAGATCATCGATGCGCTCGAGGGTCCATCGCTTCAGCGCGTCCACGCCCGGCTTGCCTCCACCGCCGAGGGTCGCCGCCTGCTCGCGACGCGGCCGAGCATGCTCGAGCTCCTGTGCGACCGCGAGGCCCTGCGGCACTTGCCCGAGGGGAGCCTCGGCCGTGCCTATCTCGAGTTCGTCGACTCCGAGGGCATCACCGCCGACGGTTTGGTCGAGGCGTCGAAAAAGGCCAGGCGGGACATGACGCCGGAGCTCAACTGGATCAAGGACTGGCTTCGCGACACGCACGACCTCTGGCACGTGGTCCTCGGCTATCGAGGCGACCTCGTCGGTGAGGCGGCGCTTCTCGCATTCAGCCACGGGGAGACCGGGAACCTGGGCGTCGGTTTCATTGCAGCGCTCGCGTGGTTCAAGCTCGGCCGCGTGACGGAGCCGAGCGTGCGCGCCCGTGACACGGTGCTCGAAGGTCGGCGCATCGCTAAACAGGTCGCTTGGTTCCTCGAAGCGCCGTGGCACGAGTGGCTCGCGCGGCCCCTCGCCGACGTTCGACGTGACCTTGGGATCCGCTCGCCGGTGAGCTATCAGGCCGTACGCTCTTCACAAGTCGACATGTCGTTCATAGCGTGAGCGGCTGCCCGGGAAGCGAGACGATGACCACGAAGCCAACCATCTTGTACACCAAGACCGACGAAGCCCCTCTTCTTGCGACCTATTCGCTACTGCCGATCCTGAGGGCGTTCATGGCGCCGGCCGGGGTCGAGATCGAGCTTCGCGACATCTCGCTTGCGGGTCGCCTCTTGGCCAATTTTCCGGAGAGGCTAACGGACGAGCAGCGTGTCGACGACGCGCTTGCCGAGCTCGGCCGCCTGGCAAAGACGCCCGAGGCCAACATCATCAAGCTGCCCAACATCAGCGCATCGGTGCCCCAGATGAAGGCAGCGATCGAAGAGCTGCAGTCGAAGGGCTTCGACGTGCCGGACTACCCGGAAGAGCCCGACACTGAAGTCGAGCAGGGCATCCTGAAGCGCTACGGCAAGGTCAAAGGGAGCGCCGTCAACCCGGTTCTTCGTGAAGGAAACTCCGACCGGCGCGCCCCGCATGCCGTCAAAGAGTATGCGCGCGCCAACCCGCATCCCATGGGCGAGTGGTCGAGCGACTCGAAGACGCACGTGTCGACCATGAACGCGGGCGATTTTCGTCACAACGAGCAGTCGGTCACCTTGCCGGCCGCCACGACCGTGCGCATCGAGCACGTCGGCACCGACGGCACGACCACCGTTCTCAAAGACGGCCTCGCCCTGCTCGAGGGCGAGATTCTCGACGGCACGTACATGAGCAAGGATGCGCTTCTTGCATTTCTACGCGAGCAGGTCTGCGATGCCGCCGGCGCCGGTGTGCTTTTTTCCCTTCACATGAAGGCGACGATGATGAAGGTGAGCGACCCGATCATCTTCGGTCACGCTGTGCGCGTCTTCTTCGCAAACGTGTTCCAAAAGCACGCCGCGACGCTCGAAGAGATAGGCGCCAACCCAAAGGACGGCTTCGGCGCGGTTCTCGAACGAATCGAGAGTCTTCCTGCCGAAAAGCGGGCGGAGATCGAAGCCGACATTCGGGAAGCGTACGAAAAAGGGCCACCGCTGGCGATGGTGAACTCGGATCG
Organism: Polyangiales bacterium; assembly: GCA_041576815.1. Classification (GTDB taxonomy): domain Bacteria; phylum Myxococcota_A; class Polyangia; order Polyangiales; family Houyiibacteriaceae; genus SG8-38. The sequence goes on from JBFGKE010000073.1 coordinate 2,630, forward strand.
GGGCATCACCAATCTCCACGTGCCGAGCGACGTCATCATCGACGCGTCGATGCCGGCGATGATTCGAACCTCGGGGCAGATGTGGAACGCGGGAGGGAACACGCAGGATACGAAGGCCGTGATCCCGGACAGCAGCTACGCGGCCGTCTACAGCGAAGTGATCGACTTCTGCAAGAAGCACGGCGCGTTCGACCCGACCACCATGGGAAGCGTCTCGAACGTCGGTTTGATGGCGCAAAAGGCCGAAGAGTACGGCTCTCACGACAAGACCTTCGAAATCGAGCGCGACGGCGTGGTGCGAGTCGTCGACGCGAGCGGTCACGTGCTCATCGAGCATGCGGTCCGAGCGGGGGACATTTGGCGTGCCTGCCAAACCAAAGATGCGGCAGTGCGCGACTGGGTCGGTCTCGCCGTTCGACGGGCTCGCGCAACGGGCACGCCGGCCGTGTTTTGGCTCGACGAAAAGCGCCCGCACGATGCAGAGCTCATCAAGAAGGTGAACGCCTACCTCCCCGACCACGATACGGACGGTCTCGACCTCCGTATCCTGGCGCCAGCCGAGGCCACGCGCTTCTCCCTCGAGCGAATCGCCGCGGGCAAGGACACGATTTCGGTCACCGGCAATGTCCTTCGTGATTATCTCACCGACCTCTTTCCCATTCTCGAAGTCGGCACCAGCGCCAAGATGCTGTCGATCGTTCCCCTGATGAACGGTGGCGGCCTCTTCGAAACGGGGGCCGGCGGCTCGGCGCCCAAGCACGTCCAGCAGTTCGAAAAAGAGAACCACCTTCGGTGGGACTCGCTTGGAGAGTTCCTCGCGCTTGCCGCTTCGCTGGACTTCCTCTCGGAGCGCCACGACGATCCCAAGGTCAAGACGCTCGCCGACACACTCGACGCGGCGGCCACCAAGTACCTGCTCGAAAACAAGGCGCCCTCGCGTAAGGTGAACGAGCTCGACAATCGAGGCAGCCACTTCTACCTCGCGCTCTTTTGGGCGCAGGCGCTCGCGGACTCCGACGACGCAGATCTTCGCGCGTACTTCGGGCCGATCGCAAAGGCCTTGGCTGACAACGAAGAGAAGATCGTTTCCGAGCTCATCGATGTGCAGGGCGTGCCGATGAACGTCGGGGGCTACTATCTGCCGGACGACACGCTTGCCAGGCAGGCCATGCGCCCGAGCCCAACGCTCAACGCGATCATCGACGCACTCTAGCGCCCTCGAGAAGACTATTGGGCGACGAGCTCGACGGCGGGCTCGCTGGCCTCCGCGTACGCCGCGGTCAGGAAGTCCCCGTAGTCGGCTTCCTCCAGCAAGAAGCGCTTGAAGAACGCCACCATGTAGAGGTTTTGTAACCGGTGCGCTTCCGCGATGGGAAAGACGTCCTCGGTACACGTATCGTCGTACGGCTGGATCAACGCCTCGGCGCCGATCGTCGCCCACGTGTCCTGCGGGATTTCGAGCTCGATCAGCCGGTTTCCGATGTCGCAGACGTTGGCGAAGTGCGTATGGTTCGCGCCGGTCACCTCGACCTTGAAAAGCGCCTCGGCGTTCGGCATCCGTTCGAAGGCGTAGTCGTGATTGTTGCGAGCCGATGGATCGAGCGTACCGACGAATAGGATCGTCGGCTCGGTCACGGAGCCGAGCGCTTCTTCGCTGAAGCTGCTGCCGCCGACGCTGCCGGCGATTACACCGATCGCCTTGACCCGCGCATCCGGATCGGCGCCGGCCCAACCGGCCACGGTGCCCATGGCGGTGGCGCCGCCGAATGAATGCCCGAGCACACCCACCTTGGATTCGTCGATCCGGCCTTCGAACGGATCGCCCGGCGTGTTGGACCGTTCGAACATCTGGTCGATCACGTAGCTGACGTCGGGCACGCGCTTGGCGGCGGGCTCCGGGTCGGAGGTGTCGAGGGCGGTGTTCCCCGTATGCTCGACCGAGGCCACGATGAAACCATGGCTCGCCAACGCCTCCATCAGCTGCGTCGACTGGGTGTTAATTCCACCAAAGCCGTGCGAGAACACCAAGAACGGCCGTGGACCGGCGGTCGATACGGCGAGATCGTCGACTGCGACCGCGGAAGGCAGCGTGAACACCGACTGAAGTGGGTACTCGGTCTTGGGCACGTCGGGCGAAGGCGCGTCGTCGACCGGGTACCAGACGTTGACGGGCAGCTCGCGATCGTTTCGAGCTGCATCGACCGCGGTGAACATCGTGTGGCCGACCGCAAAAGCGCCGAGCTCGTCGGGCGCGTCGACTCCGGCGTCCGGCTCGGGGCCCACATCGGCGGATTCGCCGCTGCACGCGGCCATCCAAACGAACGTGGCTAGGAGTAGGGGGGTCTTCAGGCGGTCCATGAGCGCGTACGCTACCATGTTTGCGAACCGATCGATCGACGATATCCTCGATCCGATGGCGCGCGACTCCAAGCCGACCTGGGGCTTTCGACTGGCTCCACGACAGTGGCTCCCGCTCGCGCGGGCCGTGCGCGAAGACCCGGACGACGTCGCTCTGGGGGCCCGTGTGTTCTTTGCGGTAGGCGGACACGACGAGGGGCCGACGTTCCGGCGCTTTCTTCAGAGCGCATCGGGCAGAAAGCTCGTCGAAGCGAGAGAGGGCTATCCGCCGCTGTTCACCGATTACGATGCACTTCGCGCCCTTCCCGACGGCACCCTGGGCCGCGAGTACGTTCGCGATCTCGACGAACGCGCCATCGACCCCGTCGAGCTCGCGAGGCTCACCGAAGCGGCGTACGTCGGCTGCGACTTCAGCACGGACCACGAATACGTTCGCGATCGCGTACGCCACGCGCACGATCTCTTGCACACGCTGACGGGGTACGGCGTCGACATCCTCGGCGAGGCGGGCGTCCTGGCGTTCACCTTCGGTCAAACCGGCAACAAGGGCTGGGCCATGCTGGTCACACTCAACCTACTTTCGGGCTTCTCCACGGGCCGCTTCGACGGGGCGCGAGTTGCTTGGAAGGGCTACCTGCGAGGGCGCCGTGCGCGCTTCGTGCCGGCCGTGCGGGACTGGGACCGCCTTCTCGAGATGCCGATTGACGATGCTCGGGCCGAGCTCGGCATCACACCGCTCGAGCCCTATGCACCGATGGCTCTCGAAGACATCTTCTCCAAGGCGCCCAGCGCGGCGCGCTGAGCGCTCACGTGAACCACACCTTGAGCTGCTCTTCGAGGGCCTCGTGCATCATGTGTTCCAGCGCCATGACCTCGAATCGATAGTGTTTGGATAGCTGCGCGGTGAAGCGCGATTCGTGAAAGCATCGAACGAAGATCTCGAGTCGTTTGGATCGTTTTCGAAGCAGCATCGCCAGCCGGAAATTCAAGGTGTCGCTGTCGGTGCCGAAGATGAACACCGGCGGGTGCCGCACGTTTTTGAGAAGCTCGTCGAGCTCGTCCCAGACGGTGGGGTCCTCGGCGTCTCCATCGACTACGTGCACCGGAAAAGCAGCCTTTTGAGTTTGCATGTTGAACGCGGCGACGGCGTTTTTGGCGTGCCGGTCCACGATGATGACGCGCTCCAGATCCTGGCTCGCCTCTTGCCGCAGATGCTCGAGCATCGTCTGGCCGAATCGACCAAAGCCGATCAGGGCCACGACATCACGCCCGGTGGTTTCTGCAAAGCGCGGCCGGAGGTGCTGGTCGTAGAGCCGGTCCGCGGCGATGTGATGCATGTTGAACGCCCGGATCCGCTGCCCTTCGCTGTCGCCCATCAAACGGTCCATTTCGCGCTTCATTCGAAGGTCGTCGATGTGGGTCACGACGGACATCGTGGGGACGCGTTCGAGCACCGCCCAGGCGGCTTCGAGGTTGACCAAGTCGTCGCCTGTGAGCAACGCGACGCCCCGCGCGCGATCGAGCGCGAGCATGTCGAGCGTGGCTGCGTTTCGAATGTCGGAGCACACGTAGGGCGCGCCGAATTGAGTGCGCGCTCTCGCAAGGAGGCGTTGGCTCTCGTGGCTGTCGACCAGCAGTACGCGCGGGCGCTGTTCGTTGGCGTACAGGCTTTCGAGAAAGAGCTCTCCGAGCCGCCCGACGCCGACGACGACGATGTGGTCGCGAAGCGCCTGCCGCTGAATCCAGCTCGGTTGAAGGAGCTGCAGGAGGCTTTCGAGCAATACGCCCACCGTCACCAGCGGGGCCAGGAAATAGGCGAGCCAAAGGGCCCCTCGCGCGGCGGTCGGCCCGGCCATGGGGACGCCCAGATCGAGCCCGCCAAACACGAAGAGCCCAAGTGAGTAGTAGACGTGCGTCAAGATCCCGGCGCCTTCGACCTCCGGTCGGTCGGAGACGAGCACCCCCTGGCGAAACGCGTAAAGGGCCAATCCGAACGCTGACGATGCCAACGCGATTCGCCAGAGCCAACCGATGGAAGATCGCATGCGATTCGCAGGCTAGTCTCGGAATGGAATGCCGAACAGTCCGCCGCAGCCCGATAGATCGTAGAGGTTTCGTCCCG
>JBFGKE010000074.1:0-6978 GCA_041576815.1 Polyangiales bacterium
AGGAACCTTCGAGGTATTCGACGGCGACAAACTACTGCGTGTGTTGTCGGCGGGCGATGTGTTTGGCGAGATTGCGTTTCTGCTCGAGCGACCGCGATCTGCAGACGTCGTCGCGGCCACGGAGGGACGCGTCCTGGCTCTGTCGGAGGGCACCATTCGCAAGGCGATCGCGAAAGATCCGGAGGTGGCGGCGCGACTTCTACTGAATGTCTCGAAGATCCTCTGCCACCGAACGCTCGAGAGCAGCTGACCCCTACGCCGGCTGCCACTGCACGGCCGCGACGGGGTGCGTCCCCGTAAAGCCCTTGAGTGTGACCTCGCGTTCGTCGGCAAAGCGAAAGCCGCGGTCTGCGGCGCTGGCCTGGACGTCGCCCGAGACGAGAATCTCGTCGCGCCCTGCCAGGTCCGCAATGCGGAAGGCGTGGATGACCGTGCGTCCAAAGAACTTGTCCTCGTCCCGAATCGCGTCTCCGCAGTGCAGCCCGATGCGGATGCGAATCGGCTCATTCGGATGGCCTCGGCTGTAGGCATCGAAGGCGCGCTGCAGCGCGACGGCACAACGAACACCGGACACCGGAGTCGGAAAGGCGATCAAAAAGCCATCTCCTCGAAGCTCGACCTCCAACCCGCCGTGCGCCTCGACTTGCGTCCGCACGATACGGTTGTGGTTCTCGACGAGCTTGAATGCGCGTTGGTCGCCGAGACGCTCCATCATGCCGGTGTAGTCGTGCATGTCGCTGAACATGAGCGTGACGGCGCCGTCGGCGCCTGCCGACGATGACAGGCTGGGGCGCTTGGCTTCGACGGACGCCGCGACGAGCGCAATCGAGGCTTTGACGTTGCCCGAGTCGCTGCCTTGCGCACGCATCTTGGCGGCAAGCGCCCGCTCGAGCCATTGGGAGCTCGCACCGAGACCGCGGTAGATCTCGAGGGCCCGGTCGAGCTTTTCGAGCGCGCCACGCCGGTTCCCGGTACGCAGGAGCGTGTTGCCCCACACGTAAAAGGTCTCAGCCTCTTCGAATGGGACGCCGAACTCTTTGAAGACCTTGACCGAGCGCTCGAAGTGCTCGCGCGCCGGTTCCCGCTCGCCTTTGGCTGCCGCGACAGCACCCTCGGCCCGATACAAGAGGCCAATCATCCCGCGCATGTCCTCACCCCCACGGAAAGGCTCCCTCGCCTTTTCGAGATACTTCTCCGCGGCAGCGACATCTCCAGACCTGGCTTCGAGCACGGCAAGACCAAGCCGCGGCCGCTCCAGCTTTTCGACGAAACCGAGCGCCTCGGCCTCCTCGATGCACTCGAGGTATAGAGCGCGGGCGCCCGCATCGTCACCCTTGTTTACTCGAATTTGCGCCAGCAAGTCCGAGCGCGACAAGGGCATGCCACGCACGCCGCGCGCCTCCAATCGCTCCCGCTTCTGCATTGCAATCGATTCCGCGACATCCCAGTCGAAATGGAAATGCACGAAGTCCGTGTTCAGCCAGATCGCGTCTGCCTGCTCGACGGCGGCGCGCGCTTCCTCGAGGCGACCGGCCGTCACTAAGGTGGCGGCCATCGTGTTGACGATGATCGCGCGTTGGAGTGGAGCCTGGGCGGCACCGAGGTCTTCGAGGGCCCGCTCGAGCACCGGCAGGCTCGCTTTGGGATCGAGCAGGCTCCACGAATACGCCGACGACGGGGCCGCGAGGGCGGCGACGAAGCCCATGTTCAGTCGCCGAGCGGTCTCGAGCGCGCGCCGAGCTCGTTTCACAGCGAGCGCATGTTGACCGCGTGCGACCGCGACCTGGCTCGCGATGAGGTCCAGCCCGGCTTGCAGGGCGTCCGCTTTGAGTCGGGTGGCGATCTGGTCTCCTCGCTCGATGTCGTTTGTCGAGAGGTCGAAACGCCCACCCATCGTGTGAGCGGAGGCCCTCCCCATGAGCGCCAGAGCAAGCGACGCCTCATCGTCACCGTGCTCGAGAATCTCGACGGCGCGGTCGAGATGCTCCATCGCCCTCGGAATGTCCGCGAGGTCTGCGGGAAGGCCGCCGAGAACGCGTCCGATGTGCGTCCGCACGCGCGCTTCCCCGCGCAGGTCGCCTAGGTGCACCCTTATCCCGAGCGCCTCTTCGCACGCCGCGATGCCCGCGTCATGATCGAGCCCGGACATGTAGTGGGCTGCTCCGATTTTTTCCAGAATGCGGGCGCGCTCGGGCAGGTCGTCGTCGCCCCACACTTCCAACGCCGCCTGCCAGTGGGCGATCGCCTCCTCCCAAGCAAGCACGCGTGCAGCCGCCCTGCCCGCTTGCACGGAGTAGTCGCGTGTCTTTCGCGCATCGGCGGCGGCACCCGCGGTTCGGTAGTGCATCGCGATCTCGGTCACGTGAGAGGCAATCTTCTTTGCGTGCACCGCTTCGAGAGCGTCGCCTGCGCGAAGGTGAGCACGCTGTTTCCGGGGCAGCGAAAGCTCGTCGTAAAGCGTTTGGCGCACCAGCGCGTGGACGAAGCGATAGTATGCCGCGCGACCGCTTTCCGACTCCTCAATTAGCTGCTTGTCGATCGCGGTTTCGATCGCTTCGAGGAGTGCGTCGTCGTCGAGCCCCGACATCTCGCGAAGCGCGTCGAACCCAAAGGCTCGTCCCAAAACCGCCGCATCGGAGAGCGCGCGGTTGCACGTGTCAGAAAGGAGCGACAGACGGCGGCCGATCGCGTCTCGCACACCTTCGGGAATGCCGAGCTTCTCGATGCTGACGTCGGTCGTCCATTTGCCCTCGCGCTCATAGAGCGCACCGCTTTCGACGAGATGCTGCAACACGGACTCGATGAAGAAGGGATTGCCCTCGGTCTCGTGGTGGACGGCCGTAGCCAGTCGCGCCGCCGCATCGTCGTCTCCCATCTTCAAGCCCTGCGCCTCGGCGTGGAACAACGTGAGGACATCCTCCGCGGATAGGCCACGCAAAAGGATGCGCTCGAAGCCCGGGTCTCTGCGAAGAACGGCAAGGCTTTCAGAAAGCGGGTGGCGGCGATCGAGCTCCATGTCGCGGTACGTGCCGATCACGAGCACGCGACTTCCCTTCAATCGCCGCGCGAGGTGTTGCAGCACGGCCAAGGTGGGCCGGTCGGCCCAATGGAGGTCGTCCAACACGAGGATCAAGGGCGCTGCTTTCGAGGCGTTGATCAAGAACGTGGCGACCGCGTCGAACAGCCGTTGGCGATCCTCCTCCGGGTCGCCGCGCGGCGCCGGCTCGATCTCTGGAAGGCGTTGCGTGACTTCCGAGACGATGCGAGCGACCACGGGGCCTGCACTGCCCAGCTGCTCGCGGAGCGCGTCGTCCGGCCGACCGACCACGTGCTGGCGAAGCGCTTCCACGAAGGGAAGGTAAGGAATGCCGCCTTCGGCTTCGTGACACTGACCGAGCAAGATCTGGGCCCCACGTAGCCCCCCGTACTCGCCGGCGCGCTGGACGATACGCGTCTTGCCGATACCGGGCTCGCCCGCCACCATCACGAGCGACCCGTGCCCCCCAAGCGCTTGATCGACGGCGCGATGGAGCTTGTCGAGCTCGACCGTGCGGCCCACGAACGCTTGCGGACCGCGCCGGCCGGGTATTACGGCGGGGCGCGCGGCCCTGGGGAGCTCGGGCGCATCTCGAATGGCCTGAATTCGCTCACGCACCTCAGCCGCGCTCGCGGGACGGGACGAAGGCGTCTTCTCAAGCAGCTCGAGCACCAACGCTTCGAGCTCGGGGCGCACGTCTTCGTTGTGCCACGAAGGTGCGACGGGCCGCGTGTTGAGCTGCTGGCTGATCACCGCAACGGAATCGTCTCCAACGAACGGCGGCCTGCCGACGAGCATCTCGTAGAGCATCGCGCCAAGCGAATAGAGGTCCGATGCCGCGCCCACCTGACCGCCCACCGCTTGCTCGGGTGGCATGTACGTGGCCGTCCCGACCATCGAACCGTCCTGCGTGATGCGCGTGCGGTCGAGTGCGACCGCCAAGCCAAAGTCTCCGAGCTTCACGCTCCCCTCCGCGGTCATCCACACGTTTCCAGGCTTGAGGTCGCGGTGGATGATGCCGTGGCTATGTGCATGAGTCAGCGCATCGCAGAGCTGCTCGGTGATCGTGAGCGCTTCGTCAATCGAGAGTCGGTGCCCCTCCGCTTCGGCCAAACGACGCTCGAGGTCGCCGCCGGCCATGTACTGACAGACCAGGTAGACGTGGTCCCCATCTTCTTGGACGTCGTGGACCGTCACGATGTTCGGATGGTCGCCGAGGCGACCCATGGCTTCAGCCTCACGGCGCACGCGCACCAGATCGAGGCCGTGGCTCTTGATGAATGCGATGGCGACTTCGCGATGCAGGCGCGTGTCGCGAGCTAGGTGCACCCGCTTCTTCGCACCCTCTCCGAGAAAGCTCAGCAACTCGTAGCGGCCGTTCGCCAGTGTGCTGGGTGCGGCGGCTGGCTCCACGGTCGCGTCTTTGGTAGTCGCAGAACCTTCAGGGGAATCGAGCGCACCGCCGCACTCGTCGCAGAACCGTTGGCCTTGTGGGTTCTCGGTTCCGCAAGCGATGCAGCTTACGGCACGCGCCAGAGATTGACCGCACCCCCCGCAGAACTTGGCGAAGTCCCGATTGTCATAGGCGCAGCTGGGGCACAGCGGCATGGGCGAAGTATACCTTACGAGAGTGCCCCGCTAAGCGGCGTTTCTCGCGCCCCACATCCGGTTGTGACGCTTCGTCACGCCGCTAGCCGCGATCCTACTACGATCGGCCTGGTCGCGTCATCCCCGACGGGGCGTCGGGTTTTGACATGCAAGGTGAGGTTACGATTCCGACGCGTACAAGTTGGGTAGGAAACCCGCGAGCGTGCTCATCTCTTCGTGGCAATGCACGGCAAGGGCACGGCCGAAGGACATCCGAGCGAGCGTGCGCCGAACCCAAGGCACGTTGCCAATCGCTTCCGGCAATCGCGCGCCATTTCTCGAGGCGACGTGTCCGAGCCAGAATCGGCTGTGGAGCTCACACCCCCATGGGCGCGGAACCGCCAGATGCACCAAGCGACCGAGGTCGATAGGCCGTCCGAGAAGCCCTGGACGACCGCAAATTGCCACAGCGTCGGGCATCTCCGTCAACGCATTCCCGAAGAACTCCTCTTGAGGCACGAACGTGATGCAAAGCTTGTGGAGGCGTCCGCCGATGTATTCGTGCACGAGGTGTTTCGCCCCCACGTGAGTTCCTGGTTGCTTGTCTTCCCACGACATCCACACATGGTCCCGCGGATGCCAGCGTTTGTAGTGCTCGGTGGTCTGCATGTACTCGCCGAACCACCAGGCAATCATCCCCGGGGAGACTCCAGGCATGCGCGTGAGCACTGCCACGTGCAGAACCCCGTCCGAAAGTCGCTCTACCCCGCTCAGATACGAGAGCTTCTCGGGCGTTAGGAGCGTTGGGAGGTCTTCGAACTTCATAGGCGGCGTCATTCCAATGAACTTGATGAAGCTGCAAACGTCCGTAGCGGAGCGAACGAGAGTCCGAGGAGCCGGACGCTTTGCATGTGCGAGCCGAAGCTGGCCTCCGCAGACGTGAAAAGGGCCTGCCACTACTCGAAGCTACGATCAATCGACGACACTGCTACCGCGGCCCCAATCGCAAGACCAAAAGCGACGATACCAAGGGTGACGCCGACCCCGATGCCCACCCGCCTCCTACGCGGGTTCGGGTTCGTATGCTCGGTGAGAGGTGACTGCCTCGTTAGGACTCTCATACCGGCGAAATCTACCTCGAGCCGCAGCCAGGATCCTTCGGACAGTGGCGAAGACCGCGCCGCGGGCTTCGCGTCAACACGTTGTTCAGCCTGCAAGAGCCACTGCAACCACTGGACATCTGACCATTCGATCCACTCGAGATCGGAACCGCTAGCCAAGGCAAGCTTGGGTGCGCCTTCCTTGGCATCTTGTGCGGCCCCTCTCTGAGGCAAAGCGACCAACAGCATGAGGCCACACAACACACCCACCAAACGCCACATGACAACCTTCCGATGGGTAAGGTACTGCATCAGCCGCGCCGGGCGCAACGCCGGTTTCTCGTACTGAAAGCTCGACGTGCAAATGTTGCGGCTTTAAACGCCGAACCGTTCACAATAGCTTTTGAGCGTCTCGCGCACTCGCGCGTCGCTCAACCCGAAGTCGGCGATGTCGTAGACGTGATGGCCATCTTGGTGGGTCGGGTTTTCTTCGATGCGCTGTGCAAAACGTCGTGCGAGCGCGTCGTTCCATGGCAGGTCGAACTGCCGATAGATGTCGGAGAGCATGCCCATCGGATCGGCCACTAGGTCGTGGAGGCGAACGTCGAAGAACCGACTAGCCTCGGCATGGCTGCGCGCACCGAGGCCGCGTTCGATCCCGATACGTGAATACTCCAACCAGAACTGGCCCACTTCCTCCAGATCGATCCCACCGGGTCGCATCTTGCTGGCGATTCCGGCGTTGAGTGAGCACTGCGAGGCGATGGCGCGCGTTGGGTTGCGATGCGTATGGATCACGAGCGCATCGGGATAAACAGCTAGGAAGCTATCCAGATGCCAAAGGTGCCACGGGCACTTGAGAAGCCAAGGCAGGCCGGAACCCTGCGCGGTTAGGATCTGAAGCTGCGTTCGATGCGATTCGTAGATTTCCTGCATCGGCCAAGCCAGCATTCGCCTAGCGTAGGGGAAGAGCCCCAAACCCATCAGGAACTTCAGCATCATGATTTCGTTCTCGAGCAGAAAGAAGTCCTCTTCTTGTTGATCTGCCGATACCCTGTGGACGTTTGTGAGCTCGGGCTGGACGAAATGCGAAAACCACATTGGAACGCTCGTTCGCCTTCGACGCCATCCTCGGTCACCCATCAAGTCGTGTTTGCGACCCACCGGGTAGGAGAACTCCCACGTGCGTCCAACGCGATAGCTCGAGTCCGCCGCCATCACGTTGTGCAGGAACGTCGTGCCGGTGCGAAACAG
>JBFGKE010000075.1:0-6940 GCA_041576815.1 Polyangiales bacterium
CACTGACGCTGACGCTGCCCCCCTCCCCCCCAAAATCGCCGTCGTCGTCGCTGGCGATCCGGATGTCTTGCTCCGTGCGACCGCGTCCGAAATCGAGCAAGAGTGCACGGGGGCGGGCCTCAGCACTCCAGCCGACCCGGCCCTCCGAGCCGCCCTCCGTGGCGAGCCGAGCGTTGAGAGCGACGGTCTCGAAGGGCTTCGTTCGATTCGGCGAAGTCTCGGTGTCGCGCCTCGGAAAGACCTCGCCTCGTACAAGCGTCTCGTTACGATCGCGGGCGCGGACGCGCTTGTCGTCTTGCATCGCGAGGGCACCATCAAGCTCGAAGTGTTCGACGCGAGCGCGTCCCAGTTCTATGAAGGCGTTCTCGAGGTCGACGGCACCGCCTCCGAGGAGCGCGTGCGTTACATCGAACGCCGCGCCAAGACCGCACAACAACGATGGCAACAACATCCGGACGCAGCTGGCTCCGAAGCCGACGTGACCGGCGCCCAAGCCGATGCAAGTGGCAAGCCAACGGACGAACCCGAGAAAAAACGTTGGATCAAAAAGGCCTGGCCCTACTTCGTCGTCGGTGCTCTTCTCGCCGGAGGTGTAACCTACCTCATAGTTGACGGGCGTCGCACTAACGACCCGGGACCTCCGCTGCTAAGATTTAGGCCTGGTGACGAATAGACGAGAACGACCCGGGCTCGGGGCGATTCTGTGTTTGGTCGCGGCCACCCTCTTCGCGACCGTCACAGCGGCTCAGGCGCCTCCTGAGGCCCCTTTGCCTGAACCGCCGACCGGCTACGCCACCGAGCAGATCGGCGCGGTCGCTTGGACTTTTCCAATCTCCGAGCGGGATCGGGTCGTTCCGCTCGTCGAGAGCGTCGAGGAGCACTGGGCGGAGGTCGCGAACGACTTCGGGGTCGTCATCGACGATCACCTCATCGTCCGCGTTGCGCGAAACCCCCGCGAGATGCGAGCGCTGTCACCGATCGGGTATCCACCTCCCGATTATGCGACCGGAGTCGCGTACCCTCGCTGGGGCGTGATCTTGATCACCATGTCGGCACCCGACACGTGGCAGCCGCCGGACCTCGAAGTCGTGTTGGTGCACGAGCTTTCTCACGTCGCGCTCTACCGTGCCGTCAGGGGACACGGCGTCCCGCGCTGGTTCAGCGAGGGCGTCGCCATCCACCAATCGGAGGTCCGTCTCCTGCCGCGGATGCAATCACTCCTGCGCGCCGCCGCTCAGCGATCGATGCTGCGCCTCTCGGAGCTCTCCGACCGATTCCCGAACCGACCTCACGAGGTCAACATCGCTTACGCGCAGAGCGCGGACATCGTTGGGTTCCTGCGCCGCACGCCCAACGACAAGCGGCGCTTTCATCTCTTGATCCAATCCATGGCAGCCGGGGAGACGTTCGATACGGCGCTCTCGACTGCATACGGGTGGACCAGCGTCGGGCTCGAGCGCGAATGGCGTGAAAGCCTCCGCACGCGGTACCGAATCGTGCCGGCTCTCCTAGGTGGGACGACGATTTGGGTTCTCGCTGCCATCCTGGTCGTGGTCGCGTACCGCCGGAGACGACGCTACCATCATCTCAAGCTGCAACAGATGGCCCATCGCGAAGAGCTCGAGGCAGCGGAAGCAACGCTTCCTCCACCGCCGCCCGAGGCCGAGACGGACGTCGTGAGCGATGCGGGCGTGCCGCGGGTCGAGCATGACGGCGAATCCCACACCCTCCACTAGTGTGCGGATCTTTTCGCTTGCACACTAGTTTATGGGTCAGACGTTGGTTGCGAGACGTCAGTCTGGCTTTGGGGACGCCGCGGGGTGGATCGGAAACTTCGGGGTGCTGCCCTGCTTCTCGAGCTTCTTCTTGCGGTCTTTGCCCTGGGCGGCTCGTTTCCGGCGCCGCCGGGCCTTGGTCTTACTGGTGTCTGACATAGGTGTTCGCGCGGGGTGGTGGGGCGGGACCAACTGCGGCCGAAGGCCTCCGGAAGATCCGAGAGCGGCTTGATACTGCCCTGAGCCCCAGCGGTCAAACCGCCGCTGCGCGGGTTCCAGCCGCAACAGCCCTGAGATACCCCTGACGAAGCCTTTCGGTAAACGGGCCTGGCGTTCCATCACCTATCGATTGGCCATCGGCGAGCACCACCGGCATCACCTCCCGAATGCTGCTGGTGATGAATGCTTCATCGGCGTCGTAGAGGTCCGCTGGGTAGAGCTCGGTCTCGTCGACCGACAGCCCCTCCGATCTGCAGACGTCGAGCACCGTCGCACGCGTGATCCCGACTAGGATTCCCGGCTCCGGTTTTGGCGTCCGAATGACCCCGTCCTTCACCACGAAGAGGTTGCTGGATGCCCCTTCGAGAAGCTGCCCACGCCGTCCGAGGACGATCGCCTCCTGGGCCCCCTTCTGCTTCGCTTCGTGCACGGCGAGCAAGTTGGCGAGGTAGTTCGATGCCTTGGCGCCGGCTGCGCGTGCGTCGTCGGTAGGCCGCGAAGCGCTGAGCAGCACGACGGCCGCCCCATGCTCGTAAAGCTCCCGAGGATACGGCGTGATCGGGGCGACGATGATCACCCGCAACGGCGAGGTCGCGGTCGTAGGGTCGTAGGTGAGCGGCCCCGTTCCGCGAGTGATCACGACCCGGATGTACCACTCGCCTTCTCCGGCGGCCGCCAGCGTGGCCCGCACCTCGGACGAAAGCGCGTCGATCGGCACCGGCATCCGAATCATCAGGCGGTCCGCCGACCGGCTCAGCCGTTCGAGATGCTCCTTTTCGGCAAACGGAACACCCCCGTAGGTCCGATAGACCTCGAACACACTGTCACCGTAGAGGAAGCCCCGATCGAGCACCGGCACGCGCGCTTCTGCGGTGTCGACGATCTTCCCGTCGATGCAGACCTTGCCTGTCGCCATGATTCAACCCTTCAACTGAGCGAGTAACTGCGAAGCCTGCTCGTGACTCGCGTCCTCGGCAAGCGCCCGTTCCAACATCGTGATCGCTTTGCGCTTGTCGTCTTGGCGAGCTGCGATGTCCCCTAGGTAATAGTAGACATCGGCCTTTCGAATCCCAGATGACGGCTCAAGCTTCTGAAGAAGGAGCGCTCGAAAGCTCTTCTGAGCCCGACCGAGGTCGCCCTGGGCGAGGGTCAGCTTCCCGAGGTCGCGTAGGATCGCAACGTTGGCCAAGTCGACCTTGAAGGCGGCGTCGTACGCGACGAGCGCGCCTTCGGCGTCCCCCAAAGACTCGAGCGCCTGCCCGAGCCGGTGATGGTGCGTCGCGAGCTCCTTGCTTCGCGTCCTACCGAAGCTCTCGATGATCTGTCGAAGAATGGGAACCGCATCTTGCTGACGCCCGGCCGCGATGTAGAGGTCGCAGAGAGGAACGAGGGCCGCCCGATCTTCTCGGTCGAGAGCGACCGCCTTTTCGAGATAGGTGGCGGCGGTGCCAGGATCGTCGAGACGGTCTCGATAGACATCGGAGATCGACCGAAGCAAGACGACCCGCTCTTGGTCGGAGACCCCGGCCTGGAGCTCATCGTCCAGGACGCCGGCGAGCGCTCGATAGTCGCCCTCGGATTCGTAGTGGGCCTTGAGGCGCTCGCGGGTGGCGCGGTCGCTCGGGAAACGTTCGTAAGCCGCCCGAAGCGCCCTGCCAGACTGCTCCCGATCGCCGATCCTCTCGGCCCACAGATCCACCACTCGATGGCTAAGCTCGATCGCGGCCTGGCCATCCAGGCGAGCGGCCAGGCGTTCGAGGGTATCTGCGACCTTGGTCCAACTCTCGCTGCGCTCGTACAACGACGCAAGCGCGCGGAGCGAGCTCTCGTTGGCGCCGACTTCGGCGTGGATCCGCTCGTAGGTCTCGATGGCTGATTCGGGATCGTGGCGCTTGTCGGCGTGGATCTCGGCAATCCGCTCGAGGAGGTCGCGTTGGTCTTCGTCGGTCGCATTCCCCACCCGTGACAGCAACGAGGCGACGAGCTCATCCCAGGCACCGGCTGCTTCGAGCAGGCGCTCCAAGTCGTTGAGCGCCGCCTCGTGGGTCGGGTCGGACCGCACCACCTCCCGCAACATCGCAATGGCGGCGGTCTGATCACGGAAGGAATCCTCGTAGAGCCTTGCGAGCCGAAGCTGAAGTTTGGATCGTTCCTGATCGTCGACGAGCTCACACCGGCGTTGAAGAAGCGAACGAAGCGCCTCGATGCGATCGTTTTGTTTGTAGAGCTCCTCGAGCGCGTCGAGAGTCTCGCTGTCGCTCTCTTCGCACTCGAGCGCGGCTTCATACGCCTCGATTGCCGCCCTCGAATCGCCGAGGTGCGTGCGGTATACCGCCCCTATCTTGCGCGCCAACGAGGCGCGTTCGCTGTCGTCCGAAGCGACATCGAGCCTTCGTTCGAGAAGACCCACGACCTCGTTCCATCGGGACTGCCCCTCTCGAATGTCGGAAAGAGCGCGGAGGGCGTCGGCATCGGTGCGGTCGGTGGAAAGCAGCTCCTGATAGCACTCGGCCGCAAGCTCGGACTCGCAAATGGTGTTCAAGGCAATGCCAGCCGCCTCTCGGAGATGCCCCGTTCGTTCTTCCACGGCGGGCTCGACCACCGCCCATGCACGCAGCGCCGCCACCAACTCGGTCCACCTTTGTTGTTCTCGCAGCAGCGCGACGAGCTGGGCGTGCGCCTCGACAGGCTCGGGATCGAGCGCGAGCGCGTCGGCGAGCGTGCGTTCGGCCGCTTTTTCATCCGAGAGGCGGTCCCGATACCATTCGGCGGCTCGAAGCCGAAGCTCGTAGAGCTCGCGTCGGTCGAGTTCACTGCTGGCGGCGATCTCTTCGACGAGCCCCCGAAGCTCGTCCCAGCGTCCCGACTTGTCCGCCAGACGCTCGAGGGAGGCGATCAGTTCACGGTCACGCGGCTCGATCCGAACGGCGGCGCGCAGGGCCGCAATGGCTTCCTCGGGACGACCCAGGTCGTTTTCCCAGATCGCAGCGGCTTCGTTGAGCAGCGCGACCCGGTCGGCGTCGCTAGGAGCGATCGCGACCCTATTTTCGTACAGACGGACGACCTCCTCGAGGTCGCCTTCGTTGCGGTAGTGATCCTCGAGCAGGTCGAGGGCGCTTGCGGCGACTTGGGGCTTTTCGACCAGACGGCGGACGGCCTCGATGGCCTCATCGCGGCCTGACTCGTGCTCCATCGCCATTTGATAAGCGCCGAGACCGCCTTCGAAGTCGCCGAGGTAGCTGGCCCGAAGCCGGCCTTGACGGAGCAATAGCGAGGGCCGCTCCGCGTCGCCCGCCTCGAGGCGCCGCGATACCACGTCGTGAAGGCGATCCCATTGTTCGGTCTTTTCAAACAATCGATCCAACTCCTCGAGGATCAAAGGCTCGTCACCGAGCAGAGAGAGAGCTCGCTCGGTGGCATCGATCGCGCTGGCGTGATCTTTCAGCTCGTCTTCGCAGATACGCGCCACGCGGCGATAGAGAGCCGCGCCCCGCTCGGGCTCGAGGCTCGCACCCGCCTCCGCGAGCAAGACTTCCACGAGGTCCGGCCAGCGCTGAAGGTCGCGTGCCAGCGTCTGTGTGCGGTCGATGATGGCGTCATCTTCGGGTCGCTCTTCGATCGATTGAAGCAGCGCGTCGAGTGCGGCGTTGAGGTCGTTGCGCCCTTGTTCTTGCACGTCTGCCAGCGCCACCAGCTGCGCCGCCTTTTCATGGGGATCGGTCATCGCGTCGGCCCGCAATCGAAGTAGGGCAGCGAGGTCGTTCCATCGTTCATGAGCACGGAGATAGGGCTCGACGACCGCAGCGGCGTCTTCGCGGTAGTCGGCAAGCTTGGTGATTCGGAGAAGAGCCTGCACGGAAGGCTCGTGAGACTCATCGATACGCAAGACTTCTCCGTACACCGCGATCGCGCTCAGCTCGTCGTCGAGCTCTCGTTCGGTGATGTTGCCTAACTGGTGCGTGAGCTCGACCCGTTCCGAGTCGTGGAGAGCTGTGTCGATCCGACGGCGCAGCATGTCGACCAGGTCTTGCCATTGCCCTTGCCGTTCGTAGAGGCGGCTTAGACTCTCGAGCGCTTTTCTGTGATCGCGGTCTGCATCGAGCACTGCCCTTAGCGCATCGCAAGCAGCCTCGGGACGACCCAGCTGGGCTTCGTAGAGCTCGGCAAGTCGGAGCCCCACCTCCACACGCACATCGGGATCTACTTCGATAGTCATGCGATGCTCGAGCACATCCGCTAACCGGTCACTGTCGTTGGAAGCGGCAAACAGGCGGTCGAGCGCGGCATAGGCCTCGCCATCGTCGGGCTTCTCGCCCGCCGCTTGTTGGTAGTACGACACAGCTCGCTCCGAATCGGAAAGCTGCTCCTCGTAGAGAGCGCCAAGCCGGGTCAGGAGCGCGGCGCGGTGATCGGGGTCATTCGAACGTTCGAGCTTCAGCTCATAAACTCTTGCAACTCCTTGCCAATCTCCGATCATCAGTTGAAGGCCTTCGAGGTCGTCGAGGGCCATCGCAGCCTCGGGATCCTCTTCGAGGATCCGGCCGAATGTCTGGATGGCGGCCCGCGGATCGCCCTGCTCACGGTCTTGAGTCTCCGCAACGCTTCGCAGGAAAGAAGCCCTGAGGGAGGGATCGTCCGAGGCAGCGGCGGCCGCCTCACAGATCGCGATGTAGCCGGCCGAATCCCTCAGAACCTTTGCCAGCCGGTCGACTTCCGCTCGGGTGGGCTCGTCGGAAGGCTCGGCGGCAAGCGCTCGGCCCCATGCCTCGAAGGCCTTTTTTTCATGACCGCCAGGTGCAGCGTAGAGCTGAGCGACCTCACGCCAAGTTTCGGCTCGTTCGAACGAATCCGTGGTCTGCCCCGCCTTGGCACGCAGCACCGCTATGAGCTCACGCCAGTGGCTGCCTTCGCGGTGAATGGGCTCGAGGATCTGCACCGCACGCGGC
>JBFGKE010000076.1:0-6704 GCA_041576815.1 Polyangiales bacterium
TCGGAAGAGCAGGCCGACGCGCACGGCATCACGACGCGCTCGGTGGCCGAGGCGATTCAGTCGACCTTCGAAGGACGTCCGGTGGGGGTCTACCGTGAGCGCGACGAGGTCATCCCGGTCTACTTTCGGCAGCCGGCGCCGCTTCGCAACGACGTTGCGAACCTCAGGCAGATTCCGATCTGGAGCCCTGCCGCCCAGCGGTACATTCCGCTCGCGAATGTGATCACGGGGCTCGAAACCAAATGGAGCGATCGGGTCGTCGAGCGGCGCAATCGGAAGCGCACGCTGACGGTCGTGACGGATCCGACCAACGATTCGGCCCCGACGCTTTGGGGACGCCTGGCGCCGCAGATCGAAAGCCTTTCGTTTCCGCCCGGCTACTACGTCGAGTGGGGCGGCGAATACGAGAGCCAAAGCCAGGCGCAAGAGGCGTTGTTTGCGCCGATCCCGATGTTCGTCGCGATCATGGTGGTCATCGTCATCGGCCTCTTCAATGCCATCCGGCAGCCTCTGGTCATTTGGCTCACCGTGCCGCTCGCTCTCATCGGGGTCACGGCCGGGCTCTTGCTCACCGGGCAGCCGTTCGGCTTCATGGCGCTGCTCGGCTTCTTGAGCTTGTCGGGGATGCTGATCAAAAACGCGATCGTCCTCGTGGACGAGATCGATCTTCAGATCAAGCTCGGCAGCCCCACCTACGACGCGATTCTCGAGAGTGGTGTCAGCCGTTTGCGGCCCGTGGCCATGGCGGCGGCGACCACCATCCTCGGGATGATTCCGCTCTTCAGCGATGCGTTCTTCATCGCGATGGCGGTGACGATCGTCTTCGGCCTGCTCGTCGCCACGGTGCTCACCATGATCGTCGTGCCGACGTTCTACGCGATCTTCTTCAATGCCAAGAAGGACGAGGGCGGTCCGCCGGAGTCTGAAGCGATTCCGAAACGGCAGGCCACGACGGCACCACCGCCTGCGCCCGCGTGAACGCTCAGACCCTCGTATCCGAAACGAGGTGCAGCCCGACGATTCTCGCGATCATCATTGCGAGGTATAGCTGCCCGTATCGCTCGAGGCGCTAGCGGCGGAGCCAGTGAAACGTCCAGAGCTGACCGTCATCGCGGTGCGTTGCAGACGTCTCGGCGCTGAATCGCTTACGGGCTTCGGACAACGTTTCGAGGGGCCCACCCTGCGCCTGGGGGTCGAGAGGCGGTTGCGCGTACACCGACAGCAGGAGCTCTTCGACGATCATCGGGCTCTCGTAGAGATCGCACGCAGTCGACGGTCCGGCTTCGATCGACACACACCGGCAACCGCGGGAGAGCTGAAGGTGCCGAACGGCTCGTCGGATGTCGGGCGCATCGTCCGCAACGACGGGGCAGGGCGCCGCGGCGAGCTTGCGGCTTGCCGTTCGGTCGCTCGTGAAGACCACCGGGCGCGGCCAGCTCTCGAACACCGGATGTGCGAAATCGATGTCTCCGCTTCCGGTCAGGATCAGCAGCCAGGGAGGCGCCGAAATCCCCCAACGCGCTTTACGCCAATCCACCAGGGCGTCGCCCCAGCGCGGTTCAGCGCGCAAATCGAACGTCAGCTTCGGTTCCTCCCGCAGAATCTTCCCGGTGATGATGATGGCGTCGGCGCGCGCCCGTGCGATGTGCAGCGCGAGAAAATCGAGGCCGCTCTTGGGACTATGCTCGTTGATGAGGATTGTGGTGAGCGGCGCGCCCTCGGCGGACTGCCACGCGGCGAAGCTGTGCGAGACGCCCGGCCGCTGGTCGAAGCTGCTGCCAAAGAGCTCGCGCGCCGCGCGGTCGACGCTCGAGGCGTCCGAGAGGTCGACCAGGGAGGCGGCCATCGCCCGATCGAAGGGGGGTTTCGGCGCCAAGTCAACCGTCTTCCGCCCAAAACTCGCGCCCGCGATCTCGGCCTGTTAATGTCGCGTTCATGTCGCGCTGGATGTGGATTGCCTTCGTGGTGGCGATCGGCTGCGCGGGGCGCCAGACCCCGGATGGATCGCAGGGCCACATCGTGAGCCCGATCCCGGTGCCGCAGCCGGTCTATCCGCGCGAGGAGCTCAGTTCCGGTCTGCAGGAGCTTTGGAGCCGCGTCGAAGAGGCCGTTGCCGTGCGTCCGCCGGAGCCGCCGAGCGATGCGTCGCAAGAAACCATCGAAGAATGGGCGGAAGGGTCCTTCCGCGAGTGGCTGCTACGCCGAGTGGAAGCCACCGACCGCGCGCTGGCCGCAACGCACGCGCTTCGCACGCACCCGCTGTTCGAGCGTGGCATCGGCACCGCGCTCTTCGGCTACATGTACGAGGACATGGCCGGCAGCATTCGGGGCGCGCCGGTGCCTGAAAATATCGCGCGCGACAAAGAGCTGCTCGAGATCTACACCGGCGCACTCACCGAGCACCTCACCCCCTTCGCTGAGCTCTCCGCGCGCGCCTACTACGGCTGCCTCGCGCTCTTCCTCAAGCTAAACGACCCCCAGTGGGGCGAGTGGGCGCACTACTGCGACCAACGCGGCGCCGAAGTCGTCGACACCTTCGACCTAGAGCCCCCCGAGCCCCCCGATCCCGACCAACCCCTCACCCAACTCGTAACCCCTCGTTAAAGGGGACAGTCCCCTTTTTGGAAGGGTTAATTCCTGAGGCGGGCTGTTTTTCCGGGATTAGGCTCATCGCGCGTTCGGCCAAGGTGGTGATCGTGAGTGACGGGTTTACGCCGGGGTTCGCCGAGATGGCGGAGCCGTCGATCACGTAGAGGCCCGGGTAGTTGAAGACCTCGTGCTTCGTGTCGATGACGCCGGTCTCCGCCGAGTCACCCATGCAAGCGCCCCCGAGGATGTGCGCCGTGGACGGCACGCCGAGCAGCGTTTCCGTCATCAGCGTCGCCGGCACGCCGTCGACTTTGTCGGCAAACCGTTCTGCGAGATCGGTCGCTTCCTTCATGAACGCAGACGGTGCTTGGCTCGGGTCGTCGATTTGGGTCACCAGCCCTTTGCGAAAGCCGGTCCGCAGGTCACGCCCGAGGCGCATCCGAAGCGTGCCCTCGATCGACCGCATGTAGAGCAGCACCTGCGACTGCCTGCCCATGTCCCGGACGAGAAACGCGCGGATCCAGCGCAGCGGTTGCCGAAAGAACGCTTTCAAGGTGCCCCAAAACCGTGAAATCGCCGTCGGCCCCGGCGCATGAGGCGCCATGAGCGTGCGGAAGAACCCGGACCCCGCCCCGTAGCGAACGGGCTCGATGTGGCTGTGCTCGTCGGTGTGCAGGATCGACGTGATGGCGACGCCCTTCGAAAAGTTCGCGTCCTTGTCGGGAGAGACGATGCCAAACAAGGCCTCGCTGTTCGACCGAACGAAGGAGCCCACGCGCTCCGAAAGGTTCGGCAGCCCGTCCGGGTCTTCCTTCATCTGCAACAAGAGCGGCATCGTTCCCATCACGCCGCCCGCCAGAATGACGCGGTCCGCAGTGAGCACGTCGTCATGTGGCTTGCCAAACGACGCTTTCGTCTCGACGCGGTAGCCCCCGCCCTCGCGCGGCCGGATTGCGGTGACTTCCGTCTCGGGGGCCACCTCCGCGCCGTGCTTCTCCGCGAGGTAGAGATAGTTCTTGTCCAGCGTATTTTTCGCGCCGACCCGACAGCCCGTCATGCAGGCACCGCAAAAGGTGCAGCCCACCCGATCCGGCCCCTCGCCATCGAAGTACGGATCCGGCACCTTCTTGTTGGGCTCCCCGAAAAACACCGCCACTTCCGTCGGGTGGAAATGCTCTTCGCGCCCCATCTCTTTGGCGATTTCTTTCATGACGCGATCGCCTCGGGTCATGACCGGATTCGATGCAGCGCCGAGCATGCGCTTGGCCGTCGCGTAGTGAGGCGCGAGCTCGGTCTCCCAGTCCGCGAGCGTGGCCCAAGAGCCCGACTGAAAGAAATGCGACTTCGGCGTCGGCAGGGTATTGGCGTACACCAGCGAGCCTCCTCCCACGCCGACTCCGTGAAGCACGGTCATGTGCTTCATGAAGGACATCTTGAAAAATCCCTTGAGTCCGAGCGATGGGTTCCACATCCAACGCTTCAAATCCCAGTTGGTTTTCGGGAAGTCCTCTTCTTTGAATCGGCGGCCTTTCTCGATGACCAGCACGCGGTAGCCCTTTTGCGTGAGTCGATGCGCAGAGACGCTCCCGCCGAATCCCGAGCCGACGATGATCCAATCGTAATGCTCACCCATGAAAAGCACTGTACGCCGTGGCGACCCCGAGATCGAGCCGGCTCAGCCCCCAGCGCCGCCAATCGCGCGCGGCATTCCGATCAACGTCAGAAGCTCCATGCGCGCGGCCTCGTCCTTGAGGAAGCACCCCGTCAAACGGCTCGTCGTCGTCCAGGATCCGGGTTTGCGGACGCCTCGGTAGCACATGCAGAAGTGCTGGCACTGAAGGATCACGGCCGTACCCTGCGGTGTGAGCGTTTCGTTGATCGTATTGGCGATTTGCGCCGTGAGCTTTTCCTGCACCTGCAACCGCTTTGCGAAGGTGTCCACGACGCGCGCAATCTTCGAAAGCCCGACGACTTTGCCATTGGGAATGTAGGCGACATGCGCCTTCCCGACGAACGGCACGACATGATGCTCGCAGTGGCTGTAGATCTCGATGTCGCTGACGAGGACCAGCTCGTCGTAGCCTTCCACTTCGCTGAACGTCCTCGACAGGTGGGCGACCGGGTCCTCGCGATACCCGCGAAAGTGCTCGTCCATGGCACCAAGCACTCGCCTCGGCGTTTCGAGCAGACCTTCACGCTCGGGGTCGTCGCCCATGTACGCAAGGAGCTTTCGCACGCACTCTTTGGCTTCGTCGTCGCTCATTCGGTTCGTCATCGAGGCGACCACCTTTGTGCCGCGCCGCCCTCGCGTCAAGTCAGCCGTGGCGCCCTTTGGTCGCGCTTCCTGGCTTCGCCTGGATCGGGGGGCTCTGCCCCGGCGTCGGCGCACCTTTGGACGTATAGACCTCGCCTCGCGCAGCAGCGCCCCCTGCGCGGCGTCCCGAGTACACGCAGTCGGCGATCGAGAGCCCGCTCACGTACTGCCGGGAGCAGATGCCGACCGCATTGCGACCTGCCGCATAGAGCCCGGGAATCACGCCTCCCGCTTCACTCCTCACCTGACCGGTTCGCTCGTCGACGACCAGCCCGCCGAGCGTCAGCGTCGGGCAAGGAAAACGCTTGCTGCGAATGCCCGCGTCGATTGCGAAGAAGGGGCCACTTCGCATGGCGTGCATCTTTTCGGGGTCCTTGCCGAAGCGGTCGCGGACTTTGGCCTCTGCAGCCTCGTTGTACTCGTCGAGCGTCCGGCGAAGGGCATCGACCGGCACTTTGGCGACCTTGGCCAGCTGTTCGATCGACTTCGCCTCTTGGCTGTTGAACCAGAGATTGAGCAGCGCGGGCGCCCGCTGAAACCACTGCGCCTTGCCGGGCTTGCATTGCTCGCGCGCGAGCTTCTTGAGCGACTGGTCGATGATGAGAATCGCCACGCCGTCGTTTTCTTCGACCATCGCTTCGCCCAAGGCCGCGCCGTACATGAATTCGTTGATGTAGCGCTCGCCGTTTCGATTGACGATCATGCCCTTGGCGAACGCTTCGGGCGGGTTGATGAAGCGCCACGCGGAGATGCGTGTCATCAGATCGGTCTTTGCGCCGACGCTCTGGCCGAGCAGAATGCCGCTGCCATTGTCCGACGTGGTGCCGAGCGGCATCCCTGCGCGATATGCCGGCGCGATCTCTTTGACCATTCGGCGGTTGTAGATGAACCCGCCCGCCGCGAGGATCACGCCCTTGCGTGCGCGCACCCGCTTCACCACCGAATGCTCGGCCTCGATGCGAAAGCAGCGCTCGCGAAGCGATTTTGCGAGCTTTGGGTTGTACTTCACGATGGCGACGCCGGCCTGATGAAGGCGCCGGTGAAGCGCGCTCCAAAAGCCGCGCTCGACCTGTTTGTATTCGACGCCGAGCACCCGATTTTCGCTGTCGATGACGAGGCGATTGACGCGGGCTTCGTACTCGATGTCGATGCCCTCGCGGTGCACCGATTCGCGAAGCGGCTCGTAGAAGCTTTCTCCGGGCATCCCGCGGCCCTTGGCGCGATGGCCGCGCGGGGCAGGGATTGCCGCTTCTTTGTACGGTGAGAAGCCCTCGTTGCCGGAGTAGTAGAGGTAGTAGTCGTCCGTGGGGTAGCTCGTCTTGTAAGGACACAGGGAGCCCTCGAAGGGGACGCCGTGCTGCTCGAGCCATTTCAAGTTGCTAGCGCTCGTGTCGCAGAAGTCGCGCAGGGTTTCGTCGGAGACGACGCCCTTCACTTCGAGGGAGAGGTAGCGATACATCTGATCGGCGGCGTCGGTCACGCCTGCATCGCGCTGAATGTGCGTCCCGCCTCCCGCATAAAACACGCCGCCGCTGATCGCGGTCGCGCCCCCGCCGTGAAAGCGGTCCAGCACCAACACCTGCGCACCCTCGGCGTGCGCTTCGAGTGCCGCGCAGGCCCCGGCGCCGCCGAATCCGACGACCACGACGTCGGCCTCCGCGTCCCAGGAGCCATCGTTGCTCTTCGTCAACACCAAGGGGGGGTCAGCCGGCCTCGGCGCGGACGATTTCTTCCCTTTCGGCATGACAAAGAACTAGAACACGTTTCACTTGGGCTGTCGAGGCGATTCGATTTCCGCAGA
>JBFGKE010000077.1:0-6621 GCA_041576815.1 Polyangiales bacterium
AACACACTCGCCACGAGCACTTCCAAGTTGTCGCGCTCGTTATACGTGGGGGTCACGATCAATGAACGGACCGTCATGCCCGGCGGATGTAACACGATTTCTCGGCGGAGGGTTGGCGCCTCCCAAACATGAAGATGCCCACCACTGAAGAAGAAGCCGAGAAGATGCGCGAGGAGTGGATGAAGAAGATGCAGCAGCAACAGCGCTAGAGGGCTCCAGAGCGCCGCGGCAATCGATCAGTTCACCCGTAGGAAGAGGAACTGGCCGCCATTCGACAGCGCGCCGCCGAAAGCACCGGACACTGCGGGCGTCGCCGAAAAACCAGAGCCGCCCTCGGCGCGTGCCACCTCGCGTCCGTCCGACAACGCCAACGCGAAAAGCGAGCCCTGGGTTTCCCCATAGATGACCGTCCCGGTGGGAGTCACCACCGGTGGCGTGGGTGCCCCTCGCTCGGGCGACTTCTCCCACATTACCTGTCGTGATCGAAGGTCGAGCATCAGGACCCCGCGCCGCGCCGACGAAACGATCAGCATCCGCCCCGCCAGCGCCAGCCCGGTCACCCCCTTGAACGTCGAGTCGCGCCATTCGACCGTTCCGCTCTTCGCGTCGAGTGCATAAAGGCCCGCAGTGAACGAGGCGATGAGGAGTGTGCCCCGGTAGATGATCGGCGTCGTGTCGACGTCGAAAAACTGGGGCACGTTGCCAGGTCGCCGCTCGACATCGGTTGCGGTTTCGAGCTCCCACAGGAGCCGTCCGTCCAAGGGGTTGATGGCCGCGACGGCACCATCGGTGAACGCCGCGTACAGGCGCCCTTCTTCGAGCAGAAGCCCAGCGTGCCCAGAGATCGTGATCTCGTCGGTAGGCTCCTTCTCGTAGACCCAGAGCACTCGGCCGTCGTCACGTGCGAGGGCCGTGATGACGTCGTTCTCGCCGACGATGTACATGGCGTCCGCCGTGAGCACCGGCGTCGTGCGAAGAGTCCCCGAAACCTTGGATTTCCAACGCACGTCCCCTTCGACGTCGAGGGCGTGCACGAAGCCGTCCACAGATGGCAGGTAAAGCTCGCCTGTATCTTCGTCGATGGCTGGCTGCGACTCGATTTGGGCGTCGGTGTCGTATAGCCATAGCCTTCGTCCGTCGACCCGGAATGCGAAGAAGTTCCCGTCGGTCGTTCCGATATAGACGCGCTTCTGCCGAGAATCGAAGCCAGCGGTCGCGAGCTGTACGGGTATGTATCGCGCATCGCCCCGGTTGGTCAGCTGCTTGGACCACCGCACGTTGAACCCGCCCTCCCCCGGAGGCGCGTAGTTCTCGCCCTCGGCCACCCAACCAAACGTATCCGCCTTGTTGGCTCTTCCCGCGGCCCCACACCCAGGGCATGCGAGGGAAAGGACGAGGACGATCAGCGCGGCGCGGTGGACGACCATTGCTCAGGGAGCGGGCTGACCCGACTGTTGCTGACGAATCATTTCGTTGAGCTGCTCCTGCAGCCCTCTCATGTCGGGGCCGGGCGCCGGCGCTAGGCTTGGGTCGATGAGTGCGAGCCGTGACTCCGCCTCCGCGCGCGTGAACGGAAGCGATGGAGCATTGGGTTGACGGAGGTCGGCCAAGATGCCGCGAAGCTTGACCTTCGCCTCGTCCATCTTGCCCTGCTGCATCAGGATGCGCGCCTGGTGGTAGCTGGCGATCGGCGCGACTTCCTTGCTGAGCGTGCGCAACGCATCGAGCTGCTCGAGCGCCTGTTCGTAGGACTGCTCCGCTTCGAGTGTATAGGCGATGCCTTCGAGCGCGGCCCACTTGAGGTTTTCGTCGTCGGTGCTTTCGAGCGCGGCCTGGTAGGCGTCGCGTGCTTGCTCGAGCTTGCCCTGCCCGTAAAGTGCCCGGGCTTCCCCCAGCAGCGCCCAAGTCGCGGCGACCGTGCCCTCGTGGTCGCGCACGACGGCGGCGTACGATTCGGCGAGCTCTACGTCGTCGTAGATGTTGGCGTCGAGGACCGCGGCGAGCTCCTTGCCCGCCGCTTCGCTCTTGCTTTCGGCAAACGTCGACCATGCGATTCCGATCGCAGCGACGAGAAGCACACCGCCGGCCGCGAGCCCGAGCGGCTTGAGGTTCTCGGCCAGCCAGTCTTTCGCGACCGCGGCCTGGGCGAGGGCCTTGTCCTCGACGAGCTCGGCCTGACGCCCGCGTTCAGCGGCCTTGCGGGCAGATTTTGCCGCGCGCGCCGCCGCGAGGCGCTGTCCCGGAGTGAGGGGCGCTTGTTTCTGGTTCTCGGCGGGATCGTTGGCCAAAGCTTCCTCCAAGGACCCGGAAATCCGGGCAAATCGGTTGCCGACTATACACGTGGCCCCGAGGCAGTCAACGTAGCCTCGCATGCGGCGCGACGCCCGTGCTAGAGCGCTCGCTGTGCGGAGCACTGCCTCGGTCTGGGCGACCCTCGTCGCGCTCGTTTGCGTTCCGTCGACCGCCGCGGCTTATGAAGACCAGGCGACGCTCGCGCTCGAAGTCGGGTGGGCCGGAATCCCGAGCTCGAGCACCCTTCCCCGCAACGGCATCGATGTAGGTCTCAGCGCTGGCTTCGGAATCACCGATGCCTGGGGAATCCAAGGCCTTGTCAGCTACAACGTGTTTCCCGATGAACGACTTCTTCAGATGGGGGTGGCTGGGCTCGAGGCGATCTACCTTCTCGACATCGTCCGATTCGTGCCGTTGTTCGGTTTCGGGCTCGATGGCATGGTGAGTGGGCGCGCCCACAGGACGAGAGGCGATTTCGCCCTGCATGCCCTAGTGGGCTTCGACTATCTGATCAGCGACCGTTGGTTGGTCGGGCTCGCCGCGCGCGGCTATTGGGTGGCCACCAACGCGAACAGCTTCCTCGACCCTTTCATCGTCACCGTCGCGGCCCGCGTCGGGGTGCGATTCGACACTCGCTGACACCCTGCCCCGAAGCCCTGAGAGCTTTGCCGGGCCGATGCCTCGGACACGGATCAAATCCGCCACCTGGCGAAATGGACCCGTCTCCTCCCGATGCACGACGATCCGTCGTGCGATCACCGGCCCAATCCCCGACAACGCCTCGAGCTCCCCCACCAAAGCCCGATTGACATCCACTAAAGGGGACAGTCCCCTTTTCTGCGGGGTTAATTCCGAGGTCGCACTGGGAGGTGTGTCGAGAAAGGGGACTGTCCCCTTTTTGCGTTGGGGGATTTCGAGGGCAGTGTTGGAGCCGAGAGCGCAGCAGCAGAGGAGCAGGACGACCGCCGCGGCCGACCGAGTTGGGGATGCAGACCGAGCCTCGGGCACGAGGCTCTATCGGTCGTGTTGGCCATTGTGTTGCCGGAGGGCTCAGCCGGCAGGGTCTCCGAGCTCGAAACCATCGTGAAGCACCACGACGGCGCGGTCTGCGTGCTGGTCCTCGATGAGGCACGAGGTCTTGATCTCGCTGGTGCTGATCGCCTCGATGTTGATGTCGGCGTCGGCGAGCAGTCGAAACATGCGTGCCGCGATGCCCGCGTGGTTGCGCATCCCGACGCCGACGATCGAGACCTTGGCGACCTCGTCGTCGCGGGTGACCCCCTCCGCATCGACACTATCGACGACTCGGGTGGCTATCGCTTCGGCGCGGTCGGCCTCTTCGCGGCTCACGGTAAACGTGAGGTCCGTGTGCCCTTCCTTCGACACGTTTTGGATGATCATGTCGACCGAGATGTTCGCCTCGGCGAGCGGCTCGAAAACGCTCGCGACGACCCCCGGATGGTCGGGGAGCGCGCGCACGGTCAACTTCACCGTCTTTTTGTCTGCAGCGACACCCGCCACGACAACTCTTTCGAGCAAGTGTTCTTCGTCGGTCACGATCGGTCCCTCCGAGTTTGAGAAACTCGAGCGCACGTGCAGCGGCATGCCATGCTTCATCGCAAGCTCTACCGAACGTATCTGTAGCACTTTGGCTCCCAACGAGGAGAGCTCCAGCATCTCCTCGTAACTGATGCGGTCGATCTTGCGAGCGTTTGGACAGACGCTCGGATCGGTCGTGTACACACCGTCTACGTCGGTGCAGATTTCGCACACGTTGGCCTTCACCGCGGCCGCGACCGCAACCGCCGATGTATCAGACCCCCCGCGTCCCAAAGTCGTGATGTTGCCGTACGCATCGGTGCCCTGAAAGCCCGCGACCACCAAGACGTGGCCGTTCTCGAGGGTCGATCGAAGCCCCGTCCCATCGATCGTGCGAATCCGCGCCTTGGTGTGCACGCTGTCGGTCACGATGCGGGCCTGATGACCCAGCATGGAGCGGGCCGGGACCCCGATCTCGTTCAGCTGAATCGCCAAGAGCGCGGCGCTCACCTGCTCGCCACTCGAGACAAGCACATCCATCTCCCGCTCGGCCGGATGGCTGCAGAGCTCCCACCCCATGCTCAAGAGCCGGTCGGTCTCCCCTGCCATCGCGCTCACGACGACGATCACCTGATGGCCTTCGCGGTACGTCTCCGCGACCCGCTCCGCCACGATGCGGATCCGGTCGAGCGAACCGACGCTCGTGCCGCCATATTTTTGTACTACCAGGGCCATGGGCGGCGAAGGATAGCGGCGCTCTTGTCCCGAGCAACCAGCGCTTGACAGGCTCGCGCGTGCTTATGCGTCCATCCGCTCGGTGCCGGGCAGCTCGAGGATCAGGTCTTTGCCGTACGCTGTCGATGGGGTCTGAAAACCCGGTGTCAGCTCCCCTGAGCAGACCTTCGAAGCGATGCGGAGGGCCATCCGGGCAGTGAGCGTGTATCCCTCGGGGGTGCGAAGCCGCGAGACGACGGTCTTGCCGTCCGCGCCGCGCGCTTCGCCCCAAAACTGATTGATTCCCTTTTCGCGCGATCGGTCGCTGGGCCCCGCGGGCGCCGCATCGATGCGCTTCTTGAGGATCGCTTGTGCGGGCCGGGTCCCGAGGATCGGCAACGCCGGCCGAACGAGCCGCAAGATGCGCGCTGCCGTCTCCGGGACGGCCGTGTAGACCATGATGTTGGGGATACCGGTGCTCTTGTATGCCGTCACCACATCTCCCCACGGGATCGTCATGCAGTGCGCGGGCTTGCCGTCGCCGAAGTCGATCTCGCGTGTCTTCCAGGCGGTCGCGACGCGCGTCAACCGACCGTCCTGGCGCACCATTCCCCCACGATGAATGTTCTCGGCCATCGTGGTGGCCGTTCCGTGTGACACGCCACCACCCCGACCTCGGAACGCAAGCTCCAGGTGAGTGGCATCCGGGCAGCGCGACTTCAAATGCGCCGCGAGACAATCGGAGGGAACCACGTCGAACCCCGTGCCCGGGAGCAACATGACACCAGCGTTCTTCGCCGCGCCATCCATGGCCCAGAGCCCTTCGAACACCTCGGCCTCGCCGGTGATGTCGGTGTAGTGCGTCTGCGTCTCCATGCAGGCCTTGGCCATCGCTTCGTACGTGCGCACAAAAGGCCCGGCGCAATGGATCACGACGTCGATACCGCGGAGCGCGTTTTGAATCGACTGCTGATCGTCGAGGTCTGCAGCGATCGATTCGAAGCCGTGCGTTTCGGCTTGCTCGCGTAGTCGATGCGGGTTGCGGCCAGAGAGAACGATCTCCACCCCGTCCTGCTTGGCGAACCGCGCGATCAACTCGCCCGTGTAGCCGTAGGACCCGTACAGGAGAATCTTGGCCGGCATCGCGTACCGCTCACTTGTACCACTTCTGATAGCCCGTGCGACAGCGCCGCAGAACTGAGGTACGGTCCTTTGCGATGTGGCGTATCCTCGGCGTGCTGCTGCTTGTTCTCGTCGCGTGCGACCACAACGCGCAGGCCCGCCCTTCCGACGACGATGACCGCAGGGAGGAGCGGCTCCATATGGTGAGTCGCCAAATCGAGGCACGCGACGTTCGAGACCCTCGTGTCCTCGACGCCATGCGGAAAGTTCCTCGTCATCTCTTTGTGCCCGAGGCCGAGCGCCGCTTCGCCTATCAAGACCGACCCTTGCCGATCGGTCATCGCCAAACGATCAGCCAGCCCTACATCGTCGCCCTCATGACCGAGCTCGCGAACGTGAAACCTGGGGACCGCGTCCTCGAGGTGGGCACCGGGTCCGGCTACCAGGCGGCCGTTCTTGCCGAGATGGGGGTCCAGGTCTTTTCGATCGAGATCGTCGAGCCGTTGGCCACTCGGGCCAAGAAGACCCTGGATGCGCTCGGATACGCAAAGCGCGTGGAGGTGCGCCATGGTGACGGTTACGCCGGCTGGCCCGCCCACGCCCCTTTCGACGCCATCGTGGTCACCGCGGCTCCCCCAAAGATTCCGGAGCCTTTGAAGCAACAACTCAAAGTGGGTGCACATTTAGTGATCCCCGTCGGGGACTATTTCCAGCGGTTGAGGGTGGTCACCCGGACCAAAAAGGGGTTTCGGGACCGCTCGGTCGCTCCGGTAAGGTTTGTGCCGATGACGGGAAAGGCACAGGAGCGGTGACGGGGACCAGTGCCAGCGCCAGCGACAGTGTCAGCGACAGTGCCAGTGTCAGTGCCAGCGCCAGCGCCAGTGCCAGTGCCAGCGTCAGTGGCAGTGACAGCGCTCTGCGTCAACCGGTGACTCGAACCACGGCACCTACTCC
>JBFGKE010000078.1:0-6442 GCA_041576815.1 Polyangiales bacterium
ACCTCGCCAGTGCATCCGGCCACCTTTGCAAGCCGACCCGTCCGGCGCAGCCCCGTATCGCGATTTTCTGCGCCCCGGGGGAATGCGCCAGCCCGACCCCACACCCACGCGCAAAGGAGATCACGAGGACAAAGTCACCATAGAGGACGCTGGCACTGACGCTGGCACTGCCACTGACGCTGGCACTGACGCTGACACGGGCACTGACACTGTCCCTGACAGATTACCCCTTTGCAAAAGGGGCCTGACCCCTTTTTCACGCCGTTGGAAGGGAGCCTGGGGGTTCGGCGCTGCGCTGGGTCAGGATTGGCACGTAGCGCCAGGCGAAGCACGCGAATCCAAGGCACCACGCGGTGGCGGACAGGACGAGCAGCACGCGCGCTGCAAGGCCGAACGTCGCGGCGACGCGAGCGATGGCGGCCATCGTGATCAAGATGTAGGCCGCAGTGAGGAGGGGATGGCTTTCGAGGGGACGCCCCGTATGGCCTAGCGCTGCGCGACCTGCCACGGCGACGACCATCGTGGCGATGGCGCCACTGGTGAGCGCATGGACGCCCGCGCTCCGCGGGAGCCAGCCGATCGCCGCCAGCGCCAACAGGAGAAAACCGATCGGCAACCACGCAAACGCAACGTGTAGCACCCAAACGAGTGGCTCCCGAGCGGTTCGGGTTCCCCGCCACCGTGCGAGACGAACGAAAAACGCCGCGCTCGCAGCCACGCCCACGCTCGCGACCCAGGCTGAAGGGGCCTGACCGACATGAAGCGTGGCGAACGCGACCATGAGCCAAGTACAAAGCAAATCGAACCCGTCGAAAGCCGGGGGCAGCTTCGTCGCCGCTCGCTCGTGGGGCGCGGACTGAAGTTGCAACCAATTGCGGGTGAACGCGGGAACGATGCGGCCAGCGATGAGGTTGATGAGCACCACGACCAGCCAAAGCCCACTCCACAGCGCGACCTGCGCCCACGTTCCACCGCGCCACACGCCGCCGAAAAACAGCGCGTTGGTTAGAAGCAACGACGCAAGCAAGAGCAGAACTTTGTAGTTTCGTCCATTCCGTGCACCGACGACCTCCCGTGTCATGATGGCCGCGAGGAGAGTGCCGTAGCCGAGGTCGGCGGCAACGGCGAGCGCGAGCACCTCGGTCGATGAAGATACGAAGAGTAATCGTGCGGTCAGCCACAGCACCGAGAGCGCGATCAGGGGTGCTCCCGAGACGGGAGGTCGCTTGGTCCACGTGGCAACCGCAGTGAGCGAAAACCCGCCAATTGCAGCCCCGGCGAACCCGTAGATCATTTCGTGCGCGTGCCACCACATCGGCGAGCCGAAAGAATCGGGGAGCCGCAGCCACCCGAGCCAAGCCGCCGTCCAAGCTGGGACGGCGACGATCGCGTAGAGCGTGGCAAGCAGAAACAGTGGTCTAAACGCGTAGCTGAACAGCAACGGCACGAGGTGGCTTTAGCCCGCTTCCATCCCGTATGCGCGGAGCTTGCGTTGGAGGGTTCTGCGGTCGATGCCAAGGGCGGCTGCCGCCTTGGTGATGTTGCCGTCTTTTTCGCGGAGGACGCGCTCGATGTGGGTGCGTTCGACGTCGGCAAGGCTGGTCGCGGTCGCGACGCCGGGCATAGCAAGCGGCGCCGACTCTCGCGCGTTTCCAAACACGCTCGCCGCGATCATTCGTCGGATGAGCTCGGCGTCGATGTTGTTCGAAATCGCGAAGAGCGATGCTCGGCGAAGAACGTTCAAGAGCTCGCGTACGTTGCCGGGCCAGTCGTACTCCTGAAGCGCGCCGACAGCTTCCTCGTCCAGTGACACGTCCTCCTTGCCCAGGCGTTCCAAAAGATGCGTGGCGAGCGGCTCGATGTCTTCGACGCGTTCGCGCAGGGGTCCGATCAGGACCGGAAACACCTGCAGACGGAAGTAGAGGTCTTCGCGAAATCGGCCCGCCTGCGTTTCAGCCCACAGGTCGCGATTGGTTGCGGCGACGATCCGCACGTCGACTTCGATTTCGCCAGACTCCCCCACGGGTCGGATCGTCTTCGTCTCGATCGAGCGCAGGAGCTTGGCCTGGCTTTCCAGTGGCAGCTCCGCGAGCTCGTCGATGAACAGGGTCCCACCATCGGCTTCGCGGAAGAGACCTTCCCGATCACTTTGGGCGCCGGTGAAGGAGCCACGCTTGTGCCCGAAAAGCTCGCTCTCGAAGAGCTCGCGCGGCACGCACGCCGCATTCATGGCGACGAAGGGGCGCGTTGCGCGATTGCTCTGAGCGTGAATCTGGCGGGCGACGACTTCCTTGCCGGTTCCGGTTTCACCGAAGACCAGCACGGTTTCGTCCGTCGGTGCAACCGTGCGGACGAACTCGCGGATGTCGTTCATCATGTCACTGTCTCCGACCAACGGCGGTGCTTGCGCCGCGTCATCTTGGTCGGGCCGCCCACGCTCGACCAGAGCTTGCTTTAGGAGAGGTCGCAGCATGTCCGCGTCGACGGGCTTCTCCAGAAACGAAAAGGCCCCCAGCTGCATCGCCTCGACGGCGGCCTTCACCGTGCCGTGACCGGTCAGAACGATCACGCTCGTCGCGGACGATCCACAGCGCCGCAACACCTCGAGCCCGCCGATCCCTTTCATCTTGAGGTCCAAGAGCGCAATGTCGGGCGGTGAGCTGTTGCAGAGAACCCCAACGGCAGCCTCCCCGCTGCTCGCTTCCGAGACCGCGTAACCTCCGCGCCGCAGCGCCTTCGCCATCGCAAAGCGAAAGGCCGCGTCGTCGTCGATGATCAGAACGCTGGCGCTCATGGCCAAGGCGCACGGTGAGGCACGGCGGGCCCTTTGGCAAGCGTCTGCGCCCCTGCCGGTAAGCGCACGCGTGCAGAGGCGCCACCGGCCTCGCGGGTCTCGAGTGAGAGGTCTCCACCCATGGTTTGCACCAACATGTACGAAGCGTAGAGGCCGAGCCCTGTCCCTTCGCCCGGCGGCTTCGTCGTCGCGAACGGCTCGAAGAGTCGACCCTCGATCTCGGGATCGATGCCTCCGCCTTCGTCATCGACGATGATCTCCACCATCGGACCGCGGCGCGTCGCTGAAAGCCAAACGCGTTTGCCTCCGGCCTCACGATTGGCGTCGGCCGCATTCTGTAGCAGGTTGACGAGGACCTGAAGAAGCCGATCGGGATCGGCAACGACGACGATTTGCTCGACGGAGTCGCTCACGAGCAGCTCCGGCCCACCTTCCCGCGCACCCGCGAAGACCAGAGCACGTGCCCGCTCGACGATACGCCCGAGCGGCGCCGCCTCGTTGAGTCTCAGCCGAGGCAGGCTTCCGCCCGTCAAAAGGGCGTGAGTGATGCGGCCTAGACGCTCGGTCTCGTCGCGAATGAGCGCTGCCGACTCGGCGAGGTCGGATTGAAGCGCCTGGTCGCCCCCGAGTGACCGAATGGCCTCTCGCATGTCCGACGCGAGCGTGCGAATCGTTGCGAGAGGGGTGTTCAGCTCGTGCGCGACACCTTGAGCGACGCGACCGAGACTTGCCAAGCGCTCCGCCAAGAGCAGTCGGCGTTCGGCGAGCATGATCTGGGTTCGATCGACGTAGAGGTTCATGATGCGCGGCGTGTGGTCGTCCCGCGAGGCGAGTGGAAACGACAGCATTTCGTACGACCGGTCGCCGACGGTGAATCGGCACCGGGCCTCGGCGCCCTCGTCTCGCGCACGCCACACCGGGCAGAGCCCGGTCGGGTCGGTTTCGCAGTGGCGCGCCGCGACGGGGCACTCCCATTCGCCTCGGGGGTTCGCGGGGGGCGCCAGCCGATCCGCGACTCGGTTCCGCCACTCGATGCGCCCGTCCGGCGAAACGACTTCCAAGCCGGCCTCGAGCTCGTCGAGGGTGTTGGAGATGACCTGATACTCGAGCTCGGCCTGGTCGCGGGCCGTCGAAAGCTCGCGCTCCCGGTCACGGAGCTCGCGCACCGCGTGGAGCACCACGTATGCAGCCGCCCCGATCGTGGTGGTGAACGCCGCCACGTTCCCGATCGTGTCCCACGGGGGTGCCGGATCCCACGCTCCAATCTTCAATACTGGAAGCCATTCTGTCAGCGCGAGAAAGCCCGCACCCAAGAAAGCCGCCGCAGTGGCCACGAGCGTCGCGGCAGGACCTCCCAAAATCCCGATCAACGCGAGGTGAAAGACGTAGAACCCGATGAACGGGGAGGCGATGCCCCCGGCTGCCCAAAGCACGATCGTGAGCATGACGAGATCGACCAGCGCTTGAGAGACCGCTGCGCGCTTTCCGACGCCTGGACCAGGCACGCGGAGAGTGAGAACGATGTTGTACGCGCTTCCGGCGATGACGACGAGCAAGAGGACCGGCCATGCGACTCCCGGAAACCGGCCCGCGAGGACGAAGCCAGTTGCGACCAGCACGCCCGCCATTGCAACCCACCGCAGCATGATCAGCCACCGGATCCGGTCGGCGGTGAAATCGTCGCTTTCGTGGGTGTCGGCGAAGACGCTCGAGCGAGTGGGTTCCGCGGGCTTCATGTGTCCTTGGTTTTTGGGGTCGATCGGGCCCATCGGCCAGGGTACAACGAGTCGACCCGCCGATGGCAAGTGAATCAAACGAAAGAAAGGTGATCATCGCCATCTTGATGACGTCGACGCTGCTCACGATGCTCGGGATCGCAGGTCTGCTCGGCGGCGCCTACGATCTATCGCTGGCTCCCCTTCGCGACCCAGAGCTGACGGGGGTCGACGCTCAGCTGTTCGAAGCCCGGGTGACCAACCCCTACCGGCGGCCGATGGCTGCAGCCAACGTTGTCGTATCCGCGCTAGTGCTGGTCGGGAGCTTCCTCTTGAGTTGGCGGCGGAAGGTCGCGCAGTGGTGGATTCGCCAAGCAGTCGTTGCAAAGCTGATTTGGATCGTCGCCAACACGGCGGCGCTGGCGTCTCACATCAAGATGACTTTCGTACCCGTACCGGTCGACACCGGCGCGACTCTGTCGCAGCTCATGACCGGCGTGGTGATCGTCGGTACCTTCAGCGCGGCTCTCCACCTTTTGGCCGCCTACCGCGCGACACGACCCGACATCAGCGCTTTCATCGAGTCGAGCCCTAGAAGCTCAAGCGGCGCATGATCAGGCGCGGCAGCGCCCGGATGATCGCCATGATCAGCTGCCACGGCGCCGGCGCGTAGACGACGGGGACACCGCGATCGATCGCCCTGAGGACCCGCGCTGCAACCTGGTCGGGCTCGCCGGCAAACGGTGGTGGGTCGAGCCCCGCAGTCATGCTGGTTTTGACGAAGCCCGGCTTGACCGTGATCACTCGAAGCCCATCCGCATGATGTTTGTGATCGAGCCCCTCGAGATAGCGGCTGAGGCCCGCTTTGGCGGCGCCGTAGATGACTACAGGCCTCCGGCCTCTCTCTCCCGCAACGGAGCTGAACACACAAAGTGTCCCGCCGCCCTGTTCTAGGAGCGTATTCTTCGCGACCTCGCAGAGCTGGACCGTGTTCGTGAAGTTCACACGGAGAAGCCGCTCCGTGAGCGCGGGATCGACCTCGAGCTCCTCCTGCGTGGCGAAAATGCCTGCTGTCACGACGACCGCGTCGAGGCCGCCCATCGCATTGCGAGCGGCGCCGATCGCGCCTTCGAAAGTCGACGCGTCTTCGAGGTCACAGCGACCGCAGAGCACCTCGACGGCACCGCGAATGCGAAGGTCCGCCGCGCTGCGCTCCAAGTCGGATGCGTCGCGCCCGAGAAGGCAAATCGTATCGCCTCGCTCGGCCATGCGCCGAGCCAGCGCGCGCCCCATACCTTTCGTTGCGCCCAAAAACGCGACTTTCACGTCAATCCCCCAACAAGCGCACCGACTGCGCGCTCCGAAACGTCCGCTTGGGATCCCATCGTTCGCGTATCGACTTGAACTCCTCGAGACGCGTACCCTCCATGGCCTCGAAATGGTCGCGGCGCGTAAACGAGTCTTTGGCCAGGTAGATACGGCCGCCTTCTTGCAGAACTTGCTCGTTCAAAGCGTCGATCAGGAACTGGGTGTCGTCTCGGACGGCGATGTCGAGGGCGAGCGTGAGACCGGGACGGGGGAACGAGAGAATCCCGCGGCTTTCCTGCCCGAAATCCTTGATGACGCAAAGAAACGACGCACCGCCACGCGCGGTCAGGACCTCGAGCACGCGGCGAGCCGAGCCGCGGCCTGCCTCGCGCGGCAAGACGCATTGGTACTGCGTGAAGCCGCGGCGCCCATACATGCGATTCCACGACCGAA
The DNA here is from genome assembly GCA_041576815.1 of Polyangiales bacterium. Lineage (GTDB taxonomy): Bacteria > Myxococcota_A > Polyangia > Polyangiales > Houyiibacteriaceae > SG8-38. Next base: position 6,271 of record JBFGKE010000078.1, read on the forward strand.
TCGCGTCCAGCGGATAGTAAAACGACTCGTGGTTGACGATTCCGCTCGAGTGTTCGCGCCAATGCTTTCTGTAGTAGAGCTCGTTGAAGACGCGAATCGCGAACCCGTTGAGCACCCAAGATGGCCAGTCGAAACGAAGGCTCGGGCGAAAACCTCGCCTGGGCGGGTGGGC
>JBFGKE010000079.1:0-6393 GCA_041576815.1 Polyangiales bacterium
GTCAGCCTCCGAATTGTAGCCGAGCTGCAGCAGCGCCTGCTTTTCGAAGAGGCGACACTGCTTGTCGCAGCAGTGAAACGGCTCGATCACATGATAGAAACCTTCGGGGGGAAGGGGCTGCAGAAATCGAACGAGCCCGGGGTCTTCCACGGTCTGACCTTTGTCCTCGAACTCCGCGCGATTGTAGTGCCACTGCTTGGGGAGGTAGACGCCGGGCCCCGGATCGCCGTGGTTGTGGAAATAGACGAGCCGGCCCGCCTCGATGGCGCCGATCGATCCGGTCGTTCGATACAACCCGCACGGCGGAAGCTGCATGACGAACACCTAGACCAAGCCGAGGATGTGAGCAATCACGTGGTCACCAAGTCTCGTAGGGGTTTGCGACCAAGCTCGAGTTGAAGTAGCGCGGGTCGCCGGTGACCTCTTCACCGACCCAATCTGGAATTTCGAGCTCTTCGTCCTCGTTTTCGAGCTCGACCTCGGCAATGCGTAGGCCGTCGTTCTCGCCCTCGAACACGTCGACCTCCCAAGTGTGTGCTCCGACCTTCAGGGTGTAGCGAACCTTCTCGATCAGGGGACGCTTGCAAATCGCGTCGAGAAGGCGCTCCGCGTCCTCGACCGGAATTGGGTATTCGAACTCCGCCCGCCGGGCTCCCGCGCCGAGCCCTTTGATCGTGAGCGTCCCGGTCGAGCCGGCAACCCGCACGCGAACCGCGCGCTCCGGCTCGGTCGAGAGGAAGCCCTGCCGATAGCGGACGCCCGTCGCGCGCTCGCGCCACCGATCGTCGACCACGAGGAACTTACGCTCGATCTCCTCGCCCATCGCACGCCAGTGGCCACGCGCTACCGCGCGTTCCCTCCAAATCGCGACTTGGTGTGGATTGCGGTGCCAACCGTGACGAACCAGTCGTCCCCGACGTTGAAGGTGTCGAGGCCGTCGGGCTGGTTGGCCGTCATCAGCGGCAGCCATCCAAACTGCGCGAAGATGTCGACGAGCAGCTTACCTTCGTACGTGTAGCCGCCCCCGATGAAGAACGGAAGCTCGACGACGTTTCGCGCGCCCGAGCGGCCCCCAACGTTCACGACGCCTACGCCGCCGCCGATCTCGATGTAGCCCCTGTCGGTGACGTTGGTCACGCTTGCACCCGAGAAGGTGAAGTCGACGGTGTTCTTGGCCGGGTCCGAGACGAACCCCGCAAACTTGTCCCCGTTCCGATATCGAACGGCGAGCTTCATGTCGAGCGTGAACAGCCCGAATAGCTCGATGATGCGTAGCGGAACTCCGGCGCTGAGAGTGAAGTCGGTGTTCGTCGGGAGTACGAGCACGAGGTCTGCGGCAACGAGCGCGTTTTCGCTCTCGGCAAACTGATAGCGTGCATACACGGGGATGTCCCCGTAGCGGGCCTTCGGGGAAAAGATGATGCCAATGAGGCTCACCCCGCCCCCGACCGGTACGGTCCCGTTCAGCTCGGTGCTCAGACCGAGCTCGAGATCCTCGACCGGGCTTATCGCGCCCCCGAGGTCCAGCGCCGAAAAGGTCCCTGGGCCCCTGACCCCGCCGACGGTGATGCGGCCGTCTGCGCGAACCATTCCTTCGTCCAGCACGAGCGGGCGCTGTGCGACCCGAACCGGATACCCATGCGAAAACGTCGGCGCAGGCTCCTGCACGTCCTCGCTCGGCTCCGGCGCCTCTGCCGCGCTTTGGTCTTGGGCGCTCGCGAGACCCATCGACACGAGAGTCGACGACAAAGCCGCCACGCACAGCAGCCGGGTCATGAGCATGCTCCTTCGCATCGCGCGGACTCTATCCGCTGTTCACACCGGGGGTCGAGCGCTTTCTTCGCTCCGTGGGCCACGCCTGGCTCGCGACTCAGGAACGATCGCGGAGCCGGAACTCCCATTTGCAGGCGATGTCGTGCGCATCGACCCGGGGCGGCAGCTTGAGCGGCTTGCACTCGATTTTCTGGTTGAGCATCTCGCCCGAAAGCGGCATCGCGGCGAGGCAGATGTCGCAGCAGTGCTTCTGGCGCACGTCATCGAAGTGCTCGAAACGGTCTAGGGCAGGGCACGCGTGGTGCGTGATGATACCGTGGTTCGCGTCGATCAGCTCGAGCTCGACGTCGAGGATTCCCACCTCGCCCGGAGCAAACTGAAAGCTTCGTAGAAGGCTTTCGACGTCGCTGCCAGTCACGCCCATGACCTCCTGGCCGATCGCGAGATCGTGCTCGGCGGCGCCGCGATCCACCCAAACGTCTTTCTCGAGACTCTGCGCAGCCTCGTCGCCGTATCGCTTGCGAACACCGGTGTACCACCGGTCGGTCGCGAGCATGTAAGCGAGGGCGGCGTAGTTCCACAGCAGCGCGAGCGTTTTCTCGTCGAAGTCGTTCGCGACCTTTTGCTCGAACGCCTCGGTGTCGATTTCGGAGGCATGCGTGCCCTGCGACGCGTGCCACGCCTTCAAGAGCGCGACGAACCCCACCTCGATTCCCTTGCCGCGCGCCAACGCGCGCAGCCGGCCCGGGCTACCCACCCACGCCGGCTTGCCGGTTCGCTTCTTCGCTTTGCCGCCGAGGAGCTTCGACGAGGCGATCAGCCATTGAAACCAAGCGCGATCGCTCGATAGCTCCTTCGGGGTTTCCGCCTGATCGCGGTCTGCCACCGTCAACAGGTCGGGCTGGAGCTCGGTCGCGGCGACGATGAATCTCAAATCATCGAAGAACAGCTCTTTTGCGGTCGCGCCGTGGCGCTTGAGCGGCCATCCCTCGAGCGCGATCTCGTCCGCCACTTCTCGCGTGTATCGATCGCTGACCGCTGAAAACCACGTGCGACAAAGCGTCTCGTGGGCCGCAGTCGTCTTGTGCCACAGGTCGACCAGCGTTTGCCGCGGAAGCTCGTGGGCCTGGAGATCTGGTTTGAAGGACTCCGCCATCACGACCTGGATTGTCCCACCAACGCCGTAGCGCGGCTACCCCCGTGGAAGGGCCCCGATTCGTGAATAGGGGACTAGATCGGCCCGGGCGGGCGGGTATCCTTCGGCACGTAGTCGCGGCGCTTTGCACCGATGTAGAGCTGCCTCGGACGGCCGATTCGCACGTCTGGGTCCTCCATCATCTCCTTCCAGTGCGCAATCCAGCCGGGAATGCGACCCAGTGCGAACAACACGGTGAACATCTCGGTGGGAATCCCCATCGCTCGGTAGATGATGCCGCTATAGAAATCGACGTTGGGGTAGAGCTTCCGCTCGATGAAGAACTCGTCAGAGAGCGCGACTTCCTCGAGCTGGCGCGCGATGTCGAACAATGGGTCGTCGATCTTGAGGTGGTTGAGAAGCCGGTCCGCATAAGTCTTCAGGATCATCGCCCGGGGGTCGAAGTTCTTGTAGACGCGATGGCCGAAGCCCATGAGGCGCCGCTCGCGGTTCTTCACCTCCCGCATGAACGCGTGACAGTCGCCGCCCTCTCTCAGAATCTCGGTCAGCATCTCGATGACCGCCTGGTTGGCGCCGCCGTGCAGCGGCCCCCAAAGCGCAGAGACGCCGGCGCTGATCGCCGCGTAAAGGCTCGCTTGACTCGAGCCCACCAGCCGCACGGTGGACGTCGAGCAGTTTTGCTCGTGATCGGCGTGCAAAATCAGCAAGACGTTGAGCGCTCTGACGAGCTCGGGGTCCGGCACGTAGGACGGCTCCGCAGGGTGCGAAAACATCATGTGTAGGAAGTTCCCGCAGTAGTCGAGCTCGTTGCGGGGATACGCCACCGGCCGGCCCTGCCGCTTCTGATAGCTGAACGCCGCGATGGTTCGCAGCTTCGAAAGCAGACGAGCGATATGGGTGATGTTGTGCGAGTCGGGCTCGAGGCTGTCTGGATAGTAGGCCGATAGACCGCTGACCATCGACGACAGGATCGCCATCGGGTGGGCATGCGACGGAAAGCCATCGAAGAAGTGACGCATGTCCTCGTGCAGCATGCTGTGGTAGGTGAGCAGCGTCGAAAACTCCTCGAGCTGCGCCCGTGTTGGGAGCTCGCCGTAGATCAACAGGTAGCTCGTTTCGACGAATGACGATGTCTCCGCGAGCTGTTCGATGGGATAGCCGCGATAGAGAAGAATGCCTTCCTCGCCGTCGATGAAGGTGATCTTGCTCGTAGTGGCTCCGGTGTTCATGAAACCGGAGTCGAGTGTGATCAGCCCGGTGTCTTTTCGCAGGCTGCGGATGTCGATCGCGCGCTCGTCGTAGGTGCCCTCGACGATCCCCATTTCATAGGACTTGTCGCCGTATTCGAGTTTTGCTTTTTGTTCCATGAATTCCCGAAGGTTCTAGCCCGAGGTTGGGTCCTCGGCAATTGTGCACCGTCAGCTCTCTAGGCGGAAGACCCGTTTCGCGTTCTCGCTCAGGAAAAGTCGACGTGTGTCTGCAGAAAGCTCGAGCGCCTCGAGCTGTGCAACGCACTTGGCCGGCTGAATCATGGGATAGTTGGTCCCAAATAGCACCTTGCGCGCTCCGGGCCCTTTCATGAACTTGATCAGCGCGTCCGGATATCGCTCGGGCGTGTAGGCCGAGGTATCGATGTAGACGTTCTGGTACTTCGTCGCGAGAGAGACCATTTCATCGGTCCACGGGTAGCCAACGTGTCCTCCAACGATTCGCAGCTCCGGGAACTCGCACGCGACTTCGTCGAGGTAGGGAATCGGTCGGCCGGGGTCACTTGGTCGAAGTGGACCCGCGTGTCCGACCTGCAGGCAAAACGGGACGTCGAGCTCGATGCATTCTGCGTAGATCGGGTAGTAGCGCCGATCGTTGGGAGGAAGCCCCCAGAGCCATGGAAGCTGGCGAACACCGACGAAACCGAGCTCTTGAACACACCGTCGAAGCTCGCGGACCGCGTCCATCGGCTTGTGGAGATTGACCGAACCGATCCCGACGAATCGATCTGGATGCGCCTCGACCGTTCGCGCCACCTCGTCGTTCGAAAGAAGGGGTCCTTCGGGGCTCCACCAGGCCGTGGTCAACGCTTTTTGGACACCACCTGCATCGAGGGCGGCGACCGTGAGCTCGACGGGGAAGCGTTCAGGAACGACTTCCAGGCGCATCCAGCGCCGCAGCGAGGCAAACATCTCGTGGCTGAGGAAGGCGTTCGTGGGGTGTTGGATCCAGGCATCGATGATCGGCTCGGTCATGGGGGACATCCTCTTATTACGGCGCGGGCACGGCAAGCATCGGGTTTTGAGGGTTTCGGACGCAAAAACGCGGGCTTGCGTGGTCAGGGCCTTGTTTTTAGTATCGCTCGCATGATTTCAAACGTCCGACTTCATCGAGCGTTCGTCCTCGCCGGGGCTCTTACGATGAGCCTGCTGAGCGCCTGCTCGAGCGACTCCAACGACCAGCCCGGGGAGCAGCTTCGTATTCTTGTGACGAACGACGACGGAGTCGGCGCCGAAGGCATCGATGCGGTCGTCGAGGCCCTCACGGCCGATCCCAACAACGATGTCGTGGTCTCGGCCCCGGCTGCCAATCGAAGCGGTAGTGGGGACAGAACCACTCCGACGCCGCCCCCGCTCGAGGCCACGGCGGCCATGACGGCAAGTGGTTATCCCGCGACCGCGGTCGACGGGTTCCCGGCGGACGCGGTTCTGTATGCCCTCGAGAACCTGTACACGGACGAGCCCCCGCACGTGGTCGTATCGGGGATCAACGAGGGACAAAATGTCGGTGACGTTGCCGGCGGCTTGCTCTCGCAGATCTCGGGGACCGTCGGTGCGGCGAAGACCGCTGCGTGCTCAGGCATCCCCGCATTGGCCTCTTCGCAGGGCGAGGGCGATGTCGTCGACTATCCGTCGGGCGTGGCCGAGGTGCTCGCGTGGATCGAGGCAAACCGAGCCGCTCTTCTCGCGGGACAGGTTGGCCTCGAGAACATCACCAGCATCAACATCCCGAGCTGCGATGCCGGCGCGATCCGAGGCAGCCTCGAGGTCCCGCTCGCGACGGACAACCCCAACGGCTACACGCTCAACGGACCGCAGGATTGTGAATCGACGGTCGATGACGTGCCCAACGACGTCGAAGCGTTCTTCAACGGCTACACCACGACGACGCAGGTCCCGAGTAACAGCAGCATGACCTGTGACAAGCTCGGCAACTAGGGCGCCGTGTCGACGACGAGGCACAGATATGGAGCTTGGCTGGCCGCAGGCCTGCTGAGCGTCGGCCTCGGCGCGTGCGGTGAAGACCAAAGCGGAACGGCGGGCGAGGGCGGGGATGCTGGCCCAGCCGTTCTCTCGGGCCTCGGCTTCGTGACATCGGCCTTCGGCTTCTTCTATCCGCAGTCGCCGGAGAGCGGCTTCGATGGCTTCGATCTCGACGGCCGGGCGTCGAGCAGCGCTTCCCCTGGCGCGGATGAA
>JBFGKE010000080.1:0-6219 GCA_041576815.1 Polyangiales bacterium
CTGAAGAAAACACCGAAAACATTCAAGAGCCCAACAACGTCGTCAAACAAGACGCGACCTACATCTGCGACCGCCCCGGCCGCGTCGAGCTCTGCGTCGACGCCACCGACGGCGCCTGCACCAAAACCCTCTGCGACAACGTCATCTGCCCCGACACCATCCCCCCACCCTAAAAAAAGGGGACAGTCCCCTTTTCTACCTTCTGTCGAAGGTTTATCTAAACGAAACCTAGAAAAGGGGACTGTCCCCTTTAACAGTTAGGGCGCTGCCCATGCGGGTTTGGCCGAGGTGGTCGGTTTGTTTTGCGTCGCGCCAGGCGGGGGTTCCTGCGATCCAGACGTCGGTGACGACGCCGTCCGAGCGGTTGAGCATTTGCTCGGAAGCGATGGCATCGCGATAGCCGAAGATCGTGTTGGCCTCGGAGTCGTAGCGCCGGAGGGCCTCGGGATCGATCAAGACCAGGTCGGCCTGGCGTCCGGGCTCGATGGTGCCAAGCCGCGCATCGACGCCCCAGAACTCCGCGGGGACCCGAGTGAGCCGCTCGACGTGATAGGCGACCTTGTCGAGCGAGCTGCGCTGGGCGATTTGAAGGCCGCGCAGGTTGGAGTCGTAGTAGGCCATGTTGGTGAGGTGCGCGCCCGAATCGCTGAAGCCCGGAAGCGTCTGCGGATCGAAGAGCACGCGTGCCATGCGCTCCTCGTCGTCGTTGGCCGCGAGCACGTACCACCGAAGGTCGGTGTCGAAGTGCCGGAGCAGGTGCAGCATGAACTCGCAGTCGTCGCCGATCGGGTTCGGGAAGCTCGCGAACACCTTGGCTTCCGCCTGGTTGCGCGGCCCAAGCCCGGTTCGCCGCGTTCGCCCTCGCCCGCTCGGCCGCGCCTGCCAGTCGAGCAGCCGCTCGTAGACATCGGCCAGCGTTTCGCCCTTCCACACGGGAAGTGGTCGATCGGTCATCACCATGTCTTCGAGGTCGCGGCTGAAGCTGTCGTCCATGATGCGAAGCCAGCGCTTGAGGCGCCCGACCGAAAGCCCCTTCTTGTCGTGGTACCACATCTTGCGAAAGCGGCGCCGGTACTCGGGATCGTCGAGCAGCGCGAGCCGGGCCCCGCGGTCTTCGAGGTCGATTTCGTTCAACTCGCGAAGCGCTGGGATCTCCTCGGACAGCGGCGTGATCGCGCCGTCGGCGTACACGCGAAACGGCGCCGCCAGCGCCTGAAGCCGAAAGCGCCCGTTGATCAGCGGCGAGTTGATGATGCGCGTGAGCGCCACGCCGAGCCGCGCCAAAAACCGGTTGGTGACGACGTCGAGCGCGGCAACCGCGGTCACTTTGAGAGGCTTCCCGAAGAGCCGGCCGCTGCTCAGCATGAACCACCGCATGACGTTGTGGGGCTTGTCTTTCTCGGGCGTGGCCTGCCACACGCGCCCGTAGCGGCGCACGACTTGGGTGAGGCGTTTGACCTCCTGATACGAAGCATGGTTTGCGGGGATACGAACCTTGCGGTGCGGGTCGTTCGACAGGTAGTGAAACGGCAGCATGTCGGTCGAGAAGCCGGCGTACCCTTCGTTCATCGCGGTCTCGAGCATGGTTTCCATCTTGCGCAGGTCTTCCTCGCTTGCTTTCTCACCGATTGCGCGATCGAGGCCCATCGCTTCGATGCGGAGCATCGAGTGCGGGATCATCGGGACGAGGTTGGCCCCGAGCGGCATGTGCTCGAAGTGTTCGAGGTACGCTTTGGGGTTGTCCCAAGTGATTCGGTCGGCGACGCGTCGAAGCACGCTCTTCGGGATGTTCTCGACGCGGGCAAAGCACGAGACGACCGGGTCGTGGCCGTCTTGGTTCTGGCGACCGAAAGGAACCCCGATCGAGCAGTTGGCGACGACGGCGGTGGTCGTACCGTGCCGCACGACTTCGGCGAGCCCGGGATCGAGCTCCACCTCCAGGTCGAGGTGGGTGTGGATGTCCCAGAGCCCGGGAGTCAACCACTTCCCGCGAGCGTCGATGACCTCCGATGCGGCCGACGCATCGAGAGCCGGCCCGACTTCGGCGACGAGGCCGCTTTCAATCGCGACGTCCTCTTCGACGGGCGGGCCGCCGCGGCCGTCGAAGACGAGGGCGTTCTTGATGAGGGTGTCCCAGGCCATGGTGCCGCCTTTTTCTAAGGCCTAGGGAGGTGTCCCGCCAGCCGCGGGGCTTTGGAGCTCTGCACACAGGAAGTCGATCAACAGGCGCACGCGCTCCGGGAGCTGACGGGTCGAATACACGAGCTGGATCGGAGGCGCCGGAAGCCCCCACCCTGGAAAGATGCGCGTCAGGCGCCCTTCGGCCACCCCCTGCGCGACGTGGATCGCTGGCATGAGCCCGATCCCCAGCCCCGCCGATACCAGCTCGACCATGGCGGAGTAGTCGTCCACGTTCGCCGGCCCGGTGACGGTCAGCTCGCGGCTCTCGGTGTCGTCCGCGGCGCCGCGCTCCAATCGAATCACTTGAGTTTGTCCACGCCGCCCAAAGGTCACGAACGGAACCGCTTCGAGCCCCGAGACGTCGTGGCAGTCGATGGAATAGTCCCGGCGCGCTGCGAGCTGAAACTCCATCGTCGTGAGCCGCCGCGCGATCAGGTTCGGCTCGGTCACGCGGCCTGCGCGAACCGCAACGTCCACGCGCTCCTGCACGATGTCGACGAAACGCGTGGTGAACTTCAGGTCGAGAGAGATGTCGGGGTAGCGCTGCAGAAAACGCACCAGCGCGGGGAGAAGGAGCATGCGGCCGAGGTCGGCGGCGGCCGTCAGCCGAATGGTGCCTTTTGGCTGTGTGATGTTCTGTTCGACGCTCGCCACCGCGGTGTCCAGCACGTCGATCGCATCGACCACGGACTCATAGAAGCGCGTACCCTCCGCTGTGGGCGCCACCCGCCGCGCGTCGCGGTGGACGAGCTTGGTGTCGAGCTGCTCCTCGAGCCGGGAGAGCCGGCGGCTGACGGTCGACTTCGGCACGCCCAGGTGCCTCGCCGCCGCGGCCAAGGTCCGCCGCCGAATTACCTCCACAAAGGTTGCAATATTGTCCTTATCCGCCTTCATGAATGCTTTATAGTTGCTTTTTCGCAACTCTAGGTCAAACAAACGCGGTCTCCCGAGGACGGGTCGCCGTGCCTAGGTTTGAGGCTGTGGACGGCAAACAGGCATCGCGCCGAGGACTGCTGGCGACATTGGGAGCTGCCGGAGCGGCGGCGGTCGGCTGGATCCTCGGCACGACGCTTCTTGGCCGCCCCCGACGAGAGGCAAACATGAAAGCTCCATCAACGAGAACGAGACCGGCGGTGACGCCGCGCGTCCTTACAGGAGTGTACCCCCCTGGCCCCGAACACTGGGTCGGAGACGGCTTCTTCGTGAAGACGGTTTTTTGGCCACAGCTCGACGCTCAGATGCTCAGCCCGTTTCTGCTTCTCGACCATGCAGCGCGAAAGCAATTCGACCCGGCCGGTTGGAGGCGCGGCGTCGGAGAGCATCCGCACCGCGGCTTCGAGACCGTGACCTTTGCATACCACGGCGAGATCGAGCATCGCGACTCCGCGGGGGGCGGGGGCCGGATCGGCCCTGGAGACGTTCAGTGGATGACAGCGGCCTCGGGCGTCGTGCACGAGGAGAAGCACTCGCAGGCGTTTTCGGAACGCGGCGGCGACTTCGAGATGGTGCAGCTCTGGGTGAATCTTCCCGCCGACAAGAAAATGAGCGCGCCCCGCTATCAGCCTTTGCTCGACCGGGAGTTCCCCCGGATTCGTCTCGGCGCGGCCGAGGGTCGCCTGGTTGCAGGCTCGCTGTCCGGAGAGACTGGGCCCGCGAAGACGCACACGCCGATCACGACTGTGGATCTCCGCTTCGACGAGGAAGGCATGTCCGAGCTCGCGCTGCCGCAGGGATGGACAACGCTCGTCTTTCCACTAGAAGGCGAGGTGTCCGCGGGTCCCGAGCGCGAGCCGATCGCCGCTCGACACTTCGGCGTATTCGATCGCGACGGCGACGGCCCCGTGCAGCTTCACGCTGCGAAAGGTGCCCGCGTCCTCGTGCTCGCCGGGGAGCCGATCAAAGAGCCGGTCGTCGCGTACGGCCCGTTCGTGATGAACACGCGAGAGGAAATCGTCCAGGCTTTCCGCGACTACGAGAGCGGAAAGATGGGCCGCCTGCTTTGAGAGGAAAAGAGAAAGACCGATGGGAAAATTAGTCGAAGGTACTTGGCATGACGTTTGGTACGACACCAAGAGCACGGGCGGAAAGTTCGTCCGAACCAATGCCAAGTTTCGCAACTGGGTGACACCGGATGGCCAAAACGCGCCGAGCGGCCAGGCGTTCCCCGCTGAGGCCGGGCGTTATCACCTCTACGTCTCCTACGCGTGCCCCTGGGCGCACCGCACGCTCATCTTTCGGAAGCTCAAGGGGCTGGAAGACATGATCAGCCTTTCCGTCGTGCACCACTTCATGGGAAGCCAGGGGTGGACCTTTCACGAAGGCGATGGGGTGATTCCCGATCCAATCCTGGGCGCCGAGTTTCTCCACGAGGTCTACACGGCAGCCGAGCTTCAGTTCACGGGGCGGGTGACCGTGCCGGTGCTGTGGGACAAGAAAACCTCGACGATCGTGAGCAACGAATCCTCCGAAATCATTCGCATGTTCAACGGTGCGTTTGATCATCTGGGAGCCAGGGCGGGCGATTTTTATCCCGAGCCGCTTCGAGAAGAAATCGACGAAGTCAACGAGCGCGTCTACCACACGCTCAACAACGGCGTGTACAGGTGCGGTTTCGCAACTACGCAGGAAGCCTACGAGGAGGCCCTCGTCGAGCTGTTCGACACGATGGACTGGCTCGAGGACCGGCTCTCGAAGCAGCGTTACCTGGTGGGCGATCAAATCACGGAAGCCGATTGGAGACTGTTCACGACGCTCCTACGGTTCGACTCGGTGTACGTCGGCCACTTCAAGACCAACCTTCGCCGCCTCGTCGACTACCCAAACCTCTGGGCGTACACGCGAGAGCTCTACCAGGTGCCGGGCGTTCGCGGCACGGTGAACCTCCATCACATCAAGCACCACTACTACGGCAGCCACGAGAGCATCAATCCGACGCGCATCGTGCCGATGGGCCCGGTGATCGACTTCGACGAGCCCCATGGTCGCGACGCAATCTCCGAGCTGCCTGCCGCCGCCGAGTAGAAAGAACGGAGCGGCCGGTCGAGGCTTAACCCTTTGGAAAAGGTGCCTGACCCCTTTTTAGCTGCGGGTGGCGATGACGCGGGAGCGGAGGGCGCGGACGGTGTTGCCGGCGGCGCGTTCGTTTTCGCGGCTGAACACGGCGGAGGGGAGTGGCATGTCGGGGTCGACGTAGATTTTGAAGTCGACCTCGGTGCGGTTGCCGCCGTCGACGGGGGTGAGGCGCCAGCTTGCACGGAAGGCGTCGAGATTGCCCTCGAGCAGACGCGCTTCGATGACGCGGGTCTCTCCCTGCGGGGCCGCCTCGGAGAGCTTCAGCTGCCCCCAAAGCGTCAGGGAGCCCGAGGCAACGCTGACCTCCATGTACACCATCGCCCGGTTGCCACGCTGGGCAAGTACCTTCGACTTGGTGAAGTTGGGCATGAAGTGCACGTAGTTGCCGTAGTCGACGACGACCGGCATCACGTCGTCGATTGGCTTCTCGATCACGGCGATCGCGTGGCCCCACGAGATGTTGGAGCCCTCTTCTGCGATCTGCGCCGTTTCCACGTCGACCTCGCCTGCGGCGCCGACGGGGCTCGTCGCCACGAGCAGCGCACCCATCCAAAAGCCAATCGGGATGATCCGTTTCATCCGCGAAGTCTGCCTAGTGTTTTCTAAGGAATCCATTTCGCGCCTCCAGCTCTGCGGGGCGCGTGAACGCCGCCCCCGAACCATGAGACGTCGGAACGCGAAAAAACTTCTACGATCGAGCGCTTAGCGTGATTCCGCTCACGTTGGATCGGTGAAAAGGCGCGAGCTGTTACTGAACGGATAGGGAGACGAGGCACTCGGGCGGGATTCCGTTGTCGCCGCCGGTGCCGCCGGAGCCGTTGCCACCGTCGCCCGCCGTGCCGCCTGCACCGTTGCCACCGTTGCCACCGTTGCCGCCGGTCGCGCCGCCGCTACCACCGTCACCGCCGGTGCCGCCGGTCGAGCCGCCGCTGCCACCGTCGCCGCCGCCGGCTCCAGCACTGCCGC
>JBFGKE010000081.1:0-5817 GCA_041576815.1 Polyangiales bacterium
CCCGAATGGCTCGTCCTCACCAATGCGACGCTGCTGAGCAAGCTCGGCCAGTCGGAGCGCGAGCAGCGTCATCTCGAAGAGATGTACGCCATCGTGCGAAACCCCGAGGTCAAAGCCCAGATCGAGCGCCGCCTTTCGAGGCTTCGAGACGAGACCTACGCCGAAGCCTTCCGCAACGCGAACGCCGAATTCGAGGAACGCCGGCAACAGGAGTTCCCCTACATGCCTTCGTCCCTGTACTTCTTCGTCGCCGAGCCCGTTCAAACCGCCCCTGACGCCCCGGGTCCCGGCTAGAGCTTGCATAGGGTAAAGCCTACCGGCAGAGTCCCGCCGCTGTGTCGCGTGATCGCCCGAGATTGAGCCTGCTCGAGGCCGCCCTCCTGCTCTGCATCGTCGGCATCGCGCTGGCGGTGTTCTCACCGACCTTTGTGCGTCAGGTACGAACCAACAAGATCCTCGAGGCATCGGAGCTCTTGCAGGAGCTCAACGATCGCACGGCAGCGTACTACGGGACGTCGTGGGACGGCGGATACCGTCGTTGCCTGCCGCCGGGGGCAGGCCCCACGCCCACCGAGCCGACCGTCGAGCCCGAAGACGCCGACTTCTTCGCACCGACCACCGAGGGGCACGAGACCTGGAAGGCACTCGGGTTCCAGCCGGAGCGCGCGATACGGTACAGCTATCGCTACATGCCTTCTGAGTCTGGCTGTGGTCTGGGCGGTGACGGCAAAGACGCGCCGATCACCTTTCGAGCCGAAGGAGACCTCGACGGCGACGGCGTACGTTCGCGTTTTGAAAGGCAGGCAAGGCCCAATCTCGATGGAACGCTGCAACCCATCGGAGAGCTACACGTGCATCAACGGGTGGAGTGACCTCGCCTACTTGGCGCAGTTCGACGCGATGCGGGCCTCGGCATTGACCAACGCGGTGACGATCTCGCCGGAGGCCCGCCGAAGCGCAGGTGGCGTCTCCTCGCCGAATCGGTCGGGGTGCAGATCTTTGACGAGCTTTCGGAGGGCGCGCCGCGCGTCTCGACCTCCTGCGCCCTCCGGGAGATCGAGCAGCACGTGGGCTGACGCTTGCTGTCGAAGCTGCTGACGCTTGCGGAGCAACAGTGGATAGGAACCCCCGTTCCTCGGCGCGGCAGCTCCCAAGAGCTTGAGACTGCAGAGGAAGCGGTAGCCTGCAAGCCCGCATCCTGGGAGCGTCTCCACATCCTCTGCGCGCACGCCCCGACGAAGCCAAAAGGAGACGGCCTTCTCCTCGGGTTGCAGGGGAAGTGGATCGAGGAGCTCCTCACCGGCGCTGGTGAGTCGATACATCCCTTGGCGGAGCTCCGCACGCACCGAGGCGGCGTCCATCACCTTTACCGCACGACGCATGGTCTGAAGAGCGAGGGCGCGCGCACGGATTGGGTCGTCCAATCGCCAGCATCCCGGCCCCCCGCCGTCCTGCACGAGCTCGAGGACGACCTGCTCCCACCCGCACATTCGGTAGAGCCCCTCGAGCACTTGCCCGGACGCTGTCGCAACCCGCCGATCGATGTTGGCGCCCACGATATAGCCGGCGCTCAGCCACAGCGAACCCTGTCGTCCAAGGCCGCGAAGCTGCAACGTGCCCGATGCGCGCCCTCGATCGAGGCCGACGAGAACACGGCAGACCGTCGTCGCGCTCGGTAGCGCACGCATGCACTCCGGATAAGCCATCGGCGAAGCTGTGGCCAGTTTTCAGCGGACGGCGGCGTAGCGCGGATCGCCAGGCCGAAGCGCAAGCGCATTGCGGATCTGAGCAAAACGCGCGGACACGGAAGCGGGAGCCACCCCGTACCGGCGCGCGACCTCGGCTTGGGTGCAACCAGGGCGTCGTTCGACCACGCCGATCGAATACTCGAGCGCGGCGGCGAGCACCTCGGGTTTCGTGATCCGCAGCTCGCATCGGTCCTGCATGTCGGCCCAAAGCTCCTTGGCGCGTTCGATCTGGGCGCGTGAAAACCCAGCTTCGCGCATTTTCACCTGTAGCGCCTGGACCACGCGGTCGCCTTGCGGTCGGCGCACGTTTGTCTTCGCGGCTGGAGCCTCAATGGCGCCGGCTTCGATCCATTCGATCAGAATTCGATGATCAGGATTGCAGGGCCCCTTTTCTTGGGCGAGCTTTGCGAGCCGTTTCGCTTGTTTGAGATTCCCGAGACGAGCCACGCAGTGCGCAAGCGAACCGATGATTTCGTCATGCTCCGGCTCGAGCTCGTAGGCGCGCCGCAAATGTCGCTCTGCGCCCGCCGGATCGCTCAGCGCAACGTCCATCAGATGCCCCAGATTGTGGTGGTACCAAGGGGTCAAAGGCGCGAGCTGCGAAGCATTGCGATACGACCGCACTGCGACGCGGTAGTTTCCAAGCAGTGCGTGGCACAGCCCCATGAGCGCATGAAGAACGTCGTCGTCGCCACAATAGGTGAGCACGCGCCGGAGTTGCAAAGCCGCCTTCCAAGGGTTGCGCTCGAGATTGAGCTCGGCGAGATGACGGTAGGCGAACAACGAGGCATCGCTGCCCTCCTCGGCCTTGGCTGCGAGCTTGGTGAGCAGGGCTTCGGCACGCTTCGAGGACGCTTCGAGTGCCTCTTCGGCCTCGACCCACAACTCTTCGATCGTGCGAACACCGTGATCCATCTTTACTCGTATACCTGTTGCCTTTTTTGAAAGCAAGACTCGTTCGTCAAGAGTGCTTGCGCAAAACGGCAACCAGGAGGCCACTCATGCGCCGAAGCATCGAACGCGATGCCTGCAGCTCGAGCCTCGTCAACGCTCTTGGAGAGCCACGAATGTCGATGCAACTTGGCGAGTGGCATGACGACGAAAACTCCTAGGGTTGGGCGAAACACACCAACGCTTTGTAGCTGCGCGTCACTTCGAACTCACCGTCCTAGAATGGGAGGTCAAAAGAAGGGCGATTCGCACCCACCGCGCGGACGAACACGCCATCTGCAGGCGCATGAGGTATGCTACGAGGGCTTGACCCCCGACACCCGGGGCGATAGCCAAACTACAATGCCTGACGAGTTCGAAGAAGAAACGCCGACAGGGGCCGAAGAAGGCGAGCGCGAGCGACGCTGGTCCGAGGGCGTGCTCCGCGACACCTTCCGCAGAGCCGTCGAAAAGGGCATCGAAGCGGGCGTGGGCACGCTGCGAAGCGCCGATAGCGTCGTGCGCGGCGTGACCCAGGATGGACGCCTCCCCAAAGAGGTCATCGGCTACGTCTTCGCGCAGATCGACGAAACGAAGAACGCCCTGGTCCGCGGTGTAGCCAACGAGGTACGCGACTTCCTCGAGGCCACAGACATGGCGGGCGAGTTCTATCGGGCGCTAACCTCGCTCTCGTTCGAAGTGAAGACCGAGATCCGTTTCATCCCGAACGAAGCTGGTGGCGTGCGGCCGCAGGTCAAGGCGCGTGCCGTTCAAAAGCGGTCGCGGCGCAAGGCCGCCGGCCGCAAGCCAAAGGATGCTCCGCACCCGGACGACACCGGTGAAACCTAAGCGGCATGCCCGCACCCGGCAAAGTCTATTTGGTGGGCGCTGGGCCAGGTGACCCCGAGCTGATCACCGCACGTGGCCTTCGTCGACTTCGAGAAGCCGACCTGGTGTTATATGATGCGTTGGTGCACCCCGATCAGCTCGCCGCGGCTAAGCCCGGAGCCGAGCTCGTCTTCGTCGGCAAACGCGCGGGCCGCGTTTGCGAGCGTCAGGCTCAAATCAACGCACGCCTCATCGAAGCGGCGCGGAGCGGCAAGGTCGTCGTTCGCCTCAAGGGTGGCGACCCCTACCTCTTTGGGCGCGGGTCCGAAGAGGCAGAGCTCCTCGCGCACGAAGGGATTCCTTTCGAAGTGGTGCCCGGGGTCCCCTCCCCGCTCGCCGCAACGGTGTACGCCGGCCTTTCACTCACGCACCGCAACCTTGCGTCGAGCGTCGGCTACGTGACGGCGACCGAGTCTGTCGAAAAGGACCGAACTGCCCACGATTGGTCGAAGCTGGCCACGGCGACCCAAACTTTGGTGATCTTCATGGGCATGCGCAAATTGGAGTCGCTCATGAAGCTGCTGATCGCCCATGGGCGCCCCGCTGATACCCCGGCGGCAGTGGTGCAGTGGGCCTCTCTTCCAGAACAACGGACGGTCGTGGGAACGGTCGCCGATATTCACGAGCGGGCATCGAAGGCGGGCCTGGGCCTGCCCGCGATCACGATCATCGGAGAGGTGGTGCGACTCCGCGAATCGCTGCGGTGGTTCGACTCGAAGCCCCTCTTTGGCAAGCGTGTTTTGATCACCCGCGCGGTCCAGCAAGCCGGCTCGCTCGCACAGCTTCTCCGGGACGAAGCGGCTCAGCCCATCCTCGCCCCCACCATTCGCCTCGAGCCTCCGCGCGATCTTGGGCCGCTACGCGACGCGGTCCGCCATTTGGATTGTTACGGCTGGATCCTCTTCACGAGCAGCAACACGGTCGAAGCCGTCTTTACGGAAATGCATCGTGCGGGGCTCGACGCACGAGCAATCTGTAACGCAAAGGTCTGTGCCATCGGTTCGAAGACACGCGAGGCCCTGACCCAATACGGCGTGCGAGCAGACCTCGTTCCAGAAGACGCACGCGCAGAAGGGATCGTCGAAGCACTTCGGTCCGAGCTCACCGAGGGCATTCGGATCCTGCTACCGCGGGCGGAGGTCGGGCGCGAGGTTCTCCCAGGTGCCTTGCGCAAACGCGGCGCTGAAGTCGATGTCGTGCCCGCATACCGCACCCTCCCTCCGGAGCCGCGCGAGGCCGAGCGCATTCGCGCCCTGGTGGACCCGAAGGAAATCGACGCGGTGCTGTTCACGTCGTCGTCGACCGTGCAGAATCTAGTCGACGTTCTCGGGGACGGGGCGACTCGACAACTCGCCAACGTCGACCTTTTTTCGATCGGGCCGATCACCACGCAAACGGCGGAGACCCTCGGTCTAGAGATTCGTGCCACATCGCCGGAACAGACGATCGAATCACTGGTCGCCAGCCTCCGCGCGTACTATGCCAGCGGGGATGCGGTTGCGTAGAATATCAGTCGTGGCGCTCTTGGCTCTGGCGGCCGGTTGCGGCGACTCGGGCGGTGATACGATCGCGGTGAGCCTCGCCGACCTGCCCTGCCAGATGCAAAGCGCGCAGGGGATATGGGAATCCGCCCCACTCCCTCCGATCACAGACGAGCAGTGCCTCTGGTTTCTCTTTCGGGCCAACAACACCTACGTTTTCGAGCATCCGTTGGAGCGCGTCCCATTCGAGGTGACCGGATACATCGCCTTCAACTCCAACGGGACCGCCTCGACGATCGCCAGCGGTAACGCGTTCCTCGTCGACGCGGCCGACGATTCGACGATCACCCTCAGGAACGGCCAGAATCAGGACTTTTGGCTCCGATTGGTCCTCGAGTAACCCTAGCGCTGAGGGCCGACGAGCCTTAGGTTCGGGGCACGTGCGGAGGCGCGGCGGGGCTGGGCTAGATGGAAGAAAGCGCTAAAATAGGTATATGGCCGACCAGTTCGAAAATGATGCCGGGACGATCACCCGCGTCAAGCCAGAGAAGAAGCTCAAGCGGCCGCGGCTCTATCGGGTTCTTCTGCACAACGATGATTACACCACGCGGGAGTTCGTAGTTCTGGTTCTACACCATGTTTTTCACCTCGATGAGCAAAGCGCGATTCGCATCATGCTCCACGTCCACAACAACGGCGTCGGGGTGGCTGGGGTATTCACCCGCGAGGTCGCAGAAACCAAAATCAAGAAGGTCGAAAGGATGGCGCGC
>JBFGKE010000082.1:0-3977 GCA_041576815.1 Polyangiales bacterium
AGCCTCTCGGTTCGCGGCGCTTGGCTCATGTCGTCGACGAGCGAGTCGAACGATCGCCGACCGGATCCGACGTAGAGCACGCGCTTTTTCGTGCTGCCGGGCTCGTACTGACAGGGGAGGTCTCGGGTCATGGCCGATCAGCGCTTCGGGGGTAGCGACCGGGCATAGGTGAGACCTTGCTCAACCCAGGACTCGAGGCTCGCCGATCGCCGAAGCGCTTTTGCGGCGACATATACCATGCCTTTCATCGGCCGGCCCGTGAAGTCCCATATCGCAGAGGGGCTAGAAGAACTTGATGCTGATGTCGATGATTTTCTGCTTCAGCTTGGTGAAGGGAGCAGACATCAGCTCGACCGCGCTGAGCGGCAACAGCTGCTTGAGGACGCCGCGCGCATTCGAAAACGCCTCGAACCCAAAGAACCCGTGACCCTTGCCGATGCCGCTGTTGTTCGAGCCGCCAAAAGGCAGATTGTGCTGGAAGAAATGCACGGCGCTGTGATTGATGCACGTGCCGCCGGCCCGGGTGTTCTGGATCACCTGCTCGATGTTGCGGTTGCTCTTGCTGTAGATGTAGAGGGCGAGCGGCTTCTCTTTGGAGTTGATGACTGCGATCGGCTCATCGAGCGACTTGAACGACTGGATCGGTAGAATCGGCCCGAAGATCTCTTCGGTCATCAACTTCGAGTCCGGGGGCAAGTTTTCCACGATGGTGGGCTCGATATAGTCCTCGCTTGCGTCGGTGCTGCCGCCGTAAGCGATCGTCGCGCCCTTTTCTTTCGCGTCGTCCAAGTAGCTCGAAAGGCGCTTGTAATGGCGATGATTCACGATCCGCGCGTAGGATTCAGACCTTCGAGCATCGAGGCCATAGAACCCTTCAATCTGCTCTTTGACCTTGGCGACGAACGCATCCTTCTTGCTTTCGTGCACGAAGAGGTAGTCGGGTGCAATGCAGATCTGCCCGTTGTTCGTGTACTTGGCCCAAGCGATACGGCGCGCTGCGGCGTCGAGGTCGGCCGTCTCATCGACGATGGTCGGTGATTTGCCGCCGAGCTCGAGCGTCAACGATGCGAGGTGCTTCGACGCGGCCTCCATGACGATCTTGCCAATCGCCGGTGCCCCCGTGAAGAAGATGTGGTTGAAGGGAAGCGCCAACAGCGAGGTCGACGTTTCGATGCCGCCCTCGATGACCGCGACTTCGCTCTCGTCGAAAAGCTCTCCGAGGATGCTCTTCGTGACCGCCGACGCGTGCGGCGTGTGCTCGGAGGGTTTGATCATCACGCAGTTGCCCGCAGCGATGGCGCTGACGAGCGGGCCGAACGTGAGGTTGATGGGGAAATTCCAAGGCGCGATGATGAGGACGACGCCCTTTGGCTCGTAGTGGATGTGAGACTTGGTACCGAGCATCGCCAGGGGCGTCTTGACCCGACGGGGCCGCATCCACTTCGAAAGATGCCGGGAGGTGTGTTTGATCTCGCTGGTGACCGGAAAGATCTCGGTCAGATCGACTTCACTCGGGTGCTTCCGGAAGTCGGCGTACAGCGCGTCGCGAACTTCTTGTCGGCGCGCGAGCAGCGCCTTTTCGACCCGCTTCAACTTTGCCTTTCGCTCGCGTGCCGTGGTTCGGCCCACCGCATATTGGTTCGCCTGTTGCAGCTTGAAGATGCGTTCGATCTCCGCACTCGAGGCATCGATGCCGGGCACGACCACGTTTGCCTCGTGGGAGCCATTGGTTTGCGTTTCTGAGCCGAGCTGCGCTGCGGATTCTGCCATGATTTCGTCCTCTGAGATGAGAATGGGTGTTGGTCCCAAACGCTGTCAAGCAGCGACTTCCGCGACGATTTTCTCCGAGACTTCCCAGAGTCTTGCGGCCATGGCCGAGTCACGGCCGTGCCGGCTGGGCGTGGCCTCGTTGCAATCTGCGAAATATTTCCCGGCCACGCCGTCGGCCTGCGGATGCACCGCAACGTAGGTTTGCGTCGCTGCGCCTTCGGCCGCGCTCTTGAGCACCAGCGGTGCACCGATGGCAAGGGCGCCGCGAACGAGCGGGTTCATGCTGCGCGCGAGGTTGGTGTGTATCACGCCGGGATGAATGCTGTTGGCAGTCTTGCCCGTCCCCGAAAGCCGCGTCGCGAGGTGATTGGCGAAAAGCATGTTGGCGAGCTTGGACTGCCCGTAGGCGGCCCAAGGGCGATATCCCTTCTCGCCGCTCAAGTTGTCGAACTGGATCCCATCTTTCGGCGCGCCGTGATGCGCGTCGCTGCTCACCATCACGACACGGCCCCGTTCGCCGAGCTGGTCGAGCAGCGACGTCACCAAGATGAAATGGCCGATGTGATTGGTGAAGAACTGGAGCTCGTATCCCTGCTTCTGATTGAGCTTTGGGAGCGCCATGATGCCCGCGTTGCAGATGATCGCGTCGAGCCGGCGTCCGAGCGCTGCGACCTCGGCAGCGCAGGCGCGAACCGACACGGGCTCGGACAGCTCGCAGGCGACTGGCGTGGTTGCGCCACCGACGTCGTTGCATGCTGCTTGGGCCTTGTCGACGGTACGCGCCGCGGCGATGACGTGCACGCCACGCTTCGCGAGCACACGCAGCGTCTCTTTGCCGATGCCGGAGTTGCAGCCGGTCAGCAAGATCGTCCGACCATTCAAGTCGAGACCGTCCGTGACGTCCTCGGCGGTGCTGCCATACCCGAATCCGCTCGGGCCTTTGCCTTTGAATAGCGATACTAGCGACATGGTGCTGCCCTCCTCGTGACCGACCTCAATCGGTCTCTAGGGCCCGCTAGAGCCCCGTACAGGCGTTGACGTCGATGCAGTTCTCGAGAGCGCAGCTTGCGCACTCCTCGGAGCCGGAGTTCGGGGGTGCACAGGGCTCTATGCACAGCGCCGTCGAGCAGGCGGCAATGGTTCCGTAGCACCCGGTGCACGCCGCCGAGAGACCGGTCCGATCGGAAATGCACTGGGCAATGCAGTCGCCGAACGCGTTTCTCGCCGCCTCCGAGCTGTCCCCGAGCACGATGCCGAGCTCGGTCCCGCATGCGCTGAGCGGACATTCGCCGGCAATCATCCCAACCACCGCAGCGCCGCTTTGCTGCTCCGTCGCGAGGGCCTCGAGCGCCGCTTGGTCGGCGTCGTTGAGGCACTGATCGACGGGCGTTGGGACGTTCATGCCGCCGCCCGCGCCGTCACCTCCGCCCGATCCGCTCGGCTCGCTCGCTTCGACGAGGAACGCCTGGACCCCCGCGAAGCGAAACATCGTGCTCATCGACGCGCACACGCCCGTGTTTGGATCGTAGTTACCGTCTGCGAATTCCCGCATCGCAGCGTCGAACTGCTCGATGGTGAAATTCGCCGCGTTGCCGTTGTCGGTCGTGGGCTTGCCGATGATGTCGCGGATGTTTTGAACGTCCCAGTATCCAGCGATGGTCCCCGCAAACCGGTCGTTCTCGAGCTCGATGCGCAGCCAACTATCGTGGATGAAGAGCTCGTCCCGCACGATCATGATGTCGACTGGGAAGCGAAGGTCGATCGGCCCGGCGGTCAGCACGCCGTTCGCGATCGCGCCTCGAACCTCACCGGTGTGAAATCGGGAATCCGAGTGGATGCCGAGGGTCGCACCCCGCAACACGGAGTTGTCGGTGCCGAGCGCCGGCGAGTCCTCGCTGCCGTAGATCTGTACGAAGACCTCGTCGTCGTCGTCGAGATCGTCGACCGCGCGGACCCGCAACAGGATCGTCATTGACCCGTTCTTGACGGCCCCACCGATCACGCCGTCGACGAGCTGCCCCTCGTGAAACCCGCCGAACACGTATTTCCCGTCTTCGCGGACTGTTTCGTCGTTGATGATTCGAAGGAAGCTGTAGTCGATGCCCGAATCGCCATTCGGACCCGAAAAATCGTCGTGCGCACATTCATCCGCGCCAGGGGAAGCGCTGCTCGACGCCCGGCCGTCGAGATCGAAGCCATCGAAGCCG
>JBFGKE010000083.1:0-3043 GCA_041576815.1 Polyangiales bacterium
ACAAGCCGCCATGGGCAACCGGTTCGAAGCTCGTGCCCCGATGCAGGCGGTGGTCGTCCGGGTCGCGGCCAAGCCGGGCGAGACGGTCGCCGCGGGCGCACCCCTGGTCATCCTCGAGGCGATGAAGATGGAGCACGTCGTCGCGGCGGCCGAGAGCGGCGTGGTGAAGCGAGTGCTGGTGGAAGCCGGAGAGACGGTCACCGATGGGGACCTTCTCGCCGTGCTGGAACGCGCGGAGAGCGTCGCCGAGTCGAGCGGCGGGGTGCTGGCTCCCCTCGACGAAGCGCGCCAGGACCTCGCCGGGGTGAAGGCGCGTCATGCTTGGGGTCTCGACGAAAACCGGCCGGAAGCGGTCGCCAAGCGGCGCAAGACCGGCCAGCGCACCGCGCGCGAAAACGTCGCCGACCTGGTCGACGAAGGAACGTTCGTCGAATACGGGGCGCTGGTTATCGCGGCGCAGCGGCGCCGGCGGCCGATCGCCGAGCTCATCGAGCGAACGCCCGCGGACGGCATGGTGGCCGGCATCGGCCGGGTGAACGGCGCGCGTTTCGGCGCGGACGCGCGCACGCAGTGCGTCGTGGTGTCGTACGACTACACGGTGCTCGCCGGCACGCAGGGCACGATGAACCACTTGAAGAAGGACCGGATGTTCGAGGTCGCCGAGCAGCGCGGGCTGCCGGTCGTGCTGTTTTCCGAAGGCGGGGGCGGCCGCCCGGGGGACACCGACTACGACATCGTCGCCGGTCTCGACTGCCGCGCCTTTCAATACTTTGCCGAGCTTTCGGGCCATGTGCCGCTGGTCGGCGTGTGCTCGGGCCACTGCTTTGCAGGCAACGCCGCGCTCCTCGGCTGCTGCGACGTGGTGATCGCGACCAAGCGCTCGAACATCGGCATGGGCGGGCCGGCGATGATCGAAGGCGGCGGCCTCGGGGTGTTCGCGCCCGAAGAGATCGGGCCGTCGGACACGCAGTACCGAAATGGCGTGATCGACGTGCTGGTCTACGACGACGTGGAGGCCGTCGCCGCCACCAAGAAGTATCTCGGTTTTTTTCAAGGGAAGGCAACCGAGTGGGTGGTGGCTGACCAGCGTTTGCTCCGAACGGCTGTCCCGGAAAACCGGCTTCGCGTCTACGACGTGCGGGCGGTCATCGAGACCTTGGCGGACACAGGCTCGTTACTCGAGCTCAGGGGCGGCTTCGGCGCCGGGGTGATCACCACGCTCGGGCGCATCGAGGGGCGCCCCGTTGGCATCGTCGCGAACAACCCGATGCACCTCGGCGGCGCCATCGACGGAGATGCGGCCGACAAAGCCAGTCGTTTCATGAATCTATGCAGCACGTTTGATGTGCCCCTGGTGTTTTTGTGCGACACGCCGGGGTTCATGGTCGGGCCCGACGCGGAGGAGACCGGGCTCGTGAAGCGCGCGGCTCGGCTCTTCACGACGGGCGCATCGCTCGATGTGCCGTTTTGCACGATCGTCCTTCGCAAGGGCTACGGCCTCGGCGCGCAGTCGATGGCAGGCGGCAGCTTCAAGGCGCCGGTGTTTACCGTCGCCTGGCCGACGGGGGAGTTCGGCGGCATGGGCCTCGAAGGCGCGGTGAAGCTCGGCTTCCGCAAAGAGCTCGAATCGATCGCGGATCCCGCGGAGCGCGAGACGATGTTTCAGCAGATGGTCGAGAAGCTCTACCAGCGCGGGAAGGCGATCAACATGGCGGAGCACTTCGAGATCGACGCGGTGATCGATCCTGCCGAATCGCGCCGCTGGATTCTGAGCGCGATCGCCGAAACGTAGACCGGAAGGAGCAGTACTTGATTTCAGGGCTCACACTTGGCACGTATTGGACGATGCGCCGGGCTCCCTTTCCCGAGGCGGTGGCGTGAGAAATCCCGCCATCCACGAGGAGCTTTTGAAGAAGCTCGTCGCGACCTACGAACACGGGGTCGATCCGGCGTTGCACGACTTTCGCATCCCAACGTCGGTTTACACGGATACATCGCAGCTCCGGGCGGAGCAGAGCTTGTTACGGACGCTTCCCATCGCGGTGGCGCACGTGTCCCAGCTCCGAGGCGTTGGGGCATGCCTCGTGCACGACGGGCTCGGCGTGCCAATCTTAATCAGCCGCGACCAGGACGGCGAGCTTCACGCGATGCTCAACGTCTGCCGGCACCGTGGCACCCGCCTGGTCGAGGAACCCGGGTTCTGTAGAGCCCGAAAGACGTTTCAATGCCGCTACCACGGGTGGACGTACGATCTCGCAGGAGGGTTGGTGCGCGTTCCGAGAGAGGAGCTCTTTCCGTCGCTCGACAAAAGCACGCTCGACCTGGTGTCGCTCCCCGTGACGGAGCGGTTTGGCTTCGTTTGGGTGGTCGCCACGCCGGGGCATGCGTACGACTTCGATTCATTCCTCGCGCCGCTCGAGCCGGACCTCGGGCATCTCGGCCTCGAAAGCCACGTCGTGTTCCGTCGAGGGACGTCGACGGCCCGGGCCAACTGGAAAATCGTGGTGGAAGCCTTCCTCGACGGCTACCACGTGACGCATCTCCACAAGAATACCGTCGGCCCTTATTTCAAAGATCATCGAAGCTACTCCGAGCTCACCGGCCCCCACGTGCGCTCGATCGTGGGGCGAAGTGGTTTTCGAGAAGCCTTGGACGGCGGTGAGATCGACGAGATACGGCGCCACGCCACGCCGACGTACCTGATCTTCCCCAACACGATCTTCGTCGTCCAGCCTGACTTCGTGAGCCGCGCGACCGTCTACCCGACCGCCATCGACGAGATCTACTGGGAGCACGACCTGATCATCCCGGAGGAGCCGGCCACCGACAAGGCGCGCGCCCACTGGGAGCTCAACTACGAGCTGATCCAAAACGGCGTCTTCCAAGGAGAGGACCTCTGGGTGTGCGCCCAAATCCAGCAGGGCCTGCAAAGCGGCGCCAACGACCACATGACCTACGGCATCGAAGAGGCCCCCATCGAATGGTGGCACGCCCAACTAACCCACCACCTCACCAAATGAAATAGGGGACAGTCCCCTTTTCC
>JBFGKE010000084.1:0-2845 GCA_041576815.1 Polyangiales bacterium
GAGTCGAGTGCTCCAGAAGTGGCCGCGCTAACCCGCAAGGGAGGCAGGTCCCCAAGGAGTGTTTGGTAACTGGGGTGAAGTCGTAACAAGGTAGCCGTAGGGGAACCTGCGGCTGGATCACCTCCTTTCTAAGGAGCATTTTCTCGAAAGAGAAATGTATCTGGTCATATCCGAGTAGTTGCTATTGCAGAGCTCGTTGTTCAAGCACTGCACGATTCCGATTCAGTTTTCAGCATCCGATCGGCCTTGGAATGGCCGTTTCTTCGTCTTCGGCCGGCGCTTCAGCCAGCACAAGCAGGCCGCGCGGCTTGTTGAGGTCGTCTTCGGGTAGACTCCCAGCTTGGAGCTTCTGCGTGATCACCTCCGTCGACCACATTCACATTCATGCCGTCGATCCCGAGGCGACGATCCGGTTCTACGAGTCATGCCTCGGAGGCGAGCATCTCGGTTCGATTCCGTCGATCGAGAGCAGCGGCGGCAATCACGGCGTGCTTCTCGGCGGGCAGCTCTTGATCATCAGCGGATTCCCAGAAGGCATGGCGCCTGCCGAGCCCCCCGAGCCGGGCACCGGTGCGCTTCGCTCCGGGTTCGGTGTTGCGCACTTTGGTCTACAGACGACCGACCTCGACGGGATGCTCGAACGCTTGAAAGAGGCGGGTGCGGAGGTGCACGGTGAGCCGCGCCACACAGGCTCGATCCGCTACGCCTACGCGACCGTGCCCGACGGCGTGGTCATCGAGCTGGTCGAGCTCCATCTACCCCCGCACCTCGCGCGGTTGACGCCTTTGCTTCGCGGTATCGATCGAGCGATCCACCTGACGCGGCGCGCTTTGGCGAAGCAGCTCTTCAAGTAGCCGTACCTCCCGCGCCGTAGTCGAACCAAACGACCACGGTCGATCCGCGCGCGACGACGACGCCTTTCTTCTCGACCTCGTGTTCCATGACGAGGCTCGTTTTGCCGACCCGGGCGAGTGTCAGCTTTTCTTTTGACCGAACGTCGGACCGCCCTCTTCGAGGAACGCGACCTCCTCCGGGGTCGGCGCACGTGAGAGCGCCTCGTTGCGATGCGGATAGCGCCCGAACCGGAGCACGATGTCGGCGTGCATCTGCGCGTGCGACATGAAATCGGGATGACCTTCGACGCCACAAGCCGACACCTCGTCTGAAAGATCGGAGAATACGGCGAGACATCGATGTGCGACCTGTGTGTCTTCGGCGTGAACCATCGGCATGTAGAAGAACGAGCGCTCGATCAGCCTGAGCTCGCGATCTTGTCCCCGGTCGATGCCTTCGAGGCACACGGAAAGAGCTCGCTCGTCACCCGCAAATGCTGCCGGCGTGCCGCGCCCGACGTTGCGCGTGAACTGATCGAGAAGGATGATCAGGCCGAGCCGGCCGCGCGCGGTTTCTCCCCAGTCCGACAGGCCGCCATCGAGCGCTTGCTGGACGAGATCACCGAATCGCAGGCGAATCTCCGTGTCGATCGCCTCGCCTCCCATCCACCAGAGCTGTTTTCGATCCTGGGGGAAATCGAGGGGTCCCTCGAGCGGACCAAACCAATATGCGAGCACCGCTTCGCTGGGGTGATCGGTCCGCTGCATCTCCGAGATATATCACGGCTTCGCGTTGACGCGCGATTGTCACCGCGAGTCAGCTGCGGTAACTAGCGCGACGATGCCGGCGCTTGCCTTTCTGTTCTTCGTGACGGCGGTGCTCTATGCCGCCGTTGGGTTCGGCGGCGGGTCCACGTACAACGCGCTCTTGGTGCTCGCGGACACCGACTATCGCGTCCTGCCCTCCGTCGCGCTCCTCTGCAACCTCATCGTGGTGACCGGGGGCGTTTTGCACTACCGGCGCGCGGGCGATCTATCGTCGTCGTTCGCCCTTCCTTTCGTCGTTCTTTCGATTCCGATGGCCTGGCTCGGCGGACGCATCCCGATCGAACAGGACACGTTCGTCTTGTTTCTCGGTTTGTCGTTGCTCGCCGCCGGTCTCGCGATGTGGTTTCAGCCGCCCGAGCCCCAGGGCTCGCCCGCGAAGTCGTCCAGCCTCGGCTGGCTCGTCGGCGTGCCGACCGGAGGCGCTATCGGTTTTCTGAGCGGCATGGTCGGCGTCGGTGGAGGGATCTTCCTGGCGCCGTTGCTTCACCTGCTTCGACTCGCAGAGCCAAAACGGATCGCCGCGACGTCGAGTTTTTTCATCATGGTGAACTCGATCGCCGGGCTCGCGGGACAGACGATGAAGCAGGGCACGACGACCCATCTCGATCGCCTAGCGGACTACGGCTGGTTGTTTGCTGCGGTTCTAATCGGTGGGCAGATCGGCAGCAGGCTGAGCGCGCGCGCGCTTTCGGGCCGAATCGTGAAACGCATGACCGCGGTGCTCGTGCTGTACGTCGCGGGGCGGCTGCTCTACGTGAGCATCGCGTAGCTTGGTGGCAAGGCTCGTCCAGCATCGTGCCGGTCTTCTTCGATGACCTCCCCCCCCCCACGCCGTGCCAGTGGAAGAGCTATCGTTCGGCGTCAATCGCTTCAAAACTGACCGGTGACGCGAAGGCCGGCGTCCCGCGGACTGCCGTACGGCGCGACGAGGCGGAGTGCGCGAGCTGCGCGCGAGTTGGGAATGGCGGTGTCGTGCCGGAAGTGCAAAAGCCACGGAAGGAGCCAGCCCGAAAAGAGCCCCACACCGGCCCCGATGATCACATCCGTGGCCCAGTGCTCGTCGGCCATGATCCGAAACAGGCCAGTGGCCGAGGCGAGCGTCAAGGTGGTCGCGCAAGCCAACGCGTCGCCAACACGTCCGTAGAGGTGCAGGTGGAGATGTGCGGCGCAGGTCAAGCCCGCGC
>JBFGKE010000085.1:0-2579 GCA_041576815.1 Polyangiales bacterium
GCACGACTACTGGGTCGATGGGAAAGGCGCCGAAACGCCACTCAATCTCACGATGTTCGCTTTCCCCGAGTTCAACAAGGGCACCTGGGACGTGGGCGCCTTCGCGGCGATCCCGCTTTCGCGGGGAGGCGCGGGCGTCGCGGCGGCACGGCAGGCAGCACGCCTCGTCGAACGATTGAACGCGGAGCTCGAGCGCGTGGAGCTCTTCATCGACACGGGGGTCCGCATCGAGCTCTACAATGCTTCCGCCGCGCTGGCCGCAGTGTCGCTCACACGCAAAGCCGCCGAAGCCGCCCAGAGCAACCTCGAGCTCGTCGTGGACCTCTACCGGCGCGGCAAGGTCGACATCATCACTCTCGTCGACGCGCAGACGCAGAAGCTGGTTGCAGACCTCGCCGCCGCCAACGCTGCATACGACTACGTGCTCGCGATTCTCTTCGTCGATCGCGAAATCTCGCACTTCCGAAATCTGGATGATCCAGAGGCGAAACAAGACTTCGAGCGGAGGCTCAACGAGTTCGTCATGGTCACGGGAACGGCCCGCGAAACCGCGCAAGAAACTCCATAGACATCGCTATGCATCGGCTCTGAGCTCACGATGTCGCGAGCAGCTTGATTCCGCTTTCAGCTTCGAGGACTTCGTTTATCCCGGTGACGAAGGTTTGGCGCCCGCGTCGTAACGGCCTATCTTCAGTCCGTGCCGTCTGAGGAACAGGGAGGGCAGGTTCGGCACCTGAACCTGATCGGGGCGACCGGCGTGGGCGTCGGTGCGATCGTCGGCGGTGGTATTTTGGTGTTGGCCGGCGCGGCGTTTCGGGAGACCGGGCCGAGCGCCATCCTGGCATTCGCCCTCAACGGCGGCATTGCCCTCCTGACAGCGCTCAGCTTCGCGGAAATGTCGTCGATGTTTCCCGAGTCCGGCGGGGCGTATACGTTCGCAAAGAAGGTCCTTACCGTCCGCGCGGCGTTCGTAGTCGGGTGGGTGCTCTGGTTTGCATACATCGTGGCGGGCGTGCTCTATGCACTCGGGTTTGCGGAGTACGCTCTGCTCGCCGTCGACCAGCTGTGGAGTGCGACCGGCACGCCTCCAGCGTGGTTGCACGAGCGCTCTGCAGGGCTCGGTGTCGCGATCGTCATCACCGCACTCTACAGCCTGCTTCTCATCCGAAAGAGCGAGGGGGGCGGTCAGGCGGAGACCATCGGGAAGCTGATCGTGTTTGCCGTCTTGCTCCTCGCCGGGGCGTGGGCCCTCACCCGCGCCCCGTCCGGTTCGGTGCGCAGCGGGCTGACGCCCTTTTTCGAGCACCAAGCCACGGGGCTGCTCACGGCGATGGGCTTCACGTTCATCGCGCTGCAGGGCTTCGACTTGATCGCGACCGTGGGGGGAGAGGTGAAGCAGCCCGAGCGCAACATTCCCCGCGCCATGCTGACGTCGCTCGGTCTCGCGCTCGCAATCTATCTGCCGCTTCTGTTCATCGTGTCGACCGTGGGAACGCCGCCCGGCGGAAGCATCGGGGAGATGAGCGCCTCGCGGCCGGCGACCCTCATGGCGGACGCGGCGGACAACTTCGCCGGGCGGTTCGGCTACTGGCTCGTGATCGTCGCCGCGGTTCTTTCCACCGCCTCCGCGCTTTCCGCCAACCTCTTGGCGGCAAGCCGGATCGCGCTTCGCATGGCCACCGACCGGACGCTTCCCCGCGTCCTTCAGCAGCGCCACCCCACGCGGGGTACGCCGGTGATGGCGATCTATGCGACTGCGCTGGCGATGGCTTTCATCCTGCTCATGCTGCCGAACGTGTCCGCAGCGGGCGCCGCGGCGAGCTTGATTTTCTTGATCTCGTTCGCGCTGGTGCACTGGACGAGCTTGCTCGCGCGCCGACGCTCGCGGATTCCCGCTCCGTTTCGTACGGCTTGGTTTCCGGCGGTGCCTTTAATCGGCGGTTTGGCCTGTGCGCTGCTGGCGACGTTTCAGGCGGTGGCGGTGCCTTCGGCTGGCGCGATTGCCGCCGTTTGGCTGGGCCTCGGCGTGATCTTGTACTTCGGGTTGTTTGCAGGTCGGGCGCAGGCGGTCGATGCGTTCACCGAGGCGATCGACCCGCGACTCGGCGTGCTGCGGGGCCGCAGCCCGCTCGTATTGGTACCGGTAGCGAACCCGGCGAGCGCCGTCGGAATGGTGACCGTGGCAAATGCGCTTGCGATCCCGGTCGTGGGGCGCGTCCTCTTGCTCACGGTCCTTCGCAAGCCAAGCGACTTTGCCGCCGCCGAGGCCGAAACCGAAAGGGCGCTTCAAGACGCGCAAAAAGTCGTGGAGCAGGCGGTCACGGCATCGCTCACCGCCGGGCACGCGCCTGAAGCTTTGATGACGATCGCGAAGGACCCATGGAGGGAGATCGCGCGCGTTGCGGAAACGCGCGACTGCGAGAGCTTGCTCGTGGGGTTTTCATCGCTCGAAGCATACGAGAACATCCGCCACGTCGAGCAATTGCTCAATGACGTCGAGTGTGACGTGGTGGTTTTGCGCGCGCCCAAGGACTGGGCCCTGAACACCGACACGCGAATCATCGTACCGGTGGGCGGCC